>JBFMAB010000027.1:0-13407 GCA_040755835.1 Myxococcota bacterium
GTCCGTGGTGCCGCCGTCCGGTCCGCCCGCGTCGGGGCGCCCCGCGTCGTTGTGGCCGCCGTCGGCGCCCGCGTCCGGCGCGCCGCCGTCCTGGCCCGACTGCTTGGGGGGAATGTTCTTGAGCAGCACTTCGAGGTTGTGGCGGGCCAGCTCGTCGCCCGGGTCCTTCTTCAGCGCCGCGCGGTACTGCCGGATCGCCTCGTCGCGCGAGTTCTCCCCCGCGGCGATGGTGCCGAGGTTGTAGTGGATCTTCCCGGCCAGTTCGCCCTTCGAGTCCAGCTCGAGCGCGCGCTGGAAGGCGGCCCGCGCCTCGTCGTTGCGCCCCAGCTTGTGCAGCGCCAGCCCGCGGTCGTACTGGACGCGCGCGTCCTGCGGGCGGTCCTTCGCGGCGGCGTCGTACTTCTCCAGCGCCTGTTCGAACTGCTGGCTCTCGTACGCCTGCGTGCCGTCCTCCACCTGCGGGTGGTTCTTCTCGAACGGGTTCATCGCCCACGCGGGCACGGCGACGAGGACGACGGCGAGGACGGCGCGCCCCATCACGCGAGCCTCCGCCACGAGGGCACGATGAGGATCGCCAGCGCGAGGAAGAGGAGCCCCAGCGCCACGAACGGCTGGAACGCCTCGCCGTACTTCATGGTGAGGCGGCTCTCGAGCTCGCTCTTCTGCAGCGAGTCGATGATCTTCACCACCTCGGCCATCGCGACGCCGTTGGGCTGGTAGAAGAACTCCCCGCCGGTGTCTTCGGCGATGCGCGTGAGGCCAGCGCGATCGAGGCGCGTCAGCACCGTCTTGCCGTCGGCGTCCTTCTTGTAGCCGACGACGTCTCCGTTGCGGTTCAGCACCGGGACGCGCTCGCCCACCTCGCTGCCGATGCCGACGGCCAGCACCCGCGCGTTGATCTCCTTGAGCGCGTCGACGCCCTCGCCGATGTCGCCGGTCAGGTCCTCGCCGTCCGACAGGAGCACTACCACGCGGTCCTTCGCGCCGCGGTCCGCGTTCTCCAGCACCTGCCGGGACAACAGCAGCGCCGCGCCGATGTTGGTGCCGCCCTGGGGCATCTCCTCGGGGTCGACCGCGCGGAGGAACATCTTCGCGGCGGCGTAGTCGCTGGTGAGCGGGCACTGGACGAAGGCGTCGCCAGCGAAGGCGACGATGGCGACCCGGTCGCCCTTCAGCTGGTCGAGCAGCGCGGTCAGCTCGAGGCGCGCGCGGTCGATGCGCGACGGGGTGACGTCCCGCGCGTACATGGACTTCGACGCGTCGATCGCCACCACCACGTCGACGCCGCGGCGCCTGGTCACCTCGGCGCGCTCGCCGCACTGCGGCTGCGCCAGCGCCACCGCGAAGCACACCAGCGCCATCGTCGTCGCCGAGCTGCGCAGCGCAGGCAGCGCCACGGACACGCCCGGGGCCAGCGCGTCGGCGAGCCGGGCGGGCACGGCCTTCGTCAGCCTGCCGGGGCGCCGGAAGGCCACCCACACCGCGAGCGCGCCCAGCACCAGCGCGAACGCGACGCCGGCGAGGTACCACGGTTGCGCGAAGCCGAGCTGGTAGCCCAGCAGCGTGAAGCGCCACGGCGTCATGGGAAGACCCTCAGCACCGTGGCCCGCAGGACGAACTCGAGCACCAGCAACAGGGCCGCCCAGAGGAGCAGCTCGTGGAACTTCTCGCGGTAGGTGGCGGTCGCGCCGCCCTCCATCAGCTTCGAGCGCTCGAGGCTGTCGAGCACGCGCTGCAGGCCTTCCTTGAGCGACTCGCGATCGGTGGCCCGGTAGAACTCGCCGCCCGTCTCCTTCGCGAGCCGCTGCAGGAGCTCGGGGTTGATGGGGATTTCCACGTCGCGCCAGGCGGTGCGCCCGAAGATGTCCTGCCCCTGAGGGAAGGGAACCTTGCCGCCCTTGCCGACGAGGATCGTGTACACGGGGATGCCCAGGGCCTTCGCGGCGTCGCCCGCGTCGATGGGCGACAGGCGCCCCGCGTTGTTGTCGCCGTCGGTGATGAGCACCACCACGCGGCTCTTCGCGTCGGAGTCGCGCAGCCGGTTGAGCGCCGTGGCCACCGCGTCGCCGATCGCCGTCCCGTCCTCCAGCACACGCGTGCGCAGCTGCTTGACGACCTCCTTCAAGACCCCGTAATCCAGCGTCAGCGGCGCCTGCGTGTAGGCCGCGCCGGCGAACACCACGAGGCCGATGCGATCGTTCGCGCGGCCGGAAATGAATTCGGTCAGCACCTCCTTCGCGACGTGGAGGCGGTTGTTGGGGCGGAAGTCCGCCGCCTCCATCGACGTGGAGAGGTCGAGGGCGATCATGATGTCGATGCCTTCGACGGAGAGGTCGCGCTCCCGGGCGTCGCGCTCCTGCGGACGGGCCAACGCCACCACCGCCAGCGCGAACGCCAGCACCCGCATCACCGGGAGGATCCACAGGAAACGCGGGCGCAGCCCGCGGCCCTGCATCAACAGCTGCGAGGCGGCCGAGAAGCGCAGCACCGCGCGCCGCTTGCGCTCCACGTACGCCCACGCCAAAAGCGCCGGCACGAAGGCCAGCAGCACCAGGGCGCGCGGACTGTGGAAGGCGCTCAGGTCCATGGCCTCAGGGGGTGGGCGACGACGGCGCCGCGGCGGAGGTGGTGGCGTGCACGACGCGGTAGGCGAGCTCGAGGTGCGCCTTGCACTCGTCGGGCGTGGGCTCGCTCTTCGCGTAGCGCACGAAGTCGGACTGGTGGGCGAACGCGGCCACTTCCTCCATCGGCAGGCCCGGCGTCACGCGGCTGCGCAGCGCGTCGAGCAGCTCGGGCGTGGTGCTCTCCAGCGCCTCGAAGCCGTAGCGCTCGCCGAGGTAGCCGCGGAGGATCTCCGAGAGGCGGAAGTAGAACGCCTTGAACTGCCGCTGGCCGGGCAGGTTGGCCCTCGCGAGCTCGTCCAGCGCCTTCAGCGTGCGCACGTCGAGCGGCTCGGGCGGGGCGGCGGGCGCGGCCACCACCGGCCGCGGGCGGCTGAGCCACTTCACCAACGCCCACGCGGCGAGGCCGAGCGCCAGCAGCGCGAGCAGCGCGTACAGCACGCGCCAGGTCCGCACGGGCACCTCCTCGGGCGGGCGCACGTCGTAGAGGTCGGCGCCCTGCGTGTCGGCGTCCGGGGGCAGGGTGGAGACGATCTCCACGTCCGCCGGCGGCACCGGCAGCGTCACCACGCCGCCCGGCGCGGAGACCTCGAGCGACAGCGACGGCGTCTTCAGCTTCCCGAGCGCGAAGGCCGCCAGCTTCACCTGGATGGTGGTGGTGGAGCTGTCGCGCCCGTCCTGCCGCTTGCGCTCCTGGCCGAGGTACTCGAAGTCGCCCAGGTCGCCCGGCGTGACGAGCTCGTAGCGCTGCTCGGGGAGGTGGGTGACCACGAGCTCCACCGCGAAGGGCTCGCCCAGCTTCACCGCCTGCGGCACCGCCCGGACGTGGAGCTGCATCGGCGGCAGCACGCCGGCGTCGGCGCGCGCCTCCTCCGTGGCGGCGAAGGCAGCCACCGGCAACAGCGCGAGGAGAAGGGGGGCGATCCGGCGCACGGCGTGGGCCTCGTTTTTCCCACAAAACGCTTGGAATCAAGGGAACTTCCCGTGTGGCTGGACGGGGGGCTCCGGGCCGCTTGACCTCCCCGGGCAGGCGGCCTCACTGTCATGACACCTATGGACGATCTCCAGATCGACATCGACGCCGAGGCCGTCTTCCTCGATGGGGGCTGGTACACCCGTGAGGATCTCACCCGGCGCATCAAGGCGATGCTGGACTCCGGCGACTTCAACGTGGCGCGCCCGTCGGCGGCGCTCGAGGCGTTGACGCAGACCGTGAAGAGCCTGCGCACGCTCTCGTTCCGCTGCACGCCGGACATCGAGAGCGCGCTCAACGACATCGCCGGGCGCACCGGCAGCTCGGTGGGCGGCGTCGTCCGGGAGGCCGTCATCCAGTTCCTGCAGGAGACGGGGAACAGCGCCGCCGGTCGCGGTTCGCCGCCCTCGACGGGCTCGGGCTCGCACCAGGCGGCCGCCAGGCCCCCCGCGCCGCCCGCCCTGTCGGCCGCGCCCGCGTCCATGCCTCAGGCCGCGCCTGCCGCGCCGCCGGCGCCCGTGGGGTACGCCGCGCCGCAGACCCCGGCCGCGCAGCCGGTGCCCCCGCAGCTCGCGCCCGCCGCGCCGCCCGGCGGCACCTCGGTGTCCTTCAACTCCCTGCCGCTGGTGGTGGACGTGGACGAAGGCGTCGAGGAGCCCCGGCAGCAGGAGCCCACCGTGCGCCGCGCCTTCCCCACTCCGCCGACCGGCACCACCCAGGACGATCTGCCGAAGGTCATCGTCGACGAGCAGCCGATGGTGATCGCCGGCCCGGGCGCGTTGGCGAACGCCGGTGTCACGCAGAGGCCCATCGAACTCACCCAGAAGAAGAGCGGCGAGCACAAGCCCGACGAGGCCGTCTCCAGCGAGCACCGTTGGTTCAAGCAGTAGCTGCGGGATGACTCGGCGCGGCCGACGGGTTACACGCGCGCCGTGCTGACCGCCCTCGCCCTCGCCGCCGCCCTGTCCACCGGCCAGCTGCCGCCGTGGATGACGGGCAAAAGCCAGCCGGAAGATCTCGCCGTCTCCCTGGTGACGTTCAGCCCAGGCGACACGCTCACCGAGTGGTGGGGCCACTCCGCGCTCGTCGTGGAGGACCGGCGCCTCAACCACGCCCGCCTCTACAACTTCGGCATGTTCAGCTTCAGCGAGGGTTTCGTGCACCGCTTCGTGCAGGGGCGGCTCGAGTTCTGGGTGGCCGACGACTCCGTGGGCGGTACGTACAACCTGTACCGCTCCCTGAACCGCGACGTGCGCATCCAGGAGCTCGACTTGCTGCCCGAGCAGGCGATGACGATCGCCAAGCGCCTCGGCACGCACGCGCTGCCGGAGAACCGCACGTACCTGTACCACCATTACAACGACAACTGCTCGACGCGGCCCCGCGACCTCATCGACGAGGCCATCGGCGGTCAGCTCAAGGCGGCGACCAACGTGCCCGCGCGCATGTCGCTGCGGCAGCACACCTTGCGCTACTCGATGGTGAACCCGCCGATGAGCCTCGTGCTGGACTACTTGCAGAACGACGAGCTCGACGGCCCCATCACGCAGCAGCAGGAGGCGTACCTGCCCGACGAGCTCGAGCGCCAGGTGCAGTCGCTGGTGATCACCCGGCCCGACGGCACGAAGGTGCCGCTCGTGAAGCGGCAGTGGAACTGGTTCACGTCGAACCGCCCGCGGCCGCCGGAGACGGCGCCGAACTGGATCCCCTGGCTCTTCCTCCTCGGGCTGGCGGTGGCGGGGCTGGGCCACGCGCTGGGCTGGGCCGCGCGCAACGGGAAGACGCTGCCGCGCGTGCTGCTGGGCCTCGTGCACGTGGTGCTGGGCCTGGGCCTGGGCGCGTTCGGCCTGTTCCTCTTCATCGTCGGCCTCTTCACCAACCACACCGTCGCGCACCGGAACGAGAACCTCTTCCTGGTGAACCCGATCACCTTCGCGCTGCTGCCGCTCGGCGTGATGCTGCTCTTCAACGCGAAGCGCGCGCGCGGCGGGCTGTTCTGGACCTGGGCGGCGCTGGGCGGGCTGTCGCTGCTCGGCGTGGTGGTGAAGGTGCTGCCGATGTTCGATCAGCAGAACTGGAACCTGATCGCGCTCTTCCTGCCCATCAACGTGGGCTACGCGCTGCTCTTCTGGCTCGACTGGCGGCGGCGCGAGGACGCGCCGTTGCCGGTGAAGGACCCGGCGAAGGCGAGCGCCCCGGCGACCTGAGGCAGGCCGCGCGGGGCGCAGGGTGCTGCGGGGTCGACGACGGGCTTACTTGAAGTTCGCCGCGGCGAAGTCCCAGTTCACGAGCTTGTCGAGGAAGGTGTCGAGGTACTTCGCCCGGAGGTTCCGGTAGTCGATGTAGTAGGCGTGCTCCCAGACGTCGGCGGTGATGAGGCACTTGAGGCCCTTCGCCATCGGCGTGTCGGCGTTGCCGGTGGTGGTGATCTTCAGCTTGCCGCCGTCCACCACGAGCCACGCCCAGCCCGAGCCGAACTGGCCCAGCGCCGCGGTGTGGAACTGGCTGCGGAACTCCGCGTAGCTGCCGAAGTCGCGCTTGATGGCCTCGGCCAGCGCGCCCGTCGGCTCGCCGCCGCCGTTCGGCTTCATCGAGTTCCAATAGAACGTGTGGTTCCACACCTGGGCCGCGTTGTTGAAGACGCCGCCCGACGACGTCTTCACGATCTCCTCGAGGCTCTTCTCGGCCTCGGGCTTGCCCTCGAGGAGCTTCTTCAGGTTGTTCATGTAGGCCGCGTGGTGCTTGTCGTAGTGGAACGACAGCGTCTCGGCGCTCAGGTGCGGGTTGAGGGCGTCCTTCGCGTACGGCAGCGGGTCGAGCTCGAACTTCATGGGTGCGTCTCCTTGTGCGGGGGAAAGTGCCACAGACCTAACCACCGCAGGTGGATTTGTCAGCACTGGAATGCGGCCCTTGTCAGGGTCGGCCGCCCCGTCGTATCCGTGGCTTCGCCATGGCCAACGACCTCGTGACCGAGCAGCTCCAGTCCCTCCAGGCGAGGCTCGCCAGCCTCCGGGGGTCTCTTTGACGTCGAGCGCAAGCGGAGCCGCATCGCGCTGATCGAGCGCGACAGCACCTTGCCCGACTTTTGGAACGACAACGTCAAGGCGCAGGGGCTGCTCAAGGAGAAGACGCAGCTCGAGAAGCAGCTGCTCAGCTTCGACAAGGCGCAGCGCGGGCTGGACGACGCGAAGACGTTGCTCGAGCTCGCCGCAGAGATGAACGACGACGCCTCGCGGCAGGAGGCGCTGGCCTCGCTGCCCGCGGTGGAGGCGCAGATCGCGCAGCTCGAGCTCGAGAAGATGCTGTCCGGCCCCAACGACCGGCTGAACTGCTTCCTGGACATCAACGCTGGCGCCGGCGGCACCGAGTCGATGGACTGGGCGGCGATGCTCTTGCGCATGTACACGCGGTACTGCGAGCGCAGGGGCTGGAAGGTCGAGATCAACGACTACAACGAGGGCGAGGAGGCGGGCATCAAGAACGCCTCGCTGCGCATCGAGGGCGAGTACGCCTACGGCTACCTCAAGGCCGAGATGGGCGTGCACCGCCTGGTGCGGATCAGCCCGTATGACTCGAACGCGCGGCGCCACACCTCCTTCGCGTCCGTCGACGTCTTCCCGGAGATCGACGACGACATCAAGATCGACATCCCCGAGAAGGACATCGAGCTCAAGTTCATCCGCGGCGGCGGCGCCGGCGGCCAGAAGGTGAACAAGACGTCGTCCACCGCGCAGCTGCGGCACCTGCCGACGGGGATCATCATCACCTGTCAGACGGAGCGCAGTCAGAGCGCCAACAAGGAGATGGCGTTCAAGATCCTGCGCGCGCGCCTGTTCGACATCGAGCAGAAGAAGCGCGAGGCGGAGACCCAGGCGCGCGAGGCGCAGAAGATGGACATCAGCTTCGGCTCGCAGATCCGCAGCTACGTGCTGGCGCCGTACCGGCTGGTGAAGGATCTGCGCACCGGCGTCGAGTCGGGGCAGCCCGACAAGGTGCTCGACGGCGACCTCGACGAGTTCATCACCGCGCAGCTGATGGGCGTGAAGAACCCCGCCAAGGCGCTGCCGGACTAGCGGGACTGGCCGTTCACGCCGGGAAGAGAAGGGGGCGGACGTGCGCGCGTGGCGGCTCGTGGTCGCGGTGGGCCTGGTGTCTTCGGCCTGGGCGCAGCCGCCAGCGGCGCGCCGGACGATCCGCTGCCGCCCGACGTGGTGGCCTCCGACGCGGTGGACGGGGGCGTCGAGGTGTCCGTCGTCGTCGAGCAGGACACGCTGACGCTCGGCGTCGTCGCGTGGTTCTGATTCAGGGCTGGCTCACCGACAGCTCGTGCAGCACGAGATCGTTCACCACGCCGTCGCACCACGTGAATGAGCCGAGGTGCGGCGCCTCATCGAGCGGGAAGCGGGGGTTCGCCAGCGAGACCGGCTGCCCGTCGAGGGTGACGCCGAAGCGGCCGCCGTCGGCGTCGAAGGTCCACTCCGCGGTGTGCCAGGTACCTGGCGCCAGCACCTGACCGTAGGTCTGCCCCAGCCCGCCCGTCGGCAGAGCCCACGTGTTCGCGCCCAGCAGGCTGCTGCGCGGCGTGGACACCACGACCGGGAAGCTGCCCACGCCCGCGTCAGGCGTGATGGCGAAGCGCGTGGACACGCGCCACGGCCGCCGCACGTCGATGCCCGTCGGGAGGTCGAAGGCGACGGTGGGGAACCTGAGGCCGGGACCGCGCACGCAGCGCGCGCACGCCGCGCCCGGAGGTGGCGCACAGCCCGCGCAGGCTGGCGCGAAGCCGGGACAGGCGCTCACCGTCAGCGCCTCCGTCGCCAGAGGCAGCGTGTCGGCCGGGTAGCCGCCGTCGGCGAAGTCGAGGTGGCGCGCGGTGGGCCCGCCTTCAGGCAACACGGCCTCGGTGGAGACGCGGAGCTGACTCACCTCGAAGCGGCCCTGGCCGCCGCCGCCGATGCCGATGCGCCCGGCGTGGGGGCCTTCGTAGACGCGCATGATCTCCCTGAGCGCCTCGCGGCTCGGGCCCAGCTGGAAGCTCAAGACGCCGCCCTTCGAGACGAGGCGCAGGAAGGTGGTGCCCGTCGCGCTGGCGGCGGCGATGGAGGTCGCGATGGTCGTGTCCTTGCCGTCCTTCCGCCGGAAGAATTGCGAGCGCCGGGGCGCGACGAGGTCGTCCGGCGCCGCCGCCGCCGCGAGCCGGTAGCCTGCCGCGTTGACGTGCACCGCGAAGCCGCCGGCGATGCTGCGGTTGGTGAGCGCCGAGAAGCGCATCACGCCTTCCAGCGTGAAGTCGCCCCACAGCTCGTCGCCCGTCACCAGCGTGGCCAGACACACCTGCACGGCGCTCGCGTTGGTGAGCTCCAGCGCCAGCGTGTCTCCCAGCACCGAAGAGGTGGCGGTGGCGCAGCCCGCGCCGCGCTCCAGGGTCCAACCGGCGGCGCTCGAGGTGTCGATGGGGGTCGCGCTGGTGGTCGCGCCCGCGCCGGCGCTCACCTGCGAGCAGTCGTCGAGTCCGCGCACCGAGCCAGTGACGCGCACCGCGTCCGTGAGGTTCTCGTCGAAGGTGGCGCAGGCTTCACCCACGCACGCCTGCGTCGCGTCGAGGTCGCGGCACTGCTCCGCGCCGCCCGGCACCGACGTGCAGAAGCGGTACGCCGTCGCCTCGGCCACCTTCGGCCACGTCCAGTCGATGCGTCCGCCTTTCGCGCCGACGGTGGCGACGAGCCGCGCGGGGCTCGGCGGCGGCTCGGCGGGGCACGCGGGCGCGGCCTTCGAAGGGTCGAAGAGCACCGTGCACGCGGAGCTGAACAGGAGCAGCGAGCCGAGGAAGGCGCGCGTCACGGCGTCGCCTCCTGCGCAGGCGCGGCGCCGCGGCCATCGACGATGAAGAGGACGACGGCGGTGACACCGGCGGCGATGGCGGTGCCCATCACCACGTCGGCGGCGAGGTTGAGGCCGCGCTGCTGCGCGTCGGCGGCCGCGCGCTCGCTGGGCGGGACGGCGGAGAGGCCCGCGTAGTGTCGCTGCGCGACGACGGTCAGCACCGCGCCGGTGATGGCGAGCGCGCCGGCGCCGGCCGCGGCGCCGATGGCCCAGGGCCTCAGCGGGCGGGGCGGCGGGCCGGTCTCGACGAGGGGCGGCGTCACCCCGACGGGCGGCGTGGGGGGCGTGAGCTGCGAGGGCGAGGTGAGGCCGCGCACGAGCGCGTCGACGAAGCGGCCAGCGAGCGCGGATGGATCGGCCGGGAGAGCGGCGAGCTGCTCCTCGGTGGCCTGCTGCTTCGCGGCGACGGCGCCGTCGACGAATACGGCGCTGACCATCACGCCGGAGCCGACGCGGCCGACGCCGAAGCCCAGCACCCAGCGGGCGTCGAGACGCTGGCCGAGGGTGGACAGGCACTCCGCGTCCTCGCCGCACATCGCCGCGGCGCGCTGCCGGCGCTCCGTCTCGGCGGCGTCGACGACGGGCCACTGCTTCGCGGCGAGCGCCTGGCGCAGGGCCTCGGCGAAGCGCGCGGTGAAGTCGGGCTCGGCGCCCGCGCCCTGGTACGGGACGACGGCCACGCGCTGCGCGACGGCGAAGGCGGGCGTCGCGAAGACGAGCGCGAGGAAGAGCGCGGTCCGTCGGAGGGTTGGCGTCGCGAGAGGCATCAGCGGTCGATGGTACCCGGCGCGGTGCATGGCGTCATGGATCGTCCCGCGTCGGGCACGGCCGCCGAGTGTGCCGCGTGACGTGCCCTCGATGCACCTCGCCAGGAGAGACACGGATGGGCACGTGCGGGACTCGAGTCTCATCCGTGCGAGCTGGCGCGGACGCCGGGCCACCCTGAACGCGTCGCTCACCAGGTCCACTGCGACGCGCGGCGCGGCGCCTCGACTCACCGGTCGAGCCGGCGCTCGGCGTCGTCAAGGGCGGCCTCGGCGCTCTGCAACGTCGACAGCTGCACCTGCGGCGGGTCGCGCCGCGCTTCGTCGAGCAACGCGCCGATGGCTGCGCGCTCGATGGAGGTCAGCTGTGTCGCGCCGTGCTTCTCGAGCAGGCGGGCGTGGCGGCGCCGGGCGGCCTCGACGCGGGAGGCGAGCGGATCGACGGCCGGCGGAGGTGGTGGCTTCTTCGTCGCCTTCACGACGGGTCGCACCGGGCGCGCGGTGCTCGTACCGGCGTCGACCTCGGGTCCGGACGTGACCACGGCGCCTGGCCCGCCGGCGTCGACGGCGGGCTCGGGTGCACCGACCTCCGCCATGCCCGCGTCGGTGGCGCCGGCGGGCTCGGACGGCGTCGGCTCCGGCGGCGACACCTGGCTCGTCGTCCACCACAGGCCCGCGGCGATCGCGACGACGGCGCCGACGCCGACGAGCGCGACGCGTGGCGTCCGGCGAGGGCCGAGGCCGGCGGCGGCCTCGAGCGCTTGCGTCGACGGGCGCGGCGGCGCGGGCAGGTCGGCCACCTTCCGCAGCACGTCTCCCACGGCCGCGGCGGTGGCCGGCCGCTTGTCCGGATCGAGCTCGAGGCACTGCGCGATGAGGCGCGTGAGCTCCGGAGGCACCGCCTCGCCCGTGGCGCTCTGCGTGAGGGGCTCCGGGCGCTCGACGCGGGAGAAGTCGCGGCCCGACACCAGCTCGAAGAGCGCGACGCCCAGCGCGTAGACGTCGGCGCGGACGTCGACGGCGCGGCCCGCGGCCTGCTCCGGGGCCATGTAGTACGGCGTGCCGAGCACCTGGCCGTGCTGCGTGCGCGCGCCCTCGCCGGTGAGCCGCCGCGCGATGCCGAAGTCGAGCACCTTCAGCACGTCGCGGCCGTCGGGCCCGACGGTCACGAAGAGGTTGTCGGGCTTCACGTCGCGGTGCACGACGCCGCGCTCGTGGGCCGCCTGCAGCGCCGCGCAGGCCTGGCCGACGAGCCGCGCGATGCGCTTGAGCGGCAGGGGCCCGTCCTCGGCCGCCAGCTGCGCGAGCGAGCGGCCGTGCAAGAGCTCCATGACGCAGTACACGCGCTGCGGCTCTTCGACGAAGTCGAAGATCTGCACGATGTGCGGGTGGTTGATCTCGTTCACCACGCGCGCTTCCTGGAACAAGCGTTGGACCACTTCGGGCAGCGCGGCCAGCTCCGGCCGGAGCACCTTCACGGCGGCTTCGCGGCCCAGCCGCGCGTGGCGCGCCCGGTAGACGTCGCCCATGCCGCCGGAGCCGAGCAGCTCGAGCAGCTCCCACGCGCCGAACAGCTGGCCGGTCCGGCTCGCGTCCGTCGAGGCCTGCAGCTTCGTCGAGAGCTGCGTGTCCGCCACCGGCGGCGCCTCGTACCCGGCCGTCTCCGCGCGGCCCAGCCCGCGAAGCTGGCGGGCGAACGCGGCGGGCTCCGCGGCGCCGGTGCCCTCCAAGGCGGGCGCGAGCAACGCCTTGAGCTCCGGACGAAGGCCGACCCACGCATCGTCGTTGGGCAGCTCCGGCGGCGGCAGCCCTTTCAGCAGCTCGAAGCCGGCCGCGGCCAGCGCGCGCACCTGCGCCCGTGGCGCGTCGGTGGTGCCCGGCGGGAGCGGCGACGCGTCGACGAGCGCGCCGACGCCCGGCGCCCGGCTGACGCGCAGCGTGTCGAGGCTCACCGTCGACTCCACGCCGCCGGCGCGCAGGGTCTCGAGCGCGTCGCACGCCTCGGCGAGCCAGCGCACCACGTCCTCGGCCGCCACAGCGCCCTCGCGGCGCAGGACCTCGGAGGCCGGCTCGTGCGACGACATCGGACGGGCAGCATAGCGCCCCCGGGGCCGCGAGGAGGCGCACGCTTCGCGGCGACGGCGCCGTGTGTGCCCGGACGTGTCGAACACTGCGGTGCGGATGGCGCAGCGCGGAAGGTCCGTCGTCTTCCGACGGCCGGGCCCGGGCCGGGACCGATCGACCGTGGCACCGGCAGCAGGCGCCCGGGACGACCCCGCGTCATCGGCTGGAGCGGCGGTGGCCTTCGCCGCGTGGCCCGCGCGCTTCGCGTGGTGTTCCACGACGTGCACGAGGCCACCGCCGCGGGCTGGCGCTGCGATAGCGTTCGCCGCATGGTGCGTCGTGAAGGCAGGGCGGAGGAGATCGCGGAAGCGACCGCCGAAGCCGAGCCATGCTGCACCTCGTCTGCGGGTGAAAGTCCCGCACGGGTAATTGCCGGAGAGCCAGGAAGCAGACCAGCGCCTGAGGCAGAGAGGCCGACCGGCGACGCCCGGTGTCGAAAGCCCGACGGGATGACGGTGGCCTGCGCCGATTTCCCGGGACCATTCGCTACCCCAGGCTGTGCAAGCTGCCCGTGAAAACACCCGTGAAGCTGAATGCGGGAAATCCGCACGTACGGTTTGAAAGGAGGCGGGTGGAAACCGGCCGCGTGTAGCGGTACGGCGCCACCCATCTCCCAATGGCCGCGGCGCCTCCCACGGTGTTCTGCGACGTGCACGCGGCCGCGGTCGCGGGGTGGCGCTGCACCGTGTGCGCGCGGAACTTGTGCGCGGCGTGCACCGCGTCGAACGTGCAGGGGATCGCGGTGTGCTGCGCGTGCGGGCACGGCGTGGAGGCGGTCCTCGTGCCGCGCGCCGTGGTGTTCCCCTTCGCGAAGACGTGGCCGTCGGAGCTCGCGGCGCTCCTCACGCTGCGCGGGGTGCTGCAGGTGCTCGTCGCGGCGCTCGCTCTCCAGTTCTTCCTCGCCTTCGGCCCGCGCTGGTGGACCCTGGGCCGCGTGCTGGAGCTGGGGTGGATCCTCTTCCTCGCGCGGCGCGTGGGCGTGGGCTTCGATCCCTTCGGCCTGCCGCGCTACGGCGATCTCGGGAGCGTGTGGGTGGGCCCG
>JBFMAB010000028.1:0-90755 GCA_040755835.1 Myxococcota bacterium
CGCGCGGGCGGGTCGGCTCGGGCTCGTCGGGCGGCGGCGACGCGTCCTCGTCCGCGGTGTCACGCGCGGCGGGGGGCTGCTCGCTGTCCGACGACGGGGCCGGCGGCTCGGCCGCGGCGCGAGACGGACGCGCGCGCGCCGCCGACGGTCGAGGAGTGGGGCCCGGCGGCGTCTTCGCGGCGTCCGGCGCGGTCACCGCCCGGGCGCGCGCAGCGGACGGCCGCGGACCTGACTCCCGCGGCGCTTCCGCGTCCTCGGGCCCGGTCGCCGTTGCGCGCGGGCGGGCGGCCCCGAGCGCCCCGTCGTCGTCGCCCAGCCCGGGTGGGGCAGCGCCCTCTGCGCCGCGCGCGGAGGCGGCGAACGGTCCCGCGCGCCCGGGCTCGGTGCCTGACGGGATGGCGTCGGCCAGCGCCGGTGATGGCCGGCCGGGCTCGGTGCCCGATGCAATCGCCCGGGCCGGGCCCGGCGACGGCCTGCCGGGCTCGGTGCCCGACGGGATGGCGGGCGGCGGCGCGCTCGAACCGCGACGCGGCGCGGAGGGGCCGGGCGCCGGCGGAAAATCGTCTCCGGTGGTGCCCGTCACCCAGGGCACGGCGGGCGCCTTCGCGGCGCTCGGAGAGCCCACTGGCTCCAGCGACGGGTGCGTCGAGTCGTGCTTCAGCCACGGCGCCTGGTGCGCGCCCGTCGGCGCGTTGTCATCGTCGCCCAACGCCGCCTCGTCGGGCTCGAGTTGCACCGCCCGCGCCGCGCCGCCGGCCCTCATGGAGAAGAGGCGGCCCACGAGCTCGGCCACCTGCGCGCTCGTGTAGAGCGAGTCGCCCAGCACCGCCTCGAGCTCGTCCGCGAGCGAGCCCGCGTCGATGTGCCGGCGGGCGAAGGCCCGAGACGTCGCGCGCGCCACCACGTCGTCCAGCGCGGGGGTCGCCTCGTCGTGCAGCTGCGTGGGCGGCGGTAGCGGCACGCCGTCGTCGACCGCGTCGGCGTAGGAGCCGGCGAAGTCGGTGAGCACCGAGTGCAGCACCGCGCCGAGCGCGAAGACGTCGCCGTGCGGCCCTCCCTGCACCGACGGTTGGAAGCGGCTCGCCCGCGGCACGCCGTAGTCCAGCACGCGTACGCCGCCGTCGAAGCCCACGTACAGCGATGCGTCGGACAGCCCTCCGTGGGGCGGGAGCGGCGGGTGCGTGCCGTGCACCTGGCCGATGGCCCGGGCGCCGTCGACGACGACACGGCCCACGAGGCCCAGCGGCACCGGCTGGTCCTGCTCGCGCAACGCCTCCACCAGCTCGCGCAGCGTCACCCCGGGCACGTAGTCGTACACCGCGTAGCGCACGCCCTGCTGCTCCGAGATTTCGATGAGCGGCAGCACCGCCTCCGGAGTCGTCTCGGGCAGGAAGGGCTCGACGCCGTCCCGCACCTGCCGCAGCACGACCTTCCGCCGGCCGTCGCGCACGGCGAGGCGGGTCCGGCTCGCGGCGCCGGGAGGCAGCGTGGACAGGAGTTCGTAGCTCACCGCGCGGCCGACTCTAGACACAACTTCCGGCCGCGGCCCCTGCGCAAACGCGCGCGCGGAGGCGCCCCGGCCGGCGCGCGCGTCACGGGGCCCCGGGCGTGCTACGGCAGGTCGACGATGACGCTCTTGCGCGCCGCCGACGTCCGCCTGTCCTTCGGGAGCCGCGTGCTGTTCGACGGCGTGGAGCTGGTCATCGAGGAAGGCGAGCGCGTCGGCCTCGTCGGCGTCAACGGCTGTGGCAAATCGACGCTGATGCGGATCCTCGCAGGGGTGCAGAAGGCCGACACCGGCTTGTTGCAGCTGCGGCGCGGCGCGCGCATCACCTTCCTCCCGCAGGAGCCCACCTTCCCCGACGGCGCGACGGTGCAGTCGGAGCTCGAGGTGGCGCAGGGCCCGCTCAAGGCGGCGCTGGACGAACACCGGACGCTCAGCGCGCGGCTCGAGGCGACGCACGACGCGGCGGACCTCGACGCGCTCGCGCACCTCAACGAGCGCATCGAGCGCCTCGGCGGCTGGGAGACGTCGCACCAGGCGAAGAAGCTGCTCGACCGCCTGGGCGTGAAGGACTGGGCGCGGCCGGTGGCCGAGCTGTCGGGAGGCCTCAAGAAGCGCGTCGCCATCGCCCGCGCGCTGCTGTCGCGGCCCGACCTCCTGATGCTGGACGAGCCCACCAACCACCTCGACGCCGAGACGGTGGAGTGGCTCGAGGAGGAGCTGGACGGTTTCGAGGGCGCGCTGTTGCTCGTCACGCACGACCGCTACTTCCTCGACGACCTCGTCGAGCGCATCGTCGAGGTCGAGCCGCCCGGCTCGGCCGGCGGCGGCGGGCTGGTGTCGTACCCCGGCAACTACCGCGACTACCTCGAGCAGAAGTGGGCGCGCGTGGAGCAGGCCGAGGTGGCCGAGCACAAGCGCGGCCGGTGGATCGCCCAGGATGTGGCGTGGCTGCGCCGGGGCCCCGAGGCGCGGCGCACCAAGTCGAAGGCGCGCATCGAGCGCGCGCGCAAGCTGCTCGCCGAGAAGGGCTTCACCCGGCCGAAGGTGCCGGCGCTGCAGCTGGCCGAGGCGCCGCGGCTGTCGCAGACGGTCATCTCCGCGGAGGGCGTCAGCCAGGGCTTCGGAGACCGCACGCTCTTCTCCGGCGTCGACCTCATCGTGCAGCCGGGCGAGCGCCTGGGCATCGTCGGCCCCAACGGCGCGGGCAAGACGACGCTGGTGCGGACGCTGCTGGGCGAGCTGCCGCCGACGAGCGGCACCGTGACGCTCGGGCCGAAGACGCGCATCGCGTACTACGACCAGCAGCGCCTCGCGCTCGACGACGATGCGACGGTGTACGAGGCCGCCTGGCACGACGACTGGGTGACGCTGGGCGACAAGAAGGTGCGCCTCGCCGACTACCTCGACGACCTCCTCTTCCCGGTGCCGATGCAGCGCATGCAGGTGAAGGCGCTCTCGGGCGGCGAGCGCAACCGGCTCTTGCTGGCGCGCCTCTTTCTCGAAGGCGCGAACGTGCTGGTGCTGGACGAGCCCACCAACGACCTCGACCTGGTGACGCTCAACGTGCTCGAACGGCTGCTGCTGGCGTTCCCCGGCGCGGTGCTGCTCGTCACCCACGACCGCTACTTCCTCGACAAGGTGGCGACGACGGTGCTCGCCGTCGAGGGCGACGGGAAGGTCGTCCGCTACGAGGGCAACTGGTCGATGTACCAGCGGCTCAGAGCGAAGGGCCTCGCGAGCGCACCACCCGCGCCGCCCAGGAAGGGCAGCGCCGGGCCGCCGGCCTCGCCAGGCGCGAGGAAGCCCGGGCGCCTCTCGTACAAGGACCAGCGGGAGCTCGACGGCATGGAGGCCGCCATCGAGGCCGCCGAAGCGAAGAAGGCGGCGCTGGAGGCGCAGCTCGCGGACCCGGCGGTGTTCAGCAACGCGGGCGAGGTGGCGCGCGTGTCCGGCGAGCTCGACGCGGCGGCGAAGGAAGTCGACCGGCTGTACGCGCGCTGGGACGAGCTCGTGTCGCTGGCGGGCTGAACGTCGCTCCCTCCTTTCCGACGATGGGGCCACCCTTCGCCCTCCTCATCACCGCGTCGGCGCCGCGCCGGGCGCGCGACGTACCGCCGACGGACAGGTTCAACGCGACGGCCACCGACCCTGCGGGTGCGCGACGCGACGGGGCGGCCAGGCGTGCAGCGGACCGCCGTGGCCGGGGCGCTCCTGGTTCCACGCCACCAACGCGAGCGCGAGGATGACGAGGCCCAACGCGAGGAAGACGATCTGGGTGGCCGCGGTGATGCCGATGAGGAGCGGCTGTCCCAGCATCCACCCGGTGAGCCGCACGCCGACCGCGATGTGCCCGTACTTCGCCCATGGCATCTTCATCAGCGTGGCGACGACGATGACGAGCGGGAACGTGCCGATCACCGCGAAGAGGAGGATCGCCGGGACCAGGTAGTTTCCGAACGGCGTCCCCGGCAAGTACGTCTCGGCGGGCATGCCCATGCCGCGGCCGGTGGGATCGTTCAGGAACGACACCGAGCCGTAGAGGGCACCGGTCGCGAGGAAGACTTCGAGGCCAATCGCAGGGTGTGCGATCCCACGCCTCCCGGCGCAGCGCCTGCGCGTGGGTGAAGGTGAGCGTCAGGTGAAACAGGCGGGAGCTTACGCAAGCGTCGGGACGGGCACGTCAGGTTCGGGCTCGTCAAACCCCGAAGGGCTCTCGACCCACTTCGTGGTGCGCGAAGGATTCTCGGTCCACGTCAGTCTCGGGCTCGTGTGCACCACAGCGATTGGCGACCTACACATCGGCACCGCAGCGGCAGCATGCCCGAGCATGGCCACCGCTGCCGAGCCCTGTTTCATCCCTCCATGGTGCGCCAAGAGGCGCGTGACGACGTCAGTCCTGAATGAAGAAGTACGCGGCGGCGCCGCCGAGGGCGGCGGACAGGACGGCGGTGCCGATCGCGAGCCCTATCTTCGTGTTGGCGCTCGAGGCGAGCGCCTTCGCCTCGCTCTCGGGCAGCGTGCTGCCCTGGGTGCCGTCGGGCAACGAGACGAGCGACGCGTTGAACTTCGCCTTGTCGCCCGCGCCGAGAATGCCGAGCACGACGGAGCCACCGGCCGCGGCGACGGCGGTGCCGGCGAGCGCCCAGGGCACCGCGCGGGGCAGTCCGCCCGACGACGGCTTCGCGACCACCAGCGGTTCTTCCTTCGGCGCGGGCGTCAGGTCGGTCCTCTTCGGCGTGTCGTCCACCTTCGGCGCGACCACGACGGGCGGCGGCGGCGGCGGCTCGTCGCGCTGGATCTCCAGGCCCGCCTTCACGTCGCGCACGAAGACGACGATGGGCGCACTCATGGCGTCGCTCCAGCCATCGAAGGACGACGACACGTCGAGGCTCGCCAGCGGCTTCTCCTGGTCGGCGGCGATGGCGTCGAGGTGGATCGCGAGCGTCTTGCCCACCTTGCCGACGTCGACGCCGATGACGACGGCCTTCGCGCCGAGGAGGATGGCCAGCTTCGACAGGCACGAGCGCGTGCCCTGGCAGGTGCGCGGATCCGAGAAGCCGCCCTCCTTCAGCTCCCTGGTCGTCTGCGCGTTGTTCAACAACCCGCCGACACCTTCTTTCTTCAGGACGTCGAAGACGCGGCCGGCGATCTTCACGGACGCCGCCTCGGCGCCGGGCCGCCTGGAGGTCAGCACCACCCCCACCGGGGCGCGCACGTCGGCGGCCTGCGCGAGGGTCACGGTGAGGACGAGGGAGAGCATGGCGTCGCGAGTGTAGATCGCGCAGCGCGCCGACGCGCGCTCCGCCTGTGGCCGGGTGCGGCCGGCACCCACACATGGGAATCGGGCCTCAGTCAGAACTGGCGCTGGATTTCGTCGAGCTGCTGCGAGGCGGCCCTGCGCTGGGCGTCGGTGGTGGCGCTCGCGATGTCCTTTCGGGCCTGGTCGAAGATCTGCCGCAGCACGCGGTCCTTCTCGCCCCGCTCCGCCTCGCGCGCCGCGAGCTTCTGCTCGAGCTTCGCGAGCCGCGCCTGGAGCTGCTGGGTGGTCGGGCCCTTCGGCTTCGGCGAATCGTTCTTCACCACCGGCTTCGGGTCCTTCACCGGCTCCTTCGGCGGGTCGTTCACGGCGACCGGCGGCACGTCGGGCTTCACGTCCGGCTTCGGCGGCTCCGGCTTCACGTCGGGCTCCCGGTCGGGCGCGACGACGACCGGTGTCGGGTCGACGGGCTCCGGGTCCACCTTCGGCGGCACCGGCTTCGGCGGCTCGACAGGCTTCGGGGTGGGTGGCGCCTCGGCGATGACCTCGGCGTCGCCCGACGGAATGACGAGGAGCGCCGCCACGCCCAGCAGCAGCACGCCGATCAGCGCCGCGAGCACCAGCGGCAGCTTCGAACGCTGCGGCGCGTACGCCTCGCGCTCGGGGTTGGTGGGGACGATGCTGGGGTCGAGGTTCGGTGCGTTGGCCGCGGCCGGAGCGTCGTCGACGGCCGGCCGCACGGCCGTCGGCGCGGTGCGGAACGCGTCGCCGCCCACCGGCTCGGGGACGGTGACGGCGGTGAGCGGCGCCATCCGCGTCTCGGGCGAGGCCGGCACCGGGCCGCGCGTCACCGGCCGGCGGCCGCTCACCGACGACTGGCTGCCGCTCCTCGACGGGGGCGGCGTGCCGAGCACCCTCTGTCCCGGCGACGACGGCGAGGGGGTGCCGGCCAGCACGCGCGCGCGCACCGACGGCGGCGGGGTGGGCGCGCCGATGGGCCGCTCGCCGGAGCCGGTGGTGGGGCTGGGCGTCATCGCCGCGCCGGGCCCGAGAGAGAGGCGGACCTGCGCGAGCGCCTCGCGCATCGCCTCCGCCGACGGCGGCCGCGACGCCGAGTTCTTCTCGAGCGACCAGAGGATGATCTCGTCGAGTGCCTGGGGGATGTCGGGCCGCAACGACGACGGCACCGGCGGCGCGTCCTCGACGTGGCTCCACATGGTCGCCAGCGTGTTCTCACCCTTGAAGAGGCGCTGGCCGGTCACCATCTCGAACAGCACGCAGCCCACCGCGTAGAGGTCCGTCTGCGGGCTGATCGGCCGGCCGCGCGCCTGCTCGGGGCTGATGTAGTCGGGCGTGCCGAGGATGACGGACGCGCGCGTCTGCGGCGTCGCCTCACCCTGGATGGCGCCGAGCTTCGCGATGCCGAAGTCGAGCAGCTTCACGTAGGGCCGGCCGCGGCCGGTGTTCACCAGGAAGAGGTTCGACGGCTTGATGTCGCGGTGGATGATCCCCGCCTGGTGCGCGGCGTCGAGCGCGTCGAGCGTCTCCTCGGTCCACGCGAGCGCCTCGGCCAGCGGCAGCGGCGCGCGCTTCTTGATGATCCGGTCGAAGGCCTCGCCCTCGAGGTACTCCATCACGAAGTAGTGCGCGCCCTCGGGGAGTTGCCCGAAGCTGAAGATGTCGACGATGCCGCGGTGGCGGATCTCGTTCACCGCGCGCGCCTCGGCCAGGAAACGCTCGACCAACTCCTTCTCGCCGGACAGCGTGGGCAACAGCACCTTCACCGCGACGCGCTTGCCGATGAGCGGCTGCCGGCCCTCGTAGACGGCGCCCATGCCGCCCACGCCGATCTTCGCGACGATTTCGTACTCGCCGATCTTCCGACCGGTGAGATCAGGGCCCTGGTTCGACACGCAGGACATGACTCTAGCGTGGGGCCCGGCCGAGTGCCCGTTTCACGGGTACGATGGTGCCGTGCACACGCTCGACAACCTGTCGGCGTGCGCGCTGGTCCTGGGCGCCCTGGCCTCACACTTCTGGCTCGCCTCGCGTGTCCAGGCGCTCAAGGGACGGGGCTGGGGCGCCGCGGCGCTGCTGGTGCCGCTGTTGGGCGACGGCTTTCCGTGCAGGCCGCGCGACGCTGTGGCGAACTGGCCCCATGCACGGTCCCCCGCCCCCGCCGCTGCGCGGCATCGTCGAGGCGCTGCAGCTGCGCGTGGACTTTCCCCTTGAGGTGCTCGCCGAAGTCGAGGCCCTCTTGCGCGCGCCCGGCATCGACGACCCGGCGCTGGTCGACCGCACGGCGCTGCCTTTCGTCACCGTCGACGGCCCGTCCACGAAGGACCTCGACCAGGCGCTGTTCATCGACGACGACGGCGACGGCTGGGCTGTCTGGTACGCCATCGCCGACGTCACCCACTTCGTGCGGCCCGGCTCCGCGCTGTTCGCCGAGTCGCTGCGCCGGGGCGCGAGCTACTACCTGCCCGGCTACTCGGTGCCGATGCTGCCGCGGGAATTGAGCGAGGGCCTGGTGTCCCTGAACCCCGGCGTCGAGCGGCGGGCACTCCTCTTCCATCACCGCGTCAAGCGCGACGGCCAACTGGCCGGCACCCGCATCGAGCGCGCGCGCATCCGCTCGCGGGCGAAGCTCACCTTCGACGAGGTGCAGGCGCTGGCGGAGACGAACGGCGGGCCGCTCGCCGGCGCCGAGTTCGAAGCCAGCCTCAAGCGCCTGCCCCGCGTCGCCCAGGCGCGCCTGCGGCTCGCCGAGGAGCGCGGGGTGGTGCGCTACCGCCGTGAGGAGGTGCGCCTGACGCTGGACGGCGAGGGCGTGGTGGTGGCGGCGATGGAGGCGCTGCGCGACGGCGCCGAGGCGTGGAATGAGCAGCTCTCGCTCATGTGCAACGCTGAAGGCGGGCGCCTCTTGCGCGACGCGGGGCGCGCCGCGGTGCAGCCGGTGTACCGCGTGCAACCGGGGCCGGCCCCGTCTCGCCTCGCGGCGCTGGCCCGCCTCACCGAGGCCGCCGCGCGCCGCCATGGGCTCGACGCCGCCGTCTGGGCATGGCACCCCGACGACGCGCCGCTCGCCGAGTACCTGCGCCGGCTGCCCATCGCCGCCCCGGGCTCGAAGGAGGACCGCGTGGCCCGCGCGCTGGCCCGCCAGGCGGTGATGGTGAACCTGCGCAGCGAGTACTCGACGGAGCCGGGCCCGCACACCGGCGTGGGGGCCGAGCCATACGCGCGCTTCTCGGCGCCGATGCGTGAGCTGGTCGGCGTCTACCTCCACAAGGAAGCGGTGGAGTTGCTCACCGGCGTCGCGCCGCCCGCGGAGGAAGACGAGGCCCTGCGCGCGCAGGTGGTGAAGGTGGCGAACCAGAGCCGCCAGACGCAGCGGAAGGTGACGGACCTCGCCAACGAGCTGGTGCTCGACCGCGTCTTCCGCCCCGAGCTGTCGCGCCCGCGCGCCGAGCGCCGCCGCTTCGTCGGCACGGTGATGGGCGTCGCGCCGGGCAAAGTGCACGTGCGGCTCGACGAGCCGCCGATGGACGTGAAGCTGTACTTCTTCGACCTGGCGAAGGCCTTCGACGGCGCGTGGCTCGAGGTGGCCGACGACGGCGCGGCGCTGCTGAAGAAGGGCTCGACGACGCCGCTGCTCTTGCTGGGGCAGGCGGTGACGCTGGTGCTGGACGGGCGCGACGAGAAGGCCAAGCGCTGGGTGCTGCGGCCCGCGTGAGGCTGGCGGCGCGTGCTAGACGAGGCGCCGATGACGCCCCTGGTGGAGACCCTCGACGGCTCGCTCTTCGGCGAAGGCCAGCCCTGCTTCGGCTGCAGCCCCGACCACCCGTTCGGCTTCCGCCTGCGCTTCACGGTGGACGGCGACGCGGTGGTGACGCGCTTCACGCCGACCGTCCGCCACCAGGGCCCCCTGGGCCTCATGCACGGCGGCCTCGTGTCCACCGTCGCCGACGAGACGGCCGCGTGGGCGGTGCTGGCCTCGACGGGGAAGTTCGGCTTCACCACCGGCTTCGAGGCGAAGCTGCTCAAGGGCGTGCGCGTCGGGCAGGAAGCGGAGGCGCGCGGCCAGGTGACGAAGGCCGGCAGCCGCGTGGTGCGCGCGTCGGTGACGGTGTCCCAGGCCGGCGAGGCGTGCTTCACCGGCGACTTCACCTTCGCCCTGCTGGACCAGGGCGGCGCCGAGAAGCTGCTCGGCGGACCCTTGCCCGAGGCGTGGCTGCGCTTCTGCCGGTGAGCGACGTGGCCGGATTTCGCCGCCTCATCCGTCTTGCCGTATGGGAGGAGCGGTGAGCGCAGCCGACGTGGATCGCCTGTACCAGCGGTACTTTCCGCTCATTCGCCAGAAGTGTCGCCGCATGTTGGGAGACCTCGACGCCGCGCAGGACCTCGCGCAGGACACCTTCGTGCGCCTGTGGCGCGCGAGGCTGCCGGAGCACGACACGCACCGCGTCACCGGGTGGATCTACAAGACGGCCACGCGGCTGGCGATCGACCACCTGCGGGCCCGGGCCGTGCGCGACGCGACACCGGCATTCGACGACGTCGTCGACGGGCCGGACGCTGCGCTCGCCGCCCGCCGCCTCCTCGCGCGCCTGGCCTCCGACGCCCCGCGTGACGAGCTTGAGTGCGCGATGCTCGCCCGCCTCGACGGCCTCTCCCAGCCCGAAGCCGCCGAGCTGCTCGGCGTCTCCGAGCGCACCGTCCGCCGGCTCCTCGAGCGCTTCGACACCCGCATCGCCCACCTGCGTGGAGAGCTGCCATGACGCACCCGTCCCACCTCGCCCTCGACCGCCACGCGCTGGGCGACACGTCGGCCGAGATCGCACGCCACCTCCAGCACTGCGCCGACTGCCGGGCCCACGTCGCCGCGGTGCAGGTGCCGCTGCCGCGCCCGGCCTGGCTCGATGGCATCGACCGGAAGGCACCGCGGTGGCGCTGGCCGGCGCTGCTGCTCGGCACGGCGCTCGCGACGTCGCTGGTCGTCGCCGTGCGCACCGGCGCGCCCTCCGCCGACGACGCGGTGCGCGCCAAGGGTACGCCCGCGGCCACGCTGTGGGTCAAGCGCGGTGAGCAGGTGACCGCGTGGAAGGGCGAGCGGCTGCGCGAAGGGGACTCGATTCGCCTCGAGGTCGCTCCCGCCGGGTTCATGCACCTCGCCGTGGTGGAATGGGGCCCGGCGCCGCGCGTGCTGTATTCCGTGCAGCCCGACGCCACGAAGGCGACGACGCTCACGCCGGCGTGGACACTCGACGCTGACGGCAGCGAGGAGCACCTGTTGCTCGTCCTGTCCCGGGAGGCGCTCACCGACGACGCCGCGGCGCGCGCGCTCGGCCGACGCGACGCCGACGTCTTCACCATCGAATACCGTCTCCCCCGGGAGCACCCATGACTCACGCCGAGCGCGCCCTCCGGGAACACACTCGCCTCGCCTCGCCTCGCCGGCCCACACCGGCGCCGCCCGTTTCTCCATCGACTCTCGCCTGACCTCGGAGCGCCCATGATCCTCGCCACCCTCGCCGCACTCCTCCTCACCGCCGACGCCGCGCCCGCCGAGCGCCGCATCGCCGTCGTGGTCGGCAGCAATGGGGCCGTCGCCGGCCGCGCCAAGCTCCACTTCGCGCACCGCGACGCCCGCGCCTTCGCCGACGTCCTCCGCGAAGCCGGGCAGTTTCAGCCGGCCGACGTGCACGTCCTGCTCGACCCGACGCCGGCCGACGTGCTGGCCGCGCTCGACGACGCGCGAACACTTGCCGCGGACCCACGCTCGATGGTCCTCTTCTATTACTCGGGCCACGCCGACGACCACGCGCTCTACCCCGGCGGCGCCACCCTGCCGCTCGAGGCGCTCAAGGCACGGCTATCGGACGAGCGCGTGGGCGTGCGCGTCGGCGTCATCGACAGCTGCCGCGGCGGCGGTTGGACCCAGGCCAAGGGCCTTGCGATGACGAGGCCGTTCGCCGTGGGACCGCCGGCGCTGTCCAGCGAAGGCATGGCGTTGCTCGCGTCAAGCTCGGGGTTCGAAGACGCGCACGAATCCGAGGAGCTGCAGGGCAGCTTCTTCACACACCACCTGGTCGCGGGTCTGCGCGGCGCGGCGGACCAGACCGGTGACGGGCAGGTGACGCTGTCCGAGGCCTTCGCGTACGCGAACCGGCTCACCATTCGCGACTCGGCCAGGCGCGCCCCGACGCCGCAGCACCCCAGCTTCGATCTGCGCCTGCGCGGCCGGCAAGACGTGGTGCTGACGTCGGTGGCGGCGGCGCCCACGCTGCTCACGCTGGCGCAGACGGAAGGGCCGCTGCAGGTGGTGCAGCTGTCCACCGGCGTGGTAGTGGTGGAAGCGCCGGCCGGCGAGCAGGTGCTGCGCGTCACGCTTCCGGCGGGCGCCTACGTCGTGCGCCGCGTGACCGAGTCCGGTGTGCTGTCGCGCGAGGTGCAGGTGCGCGAAGGCCAGCCCACGACCGTGGACGAGACGAGCCTCACGCTGGTGGGCGACGCGCGCCTCGCGAGCAAGGCCGGGCCGCTGGTGGGCCGGCACCTGGTGTCGGTGCAGGGCGGCGTCTTGCCGGACACCTACGCCACGGGCTGGACGCTGCAGGCCGCGTACACCTGGCGCTTCTCGCAGCACTTCGCCTGGCGTGCGGCGCGGGGCCTCGTGTCCTTCGCGCAGCCCAACAACGTGTCCGAACAGCTCGAGCGGGACTTCGGCGTACTGCCGACTTCGCTTGACGCCGCCCGCTTCGTCGTCGGCAGCGACCTGGTGTGGCTGGCCGGTGCCAGCGGGTGGAACGGCGGCGACGGAGGCTTGAGCCTCGCGCTCGCGCTGGGCCCGTCGCTGGTGGGGCGGAACGGCGAGGCCTTCCTTCAGTCGGTTGTCGCGCCGCCCTCGGCGCAGGGCACGATCTACCTCGTCCTCGCGGCGAGCGCCGGCGCCACGCTGTCGATGCATCTGCCGTCGCTGCCGCAGCTGTCCATCGACGCGAGCGTGACGGGTCACGTGCTGTTCCATGGCACCGGGCCGCGGGCCCAGCTGCAGCTCGGCCTCGGGGCGAGCTGGCACTTCCTGTAGCACTTCGTCTCTTTCGTTGAGGCGCTGCGCACGGCGTGTAACCTCCGACGCGTCGTGCGCACCGCCCTGCCCCTCCTGCTCGCGCTCGCGCTGGCCGCGCCCGCCTGGGCCGGCAACACCGCCGACGAGGCCGACGTCGCCTTCTCGCTGGGCAACGAGGCCTTCTCGAAGCGCCGCTACGAGGAGGCGCTGGCCGCGTACTTCCTCTCGTACCGCCTGGTGCCCAACCGCAACGTGCTCTTCAACATCGCGCGCTGCTACGAGGCCCTGGGCCGCTTCGACGAGGCGTACCGCTACTGGAATGACCTCTCCGTCGACCCGTCGCTGCCCGCCGACGAGAAGAAGGACGTGAAGCAGGCGCTCGCGCGCCTCGGGCCGCGCGTCGCGCTCATCACCGTCACCTCCACGCCTCCCGGCGCCGACCTCTACGTCGACCGCAAGGACCTCGGCAGCCGCGGCCGCACCCCGCAGACCATCGCCGTCTCCCCGGGCGTGCACACGGTGATGCTCGAGCTCGAAGGCCACCACGCCGCACAGGTGAAGGTGTCGGCCACCAGGGGCCGCGAAGTGAGGCAGGCCGTCGAGCTGACGGTGGTGACGGGGAAGGTCGCCCTCGAAGGCACGCCCGCGGGCGCCAGCGTCCGCGAGGCCGCGGACGGCCCGGAGCTGGGAACGGTGCCGGGCACGCTCGACCTGGTGCCCGGCAAGCGCCTGCTGGTAGTGACGGCGCCCGGCCACCTCCCGCAGCAGCTTCTCGTCGACGTGAAGCCCGACGAGGTGGTGACGGCGAAGGTGGCGTTGCAGGAGAAGCCGAAGGCGACCGGCAAGGTGGTGGTGACGGCGAACCGCGACGCGGCGGTGGTGCGCGTCGACGGCCGCGACTCGGGCTTCACGCCCACGGTGCTGACGCTGCCCGTCGGCGAGTACGACGTGGAGGTGACGACGGAGGAGGTGACGCCGGTGCTGCGGCACGTCGTCGTCACCGCCGACGGCGAGACGCGCGTCGACGCCGAGCTGCGCTACGCGCCCCCGAAGGTCGGCGCCGCGTCGAAGCAGGCGCTGTCGGTGGACCAGGCGCCCGCGTCGGTGACGGTCATCACCCGCGAGGAGCTGCTCGGCTTCGGCTACCAGACGGTGGCCGAGGCGCTGCGCGCGGTGCGCGGCATGTTCCTCACCGATGACCGCATCTACACGTACGTCGGCCTGCGCGGCTTCTCCCCGCCGGGTGATTTGAACACGCGCCTGCTGATGCTGTGGGACGGGCACCCGATGAACGACGTGTGGGCCGGCCAGGGCTTCCTCGCGCGCGACTTCGAGGTCGACCTGTCCGACGTCGACCGCATCGAGGTGGTGCGCGGTCCCGCGTCCATCCTCTACGGCACCGGCGCCTTCTTCGGCGTCGTCAACGTGGTACCGCGCAAGCGCCTCGAGAAGCACCGCCACGTCGAAGGCGTCGCCGGCGCGGGCGACCAAAACGGCGGCAAGGTGCGCGCCACCGCCGGCCTGGGCCCCGAAGGGCGCTCGGTGAAGCTGTCGGCGGCGGGCCTGATGGCGAATGGAGCGGCCCTCACGGACCTCGGCGCCGCGGGCGTGGTGCAAGGGCTGGACGGCGAGCGCTCGCTGGGCGCGTCCATCGTCGGGCAGCTGGGCGGCTTCACGCTGCTGGGGAAGATCAACCAGCGCCGCAAGCAGGTGCCCACGGCCCCCTTCGGGGCGGCGGTGGGCGTGGCCGGCACCGAGTACACCGACGCCCGCGGCTTCGCCGAGCTGCGCTACGAGAAGCACTTCTCGCGCGTGTCGCTCAACGCGCGCGCCAGCTACGACGGGAGCCGCTACCGCGGCTGGTACGCGAAGCTGGACGAGGACAGGCAGAAGTTCCGCGAGACGGACTCGGGCGGCGCCGACTGGTTCGGCGGTGAGGTGCGCGCGGGCGTCACGCTCTTCGAAGGCAACCGCCTGACGGCTTCCATCGAGGGCAACGTCCAGCTGGTGCAGCAGCAAGGCGTCGGCCTGCCGCTGGAGTCCTACACCCGCGTCCTGCTGTCCGGGACGCTGCTCGATGAGTGGCAGATCGCAGGCCGCGTCTTCGTTCAGGCGGGCCTGCGCATCGACAAGTACTTCGACCTCTCGAGCGTGGCGCTCAGCCCGCGCGGCGCGGTGGTGGCAAAGCTGTACGACGGCGGCGTCAGCAAGCTGGTGGTGGGCCAGGCCTTCCGCGCGCCCACCATCTACGAGCTGCAGTTCAGCGACAACAACGCCACGCAGCGCAAGCCCGACCAGCCGCAGCAGCCGGAGCTCATCACCACCTTCGAGGCCGAGCACCACCACGACATCACCCCCGAGCTGCGAGCGACGGTGGGCGGCTACTACAACCTCATCGACCGCCTCATCGTGCTCGAGGAGGACGCGGTGGACCCGCCGCGCTGCGGCACCGCGGGCGAGCCCGTGCAATGCGTCGCGTACGGCAACACCACGGGGCGGCTGACCGCCGGCGGCGCCGAGGCGGAGCTGCGCTGGCAGCCGGGCCGCTTCACGCTGGTGAACGCGACCTACAGCTTCGTGATACTCAGCGGCGACGGCTCGGCCGACGCGGCGTACCCGCAGCACATGGCGTCGCTCAAGGCGCTGGTGCCGCTCAAGGAAGGCTACGTGCGCCTGTCCGGCCAGGTGACGTACCAGTCGGCGCGCCAGGCGAAGGACGGCTCGCGCATCGGCGAGGCCTTGCTACTCAACCTCGGCCTGCAGGGCGAGTACGGCCCGGTGCGCTACTTCGCCGGCGTGCGCAACCTGCTGGACCAGGTCTACGTGCTGCCCGTGTCGACCGAGGCGGGCTTCGGCAAGGTGCAGCAGTACGGGCGCACGCTGTACATCGAGCTGGCCGCGGGCTTCTGACGCGCGCCGCTCAGTACAGGTGCCGCGGCTGGTGCCCCGCTCGCCGACCAGCCACAGCCCGCGCTGGCCGCCGGGGAGCCGCCGGCCCACGAGGCGGTTCCGCGTGCCCGGACGGAAGCGGCGAAGTCCACTATCTTCTCCCGCATGGGTTTCCACCCGGTGGTGCAGGCGCTCTTCGACTGGCTGGTGGACGGGGCGCCGGGCGCGCCGACGCCGATGGCGGTGCTGGCCCGCCTGGGGCCGGACCTCGTCGCCGCCGGCGTGCCGCTCGCGCGCATGACCGCGTTCGTACGCACGCTGCACCCGTCCGTGGTGGGCCGCTCCTTCACCTGGCTCGAGGGGAAGGCCGAGGTCGAGGTGCGCGAGGCGTCGTGGGCGTTGCTCGATTCGGTGGAGTTCAAGGCCAGCCCCGTGGCGCGCGTGTTCCAGACGGGCGAGCTCGTGCGCCGGCGGCTCGGCGGCGAGGTGGACTTCGCGGACCTCTCGGCGATGGCCGCGCAGGGTTTCACCGACTACGCAGCGTTCCCGCTCAAGTTCATGGGCGGCTCGGTGCACGCGATCACCTTCGCGACGCGCGCGCCCGGGGGCTTCACCGACGCGCACCTCGATGCGCTCGGCCACGTGGTGCGCCCGCTGTCGCGCGTTGGCGAGACGCTGGCGCTGATGCGGACCGCGGTGAACCTGCTGAACGCGTACGTCGGCAACGACGCGGGCGATCGCATCTTGAAGGGGCAGATCCAGCGCGGCGACACGCAGAACATCGACTGCGTCATCTGGTTCAGCGACCTCCGCGGCTTCACGCGCCTGTCGGGCGAGCGGACGCCGAAGGAGATCATCTCGGTGCTCAACGAGTTCTTCGACTGCCAGGTGCCGGCCATCGAGCGCGCCGGCGGGCAGGTGCTCAAGTTCATCGGCGACGGGCTGCTCGCCATCTTCCCGCTCGGCCGCGGCCGCTCGACGGCCGAGGTGGGCGGCGCGGCGGTGCGCGCCAGCCGCGAGGCGCTGGAGGCGCTCGCCGCGCTCAACCAGGCCCGCGCGGGCCGCGGGGAGAGCCCGCTGGCCTTCGGCGTCGCGCTGCACGTCGGCGAGGTGGCCTACGGCAACATCGGCGGCGCGGGGCGCCTCGACTTCACCGCCATCGGGCCCGCGGTGAACCTCGCGAGCCGCATCGAAGGCCTCACCGGCAAGCTGGGCAAGCCCGTGCTGCTGTCCGGCGCGCTGGCCGCGGCCCTGCCCGCGCGCGGCCCGTGCGTCGGCGCCTTCGAGCTCAAGGGCGTAACCGGCGCCACCGAGGTCTACGAGCCGTAACCTCTCGCCCGGCAACCGCCGCGCTCGCCCCGGCTCGCCCGCGCACGTGCTGCCGCCGCCGGTGGCCACCGTCGTGGGGCACGACGCACCGCGGGCAAGCGGCCAACACACCTCGTCTCCGTCCGTGACGCGCCGCGCCACGGCCGGACCCGAACCCTTTTCGCGTCACTCGGCTCCAAGCCCGACCGGGTGTGCGCCCGGCACCGTCGTCGCAGCACGCCCCGCCTTGGCGCCTCACCTGTCCGCTTCTCTTTTTCTCCGCTTCTCTTTTTCCTTTTCCCCAAGGGTCCACGCGATGCGGCTCGGTTTCCTGGTCGACCTGAACCTGTGCATGGGCTGCAAGGGCTGCGAGGTCGCCTGCAAGTCCGAGAACGACGTGCCGGTGAACAGCTGGCGGCTGCGCGTGAAGTACGTCGACTCCGGCGTGTACCCGGAGGTGCGGCGCAGCTTCACGCCGATGCGCTGCAACCACTGCGACAACGCGCCCTGCGAGCGCATCTGCCCGGTGAGCGCGCTGCACTACCTGCCCAACGGCATCGTCAACATCGACAAGGACCGCTGCATCGGCTGCGCGGCCTGCATGATGGCGTGCCCCTACGGCGCCATCTACATGGACCCCGAGTCCAACACCGCCGACAAGTGCACCTACTGCGCGCACCGGGTGGAGGGCGGCCTCGAGCCGGCGTGCGTCGTCACCTGTCCCACCGGCGCCAACCTCTTCGGCGACCTCGACGATCCGAAGAGCCGCATCAGCCAGTACCTGGTCGCGCACCGCGACGCCCGCGTGCGCAAGCCCGAGAAGGGCACGCTGCCCAAGCACTTCTACGTGGGCGGCGGCGCGCAGCACCTCGAGCCGCTCGCCACGAAGCGCGAGGAAGGCTGGCAGCTGTTCAACCGCATCGGGAAGCTCGACACGGTCGGAGGCGAATGACCATGAACGCCCTCGTCGCAGACGTGCCTGCGCTGCAGTCGGCCCACGTCACGCTCGACGTCCTCCACACCGGCGTCATCTGGGGCTGGTACGTGACGATGAACATGTGGGCCAAGTCGGTCGGCACCGGCGTGCTGCTGGTGGGCGCGTACATGATGGGCCGCCACCAGCAGAACGAGCGCTTCTACCGGGTGTGGATGCCACTCATCGGCTTCGTCTTCATCCAGCTGACGCTGCTCTTCACGGTCCTCGACCTGCACCAGATGTTCCGCTTCTGGCACATGTTCGCGTGGCCGCACTTCACCAGCAGCATCAACGTCGGCGCGTGGCTGCTCACCGCGTACACCGGGCTGCTCACGCTGATGCTGTTCGCGGTGTGGAAGAAGAACGACACGCTGTGGGACCGGCTGCTGGGGCCCACGCTGGTACTGGCCTTCTTCGCCACCATCTACACCGCGGCGCTGATGGGCCAGGCGAGCGCGCGGGAGATTTGGCAGACGCCGACGGAGATCGCCCAGATGATCCTCGCGGCCACGCTCGCGGGCAGCGCCACCTACCTCCTGTTCGGCCAGCGCACGGACGACGAGAGCCTCTCGCTCGCGTGGGTGCTGGGCCTGTCGGCGGTGCTGGCGCTGGTCATCTTCTCGGCCGAGCTCGTCTTCGCGCCGCAGAAGTCCGAGGAAGCGGAGTACGTCATCCACACGCTGCTCTCGGGCGACCTGAGGAACCTGTTCTTCGCGGGCCTCACGTTCGGCTTCGCGGTGCCCGGGGTGCTGGTGGCGGTCAGCGTCCGCGCGAAGCAACCGGTGGCGCTGAAGTTCGCGGCGGTGTCGGGGCTCGTCGGGCTGTGGCTCGTGAAGCACGCCTGGCTCATCGCGCCCCAGCTCCTTCCCCTCTCGTGACGAGGACGACCCTTCCCATGCTCAAGCGACGAGACTTCCTGAAGGCGGCGGCGGTCACGACGGGCGCCGCGGCGGTCACCGTCGGCGCGGTGCGCTCGTTCATCCCCGAGGCGCGCGCCGGCGAGGTGCTGCCCGACCGCTTCGACAAGGTGCCGGTGAAGGACGGCAACTTCGCGTCGTACCCTCCGTTCGAGAAGTGGAACGGCTGGCGCGAGCTGGACGGCGACGACTGGAAGCGGGGTGGCATCGGCCGCCACGACGTGAAGGTGCGCGACTACGTGCTGGTCCCCACCATCTGCAACAACTGCGAGGCCGCCTGCGGCCTCACCGCGTGGGTCGACAAGGAAACGATGGTGGTGCGGAAGTACATGGGGAACCCGCTCCACACCGGCAGCCTCGGCCGCAACTGCGCCAAGGGCTACGCCGTGCAGAGCCAGATGTACGACCCCGATCGCATCCCCTTCCCGCTGAAGCGTGCCCCCGGCACCAGGCGCGGCGAGGGCAAGTGGGTGCGCACCACCTGGGACGAGGCGCTGGCCACCATCGGCGCGAAGATGCGCGAGACGCTGCAGAAGGGCGACGCGTTCTCGAAGAAGAGCATCATGCACCACGTCGGCCGGCCCAACGAGTCGGGCTTCACGCCGCGCGTGTGGGCGTCGCTGGGCCAGGACTGCCAGAACTCGCACACCAACATCTGCAGCGCGGGCGCGCGCATGTCGTCGCTGTTGTGGGTGAACGACGACCGCAGCGCGCCGGACTGGGCGAACGCGCGGCTGGTGTTCCTGCAGTCGTCGCACGCCGCCGACGCCGGCCACTACTTCCAGCAGGCGGCCGGGCAGATCGCGAAGGCGCGGCAGAAGGGCGCCAAGCTGGTGGTGATGGATCCGCGCCTGTCCAACTCCGCGGGCATGGCCGACCTGTGGATTCCGTGCTGGCCGGGCAGCGAGTCCGCCATCTACCTCGCGCTGGCGTCCCGCCTCATCCGCGAGAAGAAGTACGACCGCGAGTTCATTCGCGAGTGGTGGAACTGGCAGGAGCTGCTCGACGACAAGGACGAGCTGCAGCTCTTCAAGGACCGGGGCTTCCTCACCGAGCTGCCGAAGGGCGACACCTTCGAGGACTTCGAGAAGCTGCTCGTCGACCTCTACGGCGGCTACACGCTGGAGTGGGCCGCGGCCGAGGCGCGCGTGCCCGTCGAGAAGCTCGAGAAGCTGTACGAGTACGTGCTGTTCGCGGGCAACCGCATCTCGAGCTTCTTCTGGCGCGCGTCGGGCTCGGGCAACCGCGGCGGGTGGATGAGCACCGGCCGCACCGGCATCTTCCTCCTGTCGCTCACCGGCAACTTCGGCGGCGTCGGCGCGCTGTCGGTGGAAGAGGGCCGCGTCATCGCCGTCGCCGGCAAGGGCGGCGGCGCGTGCCAGGCGGGCAGCCCCGCGAAGGTGAACGAGTGGAACGAGCTGTCGTGGCCGCCCGAGTGGCCGCTCGCGTCCTACGAAATGTCGTACCTGTTGCCGCACCTGTTGTCGGACACCGAGTGGCAGCGGAAGTGGACCGCCAAGGGCCTCTCGGTGCCGACGAAGCTCTCGGTGTGGATTCCCCGGCAGTACAACCCGGTGTGGATCAACCCCGACGGCTTCCGGTGGATCGAGGTGCTGAAGGACGAGACGAAGGTGGAGCTCACCTTCAACCCGTCGCCCACCTGGTCCGAGACGAACTGGTTCATGGACTACGTGCTGCCGACGGGCCTCTCGGGTGAGCGCCACGACCAGCATTCCGAGCCCACCAACACCGAGGCGTGGCTGGGCTTCCGCCAGCCGGTGCTGCGCGTCGCGCTCGAGAAGTCCGGCTGGGAGCCAAAGGACCCGGCGAAGGCCACGCTGGAGGCGCACATCAAGGCGGGGCTCGGCGAGGTGTGGGAAGAGAACGAGCTGTGGATCAACCTCTTGTTCCACCACGTCGACCCGGACGGGACGCTGGGCATTCGCCAGTACTGGGAGAGCCGCGAGAACCCGGGCAAGCCCGTCACCATCGCCGAGTACTACAACGCGGCGTTCGGTACGCTGCCCGGGCTGAAGGCCGCCGCGGCCGAGTACGCGAAGCAGAAGATCGCCGAGGCGACGACCGACCTCGAGAAGAAGCTCGCGACGGTCTACGCGCGGTACCCGAACTACGCGTTCATCCGCGATCGCGGCGCGTGGACCGAGAAGGTCGACGTGTACGAGATGCACAAGGAGGAGCTGCACGTCGACGAGGCGAAGGGCGTGGTGAAGGCGAAGGCGCCGCAGTTCTTCGGCGGCGTCGTGGAGTACCCGCTCAAAGACCTGAAGACCGACGCGCGCACCAACCAGCTGTACGTGGACACGCCCGAAGGCCGCCACGTCGTCGGCGTGCAGACGCGCGAGGGGAAGAAGGTGACGGGCTTCGCGACGCCCAGCCGGAAGATGGAGTTCTACGCGCGCTGGTTCAAGGACTGGGGCTGGCCCGAGTACGCCATTCCCATCTACCCGCGCACGCCCCAGGAGCGGGAGACGATGGTGCACGTCGTCTCGCAGGTGCACCACCAGTACATGACGGAGCCGAACGCCTTCGCGCTGAACCCCATTTTCCGCCTGAGCTACAACATCCACACGCGCTCGGTGAACTCCAAGTGGCTCATGGAGATCAGCCAGAACCACAACCCGCTGTGGATCAACGAGGCAGACGCGGCGCGGCTGGGCTTCCAGCGCGGCGACGCGGTGAAGGTGCGCGTGGTGGACACGATGTCGAAGCTCGAGGCGGGCTACTTCATCGCCATGTGCGTGCCGACGCAGGGCATCGCCCCGGGCGTCGTGGCGTGCTCGCACCACGCCGGCCGGTGGCGCGTGGTGAACGCGGTGGACGTGGGCTTCGAGCAGAAGCTCACCATCATGGGCTCGGGCGCGCCGACGGCGGCCATCACCGAGGCGGGCACCACGCGGCAGCTGACGTACACCCAAGGCCTGACGAAGCGGCACATCACGCCGACGAAAGAGTTCGGCGAGAAGGGCTGGCCGTTCGCGGCGTTCAACCGGGACCTCGACAACCTGAGCTGGGACGGGCTGTCGGGCGTCTGGCAGAACGCGACGCACCACCCGCACCCCGACCCGGTGTCGGGCATGCACTGCTGGCACCAGAAGGTGCTGCTCGAGAAGGCCGGCCCCGGCGAGAAGGTCGGCGACCTCAAGGTGGACATCGCCGCGACCTTCAAGACGTACCAGGTGTGGCGCGACGAGTTGACCCGGCCCGCGCCCGGCCCCGGCGGCCTGCGCCGGCCCGAGCACCTCAAGCGCCCGTGGGTCGCGTTGACGCGCGACGCGTACAAGATGAACCTCACCTGACGAACCTGCTCCCTTTCCCCATCGGGGGGACAGGGTCGGGGTGAGAGGAAGACTTTTCCGTGGACGCCGCCGCCCGCCACCGCCTGTACGCCTTCTTCTCGCGCCTCTTCGTGCGGGAAGTCGACGACGCCTTCGCCGAAGTGCTGCGCAGCGACTTCACGAAGGCGCTGCTGCCGGAGTTCTCTGCGTCGGGCGAGATGGACCACCTGGCGACCGCCGACGCGCGCGCGCGCCACTTCGACCCGGACTACGTGAACCTCACGGTGGTGAGCGTGGTGCCGTACGAGTCCTTCTACCGGCGCGACGACGCGATGGTGGAATCGGGGCGCGCGAACCCGCTGGCCGACTTCCTGACGAAGTACGGCTTCGAGGCCGACCTGGCGGCGGCGCGCTCGCTGTCGATGGACCACGTGGGCATCGAGCTCGAGCTGATGGCGACGCTGGCGCAGAAGGAGGCGGAGGCCGCGCAGGTGGGCGACCCGAGGTACGTCGCGCAGATTCGCGGCATCGAGCAGGCGTTCCTCGAGGAGCACCTGGTGCGCTGGGCGCCGCTGTACTTCCTCGCGGTGGCGCGCAACGCGAAGACGGCGCTGTACCGGGACGGGGCGGACGCCGCGCTGCAGTTCCTGCTGTCGGACCACGAGGCGCTCGTGAAGGAGCAGGCGTGAGCGCCCAGGCCGCCCCGCCTGCGCCGAAGCTGACGCTCGCGTGGGAGACGTGCGTGAAGCTGCGCAGCCGCGCGGCGAGTTGCCGGGCGTGCGTGGACGCGTGCCCGACGAAGGCCATCGCCTTCGACGGGCCGCGCGAGTCGGTCGCCGTGGACCTGTCGAAGTGCATCGAGTGCGGGCTGTGCCAGGCCGCGTGCCCGACGGAGTCCTTCTCGGGCGCGGTGGACGTGCCCGCGTTCCTCGCGACGGCGCCGGCGGACGTGAAATGCACGAACGCTCCGGCTCCGCCTGGGGAGATGGCCGGGGAGAGGGGAAGACCGCCTCTCTGTCTCGCAGCGCTGTCGGCTGAGGACCTGGTCGTCCTCGCGCTCAAGCACGGCACGCTGCGCGTCGACGTGCAGGGCTGCGCGCAGTGCCGCACGGCGCCGCTCGGCCAGCAGGCGCTCACCTCCCGCGTGGAGCAGGCGCGCGAGCTGCTGGTGGCGCTCGGCGCGAAGGCGCGCATCACGGTGGCGCTGGAGAAGCCGGGCGCCGCCCCTGTCCCTGCCCCGCTCCCCAGCGGGGAGAAGGGACCCAACTCCCGGCGCGCCTTCCTCCGCCGCCTCGTCCCGCCTGCCATCGCCGAGCGCGTCGCCCCGCCGCCGCCGCGCCTCGAGCTCGACGTGACGAAGCTGCGCCCCGCCATTCTCCGCTCTCAAGAGCCGCCGCCCCGCCGGCTGCGCCTGCTCGCCGCGCTCGACGCCGCGAAGCTGCCCGCGCCGAAGGCGAGGCTGCCGGAGGAGCTCGTCGGCTTCGCCTCCAGCAAGGCGCTCGACGTCAACACCTGCACCGCCTGCGCGCTGTGCGTCACCACCTGCCCGACGGGCGCGCTCTCCACCTCCACGGTGCGCGACGAGCTGCGCTTCGACGCGAGCCGCTGCGTGAAGTGCCACACCTGCCACGACGTCTGCGAGCCGCGCGCCATCACGAAGGCGAAGACGTTCGACCTCGGGCACTTCGTGTCGCGCGAGGTGCGGGCGCTGGGGCGGCTCACCATCAAGTCCTGCGCGGAGTGCGGCGCGCCCTTCAAGCACGGGGGCGGCGAGGACTTCCTGTGCGAGCGGTGCCGCGATCTCGACGAGGAGGCGCGAGAACTGGTGGGCCTCGAGTGATTGGACCCGGGACGCGCGTGGTGGGCCTCGTCACCGCCGACAAGGGCGACGAGTGGCTGGTGCGCCTGTTCAACGCGCTCTACGGCTTCAACGGCCTCGACGCGGCGTACCTGCCGTTCATCGTGCGGCCGGACGTGGTGGGGAAGCTGCTGGACGGCTTCGTGGAGACGAAAAAGGCCGAGCACCTGCACGTCGCGCCGTCGCTGTGGGCGGAGGTGGCGGCATGGGCGAAGGCGCCGCAGGGCCTCGTCGACGCGGTGACGCTGCGGGACGGCGGCGTCGACGTGGACCTCGTGCACCCGCGCGCGCTGGTGCCGCTCCTCGAGCAACGCCTCAGGCCGGGCGCGCAGGTGGCGTGGGTGGGCGACGCGCGGGTGGCGAAGGCCTGCCTCGAGCCGCTGCACGCGCTCGAGGCGCACGTGGTGGCGCTCGACGGGCCTGACGCGCCCAGGACGCTCGACGGCGTCGACTGCCTCTTGGACGCGGCGTTGCCGGGCCAGGGCGGTCCGCTGCCCGTCGGCGGCTCGCCGCGCGCGGCCCTCCCGGCGTGTGATTGGGGCCTCGTGCCGGCGCCGACCCGCGCGCTCGCGGCGAGCGTCGAGCGCTGGTCCACCCTGCCCGCGTGGATTGAGCGCGCGGTCGTCGAGACGCGCGACCGCTTCGGCGCCGACGTGCGTGTGCCGAAGGACCTGGACGTCGCGGTGCAGGAGCGCCGCCTGCGGCCGTGCAAGCTGACCGACGACGCCTTCCGGAGCCACTATGAGCACCTCCAGCGCGTTTGACGACCTCGCGGCGAAGCTGATGACGCCGGCGAAGTCCGGCGCGTACCTGACGCGCAACGAGTTGCTGGTGCTGGCGCGCCTCACCGAAGGCAGCTTCCGCTTCAACGAGCGCAAGCGGATGCTGGTGGACCTCTTCAAGTCCGCACAGGACGCCGACGGGCTGCTCGCGCTGCTGGGGCACCTCACGGCCTTCTGGCAGGACCAGCTCGGCCGCTACGAGGAGCTCGCGCAGGCGTACCCGGCCAGCGCGCCCTTCATCGCGGAGTGGCAGACGAAAGCCCGCGCGACGCTGAAGACGCTCGAGCGCGTGCGCGACGAAGTGCGACTCTGACTGGGGCGGGCCGCTGTCAGACAGAGAAGCCGCGGTGCTCCGGTCGGTGTCTGCGCCGCCGTGGCTCGTCGGGCCCGTCCGTGCACGCGGCGAAGGCGAAGCCGGGCGGCTTCAGCGCGTCGCCTTGTAGACGGTGGCGGTGCGATTCGCGCCATTGACGCGCGAGCCCGCGAGGTAGTGGGTGTTCTCGTCGACGGCCCACACCGCGTGCGTCTCGAAATCGGGTGGGTCCGGAAGCTGCCGGAAGGTGGTGCCGACCAGCCAGCTCCGGGCGAACGGCGCGTCACCGGCCCACAGCACCTCGCCGCCGGGCAGCGGCCACGCGTCGCGGAAGTACGTGCCCTGGCCGATGGGCGACAGCACCACCTTCCAGCTCGCGTCGCTGCGGCGCTGCGCGACGTACTTCGAGAAGCCCATGGCGAAGACGCGGCCGTCCGACTCGACGAAGCGCTCCCAGTCGACGAAGGGCGGCGGCGTGTTGGGCCGCAGCGACTCGGCGACGACGGCCCCGCCCGGCTCGCGGCGGAACAGCCCATCGAGGCCGCCCAGCAACAGCGTGCCGTCGGCGAGCACGTGGCACGCCTCGATGCGGCCCGGGCTCGAGGCGAGCGTGAGCTCGTTCCAGTTGCCCTGCTGGAAGGCGAACACGACGCCGGCGCCGGCGCGCTGGCCGACGGCGTAGATGTCCTCGCCGCGGCCACACAGCTGCTTGAAGGAGACGCCGGTGATGGGCGGGCCCGAGAAGCTGCCCAGCGCGCCGCAGTTGGCCGGGCACACCAGCAGGCGCTCCGGGCCAGCCACGGCGACGACGCCCGCGTCGGTGACGTAGAGGTCTTCGAAGACCAGGTCCGACTGCGAGTCGTCGTGCACCAGCGTCCAGCCGCCGTCGCCGCCGGAGTGCCACACGTCGCCGAACGGGCCGGTGAGCCAGAGGTTGGCGCCGTGGCCGCGCAGCGCATTGTAGGAGTAGGGCCGCTGGCCCGCGGGGTTCATCTCCGTCAGCGTCCAGGCCCCGGCGTCCCAGGCAGTGGAGAAGTAGCCGGGCACCTCGTCCGCGCCGCCGCCGCCCGTGCCGCCGGTACCGCCTCCAACGTTTCCACCGCCGGTGCCGCCGCCGACGGCGCCACCACCGCTGCCACCACCGCTGCCACCACCCACGCCGCCACCGCTGCCACCGCCCACGCCGCCACCGCTACCGCCGTCGGGGCGTGGCGGTGAAAGCGGGCCACAGGCCGCGAGCGTGAGGAGCGCCGCGGCGACGGCGAGGCGGACGCAAAGGGCGGGATGCATCACGAGCGACTCTACCTCGCCGGGCGGGTCTCCTCGCACCGGGGGGCGCGTTCGGGACGCTGCGTCTCGCGCTCGCCCTCGCGGTCTTCGGCTTCGCTTTCAGTGCGCTGTGCGCGAACGCGCCGATGCTGGCCATCAGCCACGCCGAAAGACGAATCGGCGCGGAACCTTCATCTCGAAGGCCCCGCCTTGTGGTCCCAGTGCGCCTCGCTCCAGCCCCACGCGTGGCCGACGAGTTGCGTGTGCGTCTGCACGGGGTGCGCGAGGAGCGACACGTCGAAGAGCGCGAGCTGCAGGTGGCGCTCCCGCCAGTCCGCCTGCTGCTCGGGCATGTACGTGCCGATGGTGAGGAGGTGCATCGCGTCGATGGGGTGCATGTGGCTGGAGAAGCCCGGCACCTTGAGCTCGCCCACCCACCTCGGCCGCGTCGGGTCCGACAGGTCCAGCGTGTAGAGCGGCTCCACCTGGGCATCGGCCCACCGGCCGCGCCGCGCCGGGCTACGCTGCGCCCCCATGCCGGTCGAACGAAACACCGATGACGCCGGGCGCGTGCACCTGCGCCTCCGCCCGAAGCAGTCGCTGCTGGTCCGGGTGCTGGGGGGAGTCGTCACCTTCGGAGTGCTGTTCCTCTTCGGCCCGGGGCTGCTCGGGCTGGGCACCATGCGCTGCCAGGTGTCGTGCACCCGCGAGGCGGGCGCGGTGCGCTGCGTGGTGCGAGAGGGGGTGCTGTTCGGGCTCTTCTCCACGGAGCGCCGCGCCGACGACGTGAGGGAGGCCGTCCTCATCGGCAAGGAGAACGGCGGCTCCACGCGCATCGCGCTGGTGACGGCGAGCGGCGAGGTGCCGGTGCTGAGCGTCGCGTCGGATCGCAACGCGAAGGACAAGGAGGCGCTGGCCAGCGCGCTGCGCATGTTCCTCGCCGATCCCGCCGCGCCGCGGCTCGAGGCCCAGCAGGACTTCGTGAACCTCTTCGCCCCGCTGGGCGGCCTGTGCTCGATTGGCTGGCTGCTGGTGCTGGCGAGCGTCCTGTCGCTGCCCCGCTATGCGCTGCGGCCGCAGGTGCTGGTCGTGGACCCCGGCGCGCGGACGCTCGCGCTGCGCGAGAAGCCCGGGAGCGCGAAGGTCGTCACGGTGCCGCTCCGCGAGGTGGAGGCTGTCTCCGTCACGCTGGACTCCGGCGGGTGGATTGGCTCCCTCGTCGCAGCCGGGAACACCGCGGAGGCCGCCGGCGCGAAGCCCGCCCGGGGCGCCGCCGCGCCGCCGCTGCACGTCGCGCTGAAGCTCAAGTCCGGCGAGCGCCTCGTGCTGCAGAACGGCGTGCGGCTGCCCGACGACGAGGTGCGCGCGCTCGCCGCCGAGGTGGCGAAGCTGCTGAACGCGCCGCTGACGCCGGAGCCGCGGCCCGCCGCGAGCTGAGTCGGCCCCGAAGCGCGACGACGGGCCCCTCGCCCGGCGGGGTGCTCCGGCCTCGGAAGGGCAGCGACTGCTCCATCGGCCTCGCCCACCGGCCAGCGGTAGTTCACCGCCGCCGGCGTCGGCGGCCTCCGGGCGCTTTGGTACGGCCACCACGAGTACGGCTCCGGCGGCCGGAACGCTCTGCCCCGAAGCCGACTCGGCGCTGCGAGAGGCACACGGATTGTCGCCAATGCAGAACCGAGTCTCGTGCCGATGCGCTATGCCGGGCCGCATGACGCGCTCACTTTCCGCCGTTGCGCTCGTCCTCACCGCGTGCGCCACCGCCCCGCGTCCGCTGGAGAAGCCCATGGACACACCCATCGTGCAAGCCGGCGCCGAGGTCCTGCGCGTGCGCGCGCGACCGGTGACGCCGGAGCAGATCGCCTCGCCCGACTTCCAGGCGCTCGTCGGCCGCATGGTGGACGCGATGCGCGCCGCGCCGGGCGTGGGCCTCGCGGCGCCGCAGCTGGGCGTCAGCCTGCAAGTGCTGGTGCTGGAGGACCGCGCCGAGCTGCAGGCGTCGCTCACGAAGGAAGAGCTGGCCGAGCGCGAGCGCGTGCCGGTGCCGCTCCGCGTCTTCGTCAACCCGACGCTGACGCCCATCGGCGAAGAGCAGGCGACCTTCTTCGAAGGCTGCCTCTCGGTGTCAGGCTACGCGGCGCTGGTGAAGCGGTGGCGGGAGGTGGAGGTGTCGGGCCTCGACGAGCACGGGCGGCCGCAGACCTGGCGGGTGCGCGGGTGGCCGGCGCGCATCCTCCAGCACGAGGTCGACCACCTGAACGGCACGCTGTACATCGACCGCATGGTGAGCCGGAGCTTCGGGACGCTGCCGCAGGTGAAGGCGCGCTTCTCGGGCAAGCCGGCCGCCGACGTGCTGCGGGCCTTCGACGTGGAGTGACCGCCAGGCGCAGCCCGCGAGGAGCTCCATCAGCGCGGCGGCGTGCTCGACGGAGAACGTCGACGTCTGGCCGGGCGGGTTGGTGGCCTGGTGCACCAGCTCGCGGGCGAGGCGCTGCTGCTCGGTGCGGGCGACGGCGAGCTGCCCTCCAGCGCAGCGACGCGCGCCTTCAGCGCGTCGTTCCCGGTCCGGAGCGCGTCGCGCTGGTGCTCGACCTGCTCGGGGTGCTCGCGGAGGAGCCGGTCGGACGTGGCGGCTACAGCTCCGGGCCCACGTAGGACAGGCGAATGACGCCGGGCTGCTCGGCCGCGTCCGTGTCCTCGGCGGGCTTGTCGTCCTTCTTGTCGCCCTTCCCCTTCGGTGTGGGCTTCGGCTTCGTCTTCGGCTTCGCCTTCGGGTCGGCCTCGACGGCGAGCTGGCAGGTGGCGTCGCCGCACGGAATCTGGCTGGGCAGCGAGACGATCTGCGCCTCGTCGAGAGCCTTCAGGAGGCGCTTCGGGTCGGCGATGGCGTCTTCCCGCATCGGCAGCGAGGGCAGCACGCGGCGGCTCACGGCCAGCACCTCGGCGCCGACCGTCTTCGTGGTGATGGTGGGCGCCTTGATGACGAAGGCGTAGGTGAAGCGCTCGCAGCCGCCGAGCTCCATCGTTACGACGACGTTGTCCGGCAGCTTCAGCTCCTGGGTGAACGTCCGCTTCTTCTTGTCCGTCTTCGTGGACGACAGCTTGAAGCCCTTCGGCAGCTTCCCGGTGAACTGGGGCTTCAGGTCCTTCGAGGTGACGGTGCAGTCGGCGGCCGTGGCCGAGGAGGCCCACAAGCCGAACAGCAACGCCGCCACCCACGTCGTGGTGCGCATGTGCGTAGTGTGCACCCATCGGGCCCGGGGCACCACCTCCGGGGCGCGGCGCGGCGGCCCGCGAGCAGCGAACACCTCCCCGCGGGAGCCGCGAGCCCGGCGCGAAGCCACGCGCACGCCACGACAGGCGCACCTGGGGCCACCTGCCGCAGGCAGTCACACGTCACGGCCGAAACGGCGACGTCGGGCCCGGGGTTTCTTCCGCGCTCCCGCGGAGGCCTCGGGGTATGACGGGGCGCGCATGGCGACCCTGAGTTCCCAGTTGAATCCTCGCAGCGCTGACTTCCTCGCGAACGCCACCGCGATGCGCGCGCTGGTCGAAGATCTGAAGGCCCAGGTGGCGAAGGTGTCCCTCGGCGGCGGCGAGGACGCGCGGAAGAAGCACCTGTCGCGCGGGAAGCTGCTGCCGCGCGAGCGGGTCGACGGGCTGCTCGACCCGGGCACGCCCTTCCTCGAGCTGTCGCAGCTCGCGGCGCACGGCATGTACGACGGCGCGGCGCCGGGCGCGGGCATCATCACCGGCATCGGCCGCGTGGCGGGCCGCGAGTGCGTCATCGTCTGCAACGACGCGACGGTGAAGGGCGGCACGTACTACCCGATGACCGTGAAGAAGCACCTGCGGGCGCAGGAGATCGCCGCAGAGAACCGCTTGCCGTGCATCTACCTGGTGGACTCTGGCGGGGCGAACCTGCCGAACCAGGACGAGGTGTTCCCCGACAAGGAGCACTTCGGGCGCATCTTCTTCAACCAGGCGCAGATGTCCGCGAAGGGCATTCCGCAGATCGCCGTGGTGATGGGCAGCTGCACCGCCGGCGGCGCGTACGTGCCGGCGATGAGCGACGAGTCCATCATCGTGAAGAACCAGGGCACCATCTTCCTCGGCGGGCCTCCGCTGGTGAAGGCGGCGACCGGCGAGGTGGTGACGGCGGAGGACCTGGGCGGCGGCGACGTGCACACGCGGTTGTCGGGCGTGGCGGACCACCTGGCGCAAAACGACACGCACGCGCTCGCCATCGCGCGGCGCATCGTGTCGCACCTGAACGTCGAGAAGCGACCCAACATCCCGCTGCGGGCGCCGGTGGCCCCGAAGTACGCGGCCGACGAGCTGTACGGCATCATCCCCACGGACACGAAGAAGCCGTTCGACGTGCGGGAGATCCTCGCGCGCATCGTCGACGGCTCGGAGTTCGACGAGTGGAAGGCGCGGTACGGCACCACGCTCGTCACCGGCTTCGCGCACCTCTACGGCATGCCCGTCGGCATCATCGCGAACAACGGCATCCTCTTCTCGGAGTCGGCGCTCAAAGGGGCCCACTTCATCGAGCTGTGCGCGCAGCGAAAGATTCCCCTGCTCTTCCTGCAGAACATCACCGGCTTCATGGTGGGCCGGAAGTACGAGAACGAAGGCATCGCGAAGAACGGCGCGAAGATGGTGACGGCCGTGTCCACCGCCGCGGTGCCCAAGCTGACGCTCATCATCGGCGGCAGCTTCGGCGCGGGGAACTACGGCATGTGCGGCCGCGCCTACGGTCCGCGGTTCCTCTTCATGTGGCCGAACGCGCGCATCTCGGTGATGGGCGGCGAGCAGGCCGCCAGCGTGCTCGCGACGGTGAAGCGCGACGGCATCGAGGCGAAGGGTGGAACGTGGAGCAAGGAGGAAGAAGAGGCCTTCAAGGCACCCATTCGCGCGCAGTACGAGGAGCAGGGCCACCCGTACTACGCGTCGGCGCGCCTGTGGGACGACGGCATCATCGACCCGGCCGACACGCGCATGACGCTCGCGCTCGCGCTGTCCGCGGCCCTCAACGCCCCCGTGCCGGACACCACCTTCGGCGTCTTCCGGATGTGAGCTGACATGTTCGACAAGATCCTCATCGCCAACCGTGGAGAGATCGCCTGCCGCGTGGCCGCCACCGCGCGCCGCCTGGGCGTGAAGACCGTGGCCGTCTACTCGGACGCCGACGCGGGCGCGAAGCACGTCGCCGCCTGCGACGAAGCCGTGCACATCGGCGGCGCGGCCGCGAAGGACAGCTACCTGGTGATGGACCGCATCCTCGCGGCGGCGAAGTCGTCCGGCGCCCAGGCCATTCACCCGGGCTACGGCTTTTTGTCCGAGAACGAGGACTTCGCCGAGGCGTGCGTGAAGGCGGGGCTCGTCTTCATCGGGCCGCCGGCGAGCGCGATCTCGGCCATGGGCCTCAAGTCCGCGGCGAAGGCGCTGATGCAGAAGGCGAAGGTGCCGCTGGTGCCGGGCTACCACGGCGAGGACCAGGACCCGGCGCTGCTCGCGAAGGAAGCCGCGGCCATCGGCTTCCCGGTGCTCATCAAGGCGAGCGCGGGCGGCGGCGGCAAGGGGATGCGCGTGGTGGAGAGGGCCGCCGACTTCCTCGCGGCGCTGGAGTCGTGCAAGCGCGAGGCGCTCAACGCCTTCGGCGACGACGCGGTGCTGGTGGAGAAGTACCTGACGAGGCCGCGCCACATCGAGGTGCAGGTGTTCGCGGACACGAAGGGGAACTGCGTCTACCTCTTCGAGCGCGACTGCAGCGTGCAGCGGCGCCACCAGAAGGTGCTGGAGGAGGCCCCGGCGCCGGGCCTGTCGGCCGAGCGACGCCGGGCGATGGGCGAGGCGGCGTGCGCGGCGGCGAAGGCCGTCGGCTACGTCGGTGCGGGCACGGTGGAGTTCATCGCCGAGGGCGACGCCTTCTACTTCATGGAGATGAACACGCGGCTGCAGGTCGAGCACCCGGTGACGGAGCTCGTCACCGGCCACGACCTCGTCGAGTGGCAGCTCCGCGTCGCGTCGGGCGAGCCGCTGCCGGTGAGGCAGGAGGACCTGACGTTGACCGGCCACGCCATCGAGGCGCGGCTGTACGCGGAGAACCCCGAGAAGGGCTTCCTGCCCAGCATCGGCGCGCTCGCGCACCTGCGCTTCCCGGAGCACGCGGAGTTCAGCGGCGGGCGGCGGGTCGCGGTGCGCGTGGACTCGGGCGTGCGCCAGGGCGACGCCATCACCCCGTTCTACGACCCGATGATCGCCAAGCTCATCGCCTGGGGCGCGGACCGGGAGTCGGCGCTCAAGCGCCTGGCGCAGGCGCTCGAGGAGACGCAGGTCGTCGGGTTGAACACCAACGTGGGCTTCCTCCGGCGTGTCCTCGCGTCGAAGCCGTTCGCCTCGGGCGACGTGGACACGGGGCTCATCGCGCGCAACCACGACGCGCTCTTCCCCGCGGAGGCGCCGCCGTCGGACGCGGTGCTGGCGTTGGCCGTGGCGGGGGTGCTGCACCGCGAGGCGCAGGCGGCGGCGTCGTCGAGTGACCCCTGGGCGGCGCGCAGCGGCTGGCGGCTCAACCAGGTGTACGCGCGCACGCTGAAGCTGTCGTCGGCGCACGGCGCGCACGACGTGACGGTGACGTACGGCCACACCGGCTACCGCTTCTCGGCGGGGAAGGGCGAGGCGCGGCTCACCTTCTCCGCGGCGGGCCAGGACGTGCAGGCGATGCTGGGCGACCAGCCGGTGCGCGGCACGGTGGTGCTCCTGGGGGAAGAAATACACGTCTTCCACGGCGGCAAGCACACCGCGCTGACGCGGTTCGATCCGCTCGCGCACGCCGGCGAGGAGGACGCGGGCGGCAGCCTCGCCGCGCCCATGCCGGGCAAGGTGGTGGCGCTGCTCGCGAAGCCCGGCGTCAAGGTGGCGAAAGGCACGCCCTTGCTGGTGATGGAGGCGATGAAGATGGAGCACACCATCACCGCGCCGGGCGATGGCGTGGTGGAAGCATTCCACTTCGCCGCCGGCGACCAGGTGGCCGAAGGCGCGGCGCTGCTCGCCTTCACCGCCGGCTGAGCCGGGGCGCCCGTCTACAGCTTGCCGCCGTAGAGGATGAGGCGCTGCCGCAGGCGCTCCACCAGGGCCTCGAGCTCGGCGATGCGCGCGTCCTTCTTCTTCAGCAGCTCGGTGAGTGACGCCAGCTGCTCCTGGAGGTCGGCCGCCACCGCGTCGGCGGCCGGCGGCGGAGGCACGCGCGACAGCGCGGGGATGCCCGGTTCCGTCCGCATCTCCGACGCCTCGATGGTGGCGCGCACCGCCGCCGGGTCGACCGAGCCGATGAGGCCCTCGATGCGCTGGCTGACGTCGCGGGGCATGGGGAAGAAGGCGATGCCCATACCCGGCACGCGGCCGGGCCCCGGCGATGCGATGGACACCACGCGGCCCCGCACGTTGATGGTGGTGGCGGCGCCAGGCCGCTGAATCTCGAGGTGCACCTCGGTGCCCACCTTGAGCGGCGTGGGGCTCCGCACGAAGCAGCCGCCCAACGACATGTTCTCCACCGCGAGCCCGATGTGCAGCGCACCCTGGGCCGCGAGCCGCGTGGACACACGGTTCAGCTTCACCCTGCGGTGCCGGCGGCGGTTCTGGGCCATTCCGGGGACGAGCCTACTCCTGCCTGGGGCACCCTTCCCCTCTGGGGGCCGTCAGCGCTTCGCCTTCGCGATCATCTCCTGAAGCTTCGCGTCGACCGCCGCGCCCGACTCCTCGGCCAGCGCGCGCGCCTTCGCCAGCAGCGCCGCGCTCCTCTGCTGCATGTCGGCGACGTAGGGCGGATCGCTCAGGTCCTTCAGGTTGATGACCACGTTCCACAGCGCGCCGCGCACGCCGGCGAACGCCATCTGCGCGCCCACCGCGCCGTCGGTGAGCGAGTTGGGGTTGCCCACCTTCGTCACGTCGTGCGCGAGCTGCAGCGCCTCGAAGGCCAGCTCCGCGGTGCGCCACGGCACGTCGATGGCGGCCTTGAGCCCTTCCTGCATCTTCTGCTTCCGCAGTGCCTTCTCCTCGGGCGTGCCCTGCGGCAGGCGGCGCGCCTCCATGAAGCCTTTGAAGGCGTTGGTGTCCTCGTCGACCAGCGCGAGCAACGCGTCCTTCACCCGCTGCGCGCCTGCGGCGATGCGCGCCAGCTCGGCGTCTCGCGCCTCGGTGCCTTCCTTGCCGTGCGTCAACGTCGCCACCATCGACGCGAGCGCGGCGCCGAGGCTGCCGGCCAGCGCAGCGATGGAGCCGCCGCCCGGCGCCGGCGTGTCGCGCGACACCTCGTCGGTGAAGTCCTTCACCGTCTTCGCGACGAGCGCGTTCGCCGCTGTCTTCGGCAAGCCCAGCACCTTCTTCTCGAGCTCGAAGGGCGCCACGTCGCTCAGGCCCAGCGAGTTGACCGCGCAGCGCAGCACGTCGACGAGCGGCGCACCTTCGGTCTTCCCCTGGAGCGCCTGGTAGTGCCGGCCCGCGTCGAGCAACGCCTGGAACGGCACCAGGCCGACGATCTCGGAGCCCGTCACGACGAGCCCGCGCTCGGCGGCCAGCTTCCGCGCCTCGTCGTAGACGACGTGCAGCGGCGTCACGCGGTAGTTGGTCATGTTGATGCTGACCTGCGCGCGCCGGTAGTCCTCGACGTACCAGCCGATCGCCTTCACGTGCTTGAAGCGGCCCGGGCGATACACCTTCTGGCCCTCGAGCGCGTTCAGGTCGAGGCCGGCCTGCGTGAGTAGCGCGTCGAGCTCGTAGCCGTGCTCGGCCTGGCAGTGCGCCTTCGTGTCCGCGTACGTCTTGCCGACGTAGCCGCAGGAGCCGCATGGGTAGCTGCCCGCCGCGTACTTGAGCTCCTTGCCGCGGTAGTAGAACGGCGAGGTGTTGCCGGTGCGGGCCACGCGGCCGCGCTCGCGCAATTCATAGGCGATCTCCGCGGCGTGGTTCTTGTCCGTGGAGTTCAGGTTGATGTTCCACGCGATGAGGAACTCGCGCGCGCCGATGACGGTCGCGCCGGACTTCGCGTTGAAGGTGGCCGGGCCGAAGTCCGGCTTCCACGCCGGATCCGCCAGCTTCTTCGCGAGGCCCTCGTATTCACCCTTGCGGATGTCCGCGAGGTTCTTCCGCGCGGGCGACGACGCCGCCTCCTCATAGAGGAAGACGGGAATGCCGAGCTCCTTCCCCACGCGCTCGCCGAGCCGCTTCGCGAGCTGCACGCACTCCGCCATTGTCACACCTTCTACCGGCACGAAGGGGCACACGTCGGTGGCGCCCATGCGCGGGTGCGCGCCCTTGTGCGTGGACATGTCGATGAGCTGCGCCGCCTTCGCGATGCCCTGGAACGCGGCCTCCACCACGGCGTCGGGCTCGCCGACGAAGGTGACGACGGTGCGGTGGGTGTCCGCGCCCGGCTCGACGTTGAGCAACTGCACGCCGCTCACCGCCTCGATGGCGGAGGTGATCTGCTTCAGCTTCCCCGCGTCACGGCCTTCGGAGAAGTTGGGGACGCACTCGACGATTCTCGGCATGCGCGCGTCCTAGCAACGAAGCCCGCGCCCGGCAGCAGCCGCGCGCGGGAAGACGCCCAGACGTTCGCCGAGGCCGCAGTCGTCGCCGGCGCGCCAGGACGGAATACGCCGGCCACCGTCGACGGGCGACGGACGCACACCCTGTCCTGCCCGGGCGGATCGCTTCTCAGGCCGGGTGGGCGTTCGAGGGCGCCGTGTCGGCGCGGTCCGACCGGGGCGAGGCGCAGGCCACCGCGCAGGGCCTCGCGACCATCCGCGCCACGTGGAACGGCAAGCAGCTCACCCGGGAGCTGCAGGTGTGGCCGGCGGCGCGCGCCGGGCTCGAAGTGCGGCTGCAGGCGCCGGTGGTGTTCCCCGGCGAGGTGACCGAGGTGCAGCTGGTGGAGCGCCTCACCGACGGCAGCGTCGTCGACCTCACGTCGGACGCGGGCTTCTCGACGTCGAACGAAGCGGTCGCGCGCATCGAGCTGTTGGGCCGTCGCGCCTTCGTGCGGGCCTTCTCGACTGGCCAGGCGGCCGTCATGGTGTCCTTCGCCGGTCTGCGGGCGGTGTTGTCGGTGTCCGAGCAGCCGGCGGTGGGCCTGGAGTTCGACGTCGAGCAGCTCGAGGTGCCGGTGGGCCTCGCGTAGCGCGTGGCGACGTTCGCCCGCTACGCCGACGGCGCGCGCGTCCAACTCGAGCGCGACGTGCGCTTCGCCTCGGCGGACTCGTCTCGGCTCGCCGTTGATGACACCGGCGAGGTGCGCGGCCTCCGCGCCGGGCACGCGCAGCTGCTCGTCACCTGGGGCGGGATGACGGCGACGCTGGAGGTTGAGGTGACCCGGCGGTCATCGTGGGCCTCGCGCCGTCGATGGCGCACGTGCGCCTGGCGCCCGGGCAGCGCGCGCTGCTGGTGTTGAGCGGCCTGCTGTCCGACGGCAGCACGCAGGACGTGACGCCCGGCGCGAAGCTGTCGACGAGCGAGGGCCTCGAGGCGGCCATGCGGAGCACCGCCGTCGAACTGCGCGCCGTGGAGCCGGGTCGCTCGTCGCTGCTGCTCCAGGCGGAGAGCCACGAGACGGTGGTGACGGTCGAGGTGACCAAGCTCGGCATGACGTCGCTCGTCATCAGCGAGTCGGCGGACCGCTCGCGGCTCATCGCCACCGCGACGTGGGAGGACGGCGTGGAGCTCGACGTGTCGGAGCTGGTGGAGTGGCACGTCGACGGCGCGGGCGTCACCGTCGACGCGACGCTGGGGCGCCGGGGCCTCGTCGGGGCGACGGGTGACGCGCACGTCGTCGCGGAACTGAACGGCCTCAAGGCGTAAGACGCGCTGACGCGTTGACGACGGGGGGCGTCGAGGGCGTGGGGCCGGGGCGGAGGGAGACCTCCGCCCCGGCTTTTTTCGGCGTCGGACGCGCCCTCACGGCACGAGGTGCAGCGGTGACATCGGCCGGTGGGCGGGCCAGTGCTCCCGGACCTGCTGCTCGGCCGCGGCGCGCGTCGCCGGTGGGGCGCGGAGCAGCAGTGCGTCGCGCGTGTACTCGAGGCGGGCGGCGAGGCGCGCGTCACGCAGCTCCGCGTGGAAGGCGAAGCGGGGCGAGCGGGCGAGCCACCACGCGTGCAGCTCCACGAGCTCGTACGCGCTGGCCTCGACGATGACGCGCTCGAGGTCCGTCGCGAGCACGCCCTCGAGCCGGCCCTCGGTCGACGCGCGGGTGCCGGACCAGCCGAGGTGCACCTCGCGCAGCCGGGGGTGCGCGGGGAAGATGGCCGCCCACCAGCGCGCCCACGCCGGCGCGGGGCGGTGCGGCACGCCCACGTCGCCGACGAGCCACAGCGCGCGCAGGTTCGGCTTCGGCGGCGCCGCGGCGAGCACCTCGAGCGCCTCCTGCTCGACGCCGCGCAGCGACTCGAGGGAGACGAGCTGGCCGCCGGCGAGCGGCGTCTTGCGCCACTCGGCCAGCGGAGGCGGCCGCGGCCCGCTGTGGAACCGCAGCGCGCGCACCGTCCGCCAGCGGGCATCCTCCTGCGCCGCTGGGACGGGAGGCCGAGCGCGCACTCCACCACGACGCCCCGGCGGAACACCGGGTCCGCCACGGCGACGCCCGGCGGCGCGAGGTCCACCCAGTGGTCGCGCAGCAGCTGCATGCGCCGGCCGCGCGCGAGGCCCCGCACCGCCCCCTGCTCGGCGTCCAGCTCGAGCTGCATCAGCTCGCCGCGGAGATCGCCCGCGGACAGGAGCAGGTCCGCCAGCACGCGCCACGGCGCCGGGTCCGCGTCGGGGGCGGCCAGCGCCGCAGCCCAGACTCGCTCGAGCTCGCTCATCCCGCCCCTGCGTACCGCCCGCGCGCCGACCTCCGTCGTCTCGTTGAACAGCCGCGCGTCGAGCCTGACGCGGTTGTCCGGCTGACGCCTCGCGCGCGCCCGGAAACCCGAATGGTTCGAGCGGGCACGCCCGTTGCTGCGTCCGGCGGCCCCGCTGCGCCCGAAGGAGTCTCATGCGTTCCTCCGTCGTCCTCCTCGCCTGTGTCGCCGTGTTTGCAGCGTGCGGTCGCGATGGCGTGACGCGCCCGGGCACGGACGGCGGCGTCGATGCAGGCAGCAGCCGCGACGCCGGGGTGGATGCCGGAGTGGACGCGGGCGTCGGCGAGAGCGACGCGGGCGAGTCCTTCGCGGCGACGGTGCTGCGCGAAGGCGATGAGGTGCTGGCCGTCGCCATCGAGCCGCGCGACGAAGGCTTCCTGCTCGCGTGGGTGGAGACCGATCCCTTCGCGTACCGCATCACCGCGCTCGCGCTCGACGAGCGCGGCGAGCGGACCAACCTCGACCAGCTCGTGTACGAGGTGCCCTCCGCCGCCTTCTACCGGCGCGCCGAGGTGCTCCCCGGCGGGCTGCGGCGCATCGGCGCGAATCGCTGGCGGCTCACCGCGCTGGTGAATGACGCCATCGTGCAACTCGAGCTGGACCAGCACGGCTTCCGGCAGGGCGCGCCGCGCATCATCCCGGCGCTCGACGTCGCATGGGCGCTGGAGGACGCGTCGGGCACGCTGCTCGAGCGCGCGCTGTCCGGCGCCACCGCGCGCATCGACACGGCGGGGAACCGCTCCCCGCTTCCCACCACGCAGCTGACGGGCGCCGCCGTCGGCGCGGCAACGGCCGACGGCTTCACGCTCCTCACCACCAACACCACCGGCGCGCTCGCGCTCGAGGCCCTCGCCGCGATGGCCTGGACCACGAGCCCGGTCGCGCAGGCGGCGGCGAGCAACATGGTGGGCATCGACCCGTGGGCGGAGCCGCTCGCGCTGCGACCGCGAGGCGGCGGCTGGGTGACGGCGTGGGCCGAGCGCAGCCCGGACAACGCCCGCCGCGTCGACCTCCGACTCCGCGGGCCCACGGGCACGACGGTGCGCGTCGCCGACGAGACGGCCTGGTACTCCACCCGCGCGGCCCTCGCGCTCACGCCGTCGGGCTGGGCGCTCGCGTGGACGGCGCTGGGCGGTGGCTACAACGACCGGGTGCAATTCATCCGCGAAGGCGGGACCGCGTGCGAGCTCGCGGCCGTGAACGGCGCGAACCACGACGCGGGCCCGGTCGCGCTCGCGCTGCGAGCCGACGGGCGCCTCGGGGCGCTGTGGGTCGAGCCCCGGCCGCTGCCCCCGGCCGACCCGCGGCGCACGCGCCTCGTGTTCCAGTCGCTCGGCACGCGCTTCTGCGCGCCCTGACGCCACGCCGCGCTGGCGCCTCGGTGGCGCGTGCGCTCCACTGGCCGGCATGCTTCGCCTCGACGGCGCCCGCTTCCTCGACGAGCACGGCCGAACGCGGCTCCTGCGCGGCGTGAACCTGGGCAGCAGCTCGAGGGTGCCGGCGACGCCCGACGGCCGCAGCTTCGTGCGCGACGGCTTTTTCGAGCATCGCCGCGTCTCCTTTGTCGGGCGGCCCTTCCCGCTCGAGGACGCCGACGCGCACGACGCGAGGTTGAAGCGCTGGGGCCTCACCACGATGCGCTTCCTCGTCACCTGGGAGGCCATCGAGCACGAGGGCTCGGGGAAGTACGACCTCGCGTACCTCGACTCCCTCGAGGCGGTGGTGCGCAAGGCCGCCGAGCACGGCCTCGACGTCTTCATCGACTTCCACCAGGACGTGTGGAGCCGCTTCACCGGCGGCGACGGCGCCCCCGGCTGGACGCTGGAGGCCGCGGGCTTCCAGCTCGAGCACCTGCACGAGACGGGCGCGGCCTTCGTGCACTGCCAGCACGACGGGCCGCTGCCGCGGATGATCTGGCCCTCCGACGCCGGGAAGCTGGCCGCCGCGACGATGTTCACGCTCTTCTTCGCGGGCGACCTCTTCGCGCCGCGGCGCCGCATCGACGGCGAGTTCGCCCAGCCGTACCTGCGGCGGCACTTCTTCGGCGCCATGGAGGCCCTCGCCCGCCGCTTCGCCTCCACCGGCGCCGTCTTCGGCTACGACGTGCTGAACGAGCCGTCGCCCGGCTACATCGGCTGGAGCGACCTCACGCGACCGAAAGGGCCCGTCACGTTGGGCGCGCCGCCGTCCCCGCTCGAGTCGATGGCGCTCGGCGCCGGCGCGTCACTGACGGTGAAGGAGTGGACCCGCGACGTCTTCGGCGCGCGGGCCGTGGGGAAGGTGACGCTCAACCCGCGGCGGCCGCGCGCTCGACGCGGTGGTGCGGCCGTACCCGTGCGCGCTGCCGGGCACGCTGGTGGGCTACGGCTTCGAGCCGAAGACGCGGCGCTTCGAGCTCGTCTTCAAGGACGACGGGGGCGCCGCGCCGGCGGAGGTGTTCTTGCCCGCGCGCCACTACCCGCGCGGCGTCGACGTCGAGGTGTCCGACGGGCGCACCGAGGTGGACGCGGACGCCCATGTGCTGCGCTGGTGGCCCGCGGTGACGGGCGGCGAGCACGTGCTGCGCCTGGCGCCCGGGCGGCAACGCAGAGACCATTTGGGTTGATGGCGAGTTGCGACGGAGCGAGGCCAGATACCGAGGCGCGAAGAGGGAGCGTGCCGCGTGGCGCGTGACCGACGAGCAACGACGGGATCGGGCCACGGGACGAGCAGGTCGCCATCAACTCAAGTGGTTTCTGCGTCAGTCGAACGGAATCTCCGGCGGCACGCCGAGGAAGTCCGACACCACCTTCAGCGTGGCGCGCGCGCTCGCCTCGCCGTCGTCGCAGCCTTCGCGCAGCGGCAGCAGCGTGGCGCCTGCCTCGAGGCACACGCGGAAGCCGTAGCCACCGTTTCGGCGCCGCGCGCGCTCCAGCACCGCGTGCGCGCCGTCAAGCGCCATCGCCTCGTCGCGCACCGTCAACCCGAAGACGGACACCTCGCGCACGCGCGCCTGCCCGGCCGCCTTGTCCAACTCGACGTCGATGGTGCGCACGAAGAAGTAGAGCGCGAGGGGAATCAGCATCACCGTGGCGATCGGCGCCGCGTAGCCTGCCAGCGTCTTGCCCCACGGCTTCCGGCGCGCGACCCGAACACCGTACGCCGCGACGCCGAGCGCCAGCAGCGTCAGGCCGTAGCCAAACCCCTCCGTGGCGCGCAGGTGCAGCAGCGTCCCGGTCTGCTGGATGACGTCCATTCGCCCTCCCCTGGCCGCAGTGTACGCGGTCACGATGCCCGCGAAGCGCGTCACGCAGCTGTGCAGCGCCCTGCACGATGGGCAGCGAAGGGCGACGTCGTTTCAGGTGGTTGGGCGTGGGCACGCTTCCGGCACGGCGGAGCGCGCGTGAACGCACAGCTCCTGGCCCTGGCCCTCAGCACGCTCCCCGAGACGACGTTGTCGCCGCCCCCGCCGCCGCCGCCGGTACACGCCCAGCCGGTGGCGACCGCCGCCGAGCCGCCGCCCGCCGGGCCGCCCCCGGCGCCGCCGCCGCATGTCACGCTGCGCGGCCAGGACGCGGACCTCGACGCGGAGCGCCCGCCGTTCGCCGCCTTGAGCTTCAGCCCGCTCACCACCTTCATGCTGGGCGTGGTGCTGGAGGGCGAGTTCCGCGTGCACGAGCACCTCACCACGTACCTCGCGGGTGAGTTCTACGGCGCGTGGATGGGCTGGGGCGCGCAGGCCGGCCTGCGCTGGTACCCGTCGCAGGCCTTCCGCGGCTTCTTCGTCGACGGGCACGCCCGCGCGTCGGACCTCTTCCTCGTACACGCCGTCGGAGGCGGCCTGGAGCTGGGTAGCCAGCACCAGCTCGGCCGCTCGCGCTGGAGCTTCCTGTGGAGCATGGGCCTCGACCTCGGCGCCGGCGCGTGGCGCCAGTCGGAGCGCGCGCCCACCGACCTGGGCAGCTGGCTGAGCGACGGGCTGGTCGCGGTGCCCAAGCTGCGCCTGATGCTCGGCTACACCTTCTGACCGCTCACGGGGACCGTCGCGTGCAACACCTTGAGCTGGATGTTGATCTTCAGCGCGTCGCACCGGGCGTGGACGACCTCGGACAGGTTGTTGAAGAGCAGCGAGGAGTTCTCCTGCGTGTAGTACCCGCTGATGCTGCTGATGAGCGACAACAGGTCGCTGCACAGCCCGAGGTACAACAGCCGCTCCTGGCGCAGCGTCGGGTCGGAGACGCCCAGCACGTCCTTGTTCGACTGCAGCATGCTGACGACGCTGACCAGCGAGTTGAGCTCGTGGAACGGTCGTCGGTATGCCATGACGTCCAGGCCCAGCAGCGCGAGGAAGGCGAGCCCGATGTTGAGGAGGATGGAGAGGAACGCGTCCACGCCCTGGAACAGCTCGCTCGCCTCGCCGGTCGTCAGCTCGACGGTGCGCTCGGCCAGCGAGTCGGGGTGCGCGTCGAGCACGTGCGCGGCCTGAGCCAACAGCCGCGGCGTCAGACCCTTTCGCGCGACGAGGAAAGTGGACACGCCGTAGGTCTGCACGGGCTCGAGCGGCAGCGGCGGATCGGCCCGCAGGTACCCGCGCGGCAGCTCGACGACGCGGAGGTAGTCGAAGCGGCTCGCGCGCACGCCCAGCTTCGGCGAGACGAGGTGCAGGCCCTGGCGCTCGAGGCGCTCCACCGCGGCCAGCGCCTTCTCGTCGGCCGGGTCCTTCACCACGAAGACGGCGTCGACGTCGGCGGGCACCTGGTAGTCGCCGCCGGCCATCACCTGGCTCCACTCGTGGACGTACCTGACGCCGCTGGCGCCCCACGCGCCGAAGAAGGCTTGAGCCACCGAGTGGCTGCCTTCGCCCTGCACCGAGGTGAGCACCTTCTTCACCGAGGCGGGCCCGGCGACGCCGTCTCGCAGGAAGAAAAGCACCAGTTCGGGGCTGGGCGACTCGAGCCGCAGGAGGCCCGCGGGAATGGGAATGCCGCCCTGGACGAAGGCGACGTCCACCGCGCCGCGGGCCACCGCCTCGGCGGCCTCCTTCGAGCCGAGCACGTTCACCAGCCTCACCTGCAGCCGTCGCTGCTGCGCGACGTTGTCGCGCAGGGCGATGGCGTCGCGCTCGGGCAACGCCAGCGTCAACTCGGAGACGTGGACGAACTGCCAGTACAGCCACCCAAGGAGTCCCAGGAGCGCCGCCGCGAGGAAGACGACGGGGAGGCGGTGGGGACTCCATGGGCGCTTCATGCCCGCGGTGACGCGCGCCGCCTTGCGCGCCGCCGCCTCGGTCAGCGCCGCCGCCGTCCTCAGGCCGTCGTGCGACGGCAGCTCCTTCGCCACGGTGGCTTCGAGCGCCACGGCCTGGTCGATGATCAGGTCGATGCGCACCTTCACGGCGTCGGTCGTGCCAGAGTTCACGGCAAGGACACCTTATGGCAGGGTCCGCCCGAAGGCGCGGGACAGTCGAGGCTCTCGGAGCGACTGGGGGTGCGCGGGATGGAGCAGGCGTGCTAGGCGTTCCCCCCCCGATTCCCACGCGAGGATTCCCTGAATGCCCTGGTCGACCTTCAACGTTGCAGAATGGCTGCTGTTGGCCGTGTTCGCCTTCGGCATGTTCACGCACCTGTCGGGCTTCGTGGTGGCCACCTGGTTCAGCCGAAAGAAGCCGCCGAAGCTCCCGGAAGGAAGGCTGCCGGGCGTCACCGTCATCAAGACGTGCGTGGGTGTCGATGACGGGGAAGAAGAGCTGTTCGATGCGCTTTTTCGCCAGGACTACCCGGGCCCGCTGCAGCTGCTGTTTACGGTGCCCAACACCGAGTGCGCCGCCAACCCGGTCATCGACGCGTACATCGCGAAGTACCCCAACGTCGACGCACAGAAGGTGGTGTCCACCACCCGCCTGGCGGCCCACCGCAAGGTGGACGCGTTGTACGACGCGCACCGGCTGGTGAAGCACGAGCTGGTGGTGTGGTCGGACAACGACGTGGTGACGACGACACACTACGTCTCGGACGTGGTGGCCAGCCTGCTTGAGCCCGGCGTGTCGATGGTCTCGAGCCCGCAGTTCGACATGGGAGTCGACAACTTCGCGACGGCGACGAAGGCAGTCGCCAACAACGCCGACGTCGCGACGATGGTACCGTGGTACCTCCTGCTCTTCCGCCCGGTGCAGATGGTGGTGGGGCACCTCACCGCCTTCCACAAGAAGGACTTCGACGAGGTGTCTGACGAGCTCTGGCCGATGTTGCGCGTCGCTGTCGCCGACGACCAGGCCATCGGGTACGTCTTCTCGAAGCACGGCAAGCGCATCGTCTTCCGAAACATCCACAACCCGGTGCTGTATCGGGGCAAGACCTGGGCGGCGATGGTGAACCAGAAGGAGCGGCACGCCATCTGCCAGCAGGCGGGCGTGGGCTCGCGGCTGGCGTACCTCATGTACATGTTCACCTACGCGCAGGTTCCCGCGACGCTGTGGCTGCTCACGCACCTCTCGCAGCCGAGCGCGTGGCTCGTCTTCGTGGTGCCGGTGGTGACGCGCATGCTGCTCGGGCTGTACGTCGAGAAGCTCTTCCTCGGCACGATGAAGATGACGCTGAAGTGGTTCTGGACGATTCCCCTGTGGGACCTCGCCGCGGTGTACTTCGTGCTCCGGGCCGTGGTGACCCAGCGCATCGACTACCACGGCAAGTATTACGACATCGTCGACCGCTACTACATCAAGCCCGAGTCGGCCCGCGACCGCGCGACGTCGACGACGGTCGCGCGGCCCTGACACGACTTGCGCTGAGCTGTTCGCGCGGACTCTCATGGGGTCCATGCGTCGTGCCTGCCGCCGCTTCCTCGCGCTCGCGGTCGTGTCCTGCCTCGTGGCCTGCAGCGGCTCCGCGTCCGACACGGACGCGGGCAGCACGACGGGTGGCGGAACCGGCGGCGGCGCAATGGGCGGCGGCGCGGGCGGCGGCGCGGGCGGAGGCACCGGGGGAGGCACCGGGGGAGGCACCGGGGGAGGCACCGGCGGCGGCGCGGGCGGCGGCGCGATGGGCGGCGGCGCGGGCGGCGGCACCAGCCGTTCGGGGCTCTTCAGCAAGCCGCACGCCTGGAACAAGGACGTGTCGACGTTCCCGGTCTCCCCTCGGTCGGCGGCGATCATCAGCTGGCTGGGCAGCAACGGCGGCTGGGGCAACGGCAACAAGCTGCAGACGGACTTCTCACTCATCGTGCTGCGCGCGAACGCCTCGACGCCGCGGCGCACCATCACCGCCGCGCCCGACTACTGCTACACGAACAGCCCCGACTGCGACCCGCTGCCCATGCAGATGCCGATCCCCGCCAACGGCAACACCGAGGGCAGCACCGATTACACCTGCGACACGAGCGCCAACGACTGCCACGTGCTGGTCGTCGCGGAGGACGAGCGCAAGCTGTACGAGCTGTACCTCGCGACGGGCGACGCCTCGTCCTTCAGCGCCTACGGCGCGTTCGTGTGGGACCTCGACAAGCAGTACCCCGACACGCTGCGCGGCGACCAGTGCACGTCGGCTGACGCGGCGGGCCTGCCCATCGCGGCGCTGACGCCGACGGCCGACGAGGCGGCGACCGGCACCATCCCGCACGCGCTGCGCTTCATCCTCCCCAACAACCGCATGAAGCGGCAGGTGTACGTGCGGCCTGCGACGCACGCCGGCGGGCCGTCCGCCACCGCCGCCGACGCGCCGCCGTACGGCGTGCGCTTCCGCCTCAAGGCCGACTTCGACGAGACGCCCTACAACGCCGGCGAGCGCGTGGTGCTCAAGGCGCTCAAGACGTACGGGATGATCCTCTCCGACGGCGGCAACATCGCGCTCACCTTCTCCGACGACCGGCTGGACACGGCGAAGTGGGCGACGCTGGGCGTGACGCCGCAGTCGTTCAACTCCATCCCCGTGAGTGCCTTCGAGGTGGTGGACCTGGGTCCGGAGATCGCCCTCACGTACGACTGCGTGCGCAACCCCTGACGCGCGTCGAGCGAGTCATCATCCAGCGGCCCCGGACGCGGCGACGGTGATGTCCAGCGTCCGCGCGGCGTACTCACCCTGGCCCCTCCGCCTGAAGCCTGCGCGCGCGGCCGTCGCGTGGACTCGGCCGACCGGGGAGGCGCGACCTCGCGCGAAAGCGCCCGAGCGCAACTCACGCCCGGCGGCGCGCCCACACGTGCAGCCCCGCCGCTACCGCCGCGGCGACGCCGGCCGCCAGCCATGCGCGCAGCGCCGCTTCGCCCGCGTCGGCGCCGCCGCCCACGACGCGAAGCAGCACGCCCAGCACCACCAGGGTCGCCGCCGTCGTCGCCGCGAGCCGGAGGCCCATCGCCGGCCGGGTCCGCGCGGGCCACAGCACCACCGCCAGGTTCACCAGCAGCACGCCGACGAGGCTCGCCGGCAGGTACGCGTACGCGAAGTCGCTGGCCGCCTCCGTCGGCAGGTAGTTCGACAACCGCGGCGGCGCCAACGTCACCATCCACGCCGCCACGGCGGACGCGGTCAGCCCGTCGTCGACGGCGTCCTTCACCGAGCCGCCGGCCGCGAGCGCGCGAATCGTCAGCATCGCCCACAGCACCGCGCCGATGAAGGCGCAGCCGACCAGGTCGACGAGGCCGCCGCGGCCCGCCTCGGTGAAGGCGCCGTGCGACCGGAAGGACACGTGCACCGCGCCCAGCAGAAGCCCGAGCCCCAGCAGCTCGAGGCCCGTCCTCGTCTCGGGCCGCAGCTGCGACCCGGGCGCCTCGGGCTCCGCCACCGCTACCCCTCGAAGGCGGCGTCGGTGATGTCGAGGCCCCGGTCGATGATTTCGAAGCCTTCCTTGAGCTGCGCCTCGGTGATGCACAGCGGGGGATTCGTCGTGAAGCTGGACCAGCGCAGGAAGGTGAAGAGGCCGTTCTCGCGGAAGAAGCCCGCCAGCTTCGTCATCGCCGGGTGCGTCCCGTTGTACGGCGCCAGAAGTTCGCCCTTCGAGTTCTTCTGGATGTCGAACATCCCGAACAGGCCGATGTTGCGGGCCTCCTTCACGCTCTTGTGCTTCTTCGTGAGGCGATCCATTTCGCTGCGCATCACCTCGCCCATCTTCCGCGCGTTCTCGACCAGCTTCTCGTCGACGGTGACGCGCAGGACGGCCTCGGCGGTGGCGAGGCCCACCGGGTGCGAGTTGTACGTCAACCCGCCGGGGTACACGTTCTTCTGGAAGTGGTCGTGAATGGCCTTCGACACGCCGACGGCGCCGAGCGGGAAGTACGAGCTCGTCAGTCCCTTCGCCATCGTCACCAGGTCCGGCACCACGTCGAAGTGCTCGTAGGCCATCATCTTCCCGGTGCGGCCGATGCCGGCCATCACCTCGTCGCACACCAGGAGAATGCCGTACTTGTCGAGCAGCGCCCGGAGGCCCTGGAACCAGCCCTTCGGCGGCACCAGCACGCCGTTGGTGCCCGTCACCGTCTCCACCACCATCGCGGCGATGGTGTGCGGCCCCTCGTACTTGATGGTCTCCTCGAGGTACGTGAGGTGATTTCGGGTGCGCTCTTCCTCGGTCGCGCCGAAGGAATAGTCGTACGGCGTCGGGTCCATCACGTGGATGATGCCGGGCGTGCCGGGCTCGGAAGGCCAGCGCCGCGGGTCGCCGGTCATCTGCATCGTGAGGTTGGTGCCGCCATGGTAGCTCCGGTAGCGGACGAGGATCTTCTGCCGCCCGGTGTACAGGCGCGCCATCTTCACCGCGTTCTCGTTCGCCTCGGCGCCGCCCAGCGTGAAGAAGAAGCTCTGCATGCCGGGGATGAGCTCGTGCATCAGCTTGCCGAGGCGCGCGCGCACCTGCGTGGCCGTCTGCGGGTACACGAAGACGAGCTCGTCGAGCTGCCGCTTCATCGCCGCGATGACGCGCGGGTGGTTGTGGCCGACCAGCACGCTCATCAGCTGCGCGTTGAAGTCGATGATCCTCTGCCCTTCGGGCGACCACAGGTAGACGCCGTCGGCGCGCGCGATGGGCAACGGGTTGACCGCGTTTCCGGCCGTCCACGTGTAGAGCGTGTGCTGCTTGCAGAGGTCGACCATCTGCTGCGTCGGCATCGGCTCGGCCGCGAACTCGTTGGGGTAGCCCAGGTACTGGCTGGTCATGGCGGTGACTCCTGCGACTCGAAGAAGGAGAAGCCCGCTCACCATGCGCGGCGAGCGGGCGGGAGCGAAGCACAAAAGCGCGCGACGCGCGTCAGCTCATCCAGCTCGCGTCCGAGGAGGTCGCCCACTTCTCGGTGACCTTCTTCGGCCGGCCCCAGAAGCGGAAGCCGTCCCAGCCGGTGATGTCGCCGTGGCCGAACTTCGACGAGTTGAAGCCGCCGAAGCTGAACGGCTCGCGCGGCACCGGCACGCCGATGTTCACACCCACCATGCCCGCCTCGAGGCGCTCGACGGCGGTGCGCGCCACGATGCCGCGCGTGGTGAAGATGGCCGCGCCGTTGGCGTACAGGCTCCGGTGCTGGAGGTTGATGGCCTCGTCGAGCGTGCTCACGTGGACGATGGACAGCACCGGCCCGAAGATCTCCTCGCAGCCCGCCGGCATGTCGATGGTGACGTCGTCCAGCACGGTGGCGCCCACCCAGTAGCCGTCGTCGCCCTTCACGTGCTGCCCGCGGCCGTCGACGAGCACCTTTGCGCCCGCCTTCTCGGCGCCGGCGATGTACGCCTCGATGCGCTCCTTCGACGCCTTCGTGATGATGCTGCCCATGTCTTCGCCGAGGCGCAGCTTCCGGGCGTTGGCGGCGATCTTCTCGATGATGTGCTGCACGTCACCGACGGCCACCATCAGCGACGACGCCATGCAGCGCTGGCCGGCGCAGCCGAAGGACGAGGCGACGATGTTCGACGCGGTCAGTTCGGGGTCGGCGTCGGGCACCACGATGACGTGATTCTTGGCGCTCCCCAGGCACAGCATGCGCTTGCCCACTTGCGCGCCGCGCGCGTACAGAATCTTCGCGACCTTCGTCGAGCCGACGAAGCCGACGGCCTTGATGTCCGGGTGGTCGACGATGGCCTCGACGCACTCGCGCTGGCCGTTGACGACGCTGAACAGCCCGTCCGGTAGACCCGCCTCCTGGAGCAGCTGCGCCAGCTTCATCGCGCCGTAGGGCACCACCTCGGACGGCTTGAGGATGAAGGCGTTCCCCGCCATCAGCGCGTTGGGAATCATCCACAGCGGGACCATCACCGGAAAGTTGAACGGCACGATGCCCGCGACCACGCCCAAAGGCTCGTAGGTGACGCGGCAGTTCACCCCCCGCGACACGTCGAGCTGCCCGCCGTCGGCCATCATGTGGAGGCTCGCCGCGTACTCGACGCACTCGATGCCCTTCTCCACGTCGCCCTTGCCCTCGGCGTACGTCTTGCCGTTCTCGTGGCTGACCAGCCAGCACAGCTCGTCGAGGTCGCGCTCCATGAGCTGCTTCAAGCGGTACAGCACCTGGGCGCGCTCGCGCATCGGCGTGGCGCGCCACGCGGGGAAGGCCTTCTTGCCGGCCTCCACCGCCGCCTCGACGTCCTTCGCCGTCGACAGCGTCACCTTGCCCATCACCTTGCCGTGGCGCGGGTTCTCGATGTCCAGCCAGTTGCCGGTGGCGCCTTCGCGCCACTGCCCGCCCACCCAGTTCTTCACGTCGACGTACGGAGTGAAGGCGTAGCTCTTGGCGGGAAACGTCGGGGGGTGGGCGATCTTCTGCATGGCGTGGCTCCGGTGCGCCTCGACGTGTCGAGGGAAGAGCCGCCTCATACCCACTTCGCGGGAGGGAATCGAGGCCCGCCCAACCCGGGGCCCGGGGAAGCTTCTGCTCCACCCGGCAGCCGGAGGCCGCCGTCGAGGCCATCGACCGAAGGTGGCAACTCGCAGCGGCAGCTCTGCTCGATCCGTCGAGCGCGGGCCGGTCGTCGTTGTGGCGGACGTTCGCGTCGATGAGGTCGCCTCCGCGACGGATCACGTCACACAGGAGACCAGGAGCCTCGTGGACCCGCCGCCGGTGGTGCGCACGCCCGCGGCGCCCCCGAGCCTCGCCGCGCCGTTCCACCGTCCGGCCCCGTCACGCCGCTGCGCCCCTGGGCACCGCGCCGGACGGATGGGACACCTCGCGCCTCGTCGTCAGCGCGACGTCGGCTGCGCGGGCGGCATCAGCTTCATGAGCGCCAGGTACACCACCGCCGCGACGCCGAAGCCGACGAACCACGCCGACTGGTAGATGGAGTCGACCCACGTCTTCTCCAGCGTCGGCTGGCTGATGCGCAAGAGCGCCTTCACGAAGCCCGGCACGTTCGGCACGACGCCCAGCACCAGCGCGATGAGCGCCGCCGGGTTGAAGCCCGACGCGTAGCGGTAGCGGCCCTGCGCGCGGTACAAGTCGCCCGCGTCGAGCTCCATCTTCCGCACGACGAAGTAGTCGACGATGAGGATGCCGACGATGGGCCCCAGCAGCGCCGAGTACCCGATGAGCCACGTGTACGTGTAGCTCTCGGCCGACGACAAGAGCTTCCACGGCATCATGCAGACGCCGATGACGGCGGTGATCAGGCCGCCGGTGCGGAAGGAGATCTTCGACGGGTTCAGGTTGGCGATGTTGTTCGCCGGCCCGACGACGTTCGCCGCGATGTTGGTGGACAGCGTCGCGACCGCGAGCGCGAAGGTCGCCACGCCGATGACGAAGGGCGAGCCGAAGCGCGCCGCGAGGTCCGTCGGGTTCCACAGCGCCTTGCCGAAGACGATGAGCGTCGCCCCGGTGACGGCGACACCGATGAAGGCGAACAGCGCCATGGTGCCCGGCAGGCCCAGCGCCTGCCCGACGATCTGATCGCGCTGGCTCTTCGCGTAGCGCGTGAAGTCGGGGATGTTGATGGCCACCGTCGCCCAGAAGCCCACCATGGCCGTGAGGTTCGGCCAGAAGAGCGACCAGAAGGGCCTCGGCTCCACCGGGTTGGTGGCGGCCAGCATGGCGCCCAGACCGTCCGTTTTCGTGATGCCCCACACCAGCAGGCCCACGCCCATCGCGATGAGGAACGGCGCCGCCCACGTCTCGAGGAACTTGATGGACTCGGTGCCGCGCACGATGAAGTAGACGTTGATGGCCCAGAAGAGGCCGAAGCCGACGAAGTGGCCGACGCCGATGGTCTCGCTGGGCGTCCCACCGGTCATCGCCGTCCACAGGGCGTAGAGCGACACGCCGCCCAGCCACGTCTGGATGCCGAACCACCCGCAGGCGACGATGGCGCGGAGCATCGCGGGCACGTGCGCGCCGAAGACGCCGAAGGCCGCGCGCGCGAACACCGGCGCGGGGATGCCGTACTTCGTCCCGGCGTGCGCGTTCAGGACGATGGGTACCAGCACGATGCAGTTGCCCAACAACACCAACAGGCACGCCTGCCACCAGTTGAGCCCCTGCCCCACCATGCCGGCGGCGATCGCGTAGCTCGGCACGCAGACGACCATGCCGACCCAGAGCGCGGCGAAGTGCCACTGGTTCCAGGTGCGGCCGGCCTGCGGCACCGGCGCGAGGTCCTTGTTGAAGAGCGACGGGTCGCTCCCTTCGATGGGGGCAGCTTCGGCGGGGGCGTGCATGGAACCGCTTCCCATAGCAGACGACGGGGCCCTTCAGCGAGGCGGGCCCCGTCCCCGCGCGCGCCTCAGTCAGTCAGTCAGAGGCCTGGCCGCCGGTCAGCTCGATGCGCTGCCCCGGCATCGAGCCCAACTCGGGCGACCACAACGCGGCGACCACGAGCCCGGTGCCCTCGGCTGTCCCCCGCTGCTGACGCTGCAGGTGTCGGCCACGGATCGCCGGGTGGACGCCTCCTTTGCGCGAGGGCCCCGACTGCGTGCTGCGCGTGGGCGCGCGGGCCGACGCCACGCGGCAGGCAGTGCGGCTGGGGGCTGCCGATGGTGAACGTCGCCAGCGCAGGCTCCGTGCCACGGCACGGCGTGCCGACGTCGGTGGACGGCCTCGACGGGCACGACCTGGTGCACGCCTCGACTGCGCTGGGGGAAGACCGCCGGCAGGGCACACCCATCCCCCTCAACGACGTGTGGATCGCCGCGCTGGTGCTGCAACACCACGCGACGCTGTTCACGCGGGACTCGGACTTCGAGCGGCTGCCGCAGCTGCCGCGGGTGTGAGGGCCCGTCAGCAGCGCTTCAGGTACCGCCCCGCGCCGCGCTCGACGCGCAGGTCCCCGTCCTGCCACTGCACGCGCCCGTTCACGACGGTGGTCGCGACCTTCCCCGCGAGCTCGAAGCCCTCGAAGATGTTCCGGTCGACCTTCATGTGGTGCGTCTTCGCGGAGATCTTCCCCGTACCCTTCGGGTCGTACAGCACGAGGTCCGCGTCGCTGCCGACCTGGATCGCACCCTTGCGCGGGTAGAGCCCGAAAATCTTCGCGGCCTGCGTGCTCGTCACGTCGACGAACTGTTGCAGCGTGATCCGCTTCTTCGCGACACCGTACGTGTACATGAGCCCCATGCGGTTCTCGATGCCCGCCGCGCCGTTCGGAATCTTCCGGAAGTCGTCCTTGCCGGCGATCTTCTGGTCCGCCTGGCGGAAGGGGCAGTGGTCCGTCGCCACCGTCTGGATGGCGCCGGTCGCCAGCGCGTTCCACAGGTAGTCCTGGTGGCCCTTCGGGCGAATCGGCGGGCTCATCACGTACGCCGCGCCCTCGAAGTCCGGCTTCTCGTACACGCTGTCGTCGAGCAAGAGGTACTGCGGGCAGGTCTCCACCAGCACCCGCTGGCCCGCCTGCCGCGCCCGGTACACCGCGTCCATCGACTCCTTGCAGGTGAGGTGCACGATGTAGACGGGCTGGGCCTCGGCGGCGGTGGCCTGGTGGCCGTTGCGCGCGTCGCTGGCGGCGCGCGCCAGCTGGATGACGCGGTTGGTCGCCTCGCCCTCGAGGTAGCTGGGCCGGCTCGCCGCGTGCCACTTCGGCTCCTTGAGGCCCCGCTCGGCCAGCCGCGTCTGCAGCGCCACCACCGCGTCGCCGTGCTCGCAGTGGCTCGTGACGAGCGCGCCGAGGTCGTGCGCCGTGTCCAGCACGCCGATCAGCTCGACGTCGTCGACGCCAATGGCCCCGCGGTACGCCATGAAGATCTTGAACGACTGGATGCCGTCGTTCCTGAAGACGTGCTGCATCTCCTTCTTCACCGACTCGTCGTACCAGGTGACGGCCATGTGGAACGCGTAGTCGGCGACCGCCTTCTTCGCGTTGTTCATCCAGAAGTCGCGCGCCTCGAGCAGCGACTGGTTCCGGTTGGGGATGATGAAGTCGATGATGGTCGTGGTGCCGCCGGCCACGCCCGCCGCGGTGCCCGTGTAGAAGTCGTCGCAGCTGGTGGTGCCCATGAAGGGCATCTCCATGTGCGTGTGTGCGTCGATGCCGCCGGGGAAGACGTACTGGCCCGAGCCGTCGACCACCTGCGTGCCCGCGGGCACGTCGAGGTTCCTCCCGATGGCCTTGATGACGCCGCCGTCACAGTAGATGTCGGCGTCGTACTGGTCCGTGGCGGTGACGATGGTGCCGTTGCGAATGACGAGACCCATGGTGGTTCCTCCTGGAAGCGTGCGTTACGGACGAACGAGGTCCTGGTACGCGTCGGGCCGGCGGTCCCGATAGAACTGCCAGACCTGCCGCACCTCGTCGATCATGCTCAGGTCGAGGTCGGCCACGACCAGCTCGTCCTGGTCCTCGCTTCCCTCGGCGATGATCTGCCCGCGCGGGTTCACGAAGTAGCTGTGGCCATAGAACTTGCCGATGTTCCACGGCGCCTCGGTGCCCACGCGGTTGATGGCGCCCATGAAGTAGCCGTTGGCCACCGCGTGCGCGGGCTGCTCAATCTTCCACAGGTACTGCGACAGGCCCGCCACGGTGGCCGACGGGTTGAAGACGATTTCGGCGCCGTTCAACCCCAGCGCGCGAGCGCCCTCGGGGAAGTGCCGGTCGTAGCAGATGTACACGCCCACCGTGGCGAACTGCGTCTTGAACACCGGGTAGCCGCCGTCCCCCGGCTTGAAGAAGTACTTCTCCCAGAAGCCCGCCGTCTGCGGAATGTGCTGCTTGCGGTACTTGCCCAGGTACTTGCCGTCGGCGTCGATGACCGCCGCGGTGTTGAAGTACACGCCGCGCATCGCCTCTTCGTAGAGCGGCACGACGATGGCCATGCCGAGCTTCTTCGCGAGCTCCTGCATCAGCTTCGTCGTCGGCCCGTCGGGGATCGGCTCGGCGGCCGCGTACCAGCGCTTGTCCTGGCTGGGGCAGAAGTACGGGCCGTTGAAGATTTCCTGCAGGCAGAGAATCTGCACGCCCTTCTTCGCCGCCTGCTCGATGAAGGGGATGTGCTTGTCCAGCATCGCCTGCTGGATCTTCTTCACCGGGACCGACTCATCGTTGATCGGGTTCGAGCACTGGATGAGGCCGCACTTCACCGTCGAGGCCATTCGCGTCGCCTTTCGTTGAAGAGGAAGGCCGAAGAATGGTCGGCCGGACACGGGGGCGCAAGCACTCACGGCGTCACCGCGTCTCGAGCGCGGGCCCGACGCAAGCCGGTGCCTCTCGCAGGGTTCGGACCACCTGGACCTCCGCCCGCAGCATCAAAGCATCATCTGTGTTATGCTCGCCGCATCATGCGCACCACCGTCACGCTCGACGCCGACGTCGCGGTCCAGCTCGAGCGATTCATGAAGGAACAGGGCCTCGGGTTCAAGGAGGCGCTGAACCTGGTGCTGCGCCGCGGCTTCGCCGGGAAGGACACTCGCCCGCGCAAGCGTCACCGCACCCGCGCCTTCGACACGGGCGAAGCGCGAATCGCCGTCGACAGCGTCGCGCAGGCGCTCGCCATCGCGGAAGGCGACGGCTTCCGGTGATTCTCCTCGACGCGAACATCCTCGTGTACGCGACCACCGCGGGTCCGCACCAGAAGCGGGCCGCCGCGTGGCTCGACGAGCAGCTTTGGTCCGCGCCGAAGGTCGGCATGCCGTGGGCGACGATCCTCGCGTGGTGCCGGCTGGTGTCGAACCCGCGCATCTTCCCGAGGCCGGTGCCGCTCTCCGCCGCCTGGGCACAGGTCGAGGAATGGCTGGCGCTCGAGCCCGTGTGGACACCCACGCCGACGGAGCGTCACGCCGAGTGGCTCGGCCGGCTTCGCGCCGAGGCGCGCGTCACCGACGGCAACCTCATGCCCGACCTCCACCTCGCCGCGCTCGCCCTCGAGCACGGGCTGACCGTCGTCTCGACCGATGGCGACTTCGCACGGTTCAAACGCGTCAAGGTCCTCAACCCGCTCGCCTGAGCGCCGAACACCACTCTCGCGCTTGGAGCCGCCCGCGCCTCGCGGGTAGAAGCGCCGCCATGGGACGCATCTTCGAGACCCGCAAGGCGACGATGTTCAAGCGGTGGGACGCGATGGCCAAGGCGTTCACCCGCGTGTCGAAGGAAATCGCCATCGCCGTGAAGGCCGGCGGCCCGAACCCCGAGTCCAACGCGGCGCTGCGCCGCGCCATTCAGAACGCCCGGGCCGTCAACATGCCGAAGGACAAGGTCGAGGCGGCCATCAAGCGCGCGAGCGGAGCGGAACAGAAGGACTACGAGCAGGTGCTCTACGAAGGCTACGCGCCGCACGGCGTCGCCGTACTGGTGGAGACGGCCACCGACAACGTCGTGCGAACGGTCGCCAACATCCGCATGCACTTCAAGGACTGGGGCGGCAACCTGGGCAACGCCGGCAGCGTCTCCTTCGCCTTCAAGCGCATGGGCGTCTTCCGCCTGTCGCCCGAGGGCATCGACCAGGAGGCGCTCGAGCTCGACCTCATCGACCACGGCCTCGAGGAGATGGGCGAAGGCACCGGCGAGAAGGACGAGAAGCAGCTCATCATCCGCTGCGCGTTCCCCGACTTCGGCAAGCTCCAGTCGGCCATCGAGGCGCGCGGGCTCACCACCATCTCCGCCGAGTCCGAGTACATCCCGCAGAACCCGATGGAGCTCCCCGAGGAGAAGGCGCAGGAGGTGCTGAAGATGATCGACGCCCTCGAGCAGGACGACGACGTGCAGCGCGTCTTCCACAACCTCGCATGACGCGCCTGCGTCCCGGGGCGCCGTCGGCTGCACCACCCCGAGGCCGCGCGGGGGGCGCGAGGCTGCGCTGCTTCGTGATGCGGCCCCGTGAGGCCGCGTTCATCGTCGGGCGTGCACGTCGACGATGACGCCGCAGCCCCCCGGCCGGAAATTCAGCCCGCCAACTCCTCGTCGGGCGCGTCGAGCAGCCCCACGCTGTGCAACGTCTCGGTGAGCACCTTCGGCGTGATGGGCTTCACCACGAAGGCCGCGGCGCCGGCCTTCTTGAACTTCTGCTCGAGCTTGTCGTCGGAGCGGCCGGACATGCCGATGACCACCACCTCGGCCGTCTTCGGCATGGCGCGCACCTTCTCGAGCACCGTCAGGCCGTCGAGGCCCGGCATCGTCGCGTCGAGCAGCACCGCGTCCACCTCGCCGCCGCCGATGCGCAACAGCGCGTCGACGCCGTTGTCCACGAAGTCGATGTCCACGAAGTCGATGTCCACGCTGGGCGCCATCGACTTCATCAGCGGCTTCAGGTTCTTCAGGAACTGCGCGTCGTCGTCCACCACCAGCAGGCGCACCCGCGACTGCAGCGCCGGCGGAATCGGCGCGCCCTGGCGCCGCAAAAACGCCACCAGCTCGCGCTGCGTCACCCGCCGATGCCCACCCGGCGTCTTGAACGCCTTCAAGCTGCCGGAATCAATCCACCGCTGGACGGAGGTGCGGCTCGCTGACAACACCTTGGCGACGTCCTGCGTGGTGTACGTGACCAGATTGCCTTTTGCGGACATTGGCTGACCTTACCGCTTCTCGAGGTTGCACGCAAGCTGAAGAAAATCGCCGACGCCGAACCTGGCCCGCGCCCTCCCATGCCCGCCTGCTGGGTTTCCCCGGCGTCAAGGCCGCGCACGCCAGAACGTGGCCCCTCGACGTCCCCACCACCACCGGCCGCGAGTGCGCCGCGCGGACTGCCCGGCGTCATACCACCGGCGTCGGCGAAAAGCTTCCATTGATTCATTCATGGGAAGACGCCTCCCTCCCGAGCGAAAGGTACCCCATTCCGGGGAGCTGCCCGGGCGGGGGCGGCTGGCTCCTCGAAGGCCTTGTTGAAGGACTTGCTGACGTTGCCGGCGTCGTCGACGGCCTTCATCGAACAGTTGCCCGACGGGAGGCGTGCGCAGACCGCGTCGCCGCCGCGACTGCGGCGCGCTTTCGGCCGCAGGGACTTCTTGACTTGCCCGCCCCCGCCACGGAGCCTTCGCGCTTCACCGCTCACGCAGGAGGCACCTTGCACAAGCTCCCCGTGCTCCCCGACGGGCGCCTCGAGCAGCGCTTCGCCGAGTCGAAGCCGGCGTACTCGACCGGCGAGGCCGTCACCGAGGCCAACCGCTGCCTGTACTGCGTCGACGCGCCGTGCGTGAAGGCGTGCCCGACGGGCATCGACATTCCCACCTTCATCCACAAAATCCGCACCGGCAACGTCGCCGGCGCGGCGCGCACCATCTTCAAGGAGAACCTGCTCGGCGCGTCCTGTGCGCGGGTGTGCCCCGTCGAGGTGCTGTGCGCGGGCGCGTGCGTGTACAACGCGTGGGGCCGGGAGCCGATCGCCATCGGCCGGCTGCAGCGGTTCGCCACCGAGTCGACGCTCAAGACGACGGCGCTCGCGAAGCTGGTGCCGGCGAAGAAGCCGGCGACGAACAAGAAGGTGGCGCTCGTCGGCGCGGGGCCCGCGTCCCTCGCGGCGGCGGGGATGCTCGCGCTGGAAGGCCACAAGGTGGTCATCTTCGAGAAGAAGCGCTTCCCCGGCGGACTCAACACCCTGGGCATCGCGCCGTACAAGCAGTCGGGCGCCGCGGCGCTCGAGGAGATTCGCCACGTGTTCGAGCTCGGCGACGTCGAGCTGCAGGCGGGCGTGGAGGTGGTCGCGGGCACGGCGGGCGCGGGCCAGGTGTCGGCCGAGCAGCTGCTCGCGGACTACGACGCGGTCTTCCTGGGCCTCGGCCTCGGCGCGGACTCGGCGCTCGGCGCGCCCGGCGAGGAAGGACCGGGCGTGTACGGCGCGGTGGCGCTCATCGAGCGCATCAAGGCCGACCCGACGCTGACGCTGGCGGGCGTGAAGCGCGCGGTGGTGGTGGGCGGCGGCAACACGGCCATCGACATCGCGCACGAGCTCAAGCTGCTGGGGGTCGCCGACGTGGCCATGGTGTACCGCCGCAGCGAGCGCGACATGTCGGGCTACGCGCACGAGCTGGCGCACGCGCGCAAGCACGGCGTACGCCTGGTGGAGCAGCGCGTGGTGACGGCCTTCGAGCGCGGCGCCGACGGGCAGCTGACCGGCGTGAAGCTGGCGCGCGCGGAGAACGGCCAGGCGGTGAAGGGCGAAGAGGAGTCGCTGGCCTGCCAGCTGGTGGCGCTGGCCATCGGCCAGGCGACCGCGACGCAGGTGGCGAAGGGGTTCCCCGGCGTGGAGATCGACGAGAAGGGCCGCGTGGTGGTCGACCAGAAGACGCACCGCACCGGGCACAAGAAGGTGTGGAGCGGCGGCGACTGCGTGAACGGCGGCAAGGAAGTGGTGAACGCGGTGCAGGAAGCGAAGTTGGCCGTGCGCGACATGCTGCGCGCGCTGGGAGCGTGAGATGGCGGACCTGAGCATCGATTTCCTGGGCATCAAGTCGCCCAACCCCTTCTGGCTGGCGTCGGCGCCTCCGACCAACTCGGGCCCCCAGGTGATGCGCGCGTTCGACGCGGGCTGGGGCGGCGCGGTGTGGAAGACGCTGGGCGATCCCATCACCAACGTCACCAGCCGGTTCTGGGCGCACGACTACGGCAGCACGCGGATGATGGGCCTCAACAACATCGAGCTCATCACCGACCGGCCGCTCGAGGTGAACCTCAAGGAGATGTACGAGGTGAAGAAGCGCTACCCGAAGCACGCGCTCATCGCCTCGCTGATGGTGGAGACCCGGGAGAACTGGCGGGAGATCATCAAGAAGGCCGAGGACACCGGCTGCGACGGGCTCGAGCTGAACTTCGGCTGCCCGCACGGCATGTGCGAGCGCGGCATGGGCAGCGCGGTGGGCCAGGAGCCCAGGGTGCTCGAGGAGATCACCCGCTGGGTGATGGAGGACGCGAAGACACCGGTCATCGTGAAGCTGACGCCGAACACCGGCGACATCGTGGAGGCGGGCGAGGCCGCGTCGAAGGGCGGCGCGAAGGCGCTGTCGCTCATCAACACCGTGAAGTCGATCATCAGCGTCGACCTCGACCGCTTCGTGCTGAACCCGCGCGTCGGCGACAAGTCGACCAACGGCGGGTACTGCGGCCCGGCGGTGAAGCCGATCGCCCTGCACATGCTGGGCGAGCTGACGCGCAGCCCGGCGACGAAGCACATGGTCATCTCGGGCATCGGAGGCATCTCCAACTGGCGCGACGCGGCCGAGTTCATCGCGCTGGGCGCGACCAGCGTGCAGGTGTGCACGGCGGTGATGCACTACGGCTACCGCATCGTCGAGGACATGATCGAAGGCCTGTCCGACTACCTCGATTCGAAGGGCATGACGTCGGTGAACGAGCTGCGCGGCAAGGCCGTGGCGTCGTACGTCGAGTGGGGCGAGTTGGACCTCAACTACAACCTGAAGGCGCGCATCAACGCGGAGACGTGCATCGGCTGCAACCTGTGCCACGTCGCGTGCATGGACGGCGCGCACCAGTGCATTCTCATCCCCGGACGCACGCACGACGAGCACGTGAAGGCGGGGCACACCCACATCCCGTCGTCCATCCCCGAGGTGCCGGTGAAGGCCGCGGGAGCCATTGGCCGCTTCGTACCGGTGGTGGACGACGCCGAGTGCGTGGGCTGCAACCTCTGTCACCTCGTCTGCCCGGTGCCCGGCACCATCACGATGACCGAGGTGCCCGGCACCATCGGCAAGTCGGAGACGTGGAACGACCGCGTCGCGCAGGGCCGCGACATCAACCCGGGGTCGCTGCAGTCGACGCTGAAGAAACGCGGGCTGCTCAGGTAACGGCCGTCACGGGCGGAGCGGTTGGCCGCGCCCCGACTCCGGTGCCGTCCACGTCACGCGGGCGACGCCCGGCCGAGTCTCGTCCGGCGCCTCGCCGAGGTTCTTCCCGGCGCAGCGCACGAAGGCTTCGCGCCGGCACGGGTTCACCATCAGCAGTTCGCAGCGCAGCTGCATCGCCGCGCGGACGTTGCGGGCCTTCGCCTCGCGCAGGCACTTCTGGTGCTCGCGCTCGACCTGCTCGCGCCACTCCGCCTCGGCGCGCGCGCGCTGCTCCGCGGACACGCCCGGCGCGACGCCGAAGCCCACGGCACCGGCGCACTCCAGCTCCGGCGCGTCGTTGCCCGACTCGGCGCGCACGAGCACCCCCACGCCCTGCGCCGCGTGCGCTGCGGAGAAGGCCGCGTCACCCGGCGGACCGTCGCTCTCGACGAACACCAGGCGGCGCTCGGCGTTGAAGTCGCCGGTGCATGTGGCGCTCGCCGACTCGACCGGGCACGCCCACACCGACTTTGCGCAGCGCGCGGGCGCCGGCGCGCGCAGTTCGACGCAGTCCGTGGCGCCGTCGCCGGCGGTCAGCGCGTCGGGCCACGGCAGCTTCACCGCGCCGTGCTTCGCGCTCCACGACACGGCGGCGGCCTGGCGCGTGGCGACCGCGTCGCTGGTGAGCGGGTGCGGCACGGCGAGCACGACGGCGAGGACGGCGAGGCGAGTCATCTGCCCGCCATCCTCGCACGGCGCCGGCAGGTCAGCGCTACTCGGCGTGGAGGCCGACCTGGTTCCTGCGGTGTCCGCGATGACGTCGATGAAGACCGGCCCGCCGATGTCCGTCTTCGGCACCAGCACCTTGCCGCCGGCCGGCCCGACGCGGCCCAGCACCGCGTCCAGCGTGCCGCTGCAGTCCACGGACAGCAGCGCGCCCTCGGCCGAAAGCTTGCGCGCCGCGCGCTTCACCAGCGCGCCCTTGAGGCCGCCGGCGGAAGAGATGGCGTGGGGCTCGCTGTTGAACGACGGGCTGCAAAGCCTCCGGCCCGGCACCTGCTCGTCGAAGCCCTGCGCGCGCTTCCGGCCGGTGACGACGCTGCTCGCGGGCCGCGGCGGGGGCTACGCGCTCGACGGGGCCCTACGCGCTGCCGCCCATCAACCTGAACGCGCGCGAGGCGGCGTCGCTGGTGGCGCTGGGCACCTTCGCGGTGCGTGCGCGGCCGTTGCCGTTCACCGAGCCCATCCAGTCCGGCCTCGACACGGTGCGGGGCGCGCGGTCCGAGTCGGCGCAGCGGGAGCTGCTCGACGCGCTCGAGCGGCTGCGCTTCGTGGGCGTGGCGTCGGCGCCCGGGAAGCCGGCGGTGCGCCGGGTCATCGAGGAGGCGTGGTTCACCGGCGCGCCGTTGTCGGTGCGCTTCCGCCGGGAGGACGGGAGCGTGAGCGCGCGGCGCGTGCGGCTGGACTCGGTGGTGATGAAGCGCACCACGACCCTGCTCGACGTGGTGGACGTGGAGACGGCCGAGCGGCGCCAGTACCCGCTGCACGGCGTCGACTCCGCCCACGTGGTCGCGGCGTCAGACTTCACGGGCGAACGCGCGCCCCGCTGAAGTGGCGAAGCGGCTGGGGCTGCGAGGGCCGTGGCGCGGGGCTCGGGTTGGCAGGGGCCCGGGACGTGTCCACCCGGCGAATCCGTCACGGCGCGAACGGGGCCACCATCAAGGCTCGCTGGCGGACCCCGCGACGGACGGGGACGCGAGCCGCGCCGTCGGCTGCGTCAGCGGTAGGTGAGGCCGAAGCGCGTGACGTCGTCGCGGCGCACGAGCGGCTCGGGCGCGCCGCAGCCGCGCCACACGCGGGACAGCTCGTCGCCGTCGTGGGTGCGGCGGACGAGGTCGAAGCCTTCGCAGCGCGCGACGGTGCAGGCGTTCACCTGGCGCGACAGCTGCCAGCCCTCGGCCGAGCGGACGACGAGGTCGGCGCCTTCACAGCGCGAGACGCCGCACGCGTTCACCTGCCGCGAGACGAGCGCGCCGTCGTGGGTGCGGACGACGCGGTCGCTGCCTTCGCAGCGCGCGATGGTGCAGGCGTTGAGCTGCCGCGACACCTGCAGGCCGTCGTAGGTGCGGCGCACGCGGTCGCTGCCTTCACAGGTGCTGCGCGTGCAGCCGTTGACCACGCGGCCCACCTCGAGGCCGTCGTGGTTGCGGCGGACCTGGTCGGCGCCCTCGCACGCGACGGTGATGGGCGGCGGCGTGGGCGGGCGGTGGACCTGGAGGACCGGGGCGCAGGACGTCGAGAGGGCGAGGACGAGGGCGGTGACCATGGGGACTTGAACGGGCGGCGCCGGGAGGCGGTCTATGGCCCCTAAATCTCAGCGTTTCCGGGCGTTTCCGGGGACGACCCGGCGAAAGTGGATGTCCGGCGTGGCGCCGCGCTCGTGCTTCAGGACGAAGGACTGGCAGTCCTCGCTGAACGAAGCGAGCCAGGGGTGGTTCGTCTCGCCGCCGCTGTTCAGCTTGAAACGCAGGCGGTCGCCTTCGCGGAAGACGGGCCCTTCGATGACGGGCGGGCCGTCGGCGGTGGCGGAGGTGGCCCAGTGGCCGGCGCCGTCGAAGCGGGTGAAAAAGCCGGCCTCGGCGCGGTAGAGGCCTTCTGGGGTGCAGCGGGGCGCTGCCAGCGCGAGGGCGACGAGGAGCGAGGTGAGCATGCGCGTCGTAGACGCATGGCGCGCGCTGTCGATCTGTCCGGTGGGTGGGCATGACTGACGACGGGACGGATGACGCCGGCGCGAGCCCTTCGAGTGCGCGGTGGCGCTGGGCGTGCCGCTGGTGGTGGCGGGCGTGCGGCGGCTCCGGTGGCCCGAGCAGCTTCCGGGGAGCGCGGCGAGTTGGAATGACGAGGCGTCCGGCGCTTGCGCCCTGCCGACGCGTCCCGCACGCTTGCGGTTCATGCGCGCGCTCGTCCTCGCCTCCGCCGTGTGGGGCTCCGTCGCCCTCGCCCGTGACGTCCCCGTCAGCACCGTCGCTCAGCTGCAGAGCGCCATCGCGGGTGCGCAGGCCGGTGATGACATTCGCCTGGCGCCGGGCACGTACCGGCTCACCGGCAAGCTGTCGTGCAACGCCTCGGGGAGCGCGACCAGCCCCATCGTCGTGCGCGCGGACCCGCCGCTGTCGGCCACCGTCGAGTCGGACACGCTCATCGCGTTCGGCGTGGCGGGGCCGCACTGGCACTTCGAGGACCTCGTGGTGCGCGGCGTGTGCGCCGACGACTCCAACTGCGAGCACGCCTTCCAGGTGACCGGCGCCGCGACGGACGTGGTGCTGCGCCACAACCGGCTGGTGGACTTCAACGCGCAGCTCAAGGTGAACGCCACCTTCCTCGCGGACGGCGGCGTACAGATCCCGCACCGCGGGCTGGTCGAGGCGAACGAGGTGTACGACTCGCGCCCGCGCACGACGTCGAACCCGGTGACGAAGCTGAACATCGACACCGGCGACGACTGGGTGGTGCGCGACAACTTCATCCACGACTTCGCGAAGAACGGCGGCAATTTCACCAGCTACGGCAGCTTCATGAAGTCGGGCGGCGCGCGCGGGCTGTACGAGCGCAACCTGGTGCTGTGCGAGGGAAGCGGGCAGGCGACGAGCGACGTGCGCATCGGGTTGTCCTTCGGCGGTGGAGGCACCGCGCCGCAGTTCTGCTTCCCGGCGTTTGACGCGAGCGTGCCGTGCCGCGTGGAGCACTCCGACGGCGTGATGCGGAACAACATCATCGCGAACTGCAGCGACGTCGGCATCTACGTGAACCGCGGCGCGAACTCGCGCGTGCTGTTCAACACGCTGGTGGGGACGAGCGGCGTCGACTTCCGGTTCGACACGACGACCGGCGAGGCGGCGGGGAATTTGCTCACCGGGAGCCTTCGCGCGCGGGACATGGGGACGTTCTCGTCGGTGGGCAACGTGACGGGCGTGGCGGTGGGAACGTTCACGAGCGCGTACCGCGCGCCGCTCACCGGGGACCTGTTTGTCGTGGGGAACGTGAGCGCGTGGACGGGCGTGGCGGCGGCGCACGCGCTGGTGGCGAATGACTACTGCGCGCGGCCGCGCGGGGCGGGGCCGTACACGGTGGGCGCGCTCGAGCACGCGCTGGGGAACTGCGACACCGGGAAACCGCCGGTCAGGGGCGTGCTGCCGACGGACGCGGGGGCCGGAGGGGGTGGGGGTGCGGGTGGTGGAGCCGGGAGCGATGCGGGCGGCGGTGGCGGTGGCGGTGGCGGTGCGGCGGACGGTGGCGCCGGTGGTGGAATGGGGGACGCCGGCTCGGGAGGCGGCGCCGGGGCGACGACGGACGGAGGAGTGGGCGGCGGTGGCAGCGACGGCTCGGTTTCTGGCGGCTGCGGCTGCCGGGTGGTGAACGCGGGCTGGATGATGGCGCTGGCGGCCGCGCTTGCGTGGCGGCGGCGAAGCGCACCGTAAGGCGGCCGGGCCGGCGTCCCGGGCAAGGTGTCGTCCCGGGCAAGGCCCAGGCCCGCGGCGGCGCCCAAGGCCCGCGGCGGCGCCCAAGGTGTCGCGCCCAAGGTGTCGCACGACTTGCACAAGGGCCGGCCTGCGCCCGGGCCCCGGCGAGGTGTCGCACGACTTGCACAGGAGCCGGGCCACCAGGAGCCGGGGGGGCAAGGTGTCGCACGACTTGCACAGAGCGACTTGCACAGAGCACAGACGTTCACAGCCCTCACGTTCTCGAAATCTGAGAGACAGACGGAGCGTCCACGCCCGTCCGCGAACTGAGCCACCCACCGATTCCGTGTCCCGAAAAATCAGGGGCCTTGCGCGGCATCACTGCTGCTCTGCGGCTGCCCATGCCGCATCCGCTCCGAATGTTCGCCTACCACGACACGTGGTTCATCACCTGCCGCACCTTCCAGGCGCGCAAGCTGATGACCCCCACCACTCGCCTCGTTCGCGATGTCTGCGGCGGCGTCCTCGCCAAGGCCGCGGCCGTCTGCGGCGTCCGCCTGCATGCCTACGCCTTTCTCTCCAATCACCTCCACCTCATCGTCCGCGCGCAAGGCCAGCAGCTCGCGCGCTTCATGAAGTACCTCCTGGGGAACCTCTCGAAGAAGCTGGGGCCACTCAGCAAGCCTGAACCCGGGTGGTGGAATCGCTTCTGGGAGCGCCGCTACACGGCGACGCCCGTCCTCGATGATGCCGCGCTGGAGGAGCGACTGCGGTACGTCCTTGCACACGGCGTGAAGGAAGGCCTCGTGGCACGGATCGCTGACTGGGAGGGCCTCCACTGCGCCGGGCAGCTCGTCGACGAGCAACCACGCCACTTCCCCTGGTTCAACTGGACCCGGCGATGGAAGGAGCGGCAGCGGAAGGGCGGCGTCGTCTCGCCCCGCGCTGGGCGGTACGACCCAGAATGCGCCGAGACGGTGGCGCTGGAGTTGGACCCGCTTCCGCACTGGGCGCGCGAACCACCCGCGCGTCGTCAACAGCGCATGCGCGAACTCGTCGCTGAGGTGGAGCGACAGACAGCGCCGTCCACCCCACCGCTCGGAATGGAAAAGGTCCGTCAGCAGACGACCGAGCGATGCTGGCGACGGAAGCGCAGTCCGAGACCGCAGTGCCACGCATCGACCGCCGAGGCGCGAAGCCAATTCAATGCCTTCTACCGCGCGTTCGAGGAGGCGTTCCGGTCTGCGGCCCGGAAGTGGCTCGCGGGCGAACTCGGTGTGGAGTTCCCTCGGGGCTCGTTCAGGCCTCACGTGTACGAAGTACGAATTGTGTGACACCTCGCTCCTCGCTACACCGTCGCCCATGAAGGTGCAGGGCCGCACGTGGCGCACCATCGAGTCTGTGGACGACGGCCACGCCGTCACCATCATCGACCAGACGCACCTCCCCTTCCGCTTCGAGGTCCTCACCCTGCGCACGCTGCGCGACGTCGCCCACGCCATCTCCAGTATGCAGGTGCGCGGCGCGCCGCTCATCGGCGCCGCGGCCGCCTGGGGCCTCGCGCTCGCAGCCCGCGCCGACACCTCCCGCGCCGGCCTCGAGGCCGCCGCGAAGACGCTCGTCGCCACGCGACCCACCGCCATCAACCTCCGCCGCGTCGTCGACGACACGCTGCGCACCGTCCTCGCCGTCCCCGAAGCCGAGCGCGCCGCCACCGCCGCCCGCGCCGCACAGGCCGTCTGCGACAACGAGGTCGAGCGCTCCCGCCGCATCGGCGAGCACGGCCTCGCCATTCTCAAGAAGCTCCACGACGCGAAGGGCGCGCCCCTCGACGTCCTCACCCACTGCAACGCCGGCTGGCTCGCCACCGTCGACTACGGCACCGCGCTCGCCCCGCTCTACCTCGCGCACGACCAGGGCCTCCCGCTGCACGTGTGGGTCGACGAGACGCGCCCGCGCAACCAGGGCGCCAGCCTCACCGCCTGGGAGCTCGGCCAGCACGGCGTCCCGCACACCCTCATCGTCGACAACGCCGGCGGCCTCCTCATGCGCCAGCGGCGCGTCGACGCCTGCATCGTCGGCGCCGACCGCGTCACGCTCAACGGCGACGTCTGCAACAAGGTGGGCACCTACCTGAAGGCCCTCGCCGCCTTCGACAACGACGTGCCCTTCTACGTGGCGGCGCCGGAGTCCTCCATCGACTGGACGATGGCGAAGGGCGACCAGGTGCCCATCGAGGAGCGCGCCGCCGAGGAGGTGACGCACCTCACCGGCGTCGACGCCGACGGCGCGCTGCACACCGTGCGCGTCACGCCCGACGGTACGCCCGTGGCGAACCCCGGCTTCGACGTCACGCCCGCGCGCCTGGTGACGGCGCTGATCACCGAGCGCGGCGCGTGCCCGGCCAGCACCGACGGGCTCTTCTCCCTGTTCCCCGAGCGACAGACGCGATGACGCACGGCTGCGCCACCTGCGGACCGCTCGGCGACGGCGCGCACCGTCTGTGGAAGGACTCGGACCCGCGCTGGAACAGCGGCGCCGACGCCGTGCCCGGAGACATCCGCCAACGGCTCCAGCACGTCGCGGGCGACGAGTTCTCCGGCGATCGAGGGCGCGGCCTGTTCAAGTGCCGCGCGTGCGGCGCGTGGTTCGAGTGGGTGCGCTCGTACGAGTTCCTCATCGGCGGCAGCGAAGACGAGGAGACGTGGACCCGCGTCAGCGCCGAGCGCGTCGCAAAGGAATGGCCCGGAGTGCGCGCGCCGTGACGTCGATGGAAGGCGTCATCAAGTTCGACGCGCGGCACCAGCGCGAGCCGCTGCCGCAGTGGACTGCTCCCGTCCTCCGCGAGCTGAACGCGTGGCGCGGCATCCTCTTCGCGCTGGGCCTCATCGGGCAGGACGGCGTGCGCTACGGCGGCGCCGCCTGGGGCAACGTCAGCGCGCGGCTCCCGCCCTGGCACGACGGCCCGCGCCGCCCTTTCCTCGTCTCCGGTACGCAGACGGGCGGCCTCGCCCACACCGGGGCGGCGCACTACGCGGTGGTCGACCGCTGCGACGTGACGGAGGGCCGCGTCCACAGCTACGGCGCCGTCCTCCCGTCCTCCGAGGCGATGACACACGCCATGGTGTACGCCGTCGCGCCCGACACCCGCTTCGTCTTCCACGCACACTGCCCCGAGGTGTGGCGCGCCGCGCGCCGGCTCGAATTGCCCCGCACCCCCGAGGGCGTCGATTACGGCACCCGGGAGATGGCGTGGGCCGTCGAGCGCCTGTTGCCCCTGAAGGCCACCCGCGAGGCGAAGGCCATCGTCATGACCGGCCACGAGGACGGCGTCCTCACCTTCGGCGCCTCCGCCGACGAGGCCGGCGAGGCCATGGTGCGGTGGCTGGCCCGGGCCCGCGCGCTCACCCCGCGGAACGCTTGAGCTTTCCGACAATCGACCGGGCCCCCTGTTGCGCGCGCCCGAATCCGTGTACAGGGCCCCTCGCCTCAGGGACTGCCCCGCGGGCCGGGCCTCACATCGAGTGCCCGTCAAAGTGAAGAAAGAGAAGAAACGCCAATGGCTCTCGGTACTGTGAAGTGGTTCAACGACGCGAAGGGTTTCGGTTTCATCAGCCAGGACGGCGGCGGCGAGGATGTCTTCTGCCACCACACCGCCATCCAGGTGCAGGGCTTCCGCACCCTCGCCGAAGGTCAGAAGGTCGAGTTCGACGTCAACCGCGGCCCCAAGGGCCTGCAGGCGGCGAACGTTCGCCCGGTCTGATTCCGGCGAGCTGTCGTTGACAGCTTCAAGGAAGGCCCGGCCCCCTCACAGGAGCCGGGCCTTTCGGCTTCTCAGGCGTACCGCTTCAGCCCAGCAACAGCGCGAGGCGCCGCTTCGCCTCGGCCGGCATGGCGTCTTCGTGCGTCATCACCGCGCCCTTGAGCGCCGTGGGGCACCCGCAGGTGCGCTCGAGCGGCACGTTGAGCGCCAATTCGCGCACCGCCGCCCGCGCGTTGGCGACGTTCTGCTTCATCACCTTCACCACCATCTCCACCGTCACCGCCTCCTCCGAGGTGTGCCAGCAGTCGTAGTCGGTGGAGAGCGCCAGCGTCGCGTAGCAGAGCTGCGCTTCGCGGGCGAGGCGCGCCTCCGGCAGGTGCGTCATGCCGATGACGTCGGCGTTCCACGAGCGGTACAGGTGCGACTCCGCGCGCGTGGAGAACTGCGGGCCTTCGATGCACACGTAGGTGCCGCCGCGGTGCACCTTCGCGCCCACCGCCGACGCCGCGTCCGCGAGGTGCCCCGCCAGGTGCTTGCACACCGGCTCGGCCATGGACACGTGCGCCACCACGCCACCCTCGAAGAAGGTGCGCTGGCGCGACAGCGTGCGGTCGATGGACTGGTCGATGACGACGAGGTCCCCCGGCTGGATGTCCTCGCGGAGGCTGCCCACCGCCGACACCGACACGAGCCACTCGACGCCCAGCTGCTTCATGCCCCAGACGTTCGCGCGGTAGTTGATCTCCGACGGGCTGAAGCGGTGCCCGCGCCCGTGCCGCGCGAGGAAGACGAGGCGCCGGTCGCCCAGCGTGCCGACGCGGAAGGTGTCCGATGGCGCGCCGTACGGCGTGTCCACCGCCACCTCCTGCACGTCCTTGAGCCCGTCGAGCTCGTAGAAGCCGCTACCGCCGATGACGCCGATGGTCTGGGGCATGTCAGTACCGGAGAAGCGTGTGGAGGCCGACGCCCGCGGGCAGCGCCTTGCGGCCCGCGAGCGCCTCGAGCTCGATGATGGCCGCGGTCTCGAGCAGCGTCGCGCGCGTGCCTTGCACCAGCTTCACCGCCGCCGCCAGCGTGCCGCCGGTGGCCACCAGGTCGTCGAGGATGATGACGGTGTCCTTCGGGTGGATGGCGTCGGTGTGCAGGTGCAGCGTCGACTCGCCGTACTCCAGCGCGTAGCTGGCGCTCACCGTCTCGCGCGGCAGCTTCCCCGGCTTGCGCAAGATGACGAGGCCCGCCGACAGCGCGTACGCCAGCGCCGAGGCGAGGATGAAGCCGCGGCTCTCGATCCCCGCCACCTTGGTGACGCCCTTGCCCGCGTAGCGCTCGGCGAAGAGGTCGATGATTTCGCGGAAGGCGTGCGGGTCCTCCAGCGCGGGCGTGATGTCGCGGAAGAGGATGCCCGGCTTCGGGAAGTCGGGGACGGCGCGGATCAGCTTCGAGAACTCGGCCATGGCACCGGGGGCTTGTGCCAACACCGCCGCCGCGTCAAGCGAAGCCGCAACGGCCGTGCCACGCTGCGGCGGAGCGCCCCGCGGCCCAGCCCGGCGAGTCCGCGACGACGCGCGCCATCCACGTCCGCGCGTCGGCCTGCTGCCCCCGCCCGTCGAGCAACCCGCATCACCCGCGCTCCGGGCCCGTGGCGCCCGGCGACGACCTGCGACACGCCCGTCACCAGCATCCGAGGGGAGGCGGCGGGTTGTCCGCTTTCCCGCCGCTACCGGATGTCGAACTCCGTCACCACCTGGCCGGCGCCCTTCGCGCCGCCGTTCGCCTGGCTGGGGGTGAACGAGCCGCAGAAGTACCGCGTCTGCCCGTTGGCCCGCACCTCCACCTCCCAGGGCACCGACGGCGGGCTATTGCAGTTCTGGTAGTAGTTCGCGCGCACCGTGTAGTGCCCCGGCCGCGGCGGCTGCGTCTGCTGCGGCGGGAAGATGATGTTCTCCACGTTGACGTTGTCGATGTTGCACGCCGCGTTCGAGTCGAGGTCCAGCCAGCCCAGCGCGCCGCAGCCGGGCGGCAAGGGGATGGGGATGGGGATGGGCACGGAGGCGTCGACGTTGCGGTTGCCGTAGAAAATCTCACACGTCCCGCCGTCCGGCAGCGGCTCGACGAGGTAGAGGTCGAGGTCCTCCGGCAGCGGCCAGCGCAACGTCACCTGAATGCCGCCCTGGCTGCCCCGCAGCACGCACTTGCCGCCGACGCACTCGAAGCCCTCGCGGCATTGGGTGTTGCTGCCGCAGGACGCGACACCCGCGTCGATGGCGAGGCAGCGGTTGGTGAGGCCGCCGTCGCCCCACACCACCGTCGTACCGCCGCCGCCACCTCCGGCGCCGCCGCCAAACCCACCGTCGTCGACGACGCACCGGCGCGTGGTGGTGTCACAGGCCTGGCCCGCGTCGCATTGGTACGTGAAGTCGCACTGGTAGCAGCCGCCGGCCGGGGGAATCGTCACGTCGCACAGCGGCGTGTCGCCGCCGCAGCCCTGGCCCGCGAGGCACGTCATGCAGCGGCCCAGCCCGCCGTTCGCGTCGGTGAAGCAAATAGGCGTCGCACCGCCGCAGCCCGCGGTGGGCGTGCAGATGACGCAGCGGTTGTTGGTCTCGTCGCACACCGGCGTCGGGCCGCTGCAGGCCGGCGTGCACGCGCCGCCGTTGCCGCCGCCCGTGCCGCCGCCCGTGCCGCCGCCGCTCCCTCCGCCCGTCGGACCGCCGCCGGTGCCGCCACCCGCGCCGCCGCCACCCGCGCCGCCGCCACCCGCGCCGCCGCCACCCGCGCCGCCGCCGACAGAGCCGCCGCCTGCGCCGCCGCCAGTGCCCTTGTCGAGGACGCACTTCACCGTCACCGGATCGCAGACGAGGCCGGGGCCGCACTTCGTGCCCGCGCAGGGGTCGCCCGTGCCGCCTCCACAGTTACAGCCGGCGACGAAGCCGATGGCCAGCGCCACCACGAGAATGCGCAGATGCATGACTGACGTCCTTCCCTGCCCCTTTGCGGCAGCGCGCGTTTACCCCGCGCGCGCCCTCGGCAAAAGGGGGAGCCGACGCTTCTTCAGCGCCCGGCGGAGAAGGTCCACGACTGGTTGCTGCACGGCAGGGAGCCGCAAAGCGCGCTCGTGCATGCCGCTCCGGCGAATGTCGCAGAGTAGGTGCCCACAAAGGTGTTCGGGCCAGTCCACGTTCCCGTGAGTTGGTACGTCTCGACGCACTCAAGCGGCCCTGGCGTCGTCCCAATCACGCGGGTCGCCGTAAAGCCGACCGTCGGGCAGGTGATGGGGGACGATGGCTGTAGCGTCGCGCCCGGCTGCGACGGCAGGGGCGTGATGACGGTTCCCGCCGAGGCGATGTTGAAGCGGTCGATGTCGATGTTCACCATCGTCCCACCGCCGAAGAGGCTCTCGCAGCACGAGTAGGTGAGGCGCATGCCGCCGTCGATGGTGAAGAGGCCGTTCGGGTTGCACATGACGCCCGCGTCCGGGCACCCCTCGTCGGCCACGCCGTTGCACGTCTCGTCGAGGCCGTTGGCGCACACCTCCGACGGCTGCGGCGTCACCTCCCCCGAGCAGTTGCTGGCCCAGGCGCCGGTGGTGCAGCTCTGCACGCCGCCGCGGCACTGGCCCAGGTTCAGCGTGTTGGACGGACCCGAGTAGCAGGCGCGCGTGACGTTCTGGTCGATGAGCCCGTCGCAGTCGTCGTCGACGTTGTTGCACGTCTCGGTGACGGGCAGCACCTCGCCCGAGCAGGCGCCGGTCCACACGCCATTGACGCAGCTCTCCACGCCCGCCCGGCACGCGCCGCGGCCGATGAGGCCCGCGTCGGCCGAGAAGCACGGGCGCTCGACGCCGTCGTCGATGACGCCGTCGCAGTCGTCGTCGAGGTTGTTGCACACCTCCGGCATCGGCGTGCCCATGCCGCTGCACGGCCCCCACACGCTGTTCACGCAGGTGCGGATGCCGGTGGTGCAGGTGCCGGCATCGTTGCCGCCGCACGGCTGCGTCGCGCCGTTGATGCACTGCGCGGGGTTGTACTCGTCGGTGTCGTCGGCGTCCTGGCAGCCCGGGTCGTTGGGGAAGTCGGTGAGGCCGTCCATGTCGTTGTCGACGCCGTCGGCGCACGCGGCGGGCGGATCCGGAATGAGGCGCAGCCACGCGAGGCCGGCGTCCTGCGCGTCGGACAGCACCTCCATGCGGCCCTCGGTGTCGCGGGCGCTGCGGGCGTACTCGACGCGCACGTTGAGGCTCTCGCCGGGCAGCAGCCGCGCGGGAAGCATGGGCGGCGCCACCGAGAAGTCCGGGTTGCCATTGGCCGCGACGCCGATGGCGCGGACGTTGAGCGCGGAGGTGCCGACGGACTTCACCTTCGCCGTCTTCGTCTCGAGCAGCAGGGTGGACGGGTTGAAGTCCACCGGGTCGGGCTCGAAGGCGATGGCCGGGGCGATGGGCCCGCCGTGGAGGCGCAGCGTGAGCGGCAGCGTGTCGGGCTGCGCGGACTGGATGTCCACGAAGCCCTCGTCCTCGCCGGGGCCGACGGGCGTGTACGTCACCAGCACCTCGATGAAGCCCTGCGCCTCGACGGTGGGCGGCACCACGCCCAACTCGAACTCGCCCGACGAGCCCGCCTTCATCGCCGCCGACACGCCGACAGCCGCGCGGCCGGTGTTGTCGACGCGGAACTTCGCCGCCTTCGAGGTGCCCTCGATGACGACACCGAAGTCGAGGACGTCGGAGGCGAGCGCGAGCGACGACTCCGACTTGGTGAGCGACGGCGCGCGGCCGCAGTTGCAGCTGCCCGCGAAGGTGAACAGCGCGAGGGCAGCGAGACCTCGGAGGACCGGAGAGCGGGACATGGAAGGCACATCTTGTCACACGTCGCGCTCCCCTACGGGCGCCACGTGGACTACACGCGCCTTTCCATGGCCATCGCCGTCCACCTCGCCATCGAAGACCACGTCGCCCGGCTGACCCTCGACGACGCGCCACGGAAAAATGCAATGAGCCCGGACCTGGGCGATGCGCTGGGCGCGCGGGTACGGGAGGTCCGGGCGCACCCCGAGGTGCGGGCGGTGGTGCTGACGGGCGCGGGCGGGGCGTTTTCCGCGGGCGGCGACCTGGGGATGCTGGAGCGGCAGCGGCAGGCGTCCTTCGAGGACGCGCGCGCCTTCATGCTGTCCTTCTACGCACGGTACCTGTCCATCCTCGACGTGGGCGTGCCGACCATCGCGGCGGTGGAAGGCCCGGCCATCGGCGCGGGGCTGTGCGTGGCGCTGGCGTGCGACGTCGTCATCGTCGGGGAGGACTCGAAGCTGGCGCTCAACTTCGTGCAGCTCGGGCTGCACCCGGGCATGGGCGCGACGTACCTGTTGCCGCGGAAGGTGGGCGCGCAGCGGGCGGCGGAGCTGCTCTTCACCGGGCGGCGCTTCGACGGGAAGGAAGCGCAGGCGATGGGGCTGGCGCTCGAGGCGGTGCCGCGGGAGCAGGTGCTGCCGCGGGCGACGGCGCTGGCGAAGCAGGTGGCGGCGAGCGCGCCGCTGGCGGTGAAGGCGCTGACGCGCGCGCTGGGCGTGGATCGCGCGGCGCTGCAGGCGGCGCTGGAATTCGAGGCGCGCGCGCAGGCGGAGAGCTACGGCAGCGTGGACCTCGGGGAAGGGCTGGCGGCGGCGGCGGCGAAGCGCGCGCCGGTGTTCGTCGGGAAGTAGCGGAAGCGGGCGGCACGGCACGCCCGAAGACGGGGCCAAGCGGCGGCCGGACCGTCGGCGTCCTGCCGGTGATGGACCCGATTCGACGCGTGCTCGATTGCCAACCCGGCCACTCCCGGCGCGGGTTCGCGCTCGCGCGGGCGCCGGCCGAGGTCCGCGACGCGGCGCTGCACTGGCCGGTGGAGCACCCGAGCGGCCTGCCCGACGTCGACGCGTGCTGGGGCTGGGGCGCGGCGCTGCGCGGCGAGACGGCCTTCGCGCGCGTCCTCGCGGGCGCCATCGCGGCAGGGGTGCTCCCTCCCTTCGGGCACGGCGCGTTCACGCCTCCCGGCTGGGGCGGCTTCACCTCCCTCGCGCTGACTGAATCGCTCTTCGACGAATGGCTGCTCCTGCACGCAAACGTCGGCGTCGCGGTGGGTGATGACGGCGCGAACTCCTCGCGCCAAGGCGTCGGAGGCGCTTCGACCAGCAGGATCCGCACCCTGGTGACGGCGGGGTTCGGGTTTCAAGCCCGCATCGCGGCCGGCCTGCACGGCGTCGCGGAGGTCTACTGCGGCGACCCCACCGATCCCCGGACGAGCTTCCCGGCGATGCAGGTGGGCTTTCGCTACATCTTCAACGATCAGGTGCAGATCGACGGCACGTTCGGGTCGACCCTCATAGCCGTCGTGGGCGCTGGCGGGCACCCCCAGACCGAGCCGTGGGGGACCCTCGGGCTCCGGCTCGTGACCCCGGAGTTGTGGTCGGCCCACGCTCGAACGCCCATGGGCTTGGAGCGACCAGGGGACGAGCTGCACTGCTGACGCTTCCCCGGCCGTCCGCCTCTTCGTCGCCGTCGAGCCTCGGGGGCTCGGAGCGCCGTGGAACGACCGGGGACACGTGTCGGCCGCGGGCACCAGCCAGTCCTGCGTCGCCAACAGCCAGCCCACCACCCCGGCCCGACTCGCCGCGCCGGAGGTGGCGCGCGAAGCCGCGGCCCCTGCGAGCGCCGGGCCGCCTCAGCGCGGCTGCCGCAGCGCGTTCAGCTCCACGTAGCGCACGCCCGGGCGCCCGGTGAGGCGCGACAGCAGCGCCTTCGTCTCCTCGACGGACAGCGGCGTCCCGTCGGCGCGCTTCACCTCGACGAGGTGCGTCTTCTCGGTGGCCGACGAGAGGTGCCTCACGACGTAGCCCTCGAGCGCCAGCACCTCGGCCAGCCCGTCCGGCGCCAGCGCCTCCTCGGTGCCCACCACCAGCTGCCCGGCCAGCACGTCGGGCGGCGACGGCGGGGTGGTGGCGCAGCCGGCCAGCACGAGCAGCGTCAGCGCCAGGAAGCGCGCGGACCACCTTCCGTCACCGAAGCCCGGCGCGCTGAGGCCCACGCCCGCGACGTCCGGGGCGCTCACCCGCAGTACCCCGAGCCGATGTCGCAGGTGCCGCCGCCGCAGTCGGCGTTCGACGTGCAGCGGGGGACGCACACGCCGGCGCTGGTGCCATCGTCCTCGCAGACGTACGACGCGCGACAGGAGGACTGCCCCTGCCGCGCTCCCGCGCAGCTCGCGAGGCAGGCCTGCACGGTGCCGAAGTCGATGCATTTGCTGCCCAGAGGACAGGGCGTGCTGCCGCACACCTGCGAGCAGTACCCGCCGGGCCAGCTCGTCAGGCACTCGCCGCTCGCGCCGCAGGCACTGTTGTCCGTGCACGCCGCGCCCACGCCCGAGGCCGACGGGTCGGGGATGTTGGTGTCGGGCGCCAGCCCAAAGTCGGCCCCGGAGATGCGCGCGCCCGCCGCGAGCTCGATGGCGCCCGGCGAGTCGGTGGTGGGCCACAGCCCGTACGGCTCGCCGTCGTCCAGGTCGCCGTTGTTGTTGGCGTCGACCAGGCCGAGCAGGAAGTACGTGCCCGCGGGCGCGGTGATCTCGAACTGGTACCCGTTCGCCGCCGTCGCCTCGGCCGCGCCGCCGACCTGCCAGGCACCCTCCGCGTCCTGGTAGACGAGCGCCACCACCGCCGGCGCCTGGTTGGCCGACGTGCCCGCCCGCAGCTTCACCGTGACGTTGGCGCCGCCCGCGGGAGAGCTGACGGCGATGGACGCGAGGTGCACGCCGTCGGCCAGCCCCGTCAGGTTACCCTGCACCTGGAACGTCACGGCCTGCCCGGCGCCGACGCTGGCCTGACCGCCCGCCGGGAAGGACAGGCGCGCCCCTTCCGCGCCCCCGGCCGTCAGCGTCACCTGCGCGGGCTGGCCGCCCACGTTGCTGACGGTCAACGACTGCGTGCTGGTCTGCGCGGTGAGGAACAGCTCGGCCGTGCTCAGCACCAGCTTCGCTGGGCCTGACGGCGCCTGGTTCGACGCCGCCAGCAGCGCCGCGTGCGCGTTGACGAGGCCGGCGCCGCAGCCCTCGGGGCACTGGAACGCGGTGTTCGCCGTCGAGGTGAGCGCCGCTTTCGCCTGGGCCGCCGTCAGCGTGGCCGACCGCGCCTTCATCAGCGCCACCACGCCGGCGATGTGCGGGCTGGCCATGCTGGTACCCTGCTCGTACTGGAACGTGGCGCTGCTGCCGGAGCGGTAGGTGGACAACACCCCGTCGGGCTGGCCGTCGCCGTTCGAGTCCTCGAGCACCTCGCCGCCTGGCGCGACCAGGTGCACCGCCGCGCCGAAGTTCGAGTAGCTGGCGCGCTTGCCGTTGAAGCGCGTGGCGCCCACGCAGATGACCTGCTGCTGGTTGCACGGCGTGAAGCGCGACGCGTCCATGTTGCTGTTGCCCGCGGCCACCACGACGACGGCGCCGCGGCCGACGGCCTCGTCGATGACGTCCTGGTAGGACTGGCGGGGCGAGTCCTCACCGCCGAGGCTCAGGTTCAGCACCGCCGCCGGCGTGGGGTTGGCCGGCACGCCGGGCACCTGGCCGCCCGACGCCCACTGCATCCCCGCGGCGATGTCGAAGTCCGTGCCGCCGCCCTTCCCCAGCACCCGCACCGGGAGAAGTCGCGCGTTCCAGTCGACGCCGGCCACGCCGGCGCGATTGTTGGTGGAAGCGCCGATGGTGCCGCCCACGTGCGTGCCGTGCCAGCTCGACTCGCCGTTGGGCAGGTCGAAGCCCTGGTCCAGCGGGTTGGCGTCGCGGCCGTCCCCGTCCTGCGCGCTGGCGGGGTCGCTGATCAAGTCGAAGCCGCTCAGCACCCGGCCGTCCAGCTCCGGGTGCGGGACGATGCCGGTGTCGATGATCGCCACCACCACCTGCGCGCTTCCCTGCGTGAGATCCCACGCGGCGGGCAGGTTCATCGCGGGGTAGTGCCACTGCGCCGAATAGAGCGTGTCGTCGGGCACCGCCATCGGGTGCCGGACCTTGTTCGCCTCCGCGAAGCGCACGCCGCGCGCGCCGCTCAGGCGATCCGCCAGCGCCAGCGTCTCGACGTCCGACAGCGCGCGGCCGTCCTGGCGGGTGAAGCGAACGAGGTGCAGAAACGGGCTCGCCCAGCCGCCGTGCGAGGCCGACAGCCCGGGCTGCCGCACCAGGGCCAGGGCCTGCGGGGCGTCGAGCACCTCTTCGAAGCGGACGATGATTTCCCCCGCGCGGACGGGGCTGCCGAGCCCCACGCCGTGCAGGCGTCCGCTCGTCCCCACGCGCGCCGCCGGCAGCAGCTTCTTCGCGCGCACGAACGCGGCCAGCGTCGGCTCGACCCGCGCACGCTGCCCGGCGCCGCGGAAAATCGCCACCGAGCCCGACACGGTCCCGTCGGTGCCGGTACCACCTCCCGCGCCGCCGCCGGTCCCGCCGCCACCATCGCCGGTGCACGCGGGCCCTCCCAGGGACAGCAGGGAGCACAGCAACACCACCTCGAGTCCAGACTGGAGTTTCATGGGAACGCCCCCCTTGGCGACGGTCCTATCGCAGGCGAAGCCTGTTCGGCCAACCAGGTCGACTCCTTCGCCGCGTCCGGAGCGCCGAAACGGCTCGCGCCGCTCAATGCCGCGCCTTCGGGTCGAGCGTCCACTTCCAGGTCAGCTTCTTGCGTGTCCCGTCCGTGGACTTCGGGAAGCGCCACGCGCGCACGCGCTCGAGCACGCACGCCTGCAGGCCCGGGTCGTCGAGGTTCGTCTCATCGATGCGCGCGTCGGGCACCCGGCCGTTGGCGTCGACGGTCCAGGCCACCCGCAGCATGCCCGCGAGGCCCGGCGCCTCCTCGAGCGCGTTGGTGTAGCAGCGGTGAATCTCCCGGGTGTTGCGGTGGACGACGTCGAGGAGCGCTTCCCGCTCGGCCTCCCGCTGCGCCGCGGCGTCCCGCGCGTCCGCGTCGAGGCCGCCGTCCCGGCCTGCATCCCCGACAGCGCCGTCCGCGAGGCCGCCGTCCAGCACGCCGGCGTCGAGCGCGGGCGCGCGGGTGTTCGGCGAGCGGGCGACGCCGCCGTCTCGAGGCGCGGCGAGGAGCGCGAGGGTCAGCAGGAAGACCGGCATGGCCGCTCGACTCTCTCGCGAGCGACGGCGACCGTCACGCCTTTGTCGAGGCTCAGGCGGTGGCGAGCGCGCGCTCGGCGGCGGTGACGTCGCGGTCCAGCTCGGCCTGCCGCGCGGCGCGCTGCGCGTCCGACGAGAAGGCGATCTTCCCGAAGTCCTGCTTCGCGGCGGCGACGACGCGGGCGAGGCCTTCCTGGCCGATGAGCCCCAGGCGGAACGCCTCGGTGGCCGCGCCGACGTAGGTGTCCGTCAGGTACACGCCCTGGCTCCGCAGCTCGGCGCGCTTCTCGGCCGGCGTGTTCACCACGTCGTTGATGAAGACGCCCTTCACCGCGTCGGGCATCGCCTGGCGCATCTTCACGCCGAACAGCACGTCGCCCTGGCCGGAGTCGCCGGTGAAGACGAAGCCGTACTCGGGGAAGAGCTGCTGGTACTGCTGGAAGTTCTCGAACTTCTTCTGGGCGATCTTCTCGTTCGACAGGTTCGACGTCAGGTCGCCGGTCAGCACGGTCGCGTCGACGCCCTTGTCCTTCAGCATCTTCCTGGTGAGCGTCTCCACCGCGCCGGCGGGGTCGCCCGGCCGCGCGGTGACGAAGGCGAGGTCACCCGTGCGTCCCGGCCGTGCGTGCGCGCCGCGATCGAGCTCCGCGTAGAAGGCCTTCACGCCCGGGTACACGGTCTTCTTCGGGAAGCGCGTGTCCTTCCAGTTCTCGTAGAAGGTGTCGTCGATGTCCGACAGCACCTTCACCTCGCCGGTCGGCCTCGCCTCGGCCTTGATGTGGTCGAGGATGGACCGGCGCACGCCCTCGTCGTCGATGTCGTGGAACACGAGCTGCTGCAGGTCGCGGTAGTCGCCGGCGTCGATGCCGTTCTTGAGCGCGGTGAGCTCGCTGCCCTTCGTCGCGAGGAAGACGTCGCAGATCGCGCGCTCCTCGCGCTTGTCGGTGTGGCCGCGCTGCAGCGCGTTCACCAGCGCGACGCGCGCGGGCACCGAGAGGTCGCCCACCCGGTCGTGCGTCAGCAGTTGGAAGAAGGCGGTGCGGTTGTCGGGCCCGATGAGCCGGTCGTCCATCGACTCCGCCAGCTCGTGCAGGTCCAGCTTCGTCACCAGGTAGTTGAGCTCCTTCGGCGATGCGTTCTTCAGGATGTCGAGGATGCGGCCTTCCCCGGCGCGGTCGACGTGGCGCGAGGCGACGAAGCGGGAGATGGCGTCCAGCTTGGCCTGGGCAGCGACCGCGTCGGCGCCCGACAGCCGCTCCGGCGCGCTCGTGGCGCCCGCGGTGAAGCCGCTGTCGGCGGCGGACGACGTCAGCGCCCGGGTGCGGACGGCCGGGGTGCCCTCGGTGCGCGGCGTGGAGGCGGCTCGGGGACCCGACGACGAGATGCGGTGGACCATGGCGGGCAGCCTACCAACGGCGCCGCCCGGGCGCCGGCGCGTCGCGCGCTCAGCGCGTGAGAAGGACGCCGGCTGCGCCGGCCTTTGTCGCTCGGCGCGGCTTCCCTGCTACGGTGGCGCACCCGTGCGCGCCGAGGCCTTCGTCAATCTTTTTCCTCCGCCTTCGCCCGCCGCGAAGGAGCGCGTCGTCACGCGCGGTGGCTGGGAGGTGCCCACCTGGAGAGATCCGCGCGTGCCCTTCGCCGCGCTGTTGGTGCTGTACGCGGTGCTGGGCTTCACCTTCCTCGGCTTCAACCGCCAGTGGTGGCAGATGGCGCTCATCGTGGCGTCGGGCGCGGCGCTGGACGTGGCGCTCTGCTGGACGTTCACGAAGAAGAAGGTGGTGCCGCTGTCGGCCATCATCTCCTGCACGTCGCTGGGCATCCTCCTCAACTACTCGCACCACTCGTGGGTGCTGTTCTTCCCGGTGTTGCTCACCATCGGCGGGAAGTACGTGCTCACCTTCAAGGGCAAGCACGTCTTCAACCCATCGATGTTCGGCGTCGCCGTGTCGCTGCTCGTCACGCGCGAGCTCATCACCGCGGCGCCGGCGTACCAGTGGGCGGGCGGCGACGTGACGATGTCGCTGTTCCTCGCGACCGCCGCGCTGATGCTGTTCGTCTTCCGCAGCGTGGGACGTGGGCCGCTGGTGGCCAGCTTCCTGTTCTTCTACGCGCTGCAGACGGCCGTGCGCGCCTACATCATGCGTCACCACCTGCCGTGGCAGACGCTGTTCCTCGGCACGCTCGAGTCCCCACCCTTCTACCTCTTCACCTTCTACATGCTGACGGACCCCGCGACGTCGCCGAAGACGCCGAAGGGCCAGGTGGCGTTCGCCTTCGCGCTGACGCTGGTGGACGCGTTCCTGCACTTCAAGGAGTCCGTCTACACGTTCTTCTACGCGGCGCTGGCGATGGCGACGGCGAAGTTCGTCTTCCTCCACGCGCGCGAGCTTGCGCGCACGAAGGGCGCGCGGCTCACCGAGGCGTGGGACGGCGACTTCTTCCGCCGCGTGGGCGTGGTGGGCGCCCTGGCGCTCGCGCTCGTCGGGGGCTGGGCCTGGGCCGAAGCGCCGCTCGCCCCGCCGGTGGACCTCACGTTCCGCTTCGAGCGCGTGCCCGTCGAGGGCGCGGGCCTCGGCTCGACGATGGGGAAGACGCTCGAGGAGGTCGACCCGCGCGTCCTCCACGTCGCGAAGTGGGTGCTGTCGGTGGGCGACGCGGTGGCGGCGGGCGACGTGGACGGCGACGGGCGCGTGGACGTGCTCCTCACGCACCCACTGGCGGCGCCAGGGGACCGCGTAGGGCTGTTCCTCAACAAGGGCGATTTTCACTTCGAGCGCCTCGCGGTGCCGGGCTTCGACGTCATCGCGGACGATCCGGCGACGCACGGCCTCGCGTCGGGCGGCGTGTTCGCGGACGACGACGGCGACGGCGACCTGGACCTCGTCCTCACGGTGGCCTTCGGGAAGACGCGACGCTTCAGGAACCTGCTCGAGGAGACCGGCGCGCTCGCCTTCGAGGACGTGTCGCAGGCGTCGGGCCTCGACGAGCACACCGTGTCGCTGGGCGCGGCGTTCCTCGACTTCGACAACGACGGCCACCTCGACCTGCTGGTGACGAACGCGCTCACCACGCACCTGCCGGACTACGCCACGCCGACGCCGCTCAACCTCTTCAAGCTGCCGCCGCCCGAGTACGAGGGCGACCGCCGCATGTTCCGCTTCATGCACAACGGCTGGCACGACGCGGACAACGGCGGGAAGAACTTCCTGTACCGCGGCCGCGGCGACGGCACGTACGAGAAGCTCGACAGCGACACGATGGGCCTGCCCGAGACGCACTGGACGCTCGCCATCGGCACGCAGGACTTCAACCACGACGGTTGGACGGACCTCTACCTGGCGAGCGACTTCGGCCACGACGACCTGTACCTGAACGAAGGTGGCAAACACTTCAGGCGCATCGAGGGCCCGCGCTTCGGCGACGTCGGCAAGGACACGTACAAGGGGATGAACGTGTCCATCGCGGACTTCGACCACGACGGTTTCAGCGACGTGTACGTCTCCAACGTGCACCACGCGCTGCAGTCGGAAGGCAGCCTTCTGTGGATGGTGCGGCCGTCGAAGGACGCCTTCGTCCCCGACTTCACCGACGAGGCGACGCAGCGCGGGGCGCTCAACGAGCGGCGCTTCGGGTGGGGCGCGGCGGCGGGCGACCTGGACCTCGACGGCTGGGACGACCTCGTGCAGGCGAACGGGATGGTGGATGACCGGCTCGACGCGCGGGAGCTGAACACGCGGCGCCGCGACTACTGGTACGTGAATCAGAAGCTGATGCAGTCGGGCCCGGACATTCACACCTACGCCGACCGCTGGGGGGACATCCGCGGGCGGCACATCTACCCGAACGAGGCGCGGCGCGCGTACCTGAACCGCGGCGCGAAGGCGCCCGGCGTCTTCGTCGACGTGGCGGCGCAGGTGGGCATTGACGAGCCGGACAATTCGCGCGGCGTACTGCTGTCGGACCTCGACGGCGACGGCGACCTCGACGCGCTCATCACCAACCAGCACGGGCCCGCGTCGCTGTACCGGAACACCCGGCGCGACTCGGGCCAGGCGCACTTCCTCGCGCTCGAGCTGCGCGGCGCGGCGCCCACGAATTCCGCCGCCCTCGGAACACGCGTGACGGTGCGCTCGACGAGCCGCGGGCAGCCGCTCGTCCAGGTGAAGGAGCTGCAGTCCATGGGCGGGTTCTCCGCGACGGCCGACGGGCGGCTCGTGTTCGGGCTCGGCGAGGACGCGCCGCCGGAGGTGGAGGTGACGGTGGCGTGGCATTCCGGCGCGACGCGAACGCTGAAGCTGAAGGTCGACCAGCTCCACGTCCTGAAGCCGTAGCGTCCAGGCGCTCTCCCTGTCCCGCGCCGTCCTGTTGCTCTCTCGGTGGGCCGCGCTCGCAAGGGTTGAGCGGACATGACGCTGTCGCAGGTGCGCCTGCCGGGCCATGTCGCGTGAAAAGAGGTTGAGTCTTCCACGCGCCAGAGCGGCGCAGGCCACTCGCGCTCGCGCAGGCCTCCCCGGCGACGCGAGGCCGTTCGCGGAGAGCGCACCCGACCGATGCGTCAGGCGAAGCGCGCGAGCACCGCGTCGAACAAGGCCAGCTCGATCCGCTCCGCGTCGGCGTCGCTCAACGAGTCGATGGCGAAGGACACGCGAGCGTTCCCCGTCTGGCGCACACTCGACACCACCCGCGCCTGCCCGAGCACCGGTTCGGCGCCGCGGCCCAGCGACAGCTTGAACTCCACGACCTCGCCCACCTGCAGCGCGCCGGTGATGAGCGCCGAGAAGCCGCTGCGCGACAGCTCCCGCGTCACCGTCTGGTACAGGTTCGCCACCTCCAGGGGGTACAGCTGCGCCACGCGGAAGTAGCGGCGCGCCTGCTGCCCTTCCGGCACCGCGAGGCCCTGCGCCGCGACCAGCGAGCGGGCGAACTCCTCGCGCATCGCCAGGTACTTCCGGACTTCCTCGGGCTTGAGCTGCCCACTCTTCGCGCGCTGGTGTGTCGCGCGAAAGCCCGCCAACCACTCTGCTGGATCCACGTCGTTCTCCCGGCTCAGCGTGGCCGGCTGCCGGCCAGCACCGCCCCCCGGTGTAGGGACTTCGTAGCACGCCGGCCACGCGAATGCGGGTGCCTGGTCCGCTCCCCCCGACGAAAAGCTGACGAACCTCACGGCGTGTGGAACCCGCGCCGGACCGGCACGGGCCTCGTGCTGGCGGCGGGCGAGCGGAAGGTGCTCGTCGTCTTCCTCGTGCTGCGCGAAGGCGACACGGGCAGCGGCCCGCCGGTACACCTCGACCGCGACGGCGGCCGCGTGGAGCGGCGGCGGCCCGGCGCGCCGCCGGCAGCGGCGTACCTGGCTCGACGCTCTGCGCTGGCTGCTCGCGAAGCGCCCGCGCGCGCGGTGCCGGGGGCGCCCCCAGCTCGAGAGCGCGCAGCTGGGCCCGTTCCCCGACGCCGCGCGCTGGAGCGCTCCGTGTTCCCACCGTGAGCGCGCGAGCGGCGCTATGGTGCGCGCCATGACGAAGCCGCCCCGGGCCATCGACGAGGTGTCTCCGCCGGCGCCGTGGCGCACCGACGCTTCCGGCCGGCCCGTCGCCCCCGACGCCGCGGCGCAGGCGCGCCGCATCGAGCTCGAGGCCGAAGCCGACCTCGCGCGCTGCGGCGCCCTGAAGGACTACTGGTACGTCGCCTGCCTCTCGAGCGAGCTGCTTCCGGGCGCGCCGCTCGGCCGCACCCTCTTCGGCACGCCGCTGGTGCTGTTCCGCGACGCGCGCGGCGCCCCGGCCGCGCTCTTCGACCGCTGCCTGCACCGCAACGCGGCGCTGTCGAGAGGCGACGTCTTCGGCGGGAAGCTGGGCTGCCCGTACCACGGCTGGGTGTACGACGCGTCGGGCGCGTGCGTGGAGATTCCGTCGCTCGGGCCGAAGCAGGAAGGCGCGCTGCTCGACGAGGCGGGCCATGCCGAGGCGGGCTTGAAGCTGCGGCCCTGCGACGTGGGCCGCGTCCGCCGCTTCGAGGCGCGCGAGCAGGACGGGCTCGTCTTCGTGTTCATGGGCGACGACGCGTCGAAGGCGCGGCGCCCTCCGTTCCGCGTGCCGAAGTGGGGCGAGCCCGGCTGGACGACGTACTTCATGGTGACGCGCTTCCCGAACGGGGTGACGAACCTCGTCGAGAACTTCATGGACGTGCCGCACACCGTCTTCGTGCACAAGGGGTGGTTCCGCAACCGCCGCATGAAGCAGGTGCCGGCCACCGTCGCGCGGCGTAATGGAGAGGTGCTCGTCACCTACGAGCAGCAGCAGGACGAGCTGACGGGCGCGGGCTTCCTGCTGAACCCCACCGGCGAGCCGATGCAGCACACCGACCACTTCTTCGCGCCCAACGTCACGCGCGTCGACTACCTGTGGGGAGCGCGCTCGGGCTACGTCATCTCCAGCCAGGTGACGCCCATCGGCCCGCTGGACTCGCTGGTGTACACGTCCATCTCGTACCGGCTGCCGTGGGACCTGCCCGGCAACCTGGTGGCGCGGGGCCTGCGTCGCTTCATGAAGTGGTACACGACGCAGGTCATCGGCCAGGACGTGGACATCATGCGCGTGCAGCGCGAGGGCCTCACCCGCGCGCCCGGCGCGCTCGAGTTCACCAGCACCGAGGCCGACCTGCTGCACGCGGACATCGAGGCGTACCGCGCGTGGCTGCGCGATGGCGGCGAGGGCGACGGCCCGCCCGACGCGTCGCGGCGCATCTCGTTCTGGATTTGAGCCCGGTCGCTCGCTGAGGGTCCCTTGCGCCCGGACCCGCGCCGGCGGGACGCTGAAGGCCGTGACGACGCTCGCGCTCGCCCTCGGATTCGCGCTGGCCGCCGCGCCGCAGGGCGCCGACGCGGGTGTCGAGTTCGTCCCGGTGAAGGTGCTGGACGTGCTCGAACTCGACGACGGCGGCTGGGCGGTGCTGCTCGGCGAGACGGGTGCCGACACGGTGCTGCCCATCTTCATCGGCGGCATGGAGGGGCTGGCGATTCGCCTGCGCCTCGACAAGCAGGTGACGCCGCGCCCGCTGACGCACGACCTGCTGGAGGACGCCATCGAGGCGCTCGGCGGCACCGTGGTGCAGGTGGAGATCGACGACTTGAAGGCCGACACCTTCCTCGGGCGCATCCACCTCAAGCCGAAGGCGCGCAGGCCGGTAGTGCTGGACGCGCGGCCGTCCGACTCCATCGCGCTGGCGCTCGGCACCGGCGCACCCATCTTCGTCGCGCGGCCGGTGCTCGACCGCGCGGGCCTCAGCCGGAAGACCTTGCGCCCGAAGAGGCCGCCGGTTGGGGCGGGGCCGAAGACCGAGTCCTTGTGATGTGCGCGAGAAGCGGGAGCGGCGGGGTCCTGCGCGTGGAAGTGTCGCCGGGCCTGTTCTTGCAGCATCGTCGGGGCGAGGGAGAGCACCCATGAAGACGCGCATTCCCCTGCTCATCGGCTCCGCGGCGGTCGGGGCAGCGCTCGCGTTCGCGGTCAGCGCGAAGTCCCAATTCGTGGTCGGCGGCGCCCTGGTGAACGCTGGCCTGCGCATGCAAGACCACCTGCAGGCCTACGACTTCGAGCACGACGAGAACATCACCGCCGAGCAGGTGTGGCAGGAGTTCATGGAGCAGAACGAGCTGGCAGCCAGGGTGCGCGAGAAGTTTCCGCGGACCGCGCGGCACCCGCTGGTGGCGATGCTGGTGTGCATGGACGCCCGCATCGACACCTCGGAGCTCGCCGGCGACACGCGCCGCTACTACTACGTGGTGCGCACCGCGGGCTCCGTGCTGAGCACCGTCGAGCAAGAGATGCTGGAGCTCGCCGTGGTGAACGGCGTGAAGTTGCTGGTGCTGACGCGCCACACCGACTGCGCCGCCGAGAAGGCCGCCGCCGACCCCGAGAAGCGCAAGGCCTTCCCCACGCTGACGCGGGCCGTCGACGAGCGCGAGCAGCGGGTGGCCGAGTTCCTCGCGCGGCCGGTCATCGCCGGGAAGATCGCGAAGGGCGAGCTGCTCGTGAAGCAGCTCATCATCGACACCACGTCGGACCACCTGGTGACGTCGTTCCCTGCGCCGACCGCGGCCTCGCCAGCACCCACCGACGGCCACCAGCACTGACGGACGCCCGCGTCTTTTCTGCGCCGCCCCACTCATGGGCTGCACCACGCCGGAGGTGGCGTCATGAAGAGCTTCGCGTCGCCGGTGCTGGCCGAGTCCTCGCCCGAAGCGGAGCTGGGCAACCAAGCGGCCTTCGGCGGCCTCGAGGCGCCGCAGCCCCAGGACCTGAAGCCCTTCGACCAGGGCCCGGGCGCCCTCGAGTGCCTGCCGCTGTTGCGCGCGTGTGTCGCGGCGCTGCGCCGCTACCCCGGGACGGGCGAAGGCTACCTGGCGCCGGTGGACGCGCTGTCCCCCGCCGCCGCGAAGTACCTCGACGAGACGCTCGGCGAGGGCGAGGTGTCGCTCGAGGTCGGCGGCCGCCACCGCTGCGAGGCGAAGGAGACGGTGCTGCCCGGCCTGTGGCGCGTCACCACGAAGGACGGCGCGCAGGTGGTGTCGCGGCACCTCGAGGTGGGCGACGTGCCCAGCGTGGTGCGCGCCGCGGAGGCCACCGCCACCACCACCGACATCCACATCGGAAACCCGCCGCCGGGCGCCATGAACGCGCTGCCGGTGTTGGCCGAGCTGCGCCACCGCAGCCAGACGTGGCAGCCGGGCCAGCCCAACCACGTCCTCTCCTTCACGCTCTTGCCGATGAACGAGGTGGACATGGCGTACCTCGAGCAGCAGGTCGGCCACGGCCCGGTGCGCGGCCAATCGAAGGGCTTCTCCACCTGCAAGGTCGAATTGACCGCGGTGCGGCACGTCTGGGCAGTGCAGCACTTCAACGCCGTGGACCGCCTCGTCCTCGACACGCTCGAGGTGGGCGACGTGCCGGCGGCGCTGATGGCGGCGGGCCACGACTTCGAGGACTCGGCGGACCGCCTCGCGGAGTGGCTGGAGCACGCGCCCACATGAGCGGCGAGCGCGAGTGCGGCGTCTGCTGGTACGTGTACCGGCCGGACGACGGCGGCGACGTGTGGCAGGTGCGGGCGGGCACCGCCTTCGACGCGCTGCCGGACGAGTGGCGCTGCCCGCGCTGTGACTCGGGAAAGGAGCGCTTCCTCCCTTTGACTCCCGCTCCCCCCTCGGACGAGAGGGGCCGTGGCCCGACGCTGGCTGCTCGGGTCTCCGCGCTGGTGGCGGACTACCAACGCTTCGCCGCGACGACGATGAAGGAGCTGCCCTTCAACAACCCGCGCCTCACACTGGAGGCCGTCGACTTCGAGCCGCTGGGCGACGGCGCCCTGGGTGCCCTCGTCACGCCGTGGGCATTGAATCTCGTCTACCTCCCGCCGCCGGGCGCGCCGAAGCCGACGGCGCGCGGACACGAGCATGCGCTGCCCGCCGCCGTCATCACCTTCTTCCCGCAGGCGCTGCCGACCGCCGGTGACGTCGAGCTCGCGTCGCTCTTCTCGCCGGCGCAGCAATTCGAGGACCAGGCCGCGGCGGTGGCGACCGCCCGCGAGGCCCTGGCCCAGCTCCGCGCGCCGCCGGTCCCGCCAGCGCCGGGGGCACACAGCCGGCGCGAGTTGCTCGACACGCTGCGCGGCAGGAGGCGCGCCGGCCTGCCATGACGAGCGAAGGCGCGCTCACCCTCACGCTCGAGCTCGAGGCCGGCTGCGTCGCGGACGTGCACGTGTCGTCCACGCGGCGCACGGACTACTCCGCGGCGCTCGCCGGGCGCGCCGTCGACGAGGCGCTGCACCTCGTGCCCTCGCTCTTCTCCATCTGCGCGACGGCGCACGCGGTGGCGGCGCTGCGGGCGTGCGAGCGCGCGCTGGGCGTGGAGGTGGACGCCGAGCAGCGCCGCCTGCGCGAGCTGCTGTGCCAGCTGGAGGCGCTCGACAACCACGCCTTCCAGGTATCCGTCGGGTGGGCGAAGCAGGCCGGCGTGGCGCCCGACGTCGAGCCGCTGCGGCGCCTGCGCCACGCCACCGAGACGCTGCGCGTGTGGGCGCACGCGGGCGCGCGCTGGGTGCGGCTGGGCGGCATCGGCTTCACGCCGCGCGGCTCCGTCGACGCGTTGCTGGCGGAGCTGTCCGACGCCGTCGACGCGGTGGCGCCACCGGCCGCGCGGCAGGGCGACGCGCGCGCGCTCGAGGCGTGGAGCGCGCAGGCCGCCGGCCCCGTCGCGGCGCTCTTCCGGCAGGTCTTCTCGCTGGGCGCGGCCGGCTTCGGGAAGAGCACCCTGCCGCTGGTGCCCGCGCTGGACGCCGCGTGGTTCGAAGCGCGCCTCACCGGGCCCGACTTCGGCGCGCGCCCGACGCTGGACGCCGGCGCAGCGGAGTCGGGCGCGCTGGCCCGCGCCGCGCACCACCCGGCCGTGGCGGCGCTGGTCGGGGCGCACGGGCACGCGGTGCTGCCACGCCTCGTCGCGGCGCTGGTGGACCTGCGCGCGCTGGCCGACGCGGTGGCCTCGGTGGCCTCGGCGCTCGCGCGCTCGCCGGGGCACGCGCACGCCGAGCGCGACAGCGGCAGCGGCGCGGGCGTCGCGGACACCTCGCGCGGCGCGCGGCGCTGCTGGTGCTGGCGCTCGACCCGTGCGTGCCGTGCCGCGTGGTAGTCCAGGACTGACGCCGCGACGGCGGACGACGGGACGCCCTCCGCCCGAGTCGAGGCCCCAGGCGACGTGAGCGGGCTGGAAGCGCCTCATCGCCGTCGGGGTTGCGACTCCGGCTGCCCGCGCGACGGGTGTGACGCAGGCGCGTGCTGCCGCGGCGCCCGGTCGGTGCGAGACTCGCGTCCCATGCACGAGCTCTCGCTGGCCGAAGGCATCGTCGAGCTCATCGCCGAGCAAGCGAAGACGGAGCGCTTCACGAAGGTGAAGCGCGTGCACGTGCTGGTCGGCGCGCTGTCACACGTCATGCCCGAAGCGCTGGCCTTCGGCTTCGTCAGCGCCGCGAAGGGCACCCTGGCCGAGGGCGCCGAGCTGGTGATGACGCGCCCGCCCGGCACCGCCAGCTGCATGGGCTGCGGCCAGGACGTCACCATCGAGCGCCGCGGCGACCCCTGCCCCCAGTGCGGCAGCTTCCAGGTGCTGGTGACGGGCGGCGACGAGTTGCGCGTCACGGACCTCGACGTGGAGTGACGCACCGCAGCGCGAGCGCGGCGCTTTGTTCGGCAAGGGCGCAGGGCTGCGCTAAACCGGTGACCCGTCATGAGTGTCATCAAGCGCATTGCCATCAACACCGGCGGCGGCGACGCCCCGGGCCTCAACGCCGTCATCCGCGCCGCCGTGCTGGCGGCGGCCAACCGGGGTTGGGAGACCTACGGGATTCGAGACGGGTTCAACGGCATCTTCTTCCCGGAGCGCTACCCTGAGGGCGGCGTCTTCAAACTCACGCGCGACCGGGTGCGCGGCATCGCCCACCTCGGCGGCACCATCCTGGGCACCACCAACCAGGGCAACCCGCTGCAGTACCCGCTGAAGATGCCCGACGGCACCGTGAAGCAGGTCGACCGCACGCCGGAGATCCTCGAGACGTTCGCGAAGAAGCAGATCGACGCGCTCATCGCCATTGGCGGCGACGGCTCCCTCACCATCGCCCACGCGCTGGCGAAGCAGGGGCTCAAGGTGGTCGGCGTCCCGAAGACCATCGACAACGACCTCGACAGGACGTTCACCACGTTCGGCTTCGACACCGCGGTGTCCTTCGCCACCGAGTGCCTCGATCGCCTGCACACCACCGCCGAGAGCCACCAGCGCATCATGGTGGTGGAGATGATGGGCCGCTACGCCGGGTGGATCGCCCTGCACGCGGGCATCTCGGGCGGCGCGCACGCCATCCTCCTGCCGGAGATTCCGTTCGACATCGACAAGGTGGTCGAGAAGATCCGCATGCGCGACCGCGTCGGCCGCGTCTACTCGCTCATCGTGGTCGCCGAAGGCGCGCGCGTCGTGGACGGCCAGCGCGCGGTCCTGGCGCCCGCCGAGGTCGGCAAGGCCGAGCGCCTCGGTGGCATCGGCGAGCAGGTCGCCCGCGCGCTCGCGGAGCGCACCGGCAAGGAGACCCGCACCGTCGTGCTGGGTCACCTGGTGCGCGGCGGCAGCCCGACGTCCTTCGACCGGCTCGCGGCGCTGCGCTTCGGCGCGGCCGCCGTGCGCGCGCTGGACGAGGGCCACTCCAACGTCATGGTGTCGCTCGCCTTCCCCAACGTGCAGTACGTGCCGCTCGAGGAAGTGGCCGGCCGCATGAAGGCCGTGCCGCTGGATTCGGACACGCTGGCCACCGGCCGCGACATGGGCATCTGCTTCGGCGACTGACGTCGTCACGCGCCTCTTGGCGCACCATGGAGGGATGAAACAGGGCTCGGCAGCGGTGGCCATGCTCGGGCATGCTGCCGCTGCGGTGCCGATGTGTAGGTCGCCAATCGCTGTG
>JBFMAB010000029.1:0-12392 GCA_040755835.1 Myxococcota bacterium
CGGCACAAACAGCCAGCCCTGGTCTCGCTGCGGCTCCTTCGTGCGGACCCTCGGACTCACGTCGTCATGATCGAGCGCGATCAGTCGAAGTTGCGGACGGCCTGATTTTTCGACTGCTCTTCAGTCCTCGCGTCGCGACGACGTCACACCCATGAGGTACAGGAAGAACGTTCGTTCATCGCTCGCTGCCACGGTACTCCAGTCCTTCAGCAGAGCCTTCGCTCGGTCGACCTGAACGATCGCATCGGCCCGGCTGAATCGATGAAGTGGATCGTAGTCGGCGGTGTGTCGCAGTTCCTGCAGGTTCACGAACGCGGCTGCGACATTCTTGAGCGGTTGTGAAGGAACTCCGAGCGTGCCCTTGCCGATTCGCTGCTCGACGATGGACGGCCAGTTTCCGCTGCTCACGGCCTTGCAGACGGTCTTCACGGCCGAGTGCGTGATGCCACGCGCGATGAAGGCGCGCAGCTTCTCGTCAGACGCGCGCGTGCCCGCGAGGTGACGGGTCGTCTCTTCGACGAGGAAGTGAAAGGCCGCGTAGTACGCGGTCGAGATGGCCCGGCGCAGCGCCGCTTGCTTCGGCCGCCTGTTACCGAGCCGTGCGATCTGCTCCGCGACCTCGATGAAGTCGCTCGAGAGCCTCATCGGGCCGCAGCCCGCTCCGAAGCGAGCTCGAAGCCGACGTACGGGAACCTGAACGGGTCCTTGTCGGTCAGCTCCTGGCGGATCTTCTGCTCCACCGGCTGGACATCAACCCATCGGTAGTCGCCCGTTCTGGGGTCCTTCAGCACGACCGTCACGAAGATGGCGGCATCTCCGTCCTTGTCGGTGCCAAGCACGAAGCGCACGTCGTCGACCCGGTCGGGGTACTGCTGTCGCAGGTCGGTCCGCAGCCGGCTGACCACGCTCTTGATGACGGCCTCTTCGTTCACGTGTGAAACATAACCGAGCGCCGACCTCCTTGTTAACGAGGCCCTCCCCTTCCTGTACGCCCAGATCCTCGCTGTTTATGCTCGCGGCGAGATGGCTGAGGCGCTGGTCAATCCGAAGTTGCTGGTCTGGGCTCGCGTCCGCGCGCTCCTCGACACGGATGCCATGGCGGCGGCCCTGAAGGTCCCCGTCGCCAGGATTGCATCCTGGGAGGAAGGCGCGGCTCGCCCCTCCTTTACGCAGGCCGAGCGCTGGGCGCACGTGACGCACGTCCCGTTTGGAATGCTCTACGCGCCTCAGCCGCCCGAAGAGGTGCCGCTCCCACCCGACTTCCGCACCATCGCAGGCAAGGCGCACCGGCCGAGTCCAGCCTTCCGCGACCTCTACGACGACGTGCTGTTCAAGCACGCTTGGTACCGCAGCTACCGCCGCGAGGAGGGCTTTCCGCCGGTGGGCTTCGTGAACAGCCTCTCGGCGCACGTCGCGCCGGCCACGCTCTCGCGAGCGATGCGCACCGAAATCAGCGCACCCCGGTCGGGCGCCAGCTCGGGGGAGGATTACTACCGCGCGCTCATCGCCGCCGCCGAGCAGGCCGGGGTCTGGGTGATGCGCTCCGGCACGGTCGCGGGCAACACGAGCCGGGCCGTCAAGCCGGACGAGTTCCGTGGATTCGCCATCGCGGATCGTGATGCGCCGCTGGTCTTCATCAACGCGTCCGACGCGATCTCCGCCCAGATTTTCACGCTCGTTCATGAACTCGCGCACCTCTGGCTCGGCAAGACGGGGGTGTCCGATCCGTTCGTCGCCAGCAGCGACAGCAGCGAGCGGCTGTGCAACGCGGCGGCCGCTGAGTTCCTGGTGCCGGGCGACATGCTGGCGGGACTGTGGCGCAAGGACGAACCCGCTGAAGCACAGTTCGTGAGCCTCGCGCGAGAGTTCAAGGTCAGCGCCGCGGTGGTGGCCATTCGGGCTCGCGAGCAGCGCCTGGTCAGCCGGAACATCGTCGATGGCTTCATCGAGAAGCAGCGCTCGGCGTGGAAGCAGGCCGGGAGGAAGAAGAAGAAGAAGAGCGGCGGCGACTTCTACAGGACACTGGTGACGCGCAACGGGCGGCCGTTCACCCGGGCCGTGTTGTCTTCGGCGCTGTCACAGGAGCTGTTCATCCGAGACGCCGGCCAGTTGCTCAACGTGAATCCAGCCAGGGTGATGGAGGCGGCGAGGCGGGAGGGGCTGACCACGTGAAGTACTTGATCGACGCGAACGTGTTCATCGAGGCCAAGAATCACTACTACCGACCGGAGATCTGCCCGGGCTTCTGGGAGTGGCTCGAGGACGGCGTGCAGGGGGCGTTCGGGACAATCGACCGTGTCCGCAACGAGCTGGTCGCCGGCAATGACTACGTGTCGCAGTGGTTCAAGAGCCACCAGGGCGCCAGCTGGATCTTCGCCACGACGGATTCGGCCACGCAGCGCGCGTTCGCGAAGATCACCGCGTGGGTGTCCTCCGGCGGCCCGATGACGCCCGAGAAGACGAAGTTCCTCGGTGGCGCCGATCCGTGGCTGGTCGCTCGGGCGCTCGCGACGAAGGCCACCGTGGTGACACTCGAGATGCCGAAGAACTCGCCCAAAAAGGTGAGCGTCGTCGACGCCTGCACGCACTTCAAAGTCCCGACGATGAAGACCTGGGACCTGTTGGCGCTGCTCAAGGTGAAGTTCGTTCGCGAGAAGTGAGGAGAGCGGCGTGGCCTTGCACAAGGAGCTGAGCTTCGAGGACGAGGTCTGCGAGTACCTGCAGGTTCACGACTGGCTGTACTCGCCGCAGGACGCGCAATGGTACGACCGCGAGCGCGCGCTCTACTCGCCTGACGTCATCGAGTGGCTGAAGAGGACGCAGCCGCAGGCGTGGGACGCGCTGGTGAAGACGGACGGCGCAAAGCCGGAGACAGCGCTCCTCGATCGGCTCCGCGCCGAGCTGAATGAGCGGGGCACGCTCGACGTGCTCCGTCGCGGGATCCAGCTCATCGGGGTGAAGGGCGCCGTGAAGATGGCCCATTTCAAGCCTGCCATGGGCATGAACCCGGAGCTCCTCACGCGCTCCCGGGCCAATCGGCTGCGCGTGGTGCGGCAGGTCCGATATTCGCTGCACAACCAGAACTGCCTCGACCTGGTGCTGTTCCTCAACGGTATCCCGGTCGCCACGGCCGAACTGAAGACGGACTTCACGCAGAGCGTGGCCGACGCGATCGCGCAGTACCGCGAGGACCGGAACCCGCAACCCAAGGGCCAGGCCGCCGAGCCGCTGCTCAGCTTTCCCCGCGGGGCGCTCGTGCACTTCGCCGTCAGCAACAGCGAAGTCCACATGACGACCAGGCTGAAGGGGCTGGCGACGGCGTTTCTCCCCTTTAACCATGGCGCCGCCGGCAACCCGGTGCGCGCAGGCGGCGGGCACCGGACGGCGTACCTGTGGGAAGAGGTCTGGGCGCGCGAGAGCTGGCTCGAGATCCTCGGTCGCTACCTCATCGGCCGGCGCGACAAGAAGAACTTCATCACCCGGGTGATCTTCCCCCGCTACCACCAGCTCGACGTCACCCGGAAACTCCTCGCCGCGGTGCTGAAAGACGGTCCGGGCTCGAAGTACCTGGTCCAGCACTCGGCTGGCTCGGGCAAGACGAACTCGATCGCGTGGACCGCGCACTTCTTCGCCGAGCTGCACGACGACAAGGACCAGAAGGTCTTCGACTCGGTGCTCGTGGTGTCCGACCGCAACGTCGTCGACGCCCAGCTGCAGGAGGCGATCTTCGACTTCGAGCGGACCGCCAGCGTCGTCGCCACCATCACCGGAGAGAGCAGCAGCAAGAGCGCGCAGCTCGCCGAAGCCCTGTCGGGCACGAAGAAGGTGGTGGTCTGCACCATTCAGACGTTCCCCTTCGCACTGGCGGCGGTGCGCGAGCTCGCGGCGGCGAAGGGCAAGCGCTTCGCCGTCATCGCCGACGAGGCGCACAGCTCGCAGGCGGGGCAAGCCGCATCGACGCTGCGGGCGGTGCTGTCGCCAGCGGAGCTCGAGGAGCTGCTACGCGGGGCTCTGGGAAGCGTTGCGCGCGAAATCGGCGTGAAGCGTTGGAGGAACCATTGATAGACCGAGAATCGCCAATCAGGCACATGGTGGACGAAGTTCTGCAGTTGCTCGTCCCTTCGTTGCAGTGGTTGGGTGAGCGCCTCGCCCCTGAAGCACGAACAACAACCGACCTGAGCCACTTGATTCGGCTTTGCCTGGACCCGGAAGCCTTCTCGAAGCTCGTGCAACTCAGGAGCCTGCATCCGCGTGCGCGTGCCTGGCTCCAGGAAGTCCGGTTCCTGAGGAACGACTGGGCCCACAATGGGCCGCTAGAAATTCGCACGGTCATCAGGAGAGTCGATAGCGCGCGTCTCATCGCCAGCGAGTGTCAACGAGACGAGGCGGCCCGTCGGATCGATGACATCCTGCGTGAGCTGTGCAGGAGATTCGCGACAGAGCCGACGGTCGAGCCCGCGCGCACAGCCGAGCCTTATTCAGAGGCCATTGGTACAACGCAGGCACAGGTCGACGTCGTCGCCGAAGCGCCCGTGTTTGGCGAGGCGTCCGACGATGGAGCAATCGACGACGGCCCAGAGGATCGACCGGAATGGACCTACTTCCATGAACACCTTAGCGAAGACGAGAAGACGCAAGCGTTCCTCAGCTTCTTGCTCTCGGGTTGGATCGACCCAGTCGAGTTCGAGGACTTCACCAGCATCCCGGCGGTCGACAATCGGAAGTTCGGCGGTGCTCTTTGGCTCGTGGTTGCCGCCGAGCTTCGTGAAACCGTCCTGGGATTCCTACAGGCCTTCAGGGGCGCCGCGGCCGCTGGCAACAGTCCGTTTCCGGTTGAGGTAGCTGCGTTCGCATGGACTCCAACTGGCGGTAAGGCCGTCGGCCGCCGTCCCGCAATCTGGGTGAAGACCACTCCTCGACGTCCAGACTGACGACGTTCGCTCGGCGCCGTCAGTTCCCCAGCAGGTCCTCCACCTTCACCATCACCGTGCCGGTCGTCGTCTCGATGGCCTTCGTGGTGCCGGCCGCGCCCAGCAGCAGCGCGCTCGCCGCCTCGAGGTCGAGTGGCTCGAGCGCCGTGCCGTCGATGGACACGATGTCGGTGCCCGCCGCCAGGCCCTGCGTCGCGGCGTCGGAGCCGGGGAAGACGAGCTGCACCTCGTAGTGCGGCTGGCCGGGGAGGGCGGTGGTGATGGGCGCGAGCGCGACGCCCACGCGGATGAACTCGTCCTGCACGTGGTCGCGCGCCGGGTAGCGCCGCAGCGACACCTGCTCGCCCTCGTAGTCTACGGTGACGAGGAACTCGCGCAGGAAGGTGCCGCCGAGCAGCCCGTCGACGTTCTGCCCCACCTCGCGCGACAGCGCGGTGAAGACGCTGGCCGAGTCCAACGAGGCCACCAGCACCCCCGACACCGCCGCGCCGCCCACCTCGAGCGTCTTCGCGCGCGTCACCGTCAGCCCCGCGCTGCCCATGACGGTGGAGGCGCTCAGCCCGTCCAGCTTCTTCCGGCCGTCGTCCACCAGCGAGCCGAACACCGTGGGGCTCAACACGGTGAGCGATGCGCCGGAGTCGAGGACGAGGGTGCGGGCGATGCCGTCAATCTTCGCGGCCACCACGATGCGCGTCGGCGGCAGCTGCACGATGACGAGGTCGTTCCCCACCGGCAGCGCGCCCATGCCGCCGCCCTTCACCGGCGCGTCCACCGTCACCGGCGCCGCGAGGTCCGTCGGGAGCGCCTGCTCCCCCAGCAGCACCCGCGGCTGCCGGTAGTCGAAGCTGGTCGCGAAGTGACACAGGAAGTCGCCGCCCACCAGGCCCGGGAGCGGCCCCTCGCCCGTCGTCGCGCCCACCGGCGCCGCCACCACCGTCACGTCGGTGGCCGTCAGGCTGCCCAGCGCGAGGCTCGCCAGCTTCCCCTGCCCCGTCGGCAGCGTCTCTCCGGTCCACACCGCCGGGTCGAGGAGCGTCACCGGCGCGCCCGTGTCGACGACGACGGTCTTCTGCGACGCGCCCACGGTCAGCGGCACCGCGAAGACGTTGGACACCAACTGCGCGCCGAGCGCGGTGGGCGCGCCCGTCGCGGTGAAGGCGTACTCGTGGCACTTCAGCGGGACGCCGGCGTCGGCCTGGGTGGCGGGCCCGCCGCAGGCGGCGAGGCTGGCGGCGAAGGTGACGAAGAGCGCGGTGCGGAACATGGGCGCGACGCATAGCCCGGCCCCCAGGCCCGGCGCCAACGCCGCCGCGGCCCGCGCGTTCCGCGCAGAGCACCTCACGTTGTCCCGGTGGAGGCCCGTCCTCAGGCCGTCGGCTGCGGCCCGGCGCTCACCGCCGTCACGTTGCGCGCCTTGCCGCGGAACTCCATCAGGCTGGCGATGCCGACGTACAGGAAGCCGAACTGGAACAGCACGAGGAACGGGAGCGAGGTCCAGATCGCCTTGTCCCACGCGTACCAGGCCGCGCCCGTGAAGTAGACGCCGAAGGCCAGCTCGAGGGCCGGCACCCAGCTGCGCTTTCCGCGGTACGCCTTCTTCACCGCCTTCACCGTCTTGCCTTCGCTGCCGGTCTTCGGCGTGCGGGCGAACTCGGACTGCCTGTCGAAGAGCGCCTCGAGCACCGCCTTGGCCTGGTTGATGGCCATGCCGATGCCCAGGCTCATCACGAAGGGCAGGAACTTGATGCGGCCCCACCACGACAGACCCAGCTCGCGCGCAGTGGCCACGTAGAAGAAGCTGACCGACGCCGTCGCCGACATGAACACCGGCAGGTCGAGGAAGAGCGTCGAGTACAGGCCGTGCTTGAAGCGCACCAACATCGAGATCGGCATCATCACCGACAGCACGACCATCAGCAGGTAGGCGACGTTGTTCGACAGGTGGAAGAAGGCCTCGCGCTTGACGTGGTACGGCAGATCGCTCTTGAGGATCTTCGGCAGGAGCTTCTTCGCCGTCTGGATCGAGCCCTTCGCCCAGCGGTGTTGCTGGCTCTTGAAGGCGTTCATGTCCACCGGCACCTCGGCCGGGGAAATGATTTCCGGCAGGAACACGAACTGCCAGCCCTTGAGCTGCGCGCGGTACGAGAGGTCCAGGTCCTCCGTCAACGTGTCGTGCTGCCAGCCGCCCGCATCGGTGATGGTGGTGCGCCGCCAGATGCCCGCGGTGCCGTTGAAGTTGAAGAAGCAGCCCGAGCGGTTGCGCGCCGTGTGCTCGATGATGAAGTGCCCGTCGAGCAAGAGACTCTGCGCCTGCGTGAGGATCGAAAACTCGCGGTTCAAATGGCCCCAGCGCACCTGCACCATGCCCACCTTCGGATCGGCGAAGAAGGGCACCGTGCGCTCGAGGAAGTCCGGCGCCGGCACGAAGTCCGCGTCGAACACCGCGACGAACTCACCCTTGGCCAGGGACAGCCCGTTCTCCAGCGCGCCCGCCTTGAAGCCCGTGCGGTCCGTGCGGTGAATGTAGACGACGTCGACGCCCTTCTGCCGCCACGCCTCCACCCGCGCCCGCGCGATGCCCTGGGTCTCGTCGGTGCTGTCGTCGAGCACCTGCACCTCGAACAGCTCGCGCGGGTACCTGATGGAGCACACCGCGTCGATGAGCCGCTCCACCACGTACAGCTCGTTGAAGACCGGCAACTGCACCGTGACGCGCGGCATCCGCTGAAGCGTGCCGGTCGGCGTCGGGAGCTTGTACTTGTGCCGGTAGTACAGGTACGCCATCCGGTACCGGTGCGAGCCGTACACGGAGAGCACCAGCAGCACGGCGAAGTAGACGAGCAGGAATGCGATTTCAGCAGGGCTCATGGCGGGCGCCGGCCTCTCAACTACCCGGAAAAACTACTGAAATCCCCTCCCCGGGTCCGAAGGACGAGCCCTTCTAGGGGCATCGAAACCCCGTGTCAAACGCTTCGAGGCGCGGGTGACCCACCGCGTCAGCGCGGCAGCGGCCGATTTCTGGGCCTGAGAAGCGCCGCCGAACGGTCAGCGTACCGAAGGCGCGTGGGTGACCTGCGCGTAGAGCGCGTTGGCGATCAGCAGCGCGCGCTGGAGCTCCACCTCGTCGGCCACGCTGCCTTCGAGGAAGACGGTCTGGCCGACGCACTCCGCGCGCGCCTGGGCCAGGCCGGCCTTGTGGAACGCGGCGGTGATGCGCTGGGCGACGACGGGCAGCACGCGCGGGTTGAGGCGCGCCAGCACCTTCACGTTCGGGTCGCCGCCGACGAGGGCGTTCAGGCGGCTCCATTCCTCCACCGAGTCCAGGGTGCCGTCGACGACGGTGTAGCCGGCGAACTTCTCGACGCGCAGCGACGGGCTGACGAGCTGCTTCAACTTCACGCCCAGCTCCGAGGCGTGGCCGTCGTCCACCACGAGCTGCCGCGTCTCGAGGCCGCGTGCGCTCCACAGGGTCAGCGTGGTGCGGCCGAGCTTCTTGCCCAGCACGAGCAGCTCGCCCTTCGCGGTGGGCGTCACGTCCGCCACGGTCGGGTCGCCCACCGCGATGCGGGTGATGCCCGGCACGCGCAGGACGGACTGCTCTCCGGGCGAAAGCACGACGGGGTCGGCAGCGACGACGGCAAGGACGAGGAGCGCGGAGACCATGCGTGCGAGCCTCGCGTACGGGCGCGACCGCGCGCAACCCCACCTGCTCCTACCTCGTGACGGAGTGGATCAGCCGGCGCTCCGCGCGTCGCTCACGCGGGCGGGCATCGCCGTCTCCGGCTGCACCTCGACGAGGTCGCGCGCGGCGGTGGCGAGCAGCTTCTCGCAGAGGTCCTCGAAGGACAGGCCCGCCTGCTTCGCGATCTTCGGGAGCAGCGAGCTGGGCGTCATGCCCGGCAGCGTGTTCACCTCGAGCAGCACCTCGTTGCCGACGTCGGGCACGATGAAGTCGACGCGCGCGGCGCCCCGGCAGCCGAGCGCACGGTAGGCCGCGAGCGCCATCGCCTCGATGTTCGCGACGCGCGTGGGCGAGAGCCGCGGCGGCAGGTGGTAGCGGGCGCCGCCCTGGTACTTGGTGTCGAAGTCGAAGGTGGCGCTCGAGTGCGAAATCTCGCAGCTGCCCAGCACCTCGCCGGCCAGCACCGCCACCGTCACCTCGCGGCCCTTCACGTAGCGCTCGACGAGCGCCTCGCCGCCGTAGCGGCAAGCCTTCGCGACCGCGGGCCTGAGCTGCCCCAGCGTGTGCACCAGCGTGAGGCCGACCGACGAGCCGCCCTGCGCGGGCTTCACCACGCAGGGGAAGCCGAGGTCGAGGTGGAGGTCCTCCACCTGCTCGAGCTCCGCGAGGCCGGCGACATAGCCGGCGGGCGTGGCGAGGTTGTGCTGGCGGAACAGCTTCCGCGCGAAGCCCTTGTGCATCGCGAGCGCCGAGGCCAGCACGCCCGAGCCGGTGTACGGAACGCCGAGCACCTCGAGCAGGCCCTGCACCTTGCCGTCCTCGCCCATGCGGCCGTGCAGCGCGAGGAAAGCGACGTCGATGCCCGCGTTCCGCACGGCCTGGTCGAGGCCCGGCCCGGCGATGATGCGCGTCACCGCGTGGCCTTTGCGCTCGAGCGCCTGGGCGATGGCCTCGCCCGTCTTCACCGAGATCTCCCGCTCCTCGCCCCAACCGCCCAACAGCACGCCGACTCGTCGCTGCGTCATGGTCTTGTCCGTGTCCTCGAGGCCGCGCCGCGCGACCGTGGGCCTTCTTGAGAGCAGGCCCGATGCCAGCCCCCTTCCGGCAGGGAAAGAGGGCGGTTGGAGACGCTACAGGGCTGTGGCGGCCTGTCGAGTTTGTGGCCGGCCCGCCGCGCGGCGTGGCTTTCAGGGCGCATCCACCGCGCCGTGGACGACGAAGCCGTCGGCGAGGATGTGGCCCCAGCCGCCCAGCGCGTCGTCGAACACCTCGATGACCAGCTCGCGCCCGGCCAGCCAGCCCAGGTCCAGTTTCACGGGCCGGAAGCGCTCGTCGCGCTCCCCGGAGGCGACGAAGCGCACCGCCCGGCCGCCGCCCGGGAGCCGCTCCACCAGCCGCACGCCCACCTGCACGCCGGCGCCGTCCACCCGGCCGCCCGCGACGCGGAACTCCACCCAGCCCGACGCCGTCGGCACGAAGGCGGGCGAGGTGGCCACGCCGGTGAAGGCGTCGCCGAAGCGCTCGGACGTCGACTCACCGAAGGAGCTGAGGAACGGACCGCGGACGCCCTCGATGAGCTGCTGCTTCGCGCGGTGCGACGTCGCCGCCGACGGCCCGAAGGCGTCGCCCATCACCGTCCACACGCCAAAGCCCGGCGACACGGGGAAAGGCCGCGCGGGCCCCGGCGAGAGCTCCAGCGCCACGACGGGCGGCGGCGGGACCTCCTCCCCGACGGGCTCGAGCACCACCATCCCCACCAGCGTGCTGAGGTCGCCGGCCGCGAGCTCCAGCTGCACCGTGGCCTCGCGGGCGAGCTGCACGACGTGCTCGGGCGCGCCGTCCACCTCCACGCGATCCTCGGGACGGGCCACCACCTTCACCCGCGCGCGCGGGTTGGCGGGCTCGAGGCGCGCCGTCCAGCGGCCGGCCGGCACGCCCGGCAGCTCGAGCTGGCCGACGGTGCGGGCAGAGACGAGGCCGCCCATGCCCGCGCCCGGCAGCGGCACGCCCACCGCGTGCGGGAAGAGGTACGCCGGCACCTCGAGCCGCCCGCCGGCCCCGGTGCGCACCCCGATGCGCCCGCGCAGCCGCACGAAGGACTCCGAGGTCAGCGCCAGCGGCTCGAGCGCGTCGAAGCGCACCTTCACGTAGTCGCGGGCGAACGCCGGGTCCTTCGCCAGCTGGTCGCCCGTCTTGAAGGTGGGGCGGCCGCCGCGGGGCATGCCGAAGGTGATGAGGTCCGGCGCGCGCTCCAGCACGTACTTCCCGTCGCCGTGGTCGTGCGCCAGCGGGTAGTGCTCGTCGCCGGGCTGCCGCGCGATGTGCCGGTCGTTGAGGCCCAGCATGTCCAGCGCGGGCAGCTTCGAGAAGTACGGCAGGCAGCCCGCGGCGGTGACGGCGTACAGCGGGCGCTCGCGCGCGAAGGCCTGGCCGAAGGTGCGGCCGACCGCCTGCCCTTCCCACTGCCAGCGCACCCGCGCCGCGACGTCGATGTCGTTGAGCGCCCACTGCGTGCGCTCGTACGTGGGCACGGCGACCGCGCAGCCCACCAGGACGAGCGGCGTGACGAAGCGCGTGACCGGCCACCGCGTGCGCACCGCGGCGAAGCCCAGCGCCGCGACCGCCACCGCCAGCACGTCGAAGGGCAGCAGGTGGCGCCAGGCCGGGAAGTGGTCGCCGCCGATGGCCACGACGTAGCCCAACCAGCCGGCCGCCACGACGAGCAGCGCCAGCGCCCAGCGCCGCGTCCGCGGCGACAGCATCGCCAGCACGAGGCCCAGCGCCGCGCCGCCGACCAGCAGCCACTCGGCCCGGAGGCCCGCCACCACGTAGTCGAGGCCGCCGCGCGCGCGGCCCGTGGAGAAGCTCGCCTTGATGAGCGCGGTGTTGGGGACCCACTCGCCGTAGTACGCGAGCCGAAAGGCCAGCTGCGCCAGCGTCGCCAGCGCGGGCACGCCCGCCACGGCGCCCGCGACCCGCAGCTGCGCGCGCCAACGTCCCCAGCCAAACAGCAGCGGGAAGCACGCCACCAGGAGCGCGACGAAGAGCGGCCCGTCGGGCCGCGTCAGCACCAGCACCGAGAAGGCGCCGGCGGCCACCCAGCCCCAGGGGCGCAGCGCCAGCTCCCGCGCCTCCACCTCGGCCAACGCCCACAGGCCGACGGCGAGGCACGCGATGACGAGCGGCTGCTCGAGCGCGCCGACGATCCACACCGACACCGACGCGGTCGCGCCGAGCAGCAGCGTGGCGAACGCCATGCCCGACCAGTCCGCGCCAAGCCGCCGCGCGAGGGCCGCCAGCCCGAGCAGGGTCACCAGCACCGACAGCCCGGCGAGGAAGCGCACCGCGTCGATGAGGTCGACCCCCAGCGCGCCGAGCGCCGCGCTGGCCAGCACCCAGCTCAGGTTGGAGTAGCCCTCGACCCGCTCGCCGTCCGTCCACGTCAGCCCGTGACCGTCGAGCAGCCGCTGCGCGTAGCGCAGGCTGATGAGGGTGTCGTCCTCGATGAAGTTGCCGATGTGGTGGACGCCGTGCGCGACGAGGCCCGCGCCAAGCGCCACGGCCACGACGACGGCGACCACCGCCGCTCGGCGGGACGGGCTCGGCTCCCCCATGTCCGGGCCTCTCAGCAAGCCCGGCGGCGCTCGGCAAGGGCTTCGTCCCCTACCCGCCTAGTAGTTCCGGAGGTCGTCGTGGTCCTCTTCCATCTTCTTCTTCTCTTCGCGCTTTTTGCGCTCCTCTTCGCGGCGGCGGGCGGCCTCCTCCTCCTCGGCCTTCTT
>JBFMAB010000030.1:0-5735 GCA_040755835.1 Myxococcota bacterium
CGACCTGGCACGTCGCGTTCGACGCGCTGGTGCCGCGCCCGGTGGAGTCGGCGCCAGCGGCGTGGTGGGGCGTCGTCGTGGTGGGCTTCCTCGCCCTCTTCGCCGTCCAGGCGGCGCTGCAGCTCCGGCCTGCGGGCCCGTTCGCGTCGTGGCTGCAGCCGCGCCTCTTCGGCGCCTTCTTCATCGACGAGTGGTTCACCCGCCTCACCTTCCGCCTCTGGCCTCCGAAGCTGCAGCCGCGCTCGCCCGTCCCCCTCTCCGTCCGCGTCACCAGCCCCCACGAGGCCCGCCCATGCTGACCGCCAACGCTTCCCCGCGCACGCCGTCCACGCCCCTGCCGCCCGCGGACGTCCGCCAGGCCGTCGAGCGCGCGTGCGGCCGCATCGCCCCGACGTGGCCGCTGGATCGCTTCATCGCCGTCAACCCGCTGTGGGAGCGCACCCACGAGCCGCTGCCCGCCGTGGCGGGCGAGCTGGCGGCGCTGTCGGGCGCGAAGCTGCTCATGCCGCGCGCCTGGTACGCCGAGGCGTGGCGTGAAGGGCGGCTGCGCCCCGAGCACCTGCGCCAGGCGGCCGCGCGCAGCGGCTCCGGCGTGACGGAGGAGCGCCTCGTCGCGCTGCTCGAGGGCCGGACGCCCGCGCCTCCGCGACGGGCGCTGGTGGTGGACGTCCTCGACGCGCGGAGCCCCGACGCGGGCACGCCCTGGCGCGAGCTCGTCGTGCAGCGCACGAGCCAGCTGTGCGCGTCGTACTTCGACGACGGCCAGGCGCAGCTCGGCCCGTCGAGGCAGGGCGGCCTCTACGCCGCGTGGCGGCGCGCGGCCGAGGCGGACCACGGGCCGGCCGTCCTCAAGGGCCACCGCGGGTTCCGCGCGGCCGTCGCGGCGCTCCCCGACAATGCGGAGGCGGTGCCGGCGCTCGCGCTCGCGGAGCTGGGCGTGCCCGCGGACGAGCACGAGCGCTACCTCGCTTCGCTGCTCCTCGACGTCAACGGGTGGGCGGCGTGGTGCGCCTGGCTCCGGTGGCAGGCGCGGCTCGACGGGCGCGACGACGCGCACCTCGAGGCGCTGCTCGCGGTTCGCCTCGCGTGGGAGCTCGTCCTGTACCGCACGGCCGGCGACGGCGTGGCGAGCGAGTGGCGCCGCGCGGTGGCGGCCTGGCCCGCGGTCGATCGCGCCGCGAAGGAGGCGCGCGCCGAGGACTGGCTGCTGCAGGACGCGCTGGAGCTCGCGTACCAGGCGTCGCTGGCGGCGACGCTGAAGACGGGCTTCGCGGCGCCGCGGCCCGACGCGCCGCGGCTCCAGGCGGTGTTCTGCATCGACGTGCGCTCCGAAGTCTTCCGGCGCGCGCTCGAGGCGCAGGACGCGGCCACCCAGACGCTCGGCTTCGCCGGCTTCTTCGGCCTGCCCATCGAGTACGCGCCGGCCGGCGCCGAGCACGCGCGTCCCCAGCTCCCCGGGCTGCTCGCGCCGAAGCTGCGCGTATGCGACGAGGGCACGGGCGACGCGCTGGAGACGAAGCGCCGCGTCCGCCTGCAGGCGGACCACGCGTGGAAGGCGTTTTGCTCCGGCGGCCTGTCCAGCTTCGCCTTCGTCGAGGCGATGGGGCTGTTCTCGGGCTGGAGCCTGCTGCGCGATGGGCGTGACGCGAGCGGGCCGTCGGTGGACGACGCGGGCCTCACGGGGCGCGAAGCGAGCGCGCGACGGCCGCGGCTGGTCAGCGCCGTCGACGGCACGCCGCTCTCCCTCGACGCGCGCGCGCAGCTCGCGGAAGGCATGCTGCGCGGCATGAGCCTCACGCGGGGCTTCGCGCCGCTGGTGCTGCTCGTCGGCCACGGGAGCCACACGCGAAACAATCCGCACGCGGCGGGCCTCGACTGCGGCGCGTGCGGCGGCCAGACGGGAGAGGTGAACGCGCGGGTCGCGGCGGCGCTCCTCAACGACGCGGAGGTGCGCGCGCGCCTCTCGGAGCGGGGGCTCGAGGTGCCCGCGTCGACGCGCTTCGTCGCGGCGCTCCACGACACGACCACCGACGACGTCACGCTCTTCGACGAAGCCGGCGAGGCCGGCGCGACGGTGGCCGAGGCGAGGGAGCTGCTGCGGCGGGCCGGCGTCCTCGCGCGGCGGGAGCGCTCGGCGGCGCTGGGCCTCGAGCGGCTCGACGACGGAGCGTTGCACCGGGCGGTCCAGGCCCGCGCGCGCGACTGGGCCGAGGTGCGCCCCGAGTGGGGGCTGGCCGGCAACGCGAGCTTCATCGTCGCCCCGCGCGAGCGCACCCGCGGCCTGCACCTGGGCGGGCGCGCCTTCCTGCACGACTATCGGCACGAAGAGGACCGGGGCTTCGCCACGCTCGAGCTCATCATGACGGCGCCCATGGTGGTGACGCACTGGATCAACTTCCAGTACTACGCGTCGACCGTCGACAACGAGCGCTACGGCAGCGGGAACAAGGTGCTGCACAACGTGGTGGGCGGGCACCTCGGCGTCTTCGAGGGCAACGGCGGCGACCTGCGCATCGGCCTGCCGCTGCAGTCGCTCCACGACGGGACGCGGTGGGTCCACGAGCCGCTTCGGCTGAGCGTCTTCATCGAGGCGCCGCGCGAGGCCATCGACGCCGTCTTGAACAAGCACGCCCGCGTGCGGCAGCTCGTCGAGAATGGCTGGCTTCACCTGTTCCTGCTGGATAGCAGCAAGCAGGCGATCTGGCGGTGGGAGCGCAGCGCCTGGGGCGAGTTCGGCCGCGTCGAACGCGCCGGCTGAGCAGCGGACTGGCTCCTGACGGCGCGCCAGCGGAGGATGCGTTCGCCGTGCGCCGGCTCCTGCTCGTCGTCCTCGTCGTCCTCGCCGTCCTCGCTCTCCCCGCCTGCACCGAGAAGCCCGCGATACCGCGAGCGGTGGACGCGGGCGCACCGCGCACCGACGCCGCGCCCATCGACGCGGGCACCGAGCTGGATCAGCTCGAGCGCGAGGTGACGGCGCTCCTCGGCCAGAGCTGCACGCCGTGCCACGCGTGGTCCACGTGGGCGCTCGTGCGCACGCGCTCGGCCTGTAAGGGCGGCGACGCGCTGGTGGTGCCCTTCGAGCCCGAGGCCAGCGCGCTATGCCGCAAGCTGTCCGGGGCGCCGGTGTGCGGCGCGCCGATGCCGCCGACGGGCCGGCTGCCCCGCGGCGCCACCGAGGCGGTGCGCGCGTGGATCGCCGCCGGCGCGCCCGTCTCGGGGAAGGTCAGCGCGCCGCTGCCGCCGGAGCCGCCGTCCTCGACGACGCTGGACTGGGCGCCGGATCCGAATTGAAGCGCTGGCGCTCGGGGATGCGATGCTGTGACCACCGATGACGCGCATCGCCACCGGCTGGAGCGCCTCGGTCGCCTGACTACTTCTTGTTGGCGGCTGCCTTCGCCTTGTTGAGCTCGCCGATCTTCGCGTTGGCCTCGGCGAGCAGCTTCTGCATCTGGTCCATCTTCGCCTGCGCGTCGGCCGCCTGCTGCTTGAAGTCCTCGACCGCGTCCTTGTCGGCCTTGTTCGCGAGGGCGTCGGCCTCGGCCTGGGCCTTCAGGCCGGCGTAGTAGTCCGCGTACTTCATGTAGATGATGCGCCGGTTGACCCACGGGCCCACGTCGTCCGGCGTCACCTCGAGCACCTTCGCGTACCACTCGAGCGCCTTGTCCAGCTCGGCCGGCACCGCGGGCTTGAGGTTGTTGCGCGCGCCGCCGCGATCGCTGGCGATCTCCGCGAGCCAGCCCATCGCCGACGGGTCCTTCGGCTCGAGCTTGAGGATCTCGAGGAAGTACTTCTCGGCCTCGGCGCCGCGCTGCGCCTGCAAGTACATGCCGGTGATGTTCTTGTAGACCTCGAGCTTGCCCGCGTTGTCCGTCTTCAGGTCCAGCGTCTTGAGGAGCAGCTCGGTCGCCTTCGAGAGGTTGCCCGCCTTCATGTACGCGAACGCCGCCGTCTCGTAGGCCTTCACCTCGGGCTTCTTGTCGAGCGCGATCGCCTTCTCGTACTCCGCCCCGGCCTTCTCGAACTCGCCCTTCTTGAACAGCGCGTTGCCGGCCTGGCGCGGGGCCTCGGCCGGGTCGGGCTCGGTGCAGGCGGCGAGGACGAGGACGGGGACGAGCAGCGGACGCAGGGCGAGGCGCATCGAGGGCTCTCCTTTTCGGAACGTGACGACTTCGACGTCGTCATACCCCCGCCCCCGCCGGACAGACATCGCGAAGTGACGGTTTCTCGCCCCCCTGCTGCACCCGGCGCGCTCCCTGCTAGGGTGGCTTTGACGCATGGCGCCGGTGGAACCCGAGAGCGCGGACGACGTGACGGCCGAGGTCGAGGCCGACGCGCTCGATCCGCTCGTGGGGGTGACGCTCGACGGGCGCTTCCGGATCGTCGACGTCATCGGCAAGGGCGCCATGGGCAAGGTGTACCGCGCCGTCCAGCTGCCCTTGAATCGTGCCGTCGCGCTGAAGGTGCTCGACAGCCGCTACGGCGCGGGCCGGGAGGATTCCTTCAAGCAGCGCTTCCTCGTCGAGGCGGCGCTCACCGCGAAGCTGTCGCACCCGAACACGGTGCGCGTCGTGGACTACGGCTCGACGAAGGACGGGCTGTTCTACCTGGCGATGGAGTACCTGGACGGCGAGTCGCTCGACAAGCTGCTCGTCAGCGGGCCCTTGCCGTGGCGCCGGGTGCTGAACATCGGCCAGCAGGTGGCGCGCGCGCTGCGCGAGGCGCACGAGCTCGGCGTGGTGCACCGGGATCTCAAGCCGGGGAACGTCATCCTGCTGAACCTGGACGACGACACGGACCACGTGAAGGTCCTCGACTTCGGCCTGGTGAAGTCCTTCGTCGAAGGCCACGAGCTGGAAGGCCGCGCCATCACCCAGCAGGGCATGCTCGTGGGCAGCCCGCCGTACATGGCGCCCGAGCAGGGCGAGCGGAACCGCGCCGATCCCCGCAGCGACATCTACTCGTTGGGCGTCGTGCTGTACGAGGCGCTCACCGGTCAGCCGCCGTTCCGCGGAGGCGCGCCGCTGGAGATCATCCTCAAGCACGTGCACGAGAAGGTGCCGCCGCTCACCACGCCCAAAGGCCTGGAGCCGATCCCCGACGCCTTCGACGCGCTGGTGATGAAGTGCCTCGCGAAGTCGCCGATGGACCGCTTCCAGTCGATGGAGGAGGTGCTGTCGGCGATGCAGGACGTGGTGCCGGCGATCCTCACGCCCGCGGTGGAGACGCCGTCGGTCGAGGTGCCGTTGCCGCCGCGCCGCAACACGCTGGTGCTGGTGCTCGGCTTCGCGCTCGCCATGGCCGTGGGCGTCGGCGTCACCGCGCTGGTGATGCGCCGGCCGCCGCAGCCCGCGCCCGAGCCCGCGCCGCCGCCCGTCGTGCAGCCCGCGCAGCCCACGCCGAAGGACGAGCTGGTGGTGGTCGCGCCGGATGCGCCGACGAAAGTGCTCTTCCACATCGAGTCCGTGCCCGCCGGCGCCACCGTGACGCTGGAAGGCAAGGTGCTGGGCGTGACGCCGCTCGACCTCGAGCGCCCCGCCGGCAAGGACGGGCGCACGATGCTGGAGGTGACGCTGTCGAAGGACGGCTTCCTCCCGATGACCGCCACCGCCGGCGGCAGCGGCGGCCGCGTCGACCTGCTCCAGAAGCTGCAGCCGGTGCCCGAGGAGCCCGCGCCCAGGGCGCCAACGCCGAAGGACGCCGCCCCGAAGGACGCCGCCCCGAAGGACGCCGCCCCG
>JBFMAB010000031.1:0-23896 GCA_040755835.1 Myxococcota bacterium
GGAGTCCGGCGACATCAGCACCAGCATCGAGCCCTGTCCGTCGTTCGTTCCACGCATGGCCAGCACCAGATCACGCCTCGGTACGGCCAGTCGATCGTCTCGAGGCGTTTTTCAGCAACCTGCTAGACATGGTGAGACACCCTCTCGGTGAGCGACTCGTCTTCCTCGTCGCGGATGAGCGCCTTACCCTCGGACAACGAGCCGAAGACGTAATAGAGACCCGGCACCACGATGACGCCGAAGACGGTGCCGAAGAACATGCCGCCGAGCGCGGAGGCGCCGATGGTGCGGTTGCCGATGGCGCCCGGGCCCGTCGCGCGCACCAGCGGGATGAGGCCGGCGATGAAGGCGAACGACGTCATGAGGATGGGCCGGAAGCGCACCTTCGCCGCCTCGATGGCCGCGTCGAGAACCTTCGCGCCGTTGTGGTGCATCTGGTTCGCGAACTCGACGATGAGCACCGCGTTCTTCCCCAACATGCCGACGAGCATCACGAGGCCCAGCTGCGCGTAGATGTCGTTCGCCAGCCCCATGCCCTTGAGCAGCAGCATCGAGCCGAACACGCCCGTCGGCAGCGACAGCAGCACCGCGAGCGGCAGGAGGAAACTCTCGTACTGCGCCGCCAGCACCAGGTAGACGAACACCAGCACGATGATGAAGATGACCAGCGCCTCGTTGCCGCGCTTCGCCTCATCGAAGGACAGGCCTTCCCAGGCGATGTCGTAGCCGCGCGGCAGCGTCTTCGCCGCGACCTCCTTCACCGCGGCGATCGCCTCGCCGCTCGTGTAGCCCTTCGCCGCGCCGCCACGAATCGCCGCCGAGTTGTACATGTTGTACCGGGTGATCTCGTTCGGCCCCTGCGTCTTCTTCAACGTCATGAAGGCCGAGTACGGGACCATGTCGCCCTTGTCGTTCTTCACGTAGTAGTCGAGCAGGTCCGACGGGAAGCGGCGGAACTCCGGCGACGCCTGCACGTACACCTTGAAGAAGTTGCCGAAGCGAATGAAGCCCTGCTCGTAGGTACTGCCGATGAGGATGTCGAGGTTCTCCATCGCCTTCTTGATGGAGACGCCTTTCTGCATCGCCAGCTCGTTGTCGATGACGAGCTCGTACTGCGGGTAGTTGGCCGCGAAGAACGTGAAGAGCCCCGTGAGCTCCGGGCGCTTCTTCAAGTTCTCCATGAACTCTTGGTTGATCTTGTCGAATTCCTGGTAGTCGGTTTCGTTCGTCTTGTCGAGGAGCCGCAGCGCGAAGCCGTCGGCGGCGCCGTAGCCGGGCACCGCGGGCGGCTGGAAGAACTCGACGATCGCCCCGAGGTCCTTCGACTTCTCCTCGAGCTCCTCCATGATCTGCTGCACCGACTGCTTGCGCTCCGACCAGCCCTTCAGGTTGATGAGGCAGGTGCCGGCGTTCGAGCCGCGGCCCTCGGTCAGCACTTCGTAGCCGGCGAGCGACGACACCGAGTCGACGCCTTCCACCTTCTCGGCGATCGCTTGCAGCTCACGGGAGATGTCGTTGGTGCGCTCGAGCGTGGTGCCCGGCGGTGTCTGGATGATCGCGTAGATCATGCCCTGGTCCTCGCTGGGCACGAAGCCGGCCGGCAGCACCTCGTTCACCGCGAAGATGCCCACGCCGAAGGCGCCCAGCAGGCCGAACGTCACCACACGACGATGAGCGACCTTCCTGAGCAGCGAGACGTAGCGGTTGGTCCCGGTCTCGAAGCGCCGGTTGAACGCGTCGAGGAAGAGGCTGATCGGCGTCCGGCGTTTCGGCTGGCCGTGCGTGTTCTTGAGCAGCATCGCGCACAGCACCGGCGTGAAGGTGAGCGCGATGACACCGGACAGGATGATCGACGACGCCATGGTGATGGCGAACTGCCGGTAGAAGACGCCGACCGGGCCGGTCATGAAGGCCACCGGCACGAACACCGCCGCCATCATCAGGGTGATGGCGATGACCGCGCCGCTGATTTCGCGGAGCACCTTCTTCGACGCGTTGTACGGCGAGAGATGATCCTCGTGCATCTTCACGTGCACGGCCTCGACCACGACGATGGCGTTGTCGACGACGACGCCGATCGCCAGGACCAGCGCGAACAGCGTGATGAGGTTGATCGACACTTCGAACGCCTGCATCGCCACGAAGGCGCCGATGAGCGACACCGGTACCGCGAGCGTCGGGATCAGCGTCGAGCGCCAGTCGCCGAGGAAGACAAACACCACCAGGGCGACCAGCACGAAGGCCTCGAGCAGCGTGTGGAGCACCTTCTCGATGGACGCGTCGAGGAAGCTCGAGACGTCGTAGCTGATTTTGTAGTCCATGCCCGGGGGGAAGGACTTCTCCTTGAGCTCCTCGAGCTTGGCCTTCACGTCCTCGATGACGCGGCTCGCGTTGCTGCCGTACGTCTGCTTCAGCACGATGGCCGCCGACGGGTGGCCATCGAGGTTCGAGTAGATGTCGAAGAACTCGCTGCCGAGGTCCACCTTCGCGATGTCCCTCAGCCGCAGCAGCTCGCCGTCGGGGCTCGCCCGGATGATGATGTTCTCGTACTGCTCCGGCTTGTTGAAGCGCCCCTGGTAGATGAGCACGTACTCCAGCGCCTGCGCCGACTGGCCCGACGCCTGGCCCAGGCGCCCCGGCCGGCCGATGATGCTCTGCTCGGCCATCGCCTCCATCACGTCATCGACGGACACGTTGTACGCGCGCATGCGCTCGGGGTTGAGCCACACGCGCATCGCGTACTGTCGTGAGCCGAGGATGCGCGTCTGCGCGATGCCGCTGACGCGGCTCAGCTCGGGCAGCAAGTTGACGTTCGCGAAGTTGTACAGAAACTTCTGATCGGCGGTCTTGTCGGTGCTGTACAGGTTCACGTACATCAGCATCGACGGCTGCACGCGGTTCACCACGACGCCTTCGAGCTGCACCAGCGTCGGCAGGCGGCTCATCATCTGGTCGACGCGCGTCTTCACGTTGACCATCGCCTGGTTCGGGTCGGTGCCCAGCTCGAAGACGACCTGGATCGTCGCCTCGCCGGCGCTCGTCGCGTCCGACAGCATGTAGCTCATTCCCGGCACGCCGTTGATCGCGCGCTCGAGCGTGATGAGCGACGACTGCACGAGCACGTCCGCGCTCGCACCCGGGAAGTCGAGCGTGACGATGACGCGGGGCGGGGAGATCTCGGGGAACTGCGAGACCGGCCGCGAGCGCATCGCGAGCGCGCCGAGAAAGACGGTGAGAATGGCGAGGACGATCGCCAGCACCGGGCGGTGAATGAATCTCTCGATCATGTGGCTTTCCCCGTGGGAATGGCGCGGTCCGTCGGTCGCGAGCGCGCTACTCCGCGGGCACGTCGAGGTGCGCGAGCACTTCGCCCGGCTTCTGGAAGTTCGGCTCGATCACGCTGCCCTCGTGGACCTTGCGCAGCCCCTCGACGAGGATCTTGTCGTTGGCCTCCAGCCCGCTGGCGACGACGTAGACGTTCGGCAGCTCCGCCAGCACGGTGATGGGCCGCGAGTGGATGGTGTTCTTCTCGTCGACGACGAAGACGAACTTCTTGTCGAGCACGTCGAAAGTGGCCTTCTGGGGAATGACCAGCGCGTCGTCGAGGGCCGAGGTCATCACCACCTTGCCCGTCTGCCCGTGCCGCAACAGGCCCTTCGGGTTGGGGAAGTTCGCGCGGAAGGCGATGGTGCCCGTCTCGTTGTTGAAGTCGGCGACCACCGTCTCGATCTTCCCGGGCTGGTCGAACAACTGGCCGTTCGCCATCACCAGCTTCACCGGACGGTTGATACCCGAGCCATCGCTCTCGAGCTTCAGGTACTCGGCCTCGGCGACGTTGAAGTACACCCACATGGTGCTGTTGTCGGACAGCGTGGTGAGCAGGTCGCCGTCGTCGATGAGGCTGCCGAGGCGCGCGCTGAAGCGGCCCACGATGCCGCTGAACGGCGCGCGGATCTCCGTGAGGCCGCGGTGCGTGTTCGCCAGCGACAGCTGCGCCTTTGCGCGGTCGAAGTTCGCTTTCGCCAGCGCGAGCTCGTTGGGCGAGACGATGTTCTTCTCCGCGAGCGTCCTGGTGTTGTTGTATTCGATCTCCGTCCGCGCGACCTCCGCCTCCTCCTTCTGCACCTCGGCCTGGTACACGAGCGGCATCAGCTGGAACATCTTCTGGCCCGCCTGCACGCGTTGGCCCTCGTCGACGAAGATGCCCTGCAGGTAGCCGCGCTCGAGCGCGCGCACCTCGATGTGCTGTATCGCGCGCACCTGGGCGACGTACTCGCGGCTGAGCTCCGTCGTCTGCCGCACGGGGCTGGTGACGAGATACTTCGGCTTCTCCTCGGCCTCGTGGGCCTCGGGGTGGCACGCCATCAACCCCAGCGATGCCACCGCGGTCAACGACAGCCAGAAACGCATCATCGTGTGTGTCCTCTTTCCCCTGGGTGGGTCGCGCGAAGTTGTTCGAAGGCCCCACACCGGAGGCTGCGAGGGCGGCGCGGTGTGCGAACGACGTGCCACAACGGGGGCCGGGGCGGGCGCCGTCCGACTCGCCCGAAACGAGGGCGGCCGCGGCGGCCCGGTCTTGAGCCACCCTCACCGTGCGGGCGGGCCTTCGGCGCCCTGCGTCACGGCCTCGTGACGCGCACTTGTGGCGTTTCGACACCTGGTGTGTCGGATCGACACTACTCGCCGAGGTAGGCCTTGCGGATCTCTTCGCTGGCGAGCAGCGCCTTGCCGGTGCCCTCCATCACCAACTCGCCCGTCTCCAGCACGTAGGCCCAGTTCGCCAGCTCCAGCGCGAGGTGCGCGTTCTGCTCCACGAGGAGAATGGAGACGCCTTCGGCGTTCACCTCGCGCAGGATGCGGAAGATGGTCTGCGTCACCTGCGGCGCGAGGCCCAGGGACGGCTCGTCGAGGAGCAGCAGCCTCGGCTTCGACATGAGCGCGCGGGAGATGGCCAGCATCTGCTGCTCGCCGCCCGACAGCGTCCCCGCCAGCTGCCCCTTGCGCTCCTGCAGCACCGGGAACAGCCCGAAGCAGCGCGCGAGGTCCTTCGCGATGCCGTCCCGGTCGCGGCGCAGGTACGCGCCCAGCTCCAGGTTCTCGAGCACCGTCAGGTTGGGGAAGATGCCGCGCCCTTCCGGTGCGTGCGCGAGGCCCTTCGGGACGAGCTGGTTCGGCTTGAGGCCCACCACGTTCTCGCCGCGCAGGGCGATGCTGCCGCCCGCGGGCTTCAGCATGCCCGACACCGCGCGCAGCGTGCTCGTCTTGCCGGCGCCGTTTGCGCCGATGAGCGCGACCACCTCGCCCACGCCCACGGACAGGGTGACGCCCTTGAGCGCGGTGATGGCGCCGTAGCACACCTTCAGGTCCTTCACGTCGAGCAGCGGCTCGCGCGGCGCGCGCTCGCCGAGGCGCGTGGGCTCAGACATGCGCCGGCGCCTCCCCGAGGTACGCCTCGATGACCTTCGGGTCTGCGCGCACCTTCGCCGGGTCGCCGAGGGCAATCGTCTCGCCGTGGTCCAGCACGGTGAGGTGCTCGCAGATGCCCATCACCAGCTTCATGTCATGCTCGATGAGGAGGATGCCCAGCGAGAACTGGTCGCGCAGCTGGCGGATCAGCACCATCAGATCCGCCTTCTCGCGCGTGTTCATGCCGGCGGCCGGCTCGTCCAGCAGCAGCACGCGCGGCTCGGTGCCCAGCGCGCGGGCGATTTCCAGCCGGCGCTGCTCGCCGTACGGCAGGTTCTTCGCCTGCTCGTCCGCGCGGTGCGCGAGGCCCATCACGTCCAGCAGGCGCCGCGCCTTCTTCTCGATGACGGCCTCCTCGTCGAGGAAGCCCGAGGTGCGGAGGAACGCGCGCCACCAGTCGCGGTAGTTGTTCACCGCGTCGAGCGCCGCGCCGACCGCGCGCGCCGCACGGCCGCCGCGCCGCAGCCGCTCCACCGACTCGTCGGCGAACAAGGGCTTCGTGTCCGCGAGAATGGCCACGCGCACGTTGTCCAGCACCGACAGCTCGCGGAACAGGCGAATGTTCTGGAACGTCCGCGCGACGCCGAGGCGGTTGATCTGAAACGGCCGCTTGCCGTTCACCACCTCGCCCTTCACCCTCACCTGGCCCTCGGTGGGCAGGTACACGCCGGTGATGGCGTTGAACGCCGTCGTCTTTCCCGCGCCGTTGGGGCCGATGAGCCCCTTCAGGTCGCCCTGCGCGATGGTGAGGTTGAAGTCCGACAGGGCCAACAAGCCCCCGAAGCGGATCGACACCTTCGACGCCTCGAGCAGCGCCTCGCTCACGTCGCCGGCTCCTTCTTCTTCTCGAGCCAGTCCCACGCCTCGTGCGTGCCGAAGATGCCTTGCGGCCGCGTCAGCATGATGACGACGAGCAACAGGCCGAAGATGGGCTTGCGCAACTGGTCGATGGACTGCGCCAGCGCGGCGTTGTCGCCGCCGAGGCTGATGAAGAGCGAGCGCATCGCCTCCGGCAACAGCGTCAGCGTCACCGCCGCCACCACCGCGCCCGTCGTGCTGCCGAGGCCGCCGGCGACGATCATCACGACGATCTCCATCGACTTCACGAAGCTGAAGCTGTCCCCGGGTGTGATGATCGACTGGAAGTGCGCGAACAGCGCGCCCGCCACGCCGGCGAAGAAGCTCGACACCACGAAGGCGCGCACCTTGTACGAGGTGGTGTCGACACCCATCGCCTCGGCGGCCACCTCGTCCTCGCGGATGGCGGCGAGACTGCGGCCGTGCGGCGAGGCGAGCAGCCGGCGCGCCAGCAGCACCACCACGAAGACCACGAACCACACCGAGAAGAACGTCGTGTGCTGCGGCGTGCCCGACAGGCCGAGCGCGCCGCCCAGCGCCGGCGTGTTGCGCACGGCGACGAGGATGATTTCCCCGAAGCCCAGCGTCACGATGGCGAGGTAGTCGCCTTTGAGCCGCAAGGACGGCAGGCCCACGAGGAAGCCGAACAGCGCCGCCGCTGTGCCACCCACGGCGAGGCTCGCCACGAAGAACACCTGGTCGCTCACCACCTCGGGCAGGAACGACAGCTTGAAGTCCTCGAGCGCGATGGAGGTGAACGCCGACAGGTACGCGCCCACCGCCATGAAGCCCGCGTGGCCGATGCTGAACTGCCCGGTGATGCCGTTGATGATGTTGAGGCTCACCGCGAGCACGACGTTCACGCCGACCAGCATCGACAGGTACACGAAGTACGGCGATCCCCCGGTCAATACCTGGAGAACCGCCAACACCACGACGGCGATGGCGACGGGCGTGAGCGACTTCACAGGACCGCCGCTCGTACACCAGAAGCGCCGGGGCGTCAGCACTCGAAGGCAGCAACAGTCGCCCGGGAGGGACGTGCCGATGTTCCCACCGCCCGGCGACGTCACCCGCGCCGGCTCGACGCTCCCGTCCTCGCGCGACGTCAGCGCGCGCTCAGGACGTCAGGTGGTATTCACAGGGCTGCAGGCCCGGCGTCGTGGTGCCCCCGGTGCCAGGGCGCGAGCGGTTGTCCGCAGCCGTGCGGACCGCCGGGCGAGGCAGCCAGCGGGCCCCGCTCTTCGCCGCCGGGAGGCCTGACCGCACCGCGCCCATCGACGGCGCGAAGCACGGTGGCCGTCGGGTGGCTGTGGAGCGGCTGGCGATCGCGCGACGCGTAGCCGTCAGGCGCTCGCCGCGCCGCAGGCGCCCGTCCCGCAGGCGCCTGAGCCGCACCCGCCGGGCGGTGTGCTCTCGGCCTTCTTCCCGCCCGAGGACGCATAGCCGTCGGCGTACCAGCCGCCGCCCTTCAGCGCGAAGGACGTCAGGGAGATGCGCCGCTGGACGGGCTCGCCACACGCGTCATGCGTGGTGAGCGCGGGGTCGGACATCTTTTGCGACACCTCGAAGGTGCCGCACTTCTGACAGTCGTACTCGTAGATCGGCATACGCGGGGAACTCCGAGCCAGACCTAGCCATTCTGGATTCGGCGTCAAGCAGGCCCGGACGCTGCCCGTTGGTTCAGGGCTTTTTCTTCAGGAGGTCCGCGAAGTTCCGCTTCGGGCCCAGGCCCGAGGCCTTTCGCCGCTCATCGGCGATGGCCTCGCGGAGCGTTTCGTATTGGCGCTCGCGGCGGACGTCGGTGCCCTCCGCGGCCTCGTTTCTCGTGACGGCGCCCAGCCGGGGGATGGGGTCAACGCGGCGATCTTCGCGGTAGCCGGACATACGCCCTCCAGCGTAGCCGAAGCCGGGAACGCCGCGGCAGGCCCCCGGCCATCGCCTTCTCCGAGAAGGCGGGCTTCGTGCGCGCCACCCGGTGCGCCGCCCGTCGCGCTGTCAGCGGGACGAACGGCTCGACCTGCGCCGACGGGCTACTGCTTCACGTTCGCCCACGACGCGCTGCCGGAGAGGAAGTCGTTGGTGAAGGTGAGCAGCGGCACGTTGCCCGGGCCGACCAGCGTGAAGAGGTCGTAGAGCATCACGTGGCTCGAGCCCGGCACCAGGAAGTACTTCGCGTTCGCGCGCCCGTCGTAGGAATTCGCCAGGAGGCCGAGGGTGTTCGTCCTGAACGTCGCCGCGTCGTGGCCGAAGAACTGCCGCAGCACGCCGTCCTCCTCGTACGCCAGCAGCGCGAAGCGGCTCTGCGGGTACTTCGTCGCGAGGTACGCCGGGTACAGCGGGAAGTTCGTCGTGCAGTCGGTGCAGTCGGACGGCACCGTCACGTTCCACGCCGACAGCCAATCGGTGAGGCGGCCCGCCACGGGGTTCAACATCTGCCCGCAGTCGGCCAGCACGTGCACCTCGGCGTTGGGGAACGCCGCCTTCACCTTCGGGAAGTTGAGCTGCGCGCCGTACGCGCCGGCCGACGAGCCCGACACGAAGACGCGCTGCGCGTCGGGGAAGGTGGCCTTCAGGCGCGCGAGGTACGCGTCCATGTTCTTCCCACCCTTGTGGTACACGAGCCGGTTCGGGTTCTGCGCGTCGTACGCCTGCACCGCGTCGCCGGCGTGCACGTCGCCCGTGCAGTACGGCACGTAGACGTAGCTCATGTCCTTCACCGGGTTGTTCATGTTCACCCGGTTGAAGAACGGGGCGTTCTTCACGGAGTCGGTGGCGAAGGTGGCGCTCGTGTAGCCCGTCTCGATGCGCACCGCGCTCTTCACCACGAAGCACGACAGGCCTTCCCAGCAGGCGCCGCCGCCCTCGAGGTAGATGATGACGTCCTTGCTGCGGTTGGTGAGGTTGACGCCGATGCCCGTCGGCACGCCGTTGCCGCACTGCGAGTCGGGGAAGTCCACCCACGTCCACGTCTCGCTCGGCGCGGTGATGGCGGCGCCCGCGTCGCCCGGCAGGCCCGCGTCCATCATCGTGCCGGCGTCCGTTCCCGCGTCGGCGTCCAGGCCCCCGTCGCTGCCCGCGTCCTGCGGCGGCATCGGAACCGCGCACACGAAGGCCACGCACTGCTGCGGCGAGACGCAGGTGTTGCACTGCGCGCCGCCGGTGCCGCAGGCGTCCTGCGCGCCGCCGCCGACGCACTGGCCTTCCGCCGTGCAGCAGCCGTTGCACGTCGAGGGCCCGCAGGCGTTCGGCTGCGGCCCGCCGCAGGCGGACAGCGCGAGCGCCGCGAGCGCGGTCGAGGCGAAGACGAGGCGGCGGAGCATGGCAGGGTTCCTTTCTTTCCGGCCCGGGGGACGGCCCCCATAGCATCGCCGGTTGCCCCGCGAAATCTCCGTGATTGGACAAACCTTGAACGAATCAGGTGCGCCGCGGTGGGCCGCCGCGCTATCGAAGGGGCATGAAGGTGCTGATCATCGGGGCGGGCCCGGGCGGGCTGTCGGCGGCCATCAACCTCGCGGGCCTCGGCGCGGACGTGACGGTGGTGGAGAAGGAAGCGATTCCCGGCGGGCGCATGCGCGGGCTGACGTTCGGCGCGCGCGGGGAGTACCAGGTGGACACCGGGCCCTCCATCATGCAGCTGCCGCAGGTGCTCGAGCGCATCTTCCGGCGCAGCGGGCTGGCCATCGAGGACTACGTCACGCTGAAGCGCCTCGACACCAACACCCGCGTGCACTTCTGGGACGGCACGTACCTCGACACCACGTGGGACCAGCCGCGCATGGAGGCGGAGGTGGAGCGCCTCGAGCCCGGCGCGGGGCCGACCTACCGTCGCTGGTTCGAGCGGTCGCGCGAGAAGTACCGCGTGGCGTACGGCACCTTCATGGCGCACCCGGCGGACTCGCTGGGCTACTACAACCCGCTGCGGCTGTTGCCGGCGGCGAAGTTCAAGCCGTGGCAGTCGCTGTACGCGCACCTCGACGAGACGTTTCACGACGACCGCTTCAGCTACGCGTTCAGCTACCCATCGAAGTATCTCGGGCTGCACCCGACGACGTGTTCGAGCGTGTTCTCGGTCATCCCGTACCTCGAGCTCGAGTTCGGCGTGTGGCACGTGATGGGCGGTTTCCGCGCGCTGTCGCGGGGGATGATGAAGGCGGCGCAGGACCTGGGCGCGCGCTTTCGCATGTCCTCGCCGGTGGCGCGCGTGCTGGTGCAGGCCGGCCGCGCCGAAGGCGTCGAGCTGCTCTCGGGCGAGAAGCTGTACGCCGACGCGGTGGTGGTGAACGCGGACCTGCCGTACGCGGCGACGACGCTCATCGACGAGCGGTGGCGGCGGGGCACGCGGCTGTCGAACGCGGCCTTGAAGCGCGCGAAGTACAGCTGCAGCACCTTCATGCTCTACCTGGGACTCGACACGAAGTACCGCGAGCTGCCGCACCACCTCATCTACCTGTCGAACGCCGCGCGGCGCACGGACAAGGACGCGCTGGACGACCGGCACGCGGACCTCGACGACCCGCCGTTCTACGTGGTGAACCCGAACGTCAGCGACCCCGCGGGCGCGCCCGACGGCCACTCGGCGCTCTACGTGTTGGTGCCCACGCCCAACACGCACGGCGACCACGACTGGAAGCGCATCGAGGCCGAGCTGACGGCGAAGGTGCCGGGCTGGCTCGAGAAGGTGGGCATGAAGGACGTCGCGAAGCACATCCAGGCGCGGGTGGCCTTCACCGCGGAGACGTGGCGGGACGAGTTCAACGTGCACCGCGGGGCCGTCTTCAACCTCTCGCACACCTGGCTGCAGCTGGGCCCCCTGCGCCCGAAGGTGAAGAGCCCGCACGTGCAGGGGCTGTACTGGGTGGGCGGGGGTACGCACCCGGGCTCGGGGCTCCTCACCATCATGGAGAGCGCCAACATCGCGGCGAACTACGTCGCCCTGGCGATGGGGAAGGGCGGGCTCGCCGACTGGCCGAACGTGCCGGAGCCGGGCAGCCTGCCGGTGTCCGACGGCGCCGTGCCGCGCCGCCACCGCGCGGCCTGACGGCCAACGTCGCAGCTCGGCGGCGGCGCCGCGCCCGCGTGGCGGTGCAATTCGAGGCGGGGTCCGGCTCGATCTTCCTTGACCCTCACGGCAGCGGGGAGAACCATCCGCGCCTGGCGCGCCGAAACGGGCGCGCGTTTCTTCAGCTCCTGGGAGTGTCCATGCCCCGCACCTCGCTGCTCGTCGCGCTGTTGCCCGTGCTGGCCTTCGCCGGCCCGGCGAAGAAGCCGGACCCGGCGGTCATCGCCGAGCGGATCATCAACGACGTCGCGCGGGTGAAGCCGAAGGAGATCGTCCTCATCGAGGCCGACCCCATCGACCAGCAGATGGTGGAGGAGCTCTTCATCGCCGCGGGCAAGCGTGGCGCGAGCCCGTTCGTGCGGCTGTCGTGGCCGAACCTGCAGCGCCGCTGGCTGCAGTCGGTGCCGGAGGCGAATGACGTGGCGTGGGGCGCGATCGAGGACAAGCTCATCCCCTTCGCGGACGTCGTGGTGCAGATCGCCCGCACCGAGGATCCGGGCTTCTTCAAGGACATCCCCGCGGCGCGCATGGCGTCGTGGAACCGGCACTTCGACGGGCTCGACGAGAAGCGCATCAAGCGCAAGCAGCGCATCATCAACCTCGGCAACGGGCTGTTCCCCACGAAGGGCCTCGCGACGCTGAACGGGCTCAGCGAGCAGGAGCTGTCGACGCTGTTCTGGGCCGGCGTGGGCACCGACTACCAGCGGCTGCACGCCCTGGGGCAGGCGGTGCAGGCGGCGATGCCGGCGGGCAAGACGGTCAAGGTGACGACGCCCGGCGGCACCGACGTGGTGTTCGCGCTGGTGCCGAAGTCGATGACCGTGTCCGACGGTGTCATCACCGAGGAAGAGATGAAGGCCGGCGGGCCGGCGCTGATGACGTGGCTGCCCGCCGGCGAGGCGTACGCGCTCATCTCGCCCGGCAGCGCCGAAGGGAAGATCGTCGTGCCGCGGCACGTGGTGCAGGGGCAGGTGCTCACCGACCTCGTGGTGACGGTGAGGGCCGGGAAGGTGGTGGACCTCACGGCGAAGCCGTCGAAGGCCTGGGATCGGTTCAAGGAGCTGTACGACACCGCGCCCGCCGGGAAGGACCACCTGTCGATCATCGACATCGGCCTCAACGAGGACGTGAAGGCCCCCCGGGGCAAGTCGCTGCGCAGCTACGTGCCCGCGGGCGCGGTGACGCTGCTGCTGGGCGGCGACGAGTGGGCCGGCGGCAGCAACACCATCGCCTATGGCGCGGCGCTCTTCCTGGGCGACGCGACCGTCACCGTGGACGGCCAGGTGGTCGTCGAGAACGGCGTGCTGAAGGTCGGTCCGCCGAAGAGGTAGGCGGCTGCTCAGAAGCGGCCAACGCGGCGTTTCCCCAACAGGTTTCCTTGAGCAGAAGGCGCTCTCATGACGGGGGCGCCGGGGGTGGTTTTGTCGTTGCCCCTCCAGGGGTCGTCTGGTACGCGGCGCGCGCCTTGGAAAGGCCGGACGATGGACTGTCTCCGCTGGCGCGGTCGTACCGCGCGGCAGCACCGTGGCTGAGCGCGGTGTGGCGGTTCACCGGATCGGCGCTCTTCGGGGTGGCGGTGGGGCACGGGGTGGACCGCTGGTGGGGCACGAAGCCGTGGGGCCTCATCGTCGGAGGGGTGGTGGGCAGCGCGGCGGGGTTCTCCGCCTTCATCATCACCACCACGAAGTTGTTGAACGAGCAGTCGAAGCGAGCGCAGCAGAAGAAGCCGAACGGGAACGAGCCGAAGCCGTGAAGACCCTGGGAGCCAGCCTGCTCATCACCTGTGCCGTCGGCCTTGTCGTCGCCGGCGGCGCGTTGGTGCTGGGGCTCGAGCCGGCGGTTTTCACCGCGGCGCTGCTGGGCTCGGGCGTGTCGACGCTGCTGGGCGCGCTGGCGCTGGTGATCAAGGTCGCCTCGCCGCTGGCGGGCGGCACCGGTGGCCTGAGGGCGCTGTTGTCGCGGCAGGTGCTGGCGCTGTTCCTGCGGCTGGGCGCGGTGCTGCTGGGCGCGGTGGCGCTGCGCGAGAACGGCGCGGCGTCGGTCGCCTTCGTCATGACCTTCTTCATCGCGTACCTCGGCCAGCAGGTCGTCGAGGTGCGCAGCCTGCTCGCCGTGCGTCAGGGCGCGGCGAAGTCCGAGGTGACTCCATGAAGCGGTGGTTGGGCATCATCGTGCTGTCGGGGCTGGTGGCGACGGGCTTCGCGTTCGCGTCGTCGGAAGGCGAAGCCGGTGAACACGGCGAGCACGGCCAGGCGGCGGGCGAGCACGGCGCGGCCAACGCGGGCGGCGAGTCGCACGGCGGCGGCGGCCACTCGAAGGCCGAAGAGACGGCGCACTTCATCCTCCACCACGTCGCGGACGACGAGGTGTTCGAGCTCGAGATTCCCTTCCCGCCGTACCACCTGTTCACGGTGAACATCGCGGAGGTGTTCCACGGGCTGGTGTGGGAGGGCGAGAGCGGCGCCTGCGCGAAGGAGATCCCCGCGGGCATGGTGAACTTCCCCAGCCTCGCGAAGTGGCTGAACGGCTGCTACGACTTCCGGCCGACGAAGGCGATCCTGATGATGTGGGTCGCCTCGGCGCTGCTCATCCTGTTGGCGGTGATGGGCCGCAAGCGCGACCAGAACGGCGTGCCGAAGGGCGTGTTGGCGCACGTCATCGAGTCGATGGCGCTGTTCGTCCGGGACGAGATCGTCATCCCCAGCATCGGGAAGGACGAGGCGCCGCGGTACACCATCTACTTCACGTCGCTGTTCTTCTTCATCCTGTCGGTGAACTGGCTGGGGCTCATTCCGGGGTTCTTCACGGGCACGGGCGTGGTGGCGGTGACGGCGTCGCTCGCGGTGCTGACGTTCCTCATGACGCAACTCGCGGGCATCCGCAGCGCGGGCCTGGGCGGCTACCTGGCGCACCTCACCGGCGGCGTCCCGGCCTTCCTGTGGCCGATCATGATCCCGGTCGAGTTCCTCGGCCTGTTCACCAAGCCCTTCGCGCTGCTTGCGCGTCTCTTCGCGAACATGCTGGGCGGCCACATGGTGCTCTTCTTCCTGTTGGCGCTCATCTTCGTGTGGACGGTGGGCGCGGCGGCGGTGTCGGTGCCGCTGGCGATCGCCATCTACTGCCTGGAGATCTTCGTGGGCATTTTGCAGGCGTACCTGTTCGTGCTGCTGTCGGCGATCTTCGTCGGGCAGGGCGTGGCGATGGGCCACCACGGGCACGACGGGGAGCACGCGCACTGACGCTTTCGACGGAACCCCCGGGGCCAACGGTGGCGCCGGCTGGAGGTAGCACCCACGGGAAGTACTTCACCGACCCCCCCGTGAAGCGGGTCACGACACGAAGGAAGCAACGACAATGACGTCTGCAATGTTGGCGTACCTGGGCGCCGGTCTCGGCGCTGGCCTGGCGATCATCGGCGCGGGCATGGGCATCGGCCGCCTGGCGGCCTCGGCGATGGAGGGCATCGCCCGCCAGCCGTCGGCGGGTGGTGACATTCGTGGTGCGATGATCGTCGCCGCGGCGCTCATCGAAGGCGCGACGTTCTTCGCGCTCATCATCTGCATCCTGCTCGCGCTGAAGTAAGGCGTGAGGAGGCCGGCGCGCTCCCTGGTCCGAAGGGGCCGGGGAGCGGCGCTGAACGTGGTCGACGTGGAAGAGAAGCCGCAGTACCTGCCGTGACAGAAACGAAGTAGAGGACCTGCCCACCATGAACGCGCTCGTGCTCGCCAGCAGCTTCACCGACGTGAAGCCCGGCCTCATCATCTGGACGTGGATCACCTTCGCGGTGGTCGCGTTCGTCCTGCGGAAGTTCGTCTGGCAGGAGCTGTTCAAGGCGGTGGAGAACCGCGACAGGAACATCGCGAACGCCATCGAGTCGGCGAAGCGCGAGCGCGCCGAGGCGGAGAAGCTGCTCAGCGAGCAGAAGACGGCCATCGCCCAGGCCCGCCAGGAAGCGGCCGAGGCCGTGCGGAAGACCCAGTCGGACATGGAGAAGTTCCGCGAAGAGGTGATGGGCAAGGCGCGCAAGGAGGCCGAGGAGCTGAAGGCCGACGCGCGGAAGATGATTGAAGAGGAGCGCATCAAGGCGCTCAACGAGATCAAGAACGAGGCGGTGAAGCTCTCGATCCTGGTGGCGGAGAAGCTGCTGTCCGAGAAGCTGGATGACGTGAAGCACCAGCAGCTCGCGCAGCAGTTCGTGAATGACCTGGGGAAGCAGGAGCGGCCGCAGGCGTAGTGCGCTCGGGCTCGCGCAGGCCGTGTCCCCCTGCGACGCGAAGAAGGTGCCCGCTGCCCTCGACGCCCTGCTGGGCGCCCGCTTCGCCGACGCCGGCCTGTGGGGCGTCACGCCCCCCGTCGACGAGGTGGAGAGGGCCTGCGGTCGCCGCCCCACCTTCGCGCCCGGGTTCGCCGATTTGCTGGCGCTGGGCGCCGGCGACGCCGGGCCGCACGGCGATTGCGCGCTCTTCGACGCAGCCTGCGCCGCCTCACCGCCGCCGCGCCGGACCGGGTGGGTCCGTGCGGGCGAGGCACCCCGGCTGCGTGAGGTGAGGCGCTGGCTGGTTGGGGGCGGCTGTGGTTCGCGCGAGCCCGCCTTCAGCTTGGCCTGACGCATCATGAAAGCAGAGGGACGTCACGCCCCTTTTCAGGTAAGCGCCCCGCCGTCATGGGCCTCTCCATCGGAATCGTCGGGCTGCCGAACGTCGGCAAGTCCACCCTCTTCAACGCGCTGTCCAACGCCGGCGCGCTCGCTGCCAACTACCCGTTCGCCACCATCGAGCCCAACGTGGGCGTGGTGCCGGTGCCCGACCCGCGGCTCGACCAGCTCGCCGCCGTCGTGAAGCCGGAGAAGACCATCTACACGACGCTCGAGTTCGTCGACATCGCCGGACTGGTGCGCGGCGCGTCGAAGGGCGAAGGCCTCGGCAACCAGTTTCTCGCCAACATCCGCCAGGTCGACGCGGTGCTGTACGTGCTGCGCTGCTTCGAGGACGACAACATCACCCACGTCGAGGGCAGCGTCAGCCCACAGCGCGACAAGGACACCGTCGACACCGAGCTGTGCCTGAAGGACCTCGAGACGGTCGAGAAGCGCCGCGAGAAGACGCAGCGCACCGCCAAGGCCCCCGGCAAGGAAGGCGAGCAGGCGAAGGCCGAGCTCGCGGTGCTGGACAAGCTCAAGAGCAAGCTGGACGAGGCGGTGCCGGTGCGCGCGCAGGGCCTCTCCGAGCAGGAGAACGCGCTCATCAAGGACCTCTTCCTGCTCACCGCGAAGCCGGTGCTGTATGTCGCCAACGTCGCCGAGGGCCAACTCGCCAGCCAGGACACCGACAAGCACGTGCAGGCCGTGAAGGCGCTGGCCGCGAAGGAGGGCGCCGAGGTGGTGGTGCTCGCCGCCGCGCTGGAGGCCGAGATTCAGCAGCTGCCCGCCGAGGAGCGCACCGAGTTCCTCGAATCCGCGGGCCTCGAGGAGCCCGGCCTCAACAAGGTGGTGCGCGCCGGCTACAAGCTGCTCGGCCTCAAGACGTACTTCACCGTCGGCCCCAAGGAATGCCGCGCCTGGACGTTCCACGACGGGTGGAAGGCCCCGCAGTGCGCCGGCGTCATCCACACCGACTTCGAGAAGGGCTTCATCAAGGCCGAGGTGCTGCGCTGGGAGGACCTGGTCAAGTACGGCAGCGAGGCCGCCGTGCGCGAGAAGGGCCTGTTGCGAATCGAAGGCAAGGAGTACCTCGTGCAGGACGGAGACTGCATGCACTTCCGCTTCAACGTCACCAGCTGACCCACTGACGGGCTGACGTCTGTCGGCGTTGCAGGCATGGTTCCGTCCGCCCGTGACCGGGTAGGCTCGCGGCTGGGGGCGAAGTCGAGGGCGAATGGCTCTGCTGAAGCTCAAGTTCCTGGCCCGCTCCCGGCTCTGGGCGGACGTCGTGTTGCCCAAAGGCGACCGGCTCTTCGTGCCCACGACCGAGGCCCTCGCCATCGGCGCGGCCGTGTCGGTGGAGGTGGAGGCGCCGGACCTGGCCGAGCCGTTGCTCTTGTCCGCCACCGTGCAGGGCGTGCGGCCCTTCGACGGCCAATCGCCGGCCGGCGTCTTCGTGCAGGTCGCCGCCGACGGCGTGGAGAAGTGCCGCGCGCTGGTGGGCGCCACCCGCGACGAGTCCGCCCGCACCACCGGCCGTGGCGAGAAACGCGTCGACTGCGAGCTCCTGGCGCGCGTGCTGTCCGGCGCGGACAGGCGCGAGGCGACGGTGAAGAGCCTGTCGGTGCACGGGCTGACACTGAAGACCGCGGCGGCGCTGACGAAGGACGCCGTCGTCTCGCTGGCCGTCACGCTCCCTGACGGCACGGAGGCGCTCGTCTCCGCGCAGGTGATGTGGTCGCGCGGGGACCTCACGCTGGCCGGCCTCCACCTCACCTCGGTGGACGCCGCCACCGAGAAGCGCCTCGCCGACGCCGTCGCCGCGCTCGCCGCCCGCACGCCCGAGGGCCCGGCCACGGCCGGCAGCGCCGGCACCGTGGTGGTGGCCGACGACGACCCGTCCATCCTCGACTTCACGTCCCGCGTGGTGACCAAGGCCGGGCACCGCGTCGTGCGCGCCGAGCGCGGCGACGTGGCGCTCGAGCTCATCCGCAAGGAGCGGCCGGGCCTCGTCTTCCTCGACGTGCTGATGCCGGGCCTCGACGGGCTGGAGGTGTGCCGCGCCGTCCGCGCCGACGCGGCGTTGGCCACGACGCCGGTGGTGCTGCTGTCGGCCATGGGCGAGCAGCGCCTCGCCGAGGCCGCCGAGTCGGTGGGGGCGACGGCGTGGTTGACCAAGCCCATGCGCATCGACTCGGTGCGCGCGCTGCTCGACGCCTACCTCGGTGGGAAGAACGCCCTGGGCGGCTGAGGTCGGCCAGCGACGCGAGGACGCCGCACGCGACTCCGAACCGCAGCACCCTCCGCGCATGCGGTGGAGGTTGCCAGCCCGCGCGTCCGAGCCTCGTTCCTGGCCCGTTCCTTCCTCGCGTCGGGGACCCCTCCTCGGCCTGGCCGAGCGGCCCCCACCGTCCGAGAAGGACGCCGAGCGCATCTCCTCCGGGGTGCTGCTGCAAGGCCCGGGTGCGGTCTTCATGCGCGAGCTGGGCTTCGACGCGGTGGACACCGAGGTGACATCGACGGCCCTCGTCGGGTCGCTGCGCGCGCAGGCGCGGTGAGGGCTGGGGGAGAGGCAGTCGCCCCGCCCCCGGCGCTTCGTTGCCTCGCCGCCGCGAAGCGATCCACGCGCGTGCACGTTGAATCAGCGCGCGGGCACTGGAGACAGGACGGGCATGCTCAATGCCCTTCGCTCCTGCATCGTCGTCGTCTTCGTCGCCTCCGCGTCGCCGGCCCCCGCTGACGAGCCGCCGGCCGTCCGCGCGTCACGCGACGTCTCTCCGTACGACCGCACCTTCGGCCTCGGCGCGTACGCCACCGGGTGGCACGGCGCCTACGGCGGCGGCGGCGTGGGCGCGCGCGTGCGCCTCGAGCCCTGGCGCTTTCTCGGCGTGGACCTCTTCGGCGAAGCGCTGATGGTGCAGTCGCCCGCGGGCGTGCGGCACGACCACCCGGTCGGCTTCCACCTCTCCGTGCCGTTCCGCTTCGGTGAGGTGGTGCGGCTGCGGCCGCTGGTTGGCATGTGCGTGGTGGCGAGCTTCATCGAGCCCACCGAGGCGAACGCGCCGCGGGCGGACGACGTGCTGGTGGGCGCCCACGTCGGCGCGGGAGTCGACCTCAAGCTGCACTCGCGGTTGTCCTTCTTCGCGGAGGCGAAGGGCATCGTCTGGGTGGGGCACGACCGCAGCGTGCAGGGGTGGACGGGCTCGGTGGGGAACCAGGTGCAGCCCTTCGTCGTTGCGCAGGCGCAACTCGGCTTCATGGTGCACTTCGGCGAGCGGTGAGGCCCGTGACCGTCGTCGTGGTCGCGGCCAAGGCGTGCCTCGGTGCGCGCGCTGCACGCGATGACGCTGCGCCGCGGCGTCACGGCGCAGCGTCGAGACTGGCAGAGGAGGCTCGCAGCCCGGCGTGGCCTCCCGCGGCGCCCCGGTGGGGTTTTGCGCCTGAGCTCGAGCGCGCCCCCGCGGCGCCGGCACACGAGCCTGGCCCCCTCGCGGGGACGTGCGGCGTGACGTTCGAGCATGTGCACGCGATGCGGGCAGACGAGGCCGGCCCATCGCGCGAGCGGGTACGAGCGGCCCTGGCACGCGAGTCCGGCGATCCGGTGCCGGGCTGTGCCGCAGCGCTCGAGTGCGCCTCGGCGAGCGAGCGACCCGGGCGTCTCCGCGTTCGGACGCGGCGCGCGGCGCTGATCGCCATGGCGCTCCTGGCCGCCCTCGGGCTCGCGTCCCTGCTCGGCTGCGGCGCCGCGGCGTTACCCCACGGCGCGGACGCCGCGTCCTGCGGGACCTGCCACGCCGCGCAGCACGCCGCCTGGTCGACGACGGCCCACGCGTCGAGCGCCGCGTCGCCGGTGCTGCTGGCGCTGTTGCCCCGCGTGGAGGCGGCCTGGGGCCCATCGGCCCGCGCGCGCTGTGTCGCGTGCCACGCGCCGGGCTTCGGCGGTGACGACGGGATCGGCTGCGTCGCCTGTCACGGCGCCGTCGGCAACCGCGGCATGGCGAACGGCGCGCTGGTGGTGTCCGTCGACGCGCCGCTCGCGGGGACGCGGGCCGTCCGCAACGCCGCGCACGACGTCGCGCCGCGCGGCTTCCTGCGGGCGTCGGCCCTGTGCGGCACGTGCCACGAGGTGCACGGCCCCGGTCTGCTGGAGGAGCCCACGCACGCCGAGTTCACCGCGAGCCGCTTCACGGACGGCGACGACTGCATCACCTGTCACGTCGCGCGGGACGGAGACCGCCACGCGCTGGTGAGCGTGGACCCGCCGTGGGGCGCGTCGGGCGTCAAGGCCGCGCGCGCCGCCTCCGCGACCACCGCTCTCTGGGCGAAGGCGCTCTCGCTTTCGGTGACGGTGGTGCCCGGGACGGCGGTGGTGCGGCTCGAGAACACCGGCGCGGGTCACGCGGTGCCCACGGGGGCGACGCACCTTCGGGACGCGTGGGTCGACGTGCAGCTGACCGGCGCCGGCGGCGCGCGCGTCACGGTGCCGCGCGTGATGGAACTCGGCGCGCAGCTGACGCGTGAGGGCCGCGAGGTGCCGTTGGTGACGGACGCGGACGCGGTGACGCCGCGGAGCCTCGCGCCGGGAGAGGTGCGCGCGGTCTCGGTGCGGCTCCCCTCGGGAACGGTCGCGGTGCGGGCGGTGCTCTCCGCGCGGGCGGTGCGCGCGGCGGCGCTGGACGCGCTCGGGCTCTCGGCCCTGGCCGGCGAGGTGCCGGTGCTGGGCGTGGCGGAGGCCGAGGTGCGCTGAGAAGCCGGTGGCGGCTCCACGCGCGCGCCCGAGACGGGCACAGGCGTGGGTGACCGGCTCGCGGGGCCCGTGTCGAGGCAGGCCTCGTGGCCCATGTCGTGCGCCCCCACACCGAAACAGGACAGACGTCCTGTGCTGTCGAGAGGGCGGGTCGTCGAGCGTCAGACACGCGGGCGTCTCCAACCAGCCTGAGACCGGCCGGTGGCACTCGCCTGGCCGACTTCTGACGCGGTCTCCGGTTCGCGCGACGTCAGATTTTCAGCGTGACGCCCTCTCGCGCGCCGAACACCTCGAGGTCCTCGTAGCCGAGCCGCCGAGCCCGCAGCTCGCCCTCGCTGACCAGCACGTCGATTTCCCGGTCCGAGTGCATCGGGTCGTGGTGCGTCAGCGCAAGGCGCCGCACGCCGGCCTGGCACGCGAGGTCCACCACGGTGTTCGCGCGCGGGTGCCCCCAGCCGACGCGGCTGTCGTACTCCTCGTCGGTGTACTGCGCGTCGGCGATGAGCAGGTCTGCGTCGCGCACCGGCTCGAGCAGCTCGTCGGGCAGCTCGCGCGGCGCGTCCGGGTCCATGGCCACGGCCTTCTTGTTCCGCAGCAGCTGGTCGAGCTCGTTGTCCGTCGAGAAGACGACGCTCTTCTTCCCGTACTCCACGCGGAAGCCGAGGCTGCCGCCCGGGTGCTGCTGCGTGAAGAGGCGCACCTTCGCCTCGCCCGCGTCCACCGAGTCGCCCTTGAAGGACTTCGGAACGATCTTCGCGCCGAGGTCCGAGAAGCGGACCGGGAAGTAGGCGTTGGCCATCTGCCCCGACAGCAGCTGGTAGTGCTTGTCGTCGCCCTTCGGGCCGTAGACGTAGATGGTCGTCGACGACTGGTACGCCGGGCCGAAGAACGGGAATCCCTGAATGTGGTCCCAGTGCGGGTGCGACAGGAAGAGGTGCACCGTCAGCGGCCCGTCGTTGTTCCGGCCGAGGTGCACGCCCAGCTCGCGCAGGCCCGTTCCGGCGTCGAACACCAGCAGCGTCTTCCCGGCGCGGACCTCGACGCACGAGGTGTTGCCGCCGTACCGCCGCGTGCGCGGGCCCGGCGTGGGGATGCTGCCGCGCACGCCCCAGAAGCGGACGAAGAGGTCCGACATCAGGTGCCCTCCAGGTACTTCAGGGTCACGTCGCCCAGCTGCAGCTCGTCGCCGTCGCGCAGCACCGCCGCGTGCACCCGCAGGCCGTTGAGCGCGATGCCGTTGCGGCTGCCCGCGTCCTCGATGGTGTACTCGCCGTCGGTGCGCGTCAGCTTGGCGTGCAGCCGGCTCACCTCGTCGCTGTCCAGCAGAAGGTCCGCCTGGGCGCCGCGGCCGAGGTCGTACGACTGGGCGTCGAGCTTGAAGCGCGTGCCCTTGCCGGGGCCCTCCACCACCTCCAGCAGGTGCGGGCGCTCGGGCTGCGGCCGCAGGCCCTTCACGCGCGTCGCGACGCGGGTATGAATCTCCTGCAGGAAGTCCTGGGTCGTGCGGTTCGACATGGGCGCTCCGATGCTAGACGAGCCCCCGGCGGTTCCGCAGCGTGGTTCGGAACTTCGCGTCAGCCCGGCGCCGTGCGCGGAGGAAGGCCCCCACCTGCGCGATGGCCGCGTCCGACTCGGGCTGCAGCCCCGCGAGGGCGTGCCCCACGTGCACCATGTCTTCGCCCACCAGCAGCTCCACCGGTACGCCCGAGGCCTTCGCCTTGTCCGCGAAGGCCGGCACCTGGTCGCACAGCACCTCGCGCTGCCCGACGTGGATGCACAAAGGTGGCAACCCGGTGAGGTCGCTCCGGATGGGCGAGGCCGGCGGGGAAGGGGTGCGCGGGCGCGAGCCGGTAGTCGATGCCCACCACGCGCGTCTCGCCGGCCTGCGCCAGCCGCGCCATGAGCGCGCGATGCGTGCCGATGCTGCCCGCCACGAAGCCGCCGCCGTGCAGGTAGAGAAGGCAGCGCTTCGCGTCCTTTCCGCGGGGCCGGTGCCACTCGGCGTTGCAGCCGGACAGCGTCGTGGGCTCGAGCTGCGTGTCGCGCGCGAGGCGGCCGCGCAGCCCGGGGGACGGCCGGTTTCCGGGGGTGGCGCCCGTCGCGAAGCGGCCCAGCACCGCGGCGACCCACCAGCGCAGCACCTCGTTGGCCATCGCGAAGAGGAACGTCCACCGCCGCGGCGTCCGCCAGCCGGGCCTGCAGCGCCGCGATGGCGCGACGCCTCACGCCTGGTCGACGTGGTACCCGCGCTCGCCGTGCACGTGCAGGTCGAGCCCGTCACGCTCCTCCTCGCCGGTGCGCAGGCCCCACACCGACTGGATGACGCGGCCGATGACCAACGTGCCGACGCCCGCGAAGACGATGGCCACGCCGACGCCGACATGTCGGCCGGGGCCGCCGGGTGTGGGTCTCCAACCGCCGGGAATCGTTGCGGATGAACCGTGGAAGCAAGCCCGGGTGACTTGGGGGCCCCGAACCCCGCTGGAGGCCTCGACCATGTCCAGAATCGCCGCCCTCACCGCCGTGCTCATCGCCTTCACCGCGCTGCCTGCGCTCGCGCAGGGCAACAACGACAACCCCGAGTGTCTCGGCAGCCAGTGTGGCAAGCCGAAGGAGGAGGGTGGTGGCTGTGGCTGTGGCTGTGGCTGCGGTTGCAGCGTGTGGGTTGCGTACACCGACGACGGCAAGACGCTGGCGTACACCGACGACGCGGACGGCGACGGCAAGGCCGACGACTCCGACAACTGCGCCTTCGTCTCCAACCGCGACCAGGCGGACGTGGACGGCGACGGCGTCGGCGACCTCTGCGACAACTGCTCGGCCGCGTCGAACTTCTCGCAGCTGGACGTCGACGGTGACGGCTCGGGCGACGCGTGCGACGCCGACATCGACAATGACGGCGTCGCCAACGCGTTGGACAACTGCCAGTTCATTCCCAATGCGGACCAGGGCGATTTCGACTCCAACGGCATCGGCAACCTGTGCGACGACGACGACGACGGCGACGGCATCCTCGACGTCAACGACAACTGCCCGGCGATTGCCAACCCCGCGCAGAACGTCATCAACGACCCGCTCTGCAACGCCGACGTCGACGGCGACGGCATCAACGACGCGCGTGACA
>JBFMAB010000032.1:0-17460 GCA_040755835.1 Myxococcota bacterium
GCTTCGCCGCCGCCGGGGTGTCACCGCTCGCCGACTGCTTCTTCGACTCGACCTTCTTCTTCCTCGCCATGGGTGCTCCTTTGCAGAGCCACCCCGGACCGAAACACCGAAATCAGGACACTCCCTCACACCCACCCCAGCCCCTCTGGCCAACGAGCGTGACTCAAAGCGCGCGCGGGCGAAGGGGGCGCTCCGCGAGTGGGATGGGATTCCCGTCCCAAATCGACCAAATCGAGGCCAACAAAGTCGGACGGTTGCGAGCGCGCGAGCCCCGAAAAGTGGGATGGGATTCCCATCCCAGATTCGAGTCACCCCTTTCTCGGTCGCGCGTCACGCAGCGTCGCCAACCACGTGCACACCCACCGTGACGAGCCGAGGGGCTCGCCGCGCTGGGCACCGCGCCGCACCGATGTCGTCGCCCGCCTTCCCTCGCGGCTACTTCGCCGAACGCCGCCGACGGAGGCCCATCCCGAGCAGCGCCACCAACGTCATCAGCGGCATCGCGTCGCCCGCGCTCGTGCAGCCGCAGCCGCCCGCCTGCGCCGTGACTCCGCCGCCGCCGCCGGTGCCACCGCCCGTGCCACCACCGCCGCCGCCTGAGCCGCCACCGCCCGTGCCACCACCGCCACCGCCGCCACCACCGCCACCGCCCGTGCCACCGCCCGTTCCTCCACCCGTGCCCGCGTCGTCACCACCGCCACCGCCGCCCGTCCCCGCGTCCGCGCAGACACAGCCGCCCATCGTGCACATCCCGTTGCAACCGGAGACGCTGCACGCCGTCCCGTCCGCCACCGCCGCGTGCCCACACCCCGACATCGGATCGCAGCTGTCCGCCGTGCAGGGATTCGCGTCGTCACAATCGAGCGGCATGCCCGCGCCACACGTGCCCGTCGCGTTGCACGTCTCCACGCCATTGCACGCGTCGGCATCGGCGCACGCCGTCCCCGCCGCGAGCGGCGTGTGGCCACAGCCCGTCATCGCGTCGCAGCTGTCCGCCGTGCACGGGTTTCCGTCGTCGCAGTTGAGCGCCGTGCCGGCCTGGCACACGCCCATCGCATCGCACGTCTCCGCGCCGTTACACACCGTCGCGTCGGCGCACGCCGTCCCCGCCGCGAGCGGCGTGTGGCCACAGCCCGTCATCGCGTCGCAGCTGTCCGCCGTGCACGGGTTTCCGTCGTCGCAGTCGAGCGGCGTGCCCGCACCGCACACGCCCGCGCCGTCGCACGTCTCCGCGCCGTTGCACACCGTCCCGTCGGCGCACGACGTCCCCATCGCCACCGGCGTGTGCCCGCAGCCCGTCACTGCGTCGCAGCCGTCCGCCGTGCACGGGTTCCCGTCGTCGCAGTCGAGCGCCATGCCCGCCCGGCACACGCCGCTCCCGTCACACGCCTCCGCGCCGTTGCACACCGTCCCGTCGAGACAGGGCGTGCCTGCGGACAACGCGGCGTTCATGCAGCCCATGGCCGGAGAGCACGAGTCCGTGGTGCACGGGTTCCCGTCGCTACAGTTCAGCGGACTCGCCGGCAGGCATGCGCCCATCCCGTCGCACGTCTCCAGTCCGTTGCACAGGTCGCCGTCCGAGCACGCCGTCCCCGCCGCCACCGGCGTGTGTGTGCACCCCGTCGGCGGCTGGCAGGCGTCGGCCGTGCAGAGGTTCCCGTCGTCACAGCCCAGCGGCGTCCCCGCGGCGCACGTCCCCGTGGCGTCACACACCTCCGCGCCGTTGCACACGTCCATGTCCGCGCACGACGCACCCACCGGACGCGGCTCGCACGCGTTCGTCACGCACGACCTGCACGCGTTCGCGCACGAGGCGTCATTCACGCACTGGGCGAGGATGGTGAAGTCCACCGCGCAGTCGTCCGTGTCGCCCGAGACCGCGCTGCGCGAGGCCACCGCGCTCGCCGCCGGCGCCGGCGTCAGGCTCGTCACACCCGCGTACGCACCCGTGCCGTACACCGCCACGTCCAGCACCGTCGCCGACGGGTCGAGCACCACCAGCTCGTCGCCGGCGCTCGCGAGCTGGAGGCTCGACGACGTGCTGTTCGCCCCGTTCGTCCACGCCGGGTACGTCCCCATGTCGGGAATCGCCATCGACGTGCCCGGCGGCAGCTCCGCGTCCGGCGCCCGGCCGAAGTACGTCTGGTACGTCGCCCCCAGCCGCGCCACGACGAACGTCGCCCCCGGCGCCAGGGTCGCGCCCGCGGGGAAGGTGAACATCCCCTCCGCGCCGTCCGGCGTCTCCTCGTCACCCAGGTGGAAGCCGTCGAGCGCCAGCGTGCCGCCCGTCACGTTCCGCACCGCGTACCACTCGTCGCCCGTCCCGGCGGCCGCGTTGGACACGAAGCGCTGCACCACCAGCGGCGCCACCACCTCGCCCGCCGTCGAGAACCAGAGGTCGAACGAGGAGTCGACCACCAGGTCCTGCACGTCCTGGTACGTGTTCGGGTGCATCGTGGTGCGCGGGTCGCCGTAGTTCGACACCACGTCCAGCGCGTTCGAGAACATCGCCCCGCCGATGTCGACGGTCAGGTCGTTCGCCTGCGCGCGGAAGGTCGCCACCGTGAAGCGCAGCGGCGTCGCCGGCGGCCCCACCAGCCCGAGCGCGCTCCACGGCACCTGAATCTCCACGTCGCCGCCGGTGCCCACTGCCGCCGCCGCGGTCCCCACCGGGTTGAAGGCCGTGTCCAGCACCTGCGCCGTGCCACCCGAGCCGAACAGCGTCTGCACCAGGCGCTCCCAGCGCGCGCCGTCCGCCACCTGTGTGTCCGCGAAGCCGGCGAAGAAGTTCTGCCCGCTGCCGGCCGCGCGGTCGAGGTCGATGGCGATTTGCACCTGGATGGGCGCGCCGGTGAACGCCACGCCCGCCGGCCGCCGCACCAGGAACGACAGGTTGGTGGCGTCGCCCGTCACCTGGAACGCGACGATGTCCGCCACCACCTCCGGCGTCGCGAGGTCCGTGCGCGTGTCGCCCTCCGCGTCGCGCCACACGTACGTGCCGCGGCCCGCGGCGTCGCGCACCACGAGGCCCAGGTTGTCCGCGTTCGGCACCCGCGCCGTCCACTCCTGCGGGTCGCCGTCGGGCGTCACCGGGTGAGCGAGTGAGACAGCGGACACGACGAGTGCGGCGACCAACGACGAGCGAGCGCGCATGCTTCCCTCCGAGGCGTCGGACGGTACCGGACGCGCCACCGCCGCGCGAGCACGCCGGCGCCGCGCTACGGCACGCGCGCGAGCAGCACCCGCAGCGTGCCCGCCGGGTCGTCCACGTGCACCCAGTGCCCCGTGTCCAAGAGGTCCACCGTCACCCGGCCCTGCGACTCGGCCTCGAGGTGCGTCGCGTGCACCCGCTCGGCGTGGTCGAACACCAGCGAGCGCGTGCCGATGACGAGGTGGTAGCGCGGGCCGCTCGCGCCGTGCGCCGCCGCCTCCAGCGCAGGCCAGAGGTCCGTCACGAAGTAGCTCTCGAGCAGCGCGCGCACCCGCGGCAGCGACAGGCGGAAGTGGAACGCGCCGTCCTTTGCCTCGAGGTTCATCGCCAGCCACTGCCCGAGGAAGCGCGGCTGCCGGTGCGACTGCACCTCGTGCACGAAGTCGTCGCGGCTCGCCCACGGCCCCTTCATCCCCTCGAGCAGCTCGAGCACCTTCAGCGTCGCCTCGCTGCCGCGCGCGTCCACCCGCGTCCCTGGCGTCGAGTCGAGCGCCACCACGTGCTCCAGCCCCGCGTGCCGCCCGGGCAGCGCCAGCGCCACCTTCCCGCCGAAGCTGTGGCCCACCACCGCGCGCGCCGGCGCCGCGAGGCCCGCGCACAGCTCCGCCACGTCCTGCGTCGCCGACGCCAGCGTGTCCGGCCGGCCGTCCTCGCCCTGCGACTCGCCGTGCGCGCGCAGGTCCACCAGCACCGCCTGCCAGCCCGGCCGCGCCGCGAGGAACTGCCGCGCCAGCGTGCGCAGGTTCCCGCCGCTCCCGAGGATGCCGTGCAGCACGACGAGGCTCTTCGCCGCCGGCGCGCCCTCGGGCGCCAGCACCTCGTGGCTCAGCTGCATCGGCGCCTCAAATCGCCTCCTGCCCGCGCTCGCCGGTGCGGATGCGGATGACGTCCTCCAGCGGCACGACGAACATCTTCCCGTCGCCGACCGCGCCGTCCTTGCCGGGGCGCGCCCCCTCGAGGTTCGCGTCGATGGTCTTCTGCAGGTACGCCTCGTTCACCGACACCATCACCCGCTTCTTCTCCACCATGCGCTCTCGGACTTCCTTCCCGCGGAAGAGCTCGACCTCGCCCGCCTGACGGCCGTGGCCTTCGACGGTGTCGACGGTGATGCGGTCGTGGCCGCCTTCGTCCAGCACGCGCTTGAGCGCCTCCTCCACGGCCTCGAGGCGCTCCGGTCGAATGCTGGCGATGTTCATCTTCATGGCGCGCCAGCGTAGCCGACGGCTGACCGGGCGGGACACCGTCGCGCAGACGCGCTCACTCCGGCGGCGGCGCCAGCGGATTCACCAGCCGGCACACCGGCGCGGCGCTGCCCACGTCGCACGCGAAGCCCTTCGGGCACTCGTCGTCCTTCGCGCACGTCGCGAGGCACACCTGGCGCCCACCGCCCGACACGCACGCCGCGCCGCCGGGACAGGGCCGCGCCGAGTCGCACTCGCGGGTGCAGATTTCGGCGCGCGCGCAGTAGCCCTCGGGCAGCGAGCCGCAGTCACCATGGTTGCGGCACGGGTCGCCCACGCGCGCGCTCCCGCACGACAACGACAGCGCCAGCACCGCGACGAGCCCCGGCCACCTCACTGCGCCGGCCCCTGCCCGCGGTTGCCCTTGAACGGAGACGGGCCGTACTCGTCGTACAGGCAGCCGCCGTCCTGGCACACGTCGCGCTGGCACCACCCGTCGAGGCACACCATCACCTTCGTCTCCGGACAGAAGCCGTCCGGACTCATCTCGACGGAGGTGCCGCCGTCGGGCAGCCGCATCAGCGGCAGCTCGTCGCCGCGGCAGCCGTCCTCCACCTTCACCCAGCAGTCCGTCGTCTCGACGCACTCGCGCGTGCACACCTCCGCGCCCAGCGCACAGCGGTAGCCGACGGGACAGTTCGGGTCGCGCGGGTCGCACGAGCCGCCGGCCTTCGACGGGCACGCGCTCATGCGCACGCAGCCCGCGAGGAGCAGCACCACCGCCAGGCCGAAGCGACGCGACATCACGCGTGCCCAGTGTCCCCGGCTGGCGGCCGCGCGCAAATCCCCCGACCGCCTATTTCTGCAGGTACCCGAAGGCGACCAGCATCTTCACCGCCACGCCCAGCAGGCTCTCGCCGGCGATGAGGCCCGACGCGATGGGCATGGTCAGCTTGTCCGCTTCCTTCTCGCCGCGCGTGCGGCGCATCCACTCGGCCCAGGCGGCGCCGACGAACATCATGAAGGAGTTGTACGCGGGGATGACCATCGCGATGCCGATGCCCGACGCCGACGGCACGTACTTCCGCTTCGCCCTGGGCAGCTTCACCTCCAGCACCGACAGCGTGGCGCCCAGCACCAGCCCGAAGAGCGCCGCCCAACGCGCGGTGGGGTGCAGCGCCGACAGGCCCTCCACCAGCATCTTCGACACGTTCGCCCACACCTGCGCGGCCGGCGCGGGGAACTCGGTGCCGCCCAGCATGCTGGCGTCAGGCACCACCACGTTGAAGGCCGGCACCACGATGGCCGCGCCCGCCAGCACGCCGAGGAGCTGCCCGTAGAACTGCTGCCGCGGCGACGCGCCCAGCAGGTAGCCCGCCTTCAGGTTGGTGAGCAGGTCCGCCGAGTGCAGCCCCACGCCGCCGGCGATGTTGGCGCTCATGATGTTGGGCACCAGCTTCCCGGGCAAGAGCCCCGCGTACACGAGCTGCGTCACGGGCCCGAGCGCCTTGGTGGGCGTCACGTCCGTCTCGCCGGTGACGCGCGCCGCGATGACGCCGCTCACCACCGCGATGGGCAGCGCCAGCAGGCCCGCCCACAGCGGAATCTCGAAGGCGTACCAGGCGAGAATCGCCACCGGCGGGCCGAAGACGAGGAAACCCAGGGGGAACCACGCGGGCGCGCACTCCACGCCGGCCAGCGGGTCCTCCGCGTCCGTCGCCTGCTGCTTCGAGAAGAGGCCTTTCAGCTCCGTCATCGCCTTGACGATGGAGCGCCACTGGAAGGCGAAGCTGGTGAGGCCGCTCGACACCAGCACCGCCGCGCCCATCCACACCGTCCAGCTGGCGATGCCCTTGAAGCCCAGCGTGGTGATGACGCCGGCGTCGGCCATCGCCGGGGCGATGACGCCGAAGGTGAGCGCCGCGCCGATGAGCAGCGACCAGCCGGTGCGGAAGGACATGAGCGCGCCCGCACCCAGCATCAGCACGCCGCCCTCGACGCCCAGCGTCCACTTCGAGAGCGGCGCGCCGTGAAACGTGCCCGGCGGCGACAACACGTCCGGCGTCGTCCACGGCTTCCAGGACGCCTTCACGTCGCGCAGGAAGGAAATCGCCGCGCCGACGAGGCCCGCGCCGAGCAGCCACTGCGCCTGCCTCTTCCCTTCGCCCTCGTGCGCGTGCAGCAGGCGAATCGTCTCGGCCGTCGCGGTGCCGGTGGGGAATGGCAGCGCCTCGCGGTTCACCAGCTGCCGCTTGATGGGGATGGCCGCAAAGACGCCCAGCGCCGCGACGCCGGCGAACCACAGCACCAGCACCCACGACGACGGGCGCACCGTCGTCAGCATCAGGAGCGCCGGCAGCGCCGCCATGTTGCCGCCGCCCGTCATGTAGCCCGCGCCGGACGCGACCGAGCTCATCGCGTTGTTCTCCAGCATCCCGTAGTCGCGGGTGCCGGGCGCGACGCGCTTCACCAGGGAGAAGAAACCCCAGCCGAGGATGCAGGCCGTCAGCGTCACGCCGACGCTCCAGCCCGTCTTGAGCACGATGTAGAGGTTCGACAGGCACAGCAGCGCGCCCACCGCCATGCCGAAGACGACGGCGCGCACCGTCAGCTGGGGGTCGTCGGGGCGGTAGACGGTCTCGCGCCACTGCTTCTCGGCGGCGAGGGCCTCGGCTTCGGAGAGGGCGCTCATGCGGGCGGCGGACCATACCCCACGCGGGCCTGCGGACAGCGCGCCGCGCCCGCGCTACACCTCGGCGCCGTGGCGACCGAGCCGTTGAGCCCGCAGGAGCTGCTCGAGTACCTGCTCGAGCTGGGGCAGGCGCTCTTGTCGGCGGGCTGCAGCATCTGGCGCCTCGAGGAGCTCTTGTCGGCGGTGGCGAAGCGCGAGGGCTGCGCGCTGGAGGTCTTCGCCGTGCCCACCGGCCTCTTCGTCTCGCTGCGCGCGGCCAGCGGCCCGCCGCTGTTGGCGATGGTGCGCCTCACGCAGTGGGGCACGGACCTGCAGCTTTTGGGCGCGCTGGACGAGGTGGTGACGGACGTGGGCGACGGGCTGCTCACCGTACCCGAGGCCCGCGCGCGCATCCGCGAGCTGACGACGGCGCCGCGCCGGTACCCGCTCGCGGCGCGCCTGTTGGCGGGCATGGGCGCCAGCGCCGGCTCGGTGGTGACGCTGGGCGGCTCGTCGTGGACGGACTCGGTGCTGGCGGGCATTGGCGGGGGCCTGCTGGCGCTGGTGCTGGCGCGCACCCAGCGCGAGCCGCGCATGCGCGTGCTGGAGAATTTCCTCGGCGGCCTCATCGCCGGCGCGGTGGCGCTCGCGGCGACGCTGGTGTGGCCGGGCCACTCGCGCGACGCGTTGGTGCTGGCCATCGTCCTCCCGCTCTTGCCGGGCCTCACGATGACGACGGGCCTCGTCGAGCTCGTCTACAAGAACCTCGTCGCCGGCAGCTCGCGCCTCATGTACGCGGGCGTGACGCTGCTCTCGCTCGTGTTCGGCATCGCCGCGGTGGTGACACTGGAGTCGTACCTGGGGTTGTCGCCGGGCGCCGCGGCCCCGCGGGAGGCCGCCGGCGTCGCGTGGAACCTGCTGGCGCTGCCCGTCACCGCCGTCAGCATCGGCGTCCTCACGGGCCTGCGCGCGAAGGACCTGCGCATCGCGCTCGCGTCGTGCGGCCTGGTGTGGGCGTCGACGTGGCTGGCGAGACTGGTGCTGGCGGACCTCTCGCTCTTCGCGGTGGCCTTCACGCTGGCGGCGAGCGCGAACGCGTGGGCGCGCGTCACGGCGCGACCCTCGCAGCTCTTCCTGGTGCCGGGGCTGTGGCTGCTGGTGCCGGGCGTGCTGGGCTTCAAGGGCCTCGACGCGCTGTTGCGCGGCGACGTGACAACCGGCACCGCGCAGCTGTCCAGCCTGCTGCTGGTGTCCGGCGCGCTGGTGACGGGGCTGCTGGTGGCGAACGTGGCGGTGCCGCCACAGAAGGTGCTGTGACGCCCGTCACCACTCGAGGCTGCGCGCGCGCGACAGCACACCCAAGAGCACGCGGTCCACCGCGTCGGCCACCGCCTGCCCCAGCCGCTGCCGCCACGGATGCGCGGGCTTGAAGCGCACCTGGTACACGAAGGCGTCCTTCGCGCGCGCCATGAGGTAGTCGTCGCTGGTGGACAGCGCGTCCACGAGGCCCAGCTGGGCCGCGCGGCGGGCCAGCCAGTATTCGCCGGTGGACACCTTCTCCACGTCCAGCGACGGGCGGTTCGCCTTCACGAAGTCCTTGAAGAGCGCGTGCGTCTCCTCGAGCTGCTCCTTCAGCTTGGCGCGGCCCTTCTCCGTCACCTCGCCGAAAACGGTGATGGTGCGTTTGAACTCGCCGGCGGTCATCTCCTCGACGTGCACGTCATGCTTCTCGAGCAGCTTTCTGACATTGGGAATCTGCGCCACCACGCCGATGGAGCCGATGATGGCGAAGGGCGCGGCGACGATGCGGTCGGCGACACACGCCATCATGTAGCCGCCCGACGCGGCGACACGGTCGATGCACACCGTCAGCTTCACCTTCCGCTCCTTCAGGCGCGCCAGCTGCGCCGCCGCCAGCCCGTAGTGCGGCACCGCGCCGCCCGGTGACTCGAGGCGCACCACCACCTCGTCGTCCGGGCCGGCCACCTGCGCGACGGCCGTCACCTCCTCGCGCAGCGCCACGACGTTGGTGGCCAGGAGGTCACCGTCGAAGTCCAGCACGTACACCGCGGGCTTCTTCTTCGGCGCGGCGCGGGCCTCCTGCTTGCGCGCCTGCGCGAGGGCCTTCTGGCCCTTCCTGTCCAGCGTGGCGACGCGCAGCGAGTCGGCGAGGCCCTGGTAGCGCTGGTGCATCGGCAGCACCTCCAACGACGGGAGGGCGCCGCGCCGCCGCCGGGCCACCGCGAAGACGACTCCCGCCGTCGCCGCCACGGTGAGGAAGACGATGAAGCCCTTCGCCGCGAATCCCAGCGTGTCCCACAGGAGGTCCATGCATCCTCGCTAGCCCGTCGCCCGCGGCGCCGCCAGCACACACGGGGGCAGGCCCGGACGGGCCGGGCCCGCCGTTCAGGCAGGAATGCCCCCTGGCCCGGGCGTTGCCCGTCTCGTTACGCTCGATTGAAGATGACTCGCCTTTCCCGACGCACCGCCCTGTCTGCGCTGGCCGCCGCGGCCTTCGCCCCCGCCGCCGCGCGCGCCGAGCGGAAACTCATCGCCAGCGAGTACTACGAGGTGGAGCGCCACGAGGTATTCCTCTCGGGCCTCGACCCTGCGCACGACGGCCTCGTGGTGGCGCAGCTGTCCGACATCCACGTCGGCAGCGGCGTACCCGACGGCCGCGTCATCTCCGCGGTGCGCACGCTGAACGACTTGAAGCCCGACCTCGTGGTGCTGACCGGCGACTTCGTCACCACGCGCTTCGACCCGGTGCGCCGGGTGCCCGAATTGCTCGCCCCCATCGCGGCGCCGACGGTGGCCGTCCTCGGCAACCACGACCACTGGACGCACCCCGGCGACATTCGCGCCGGCCTCGAGCGCGTCGACATTCCCGTGCTGCAGAACCAGAACACCACCACGCGCCTCAAGGGCGCGGACTTCACCCTCATCGGCATCGACGACTCGACGTCGCGCAACGACGACGTCGAGGAGGCCTTCAAAGGCGCGAAGAAGGGCTCGCGCCTGGTGCTGACGCACACGCCGAACTGCGCGGCGAAGCTGCCGGCGTGGGAGGACCTCCTGTGCCTGTCCGGCCACACGCACGGCGGGCAGATGGACTTCGGGCGGCTGACCCGCAGCGTCTTCAAAAACACCGGGCAGCCCTGGTACCGCGGCGCGTACTCGGTGCGCGGCAACCAGCTGTACGTCAACCGCGGGCTGGGCTGGGGCTCGGGCACTCGGCTGCCGCGCTTCAACGCCGACCCCGAGGTGTCCGTCTTCACGCTGCGACGCCGCGAGCCGAACGGCCGGGCCACCGAGCAGGGCTGAGCCGGCGTCAGCGCGTCACGCCGCCGTCCAGCGCCGCCGCCCGCAGCCGCTCGATGAGGTCGAGCGCGCCCTGCACCGACTCCTTGAAGACGCGCTTCTCGCCGCCGAGGAAGAAGGGCGGCAGGTGGTGCAGCGCGCTCAGGGTGACGACGTGCACGCGCGTGCGGCCCGGCCCCAGCGGCAGGTGCGCCGTCCAGGTGACGCTCCACGCGCCGGTGCGCACGCCCATGACGCGCGCGAAGTCGAAGTTCTCCTGCACCACCACCGAGTCCGGCAGGCCCGCGTCGGGCAACAGCGCCACCAGCCGCGCCACGCCGCCGTCGGCCGGCTGCGCCGCCACCGCCCGCGCGTCGAGGAAGCGAATGGTGAAGTCGTTGGACGGCATCTTCGCCGCGTGGAAGCCGCCGTCCGGGCGCTGCGTCACCTCGAACTCCGGCGCGACGGCGTTCATCCACGCCGGGTCCTTCGCGCGCGCCTCGGTGAAGAAGGACACGTCCTTGTCCACGGTGTAGGTGATGCGGCTCATCACCACGTGGAGCGGCTCGCCCTGCGCCGCCCAGCGGCCCGACTCGTCGAGGGCGCGGAGGAAGGCGAAGTCGGGGTTGGCCGTCTCCGGCGACGGCTCCTTGTGCGCCAGCGCGTAGAAGTACTGCACGCCGCCGTCGCGCTGAAACGGCTCGTCGGGGACGAAGGCCAGCGTGGACTCGCGGCGCAGCGGCGTCGCGGCGAACGCTGCGAACGCGACGAGGCCGGCGAGCAGGCCCGCGCGGGCGATGGGAAACGATGCCGCGCGCCGTCCCGTCATCAGCGCCCCTGCGCGCGCAGCGCGGCCGTTACCGCCGGAGGCGGCGCGCCACGCACCTGCCTCGCCCGTGAGGCGATGCCCCCGTCGGCCTCGTCGAGGCGAGCGGCGTCCTTCCCGGCGGCGTCCTTCCCGGCGGCGGCCAGCGCCAGCGCGCGCTCCGTGTCGGAGCCGCACGTGCGGCTCGGCGCCGTCTGTCCGATGGGACTCGCCGCCGCACCGGCGAGCAGCGTGCCGAAGACGGGGCCTTCCCGGGCGATGCCGCTGCGCCCGGCGGCGCCGCGTCGCCGCGTCAACTCCCTCACCCTGCTGCGCGTGACGCCCGCCAGCTTCCGCCGGCTCTCGAGGCCCTGCGTGAAGCACCCGGAGTTTCGGCGCTCGACGCCCGCGGTAGGCGTGAAGGACGAGCCGGCCGGGCCGGACACGTTGGGGTACGGCGCCGGCGCCGCTGGCGCCTTCGTCACGTCGACGGACATCTTCCGCAGCGTCGACGGGGACAGTCCCCTGGCCTTCATCGCCACATCCTCCGCGACAACGCCGCGCACCTCGCGGACGCGGCCGCCAGGAAAGCACGGCGACCCACCCGCGGACGAGGCCCTCCGTCGGAACGCGGAAGCCGGGTCTCCGAGCACGACGCGCGGCCCCGATGCAGACACCCGGACGCGCGCCGTGTGCTATTCGCGCGCCATGCGCTTCCTCGTCGTCGGCGCCGTCCTCCTCCTCATCGGCCTCGGCCTCACCGAGTACACGCGGCGCACCGAAGCGCCCCCGGCGGACGAGTCTTCCGCCGAGGAGACGCCCGGGAAGAAAACCCCGAAGCTGCCGGAGAAGGTGGCGAAGCTGCTCGAGCTCGGCACGCTCGACCGGAACGCGCCGCTCGCGCCGACCGACGCGACGACGACTCGCCTCGCCGGCCTGAAGTCGGATGCTCCGCCCATCGGCGGCCTCACCCCGCTCCTGTCCGGCGACTTCACCGTCCGCCAGCTGCGCGCCGGCTTCGGTTACGCCGTCGCGGCCATCGACGTGGGCAGCGGCTCGGCGCTCATCCGCCTCGAGCCCGGCGCGCCGGCGAAGCCGCTCGTCACCCGCGGCAAGCGCATCACCGCGCTGACGCTGGACGCCAGCACCCTCTTCTTCGCCGAGGGCGGCGCCGTCTTCACCGTGTCGTCGCGCGGCGACGGGCTGTCGCCCCGCGCCCACTTCCCCAACGGCGTCGTCACCGCCATCGCCGCGTCCGGCGACAACCTGGTGCTGGCGGTGGTGCCCGCCGGCGACGAGGGCGCGGACCAGGCCAGCGCCGTGGTGCGCCTCGACGCGGCGGGCGAATTGACGCTGCTCGCCTCGAATCAGACGCGGCCGCGGGCCCTCGTCACCGACGGCAAAGAGGCCTTCTGGCTCGGCGACGGGTTGTGGCGCGCGGCGCTGGACGGCAGCTTCTCGTCGCGCCTCGCGGAGGACGTCGACGGACCGCTCACCCTCGACGGCGACGCGCTCGTCGCAGGCGCCGCCTCCGAGGTGCGCCGCATGTCGCGCGCCGGCGGCAAGGCGCAGGTGCTGGCGCCGATGAAGGCGGCCGCGCTGGTGACGAGCAGCGGCCTCGTCCGCTTCGCCACCGACGAGTCGCCGGCCCGCCTCTTCGAGGTGACGGCCGGCGCCGAGCCGAGCCTCACCGCCACCCTCGCCGGCCCCGTCTCCGCGATGGCGCTGGGCGGCACCACCCTCTTCGTCGTCTCGAAGGACGCGGCCGGCGCCACCGTGCTGCTGGCGAAGTGACGTGTCGCTGCGCCTCGCCACCGACGACGAGAAGCGCGCCCGCGACGCGGTGACGTACGCGGCGTGGGGCAGCGGCCTGTCCGCCGCGCAATTCCTCGCGCGCGAGCTGCGGCTGCGCGCGCACCCGTGGGCCAAAGGCGCCATGCGCACCTGGCTGTGGACGGGCCCCGCCGGCGAGGTGCTGGCGTCCTGCGAGACGTTCGAGCTCGGCAGCGAGGTGGGCGGCACGCGCGGGCGCGCCTGGGTGGTGGCCAGCGTCTTCGTCGAACCGCCGCTGCGGCGGCGCGGCCACGCCGCAGCGATGCTGGCGGCGCTCCTCGAGCGGCTGCGCGTCGAGCCGCTGGCGCAGGCGGTGGTGCTCTTCTCCGAGGTGGGCGCGGACCTCTACGCGCGGCTCGGCTTCTTCGCGGTGCCGTCCTTCGACACCTGGTTCGAGCCCGGCGGCGCGGCGCCCGCGGAGGTGACGTGGCTCAACGCGCCGCTCGCCGCGCCGCCCGCGCCCGCCGCCGCCGCGCAGGTGCTGCACGTGCCCGTCGACGCGGGACAGGTGGGCTGGCACCTCGAGCGCGAGCGCTTCTACGCCGAGGCCCTGGGCCGCGCGGCGCTGCCCGCGCACGGCGCGCGGCTGGGTGAGTCTTCCGCCGCGTGGACGGCGTACTGGCGCGCGAGCGAGCTGCACGTGCTGTGGCTGGACGTGCGCGACCCGGCACACCGGGCGCCGCTGGTGCGCGCCGCGCGGTGGGCCGCCGCCGAGGCCGGCCTCGCGTCCGTCCGCGTCTGGGAGACGACGCCGCTGTCCGACCTCGAGGGCGCGCGCCGCGCCCGCCGCGACGACGAAATCGCCATGTTCGCCCCGCTGGTGCCCGGCGTCGCCGGGTGGACGCACGTCGAGCGCGCGCTCTGGGCGTAGCGCCCGGGACGACGTGTCGGCCCGCGGCATGCGCCGCGCGCAGCGCCCGGGACGGCGGGTCGGCCTGCGGCGCCCGACGGCCCCGGCATGCGCCGGGCGCAGCGACACGAGGCCGCGCCGCTCGTCGCGACGACGGGAGAAGCGGGCCGCGGGGCGCCCGTCGCGGGGCGTGGGTCCGCGTCGAGGATGTGGGCAGCGCGCCATCGCGCTGCTACATCGCGCCGCATGCGCCTGTCCTTTCCCGTCGCCGTGTCGGCGTGCCTCTTTCTCGCCGCCTGCCCCGACAAGCCGGTCGCGCCGCCGCCGCCCGTGGAGAAGGACGCCGGGCCTCCCGCGCGCGACGTCACCGTGCTGGTGACGGGCCATGAGTCGGGCGAGCTGCCGCTCCGCGCGCCGCGGCTTTTGCAGGTGTGGAAGGACGAGGAGCGCTGGCCCGACGTCATCGCGCTGTCGACGGGCGACATGTTCTCGGGCAACGCCATCTCCTCGCACTTCGACGGGCTGCCCACCGCCGAGGCGATGAAGGCCATGCAGTACCGCGCGGCCTCACTGGGCAACCACGACCTCGACCTCGGCGTCGAGGTGCTGAAGACGTTCGTCGAGCGCGCGGGCCTCACCCTGCTGGCCGCGAACGTCATCGACCGCGAGAAGAACACCCGGCCGCTGCCCGGCCACGTCGTCATCGAGCGCGGCGGCGTGAAGGTGGGCGTCATCGGCCTCACCAGCGAGAAGACGCTGTACACGACGGAGCCCGGCCGCGCGGACCAGTACAAGCTGGACCCGGCGGGCCTGGTGCTGCCGGCCGCCATCGCGGAGGCGCGCAAGGCGGGCGCCGAGGCGCTCGTCGTCGTCATCGACGACTGCTTCAGCACCGTGCAGCCGCTCTTCGCCGCGCACCCCGAGTGGGACGTCGACGCCGTCGTCGGCGGCCGCTGTGAAGGCCCGCAGGAGTCCACCGAAGGCAAGGTGCCGTTCTACTCGGTGGGCGACGACCTCTCGGCGTACGTGTCCATCCACATCCGGCTGCCGGGCACCGGCGCCCACGAGGTGAAGACGTCGCGGCGCGTCATCAGCGCCGAGGGCAAGGAGGACGAGGACCTCGCCGCGTTGAAGGCGCGCTGGGAGCAGAAGCTGAGCGCCGAGTTGGGGCAGGTCATCGGCTACTCCAGGCAGGCGTACGCCGCGGACGCGCCGGAGCTGCGCGTGCTGGTGGCCACGGCGCTGCGCGACGAGACGAAGGCCGACGCCGCGCTGGTGAACCGGAAGGGCGTGCGCGCGGGCATCCCCGCCGGGCCCATCACGCGCGCCACCGTGTACACCATGATGCCCTTCGACAACGCGGTGATGACGGTGAAGGTGAAGGGCGAGCTGCTCACCAAGCTGAAGACGCACCCCGAGGCGGTGATGGTGCTGCCGAAGAAGGTGGAGCCCGACAAGGACTACGTGCTGGCCACCACCGAGTACCTCTACTTCGGGGGCGATGACCTCGGCTTCGAGCCCGCCGCGCCCAACCCCGAGCTGTCCGGCCAGGTGTGGCAGACGCCCGTCATCGCGTGGCTGGCGAAGCAGGCCACCACCGAGAAGAAGCCACTCACGCTGAAGAAGTAGCGCCCGTCACTTCCCCAGCAAAGCTTCGAGGGGCTTCTTCTCGTCGCTCTTCTTCGCGGCCGTCCAGTCGATGAGGGCCTGCTGCCAGCTCGTCTTCGTCTGGGTGGCCGCCGGGTCCGCCGCGAGCAGCTTGAAGCCATCGCCGCCGAGGTACAGGTAGTCCAGCGTCGCGACGGTGTACGTCTTGTCGGCGGTGATGGGCGCGCCCTTCGCGTCGACGAAGCCGTCGCCCTTCGCCTTCACGCCGGCGGCGCGGGCCTCGACGTTCTCCAGCGCGGCGAGCAGCGCGTCGCCCTTCACCTTCGCCACCACCACCTCGTTCTCGAAGGGGATGAGGTCCCACACGCTGGCCTTCGTGATGGGCCCGGCGGGCAGGCCCTGGCGCACGCCGCGACGGTTGAGCAACGCCACGTCCGTCTTGAACTGCTCCTTGAGCGCGGTGGTGAGCCACTGCGACATCTGCGGCGACTCCTGCTCGATGCCGCTCTTCGAAAAGCCGATGCGCTCACCGAGCGCGGCGTCCAGCTTCTCCTTCCAGCCGGCGATGAGCGCCTTCGTCCTGGGCTCCGGCGCGGGCACGTTGTCCTTCGTCACCACGTCGACGAAGGCAGGCGCGACGGCGGTGACGCGCTCGGGCGGCGGGCGGCCGGTGTCGACGGACACCGTCACCCTGGCGTAGCCGTTGAAGTGCCGGCCCGGGTACACGAGGCGCGTGTCGCCCACCTTCTCGGGGTACTCGGCTTCACAGTCGCGGCCGGCGACGAAGGCCGGGCGCCAGTCGGGGTGCGCGGTGAGCAGCTCGGGCAGCTCGTGGAGGCAGCCGTCGGTCACCACCACCACCACGTCGGCGCCGTCCTTGCGCGCCGCGGGGATGGCGACACCCAGCGCGACGTCGTCGGGCACCACCTCGAGGCCGTTCATGCGGCCGGGCATCGGCGTCCAGGTGGCCTTGCGCGCGGCGAGCCCCACGACGGCGACGGTGACGCCGCGCCGCGTGACGAGGCGGTACGGCTGCAGGCCCAGCGCGCGCCCTTCTTCGGACTTCACGATGACGTTGGCCGCGAGGTACGGGAAGCCGCCGCGCTTCGTGTTGGCGAGGAGCTGGTCGCGGTTCCAGTCGAGTTCGCGGTTGCCGAAGGCCGAGCCCGCGTAGCCCATGAGGCGCATCACCTCGGCGGTGGGCTCGCCCTTGAAGTAGCCGGAGATGGCCTGGCCGTTCGCGTTGTCGCCGGTGGACAGCACCACCGTATTGCCGTTGGCGCAGGCCGACTCGCCGTTGGGGCCCAGCGAGCCGACGCAATGGCCGTCCTTCTCCACCCAGCGCGACAGCACTTCCGCCGCGCCGCCGTGCGCGCCGGCCTCGTCGATGGTGGGCAGCAGGTAGCCGTTCTCAGCGCCCGTCACGAGGAAGACGAGGTCGGTCTTCACGCCGCTGCCGGCGTCGACCGCGACGGCGGCGTGCGCATCTGGCGCGTCCTTCCGACAACCGGAGACGAGGGCGAATGACGCGACGGCGGCGAGGGTGAGGTGGAGTCTGGCCATGACGCGAGAGCGTGTAGCACGAATGCGCGAGGCCGCTTTCGTTGACCTGGAGCGCGCAGCGTGGTCGCCTGCGCGCTCGGAGGCTTCTGGATGATGCGCAACCGATGGGTCGCGGTGGTCGCTGGCTTCGGCGTGGGCGTCTTCCTCTCGACGACGGTGGGGTGCGGACCTGCGCCCAGGAGGTGCTCGGCGTCGACGTGCACCGGGTGCTGCACCTCCGAGGGCACCTGCTCCGGCGGCGGCACCGTCCTCGAGTGCGGCATCAACGGTGCGCTCTGCAAGGTGTGCAACCCCAGCGACACCTGCATTGCCGGCTCGTGCCAGACGCCCGGCATGGGCGGTGGCGTCGGCGGCGGCACGGGTGGCGGTGGCGGCGGCGTCGGCGGCGGCGGCGGCGGCGGCGGCGGCGGTGGCGGGGTCGGTGGCGGGGTCGGTGGC
>JBFMAB010000033.1:0-40499 GCA_040755835.1 Myxococcota bacterium
CCTCTTCCTCGGCCTTCTTCGCGGCCTCGGCCTTCTTCAGCTGGTCCTTCTTCTCGCGCTCCCTGCGGCGCTCTTCCTTCTCGATGCCCTTGTTCGCGTCCTTGATGTACTGGTCGACGCGCTCGTCCTTTCCGCCCTTGGACTGGAACTGGTTGAAGTACGAGATCGCCTTCTGGTACCGCTCGATGGTGTCGACGCCGGGGATGTCCAGGTCGAGGTAGGTGATGGCGAGGTTGAAGTAGGTGTCGGCGAGGTCGGGCCGGGCCTTCAGGACCTTGTCGTACTCGGCGAGCGCCTTGTCGACCTGCGTGAGGCCCCGGTAGGCGTTGGCGAGGTTGAGGTGCGCCGGCGTGAAGTCGGGCGCGGCGGCGACGGCGGCCTCGAGCTCGCGGGCGGCGGACTCGAAGTCGTTCGCCTCGTTCAGCATCATCCCGTAGTTGTTCCGCGCCTCGGCGTAGTCGGGCTTGAGCAGCGTGGCCTGGCGGAACGATTCGACGGCCAGCGGACGGTTCTTGAGCTTGAGCGCCACCAGCCCCATCGCGTTGTGGGTGAGCGCGTCGTTCGCGTCGATGGTGCGCGCGTTCTCCAGCACGAGGCGGGCGAGCTCGTACTTCTGCTGGCGGAAGTACACCTGCGCGAGCAGCTGCATCGCGCGCGTGTCACGCTCGTCGGCCTTGAGCACCTTCTTCGCTTCGGTCTCGGCCGCGGGCAGCTTGTTCTGCTGCAGCAGCGTGAAGACGAGCGCGTTGCGCGGGCCGATGGCCGCGGGGTTCTTCTGAATGGCCGCGCGCAGCTCGTTCTCCATGTCCGCGCAGCGGCCCCGGCGGCACGAGAGGCGGGCCAGGTAGTCCCACGCGCCGTCCTGCTCGGGGTCGATGTCCAGCGCCTTGCGGTAGTTCGACTCCGCGTCGCCCAGGTTGCCGCGGCGCTCCTCGATGAGGCCGAGGTTGGTCCACGCGTAGGCGGCCTTGTCGTTGCGGCCGAGCACCTCGCGGTAGACGGCCTCCGCGCCGGCGAGGTCGCCCTTCGCCTGCAGGGCGGCGGCGTCCTTGAAGCGTGCCTGGGTGGTGGGATCGAACGTCGGCGCGGCGGGCGTCGGAGCGGGCTGCTCGGCGGGCACCTGGCCACCGGCCGCGGGCGCGGTCGCGTCTGACGGCGCGGGGGCGGGCCTTGCCGCGGGAACCGGCTTCGGCTGGTACGGGACGTCCGGCGTCTCCTCGGTGACGGCTGTCTCTTCCTTCTTCGGCTCGGGCGTGGTGGCGCACGCGCCGGCGAAGGCGAGGACCCAGAGGAGGGCGAGGCGGCGCGCGCTCACTTGTCATCCCCTCCCAGCTTCTGCGGCGCCTGCGCCGCGGGCTCGCGGCCGGTGATGCTGGTGAACGCGCCGTCCGGGTACCAGAGCTCGCCCGCCAGCGCGGGCCGCGCCTCCTTCAGCATCGGGTACTCCTTCGGGCGGAACCGGTTGAGCGACTCGAGCGTCTTCTTCGTCCACTCGTTCGACACGCGGTACTTCTTCGCCTCGGCCCACGCGGCGGCGTACGTTTCGACGGCCTTGTCTTCGAGCGTCACCGTCTGCGCCGCGAGCTGGTCCTGGTAGGTGATGACCGCCTCTTCGCCCAGCCGCTTGATCTCCGGCGGTATGGGCGTCTCGAGGATCGTCTGGGCGAAGCGCTCGAGCGTGTAGCCCTTGCGGTAGAACGCGGCGAGGATCCACTCGACGCGCTTGTACTTCACGACCTCGTCGAAGGCGGCGTTCACCTTCTTCACCGCGTCCTTCTTCTTGGTGAAGCTGTTGGCCAGGGCCTTCCCGGTGCCGCCGATCTTCAGCTTGTCGAAGTCGGCGAAGACGTACTCGGCGAGCTGGAAGCGGCTGTAGGCGGCGGCGTCGGCGGCGATGGGCGCGCTGTCGGGCTTCAGGCCGCGGCGGTCGAAGTCGTCGGCCGCGTCCTTGTACGCGTTCCTCGCCTCGGTCTCCTTCTTGAGTTTCTTGTACGCGTCGCCGATGCGCTTCTTCGCGTCGATGACCAGCTCGGCCTGCGCGGGCTTGCCCGAGAACTTCTGCACGAACTCGCGCAGCGCGCCGATCTCCTTCGTCCAGTCCTCCTGCTTCTCGTAGATGAGCGCGGCGCGGAACTGGTTCTTCGGCGCCTCTTCGCTGGTCGGGTAGAGGTCGGCGTAGCGCAGGTACGCCGCGGCGGACTCGTTGTAGCGCTGGAGGCCCTCGAGCAGGCGCGCGGTGTTGAACAGCGCGTTCTGCCGGTCCTTCGACTGCGGGTAGTCCTTCACCAGCTTCTGGTACTTCTCGATGGCCTTGTCGAAGTCGTAGGACTTCTCGGCGTTCACCGCGACGCGGAAGAGCGCCGAGTCGGCCAGCTTCGACTGCGGGTACTCCGAGAAGATGCGCTCGTAGATCTTCAGCGCCGAGTCGAAGCGCTGCACATTCTCGTAGCAGACGGCGGCGTTGTTGAGCGCCTTGTCGGCGAACTCGTGCTTTGGCTCCTCGGCCACGAGCTCGAGGTACTTCTTCGCCGCCTCGTCGTACTGGCCCTTGCCCATCAGCTCCTCGGCCAGCTTGAAGCGGCCGCCGAGCTTGAACTTGGTCAGCTCCTTGTAGAGGTCCGACTTCGGGTCGATGACGTCGGTGTTCGACGCGAGGCGCGCGGACACGGCCTCGACGGCCGCCCAGTTCTTGTCGATGAGGTACGACTCGATGATGAGGTTGGTCGCGTACTTCGCAACCTCGGACTTCGGGTACGTCCTGACGATGTCCTCGAAGCGGCGACGCGCCTCGTCGAGCTGGTTGTGCGTGTAGAAGAGCTCGGCGGCCTTGTACGCGATGCCCGGGGCCTTCTCGTCGCCGGCCTGCACCTTGAGCAGGTACTTGTCGGACGCCTCCACCAGCGCCTTCTCGAGCGGCGTCAGCTCGATCGCCGTGACCTTCTCGCCTTCGGGCCGGTCGGTGGACTTGAGCACCGGGTACTGCTTCAGCGTGCCGTTCTTCCACTCGAGCTCGAGCTGCTTCTGGTTCGCGAGCACCGCGGCGTACGCGGCGTCGTTCAAGTACTTCACGTCCTGGCTCGAGTCGCGCACCGCGGCGTAGTGCTTCGCGGCCTCGGCGAACTGGAACGAGTTGTACTGGCACTCGGCCAGGTAGAACTCCATCTCGTAGGCGTTTTTCGACCGGGGGAAGCGCTCGAGGTAGCTGAGGTACGCCTTCGCGGCCGTCTCGAACGCGGCCTTGGCCTGGTCGAACTTGCCTTCCTGTTTGTACACGAGCGCTTGCTGGTGGTGGTACACGGCCGTCGAGTACAGGCTCTTCTCGGCGAGCTCGCCGGCGGCCTGCACGACGTCCGGGTCGCGCTTCCACTTCTCGTACCAGGGCGTGCCCTGGACGAACATGTTCGACAGCTTCGACGACTCGGCGAAGGCCTCCTCGAGGCGGCGGTCGCGCTCGTACGCCTGCACGATGCGCTGCTGGATCTGCGGCGCCTCCTTGTTGAGCGGGTCCTTCTGCAGCGTGAGCCGGTACGCCTCGATCGCCTCGGGGTGCTTCGTCTGGTCGAAGTAGACGTCGCCCATGCGGCGGTAGATTTCGGCCTCGTAGCGCCGGCCGCCCAGCTTGCCGAACATCTCCTGCGCCCTGGCGAGGCTGCCCCACTTCTCGTCGACGAAGCTGATCGCCGTGTACTGGAGCGCCTCGTTGCGCAGGTCGCCGCCGACCACCTCCTCGCCCTTCCGCCTGGCCTCAGCCTCGTAGAAGTCGATGAGCGCGATGAAGCGGGCGACCGCCTCGTCGAAGCGATCCATGCGGTAGTAGACCCAGCCCAGCTTGTAGAGCGCCTTGTCGTAGAGCGGGTGCCTGGTGTCGAGGATCGCGTGCTCGTACGCGTCGGCCGCCCTGGGCAGCGCGTCGGGCACGTCGAACGCGTCGAAGTAGTACTCGCCGATGCGCACCCACGCCTCGGTGGTGAACTTCGACTTCGGGTACTTCGCGATCAGCGTCTCGTAGGCGCCGCGGGCCTTCTCGAAGTCCTCCTGCTTCTCCTGGCAGTAGCCCAGCAGGTAATAGGACGCGTCGTTCAGCTTGTAGGCCGGGAAGTCGGTGATGAGCCGTTGGTACAGGGCGATCGACTTCGAGAAGTCCACCCGCGGCTCCGGCGGCTGGGTGAGGTTCTTTCCGGGGTCCTGCTGCTTGAGCGTCTCCTCGTACTCGCGCATCGCCAGCGCGTGGTCGTCGGAGCTCTTCTCGTAATAGAGCTCGGCCAGGCGGAACATCACGTCGGGCGTGTAGCGGGGATCGTTCGGGTACCGCTGGAGGAACTCCTCGAAGGCGGCGATGGCGTCAAGGCGCTCGCGGCGCTCGAGCACCTCGAGGTCGCGGATCGCCTTCTCGTAGCTCTCGGCCAGCGTGTTCCGCTTCTCCTCGTACTTCTTCTCGACGAGCAGCTGCACCTCGCGGCGGAACTCCTTCGAGTCCTCCTCGTAGGCCTCGATGGCGCGGGACAGCTCCTCGAGGCGGGCCTGCTCCTCGGGCGTGCGGCCCATGCCTTCAAAGAAGCGCGTCCTGGGCCTGGTCTCGGGGCCCACGTCGGACTTCTCGCCGCCCATGGGCACGCCGCCGTCGGGCGCGGCATTCCCCTGGGGCAGGGCGGAGACCCCGGCGTCGGGGGGGGCGGCGGGCGCCTTTCCGGCCTTCGGCGCGGGCGCCTTCGGCTGCGCAGACACCGGGCCCGCGCCCAGCAGGGCGATCGCGAGCAGCGCGGCGCTGGCGCGGGCGGCCGTCATGTCAGTCCACGTCCTGCAGCACTTCCTTGAACTCCTCATCGAGCTGCTTGAGTTCCCGGTCCTTCTGGCCGGCGAGCTTCTGGATGTTGCTCGTCTTGTCCTGCTTGCGCTGGAAGGCCACGTCGACGACGCCGACGTCCGCCTTCAGCACCAGGTCGTAGAAGCTCTGGCGCACGCGCTTGAAGCTGTCGAAGGCGATGCGCCCGACGAGGTTGCGCGTCTCGCCGGTGACCGCCTCCGTCTCCTTCGTATAGTCGTCGATCAGCTTCTGTTCGAGCAGCACCTGCTCGCGCAGCTTCTGGGCCTTGCGCGACACCCGCTCGCGAATGATGCTCTTGGAGCGGGCGACCCGCTCGCGCACCGCCTGGGCGTCGGCCCGCACCACGTCGGCGCGCAGCAGCACCTGCTGGGCGTTCGACGGCAGACCGCCGCGGCTCGCGGCGTACACGGCCTGGATCTGCTCGAGCAGCTTCGCGTACTCGTCGCGCAGCGCGCCTTCGCCCGACACCGCCTTGTCCGCGTTGTTGCGCTCGGACAAGAGCTGCGCGCGCAGCTCGTCGAGCTCGCTCTGCATGGCCTCGAGCGAGCGCTGCTCGAGCGTCACCTTCTCGAGGAAGGCCTTCTCGTCGTCCGGCGTGTCCTTGCGCTGGGACTTCGTGTCGTCCACGTACTTGCGGATCGCCACCAGCTGCGCCGCCTGCGACTGGATCTCGATGCCCAGGCGGAAGGCCTGCTGGTCGAGCTCGTCGATCACCTTCTGGATCCGCGCGCGCCGCGCCTGCAGCTGCTCGGGCGTGGTGGGCACCGTGTCGAGGCGCTTCTTGAGCACGTCGGCCTTCGCCTTCAGGTCTCGCACCTGCGCCTGCTGCTCGGGGCTCATCACGCCGCCGGTCAGGTAGCCCTCGATGCGCGTCAGGCTCTCTTCGGCCCGGGCGATCATCGTGTCGACCGCGTCGGCGCGCGCGTACCCTTCCTGCAGCACCGGGAAACTCTCCAGCCCGCGCTCTTCGAGCGAGTGGAGGATGCGATCGGCGATGGCGCGCGACTCGGCGATGCCCTTGCGGCTCTCGTCCAGCGCCGCGGTGATGGCGACGGCGTCGGCCACCTCCTCGCGGGTGCTGGCCCACTTGAGCGCGACCGGCGGCAACAGCCTGGTCACGTCGAGTGTCTTCTCGTTTCGGGCGAGCAGCTCGTCGAAGTACTGCACCGGGTCCTGGTTCACCGTCAAAAGCGCGTCGATCTCGTCGCGGACCGGCGCGTAGGTGTTGATGACCTGGTTGTAGGTGTCGATCGCCTCCTCGTACTTCTGCAGCTTCTGCAAGAGCGTGCCCTGGAGGATCTTCGCCTCGGGCGCCAGCACCGAGTCCTCGGCGACCAGCAGGAGCACCTCGGTGGCGTTCTTCGCGCGCACCAGCTCGCCCTTGCGCACGTAGGCCCAGGCGATCTCGTACAGCGAGTCGGGGAAGTTGTAGGACTGCTGGGGCACCTTCGCGTAGCTGTCGATCGCCTCGTCGTACCTACCGACCTCGAAGTACACGCGGCCCAGGGAGAGGTCCGCCAGCTCCTTCACCTCTTTGTCCTTCTTCGGATCGCGCTCGGGCATGGCGCCGATCGCCTTGAACTGGGCGATCGCCTGGTCCCACTGCTTCAGCTTCACGTGGCCGACGCCGATGAAGTACGCCGACTGCAGGCGGAACGGGCCGCCCTGGTCCTGCACGAGCGAGCTGAAGATCGCCTGGCTGCGCTTGACGCGGTCCTCGAGCGGCAGGTCCCCGCGGCGGAACAGCCACTTCGCGTAGACGTAGGTCAGCTCGGGCGGCAGCGCGCCGCCGGACAGCCCGCGCGCCTGGTTGATGTAGTCGTCGATGCCGGCGAACTCGTTGAGGCGGCCGGCGATCTCCAGGTAGCGCGCGAGCGCCTCCTTGTAGTGGCCGGCTTTGAGCGACAAGAGCTGCTTCAAGTACAGGCGCGCGCCCAGGTAGTTCTTCTGCTGGTACAGCGAGTCCGACAGGTAGAAGAGCGCGTCGGCGTAGCGGGGGCTCTTCTGGAAGTCCTTGTTCGCCACCAGGTCGTAGAAGAGCACCGCCGCGGTGTTGTAGTCGTTGAGCAGGTACTGGATCTCCCCGTCCGAGAAGCGCTGCAGCCGCGCGGCGTCGTCCGACTGCTCCTCGCGCAGCGTGTACTGCTTCTCGACGAGGTCGATGTTGTTGCGGGCCGTCTCGATCTGCCGGGCGATCTGGTCGACCTGCGCCTGCAGCTCCTCGGCCGACGCGCGACCCCGCTGCGGCGTCTGCGCATACGCGTCCGCCGCGGCGAACGCCGCCACCCCCAGCAGCGCAGCGATGAGCGTGACGCCTTTCATGGCCCCCGCACCGTCACACGCGACGAGCGCTACGGCTGCTGCTCTCCGGACGCGGGCGGCGTGCCGGCCTGGTCGCCGCCAGTCTTGGTGAGTGCCTGGTCCTTCGCCGTGGTGATGTCGTAGCGAATCGCGGGCTTGTCCTTGATGTCCGCGGTGATCCCGCCCTTCTCGAAGCCCACCACCTTCACCGTCGTCACCTTGCCGGCCTCGGCGTTGAACGTCTGGTTCGACTGCAGCTTGAACTTGTAGCCTTCCAGGTAGCTGAAGATCCCGTAGCCGTGGCCGCGGTACACCATCCGCACGGCGATCTGGTGATTCCCCGGCACGATGCGGCCGTTGAAGATCTCGAACTCCTCGCGCTTGTCGAGGTCGCCGTTGGTGTCAACCTTGGTGAAGATCGGCGCGCCGTCGAGCGCGTAGGCCACCGACTCGAGGATGAACTGCGAGCCCATCTCGTTGCGGTGGAAGATGACCGCGCGCGCACCCGAGGACAGGTCGCCGCCGAGGACCGTCTCCTGCAGCAGCAGCAGGCGGGCCTTGGTGCGGAAGATCTTCTCCTTCAGGTCCACCACCTGCTCCTCCAGCGTCTTCACGCGGGTGGAGAAGGCCTCGTCGACCGTCTGGGGCGGAGGCTGCGCGGGGGCCGCGGGCGCGGCGGCCGGCGTCTCCGCGGGGGCGGCGCCGTTACCGGCAGAGAGAGCCGCCGCGTCGGGCTGCTGGGCCGCGGCGAAACCTGCCAACAGCGCGAGCGCGAGCGCGACTGCGCGTGCCGACGAGGACATGTTACTGGCCGCCCTTCTTGAGTTCCGTCAGCACCAGCTTGGCGACGGCCTTCAGCGTGTCGAACACGCCCACGCCGGTGGGCGCCACGCCGGGGAAGTCGGGGACGCCGCGGGGGTTGAGCACCTTGCGCAGCTCGTCTTCGGGCACCGCGTTCGGCAGGTCCCGCTTGTTGTACTGAATGACGAACGGCACCTTGTTCAGGTCGTAGCCCTGCTCCGCGAGGTTGACCCGGAGGTTGTCCATCGACTCGATGTTCGCTTCCATGCGCTCGACCTGCGAATCGGCCACGAAGACCACGCCGTCGACGCCCTTCAGGATCAGCTTGCGGGAGGCGTCGTAGAAGACCTGGCCCGGCACCGTGTACAGGTGGAAGCGCGTCTTGAAGCCGCGGATCTCACCGAGCGACAGCGGGAGGAAGTCGAAGAACAGCGTGCGATCCGTCTCCGTGGAGAGCGAGATCAGCTTGCCCTTCGTCTCCGGGTTGGTCTTGTTGTAGATGTACTGGAGATTCGTCGTCTTCCCGCACAGGCCCGGGCCGTAGTAGACGATCTTGCAGTTGATCTCGCGGCTTGAGTAGTTGATGAAGGACATGGACGGGCTCGGCTATTCGCTGAAGAGGTTGTCGATGTCCGCGTCCGAAATCTCGGCGAACGGACTGCCCGCGCCCGGCGCCGACGAGCGCGCCGCGAGGGCGGTGAAGATCTTCTCGAGCTCGTCTGACGCCTTCTTGATGCGCAGCCGCACCAGACCCAGGGACGTGCGGTTGTCGAAGATGACCACCAGCACCACGCGCCCCCCGACCAGGGTCATGTAGAGCGAGTCCCTGGCGCCCTCGTGGAACTGGTTGGGGAACTCGTTTTCACCGATGAGCTTGGCCAACCCGCCCATCGCCGCCACGTTGCCGGCGGTGAGCGAGGCGAGCGACGTGGTGTCGATGTTGTGCGTCTGGCCGGCCGCCGAGATGAGCTGCCCGTTCTTGTCGACGAGGAACACCACCTTCGCGTTGGCGTCCTTCGTCAGACGGTCGCACACCGCGTTGATCCGGTGGAATTCCTCTTCGTACATCACCAGCTGGGTGGCCATTGGATCGAGGCGCTCCTGTCAGTCGGTAGCCGCGAGGTCTATCAGACCGTACCCCGCCTTTCACCCTTTTAGATCGAACACATGCGCCACCGTCACGCCCCCCAAAGCGCATGTGGGCCCATCGCTCACCGGCGCAGCGAAGCGCGGCCTGCCGGTCAGAGATCGCGGCGGGCGGAGAGGGCGCGGGCGAGCGTCGCCTGGTCGGCGTACTCGAGGTCACCGCCCATGGGGATCCCCTGCGCCAGGCGCGTGACGCGCAGGCCCATGGGCTTGAGCAGCTTCGTCAGGTACAGCGCCGTGGCCTCGCCTTCGACGTCCGGGTTGGTCGCGACGATGATCTCCTCGACGGGCGTGTCCTCGAGGCGCACCAACAGCTCGCGAATGCGGAGCTGGTCGGGCCCGACGCCCTCGAGCGGCGACAGCACGCCGTGCAGCACGTGGTAGCGGCCCTTGAACTCGCGCGTCCGCTCGATCGCCAGCTCGTCGCTGATGCTCTCGACCACGCACAGCACGCGGTCGTCGCGGCGCGCGTCCGAGCAGAAGCCGCAGCGCGTCTCGGCCGGGCCGTCGTGGAGGCTGAAGCAGCGCGGGCACCAGCGCACCCGGTCGACCACTTCGGTGAGCGCGGCGGCCAGGCCGCGGGCGTAGTCCGGAGGGGCGCGCAGCACGTGAAACGCGAGGCGCTGCGCGGTCTTCTCGCCGATGCCGGGCAGCTTCGCGAGCTGCGCGATGAGCCGGTTGAGCGCGTCGGGGGTCATCAGGTGATGCCGGGGATCTTGATGCCGCCCGAGATCTTCCCGAGCTCCTTCTGCATGTGGTCCTTGCTGGCCGTGAGCGCGGCGTTGACCGCGGCGATCAGCAGGTCCTCGAGCATCGCGAGGTCGTTCGGATCGACCGCCTTCGGGTCCAGCTTGATCGACTTGATCTCCTGGGTGCCGCTCGCCGTCACGACGACCAGCCCGTCGCCGGACTTGCCCTCGACGGTCTCGGCGGCGAGCTCTTCCTTCCGCTTCTCGATCTTCTCGGTGAGCTTGTTCGCCTGCCGGATGAAGTAGTTCAAGTCGACGCCGGGCATGAGGACGGCCTCCACGGGAAACGGTGACGCGCGGGCTCTAGCAGGCTTCGCTCACGGTGTCAGTCGACGCCGGGCCCGTCGCCGTCGTCCACCGGAACGGCCGGCGTGTCCTTCGGCACGGGCTCCAGGTACTGGATGTGCTCGATGCTGCCGCCGAGGTGCCGCAGTACGCTGCGGACCGCCGGGTGGGCGCGCACGCGCGCCTCGATCTGCTTCTCGCGCGTCGCGCGATCGCTCGCCTCGACCTCGGCGATGGACTTCGGCGCGGCCTGGAAGGCCTGGGCGTCGGCCTCCTCGAGCAGCTTGCCGGGGCGGCCGAGCGCCTTCGCCAGCTCCGCCTCGACGCCCGAGCGGCTCATGCCGATGACCTGCGAGCGGTGGAAGCCCGCGTCGGGCGGGAAGGCGATGCGCACCCCGTCGGGCGCGAAGCCGAGGAAGCGCGCGTACGACAGCGACTTGCCGTGGCGCGGCATCGCGGCGCGCACGGCGTCGACCGCCCGGCGCCAGCGCTCGTGCTCCGAGCCGCCCGCCGACGGGGCGGACACGTCGTCGTCATCGTCGTCGCCGGTGCTCGACGGGCCGCCGGCGGAGACGGCGCTGCGGCCCGGGGGGGGCGCCGGCCTCGCACCCATGGACGGTGCCGTCGACGGCGTCGCGGTGCTCGCGTGGGACGGCGCCGCGGGGAGCGCTGGCGCACCGCTCGGGGCCGTCCCCGTCGCGCCGGCGGCCGGAGCGGTGGGGCCGCTCGCCGAGGCGGACGCAGCGGGCCTCGGAGCCGCCCCGATGGGCGTCCCGTCGGGCAGGCACTCGCCCGACGCACAGCCCTCGGCGCTGCCTTCGGGCGCGAACAGCTTCACGTCGCCGCGGGGCGGCTCGTCGCGGAGCGAGGCGGGGCGGGGGGCCTCAGCTGCGAAACGTAGACGCGCCGGAGCGACCTCCCGGCGCTCCGGTCGTGGCACGGGGGGCGGCGTCGCCCGAGGCGAGGCGCTCGACGCGGGCGATCAGCTCGGGGATCGCCGCGGCCGGCGCGAGGTGCAGGCCCCTGAGCAGCGCCATCTCGAAGGCGAGGCGCGGCTGCGGCGCGCGGGCGATCTCCCACTCGGCCGAGTGGACCACGTCGAACAGCCGGGCCACCTGCGCGGGGTCGGCCTCGCGGCTCAGCGCCACCACGGCCTCCTTGTCGCTGTCGGCGAGCTCGTCGGGCGCGGCGCCGGTGGCGCGGGCGATGAAGACGTTGCGCAGGTGGAACGCGAGGTCGCCCGCGAGCCGGCGCAGGTCCACGCCGCGATTCCACATCTCCTCGGTGCGCTCCATGAGGAGCTTCGCGTCGCGCTTCACCAGCGCGGTGGCGAAGGCGTGCACGGCGGTGCGGTCGATCGCGCCGAGAGCCTCGGCGACGTCGGCGTCCGACGGCTTCGTGCCGCACGCCGAGAGGATCTGGTCGAGCAGCGACAGCGCGTCGCGCATGCCGCCCTCGGACTGCCGCACGATGAGCGAGAGCGACGAGTCCGAGATCGACACCTTCTCGAGCTCGGCGATCTCCTTCAGGCGCTTGAGCATCGCCGCGGCCGAGATGCGCCGGAAGTTGTGCCGCTGGCACCGCGAGAGGATCGTGTCCGGCAGCTTGTGCGGCTCGGTCGTCGCGAAGATGAACTTCACGTGCGGCGGCGGCTCCTCGAGCGTCTTGAGCAGCGCGTTGAAGGCCGCCCCCGACAGCATGTGCACTTCGTCGATGATGTAGATCTTGTAGCGGTCGCGCTGCGGCAGGTACTTCGCGTTCTCGCGGATCTCCCGGACGTTCTCGACGCCGTTGTTCGACGCGCCGTCGATCTCCGCCACGTCGACCGAGGTGCCGTCGCGGATCTCGGTGCACGCGCGGCAGGTGCCGCACGGCGACGCGGTCGGGCCTTTCTCGCAGTTGAGCGCGCGGGCGAGCAGGCGCGCCGCGCTCGTCTTGCCGACGCCGCGCGGCCCGGCGAACAGGTACGCGTGCGCCACGCGGTCGAGCTTGATCGCGTTCTCGACCGTGCGGACGACGTGCTCCTGGCCCGTCACCTCCTCGAAGGCCTGGGGGCGGTACTTGCGGGCGAGGACGGTGTAGCTCATGCGCTGCTTCTACGGCGTCGCGTAGATGAAGGCGAAGCACATTTCGTCGGCGGTCCCTTCGCCCCACCTGACCGACTGGGCCGTGGGGTTGTCCCACTCGCACGTCATCGTCAGCCCCGCGCCGTTGGGCAGCACGTGCGGCGCTGGCCGGAAGTACTGCTGCTGCCAGTGGAAGTCCCAGCGGGGGATGTCGACGAGGCACTCGTTGTCGTTGCCGCGGATGGTGATGCGCTTGCCGAGCTGGTGCATGTGCGGCAGGAGGCCCCACACCTTGATGGGGATGAAGTACTGGTTGGGGAACGTCTTCGAGAAGGAGTAGCCGGTCGAGTTCGGCGGGATCTGGAAGCCGTTGGCGACCAGCGGCAGCAGGTACGCGTCCGTCACGTTGCCCGTCGCGTACGTCAGCTTCACCGACGTCTGGTCGGGGACGCGCGTGCCGGACGAGGTGTTGTAGTGGATCTGCATCGCCAGCACCTGGCTCTGCAGCAGGCGGATGCCGGTGCCCGCCGGGTAGATGACGGCGCCGCTGCCCGGGGCCCACGCGCCGAGCGCGCCGGTGGTGTTGATGCCCGCGCCGCCGAAGCACTGCCAGCCCGGCGTCGTGTCCTTCGCGTCCTCCGCCTGCGCGGCGGCGCGATCCACCACGTAGATGATGACATGGTGCACCTCGGCCTTGACGCCAGGCTGAATGTCGTAGCCCACCACCCGCTTCGCGCTCGCCAGCTGCGGGTCGACGACGAAACAGCGGTAGTCGTCGGTCAGCGCGGCGCTCGGTGTGTAGGGCTCCGTCATGGTGAGGGTCGCGTCGACGCGCGGCAGGCCCACCAGGCCGCCGTCCGGCGCGGGGGGCGCGTCGGCCGGGTTGCCTTCGGGGGCGCCCGCCTGGCTCCACTGGACGAGCGTGTCGATCTCCTGCTGCGTCATGATGCGCTCGCCGACGAAGGGTCCCCCGCAGCCCGGGTCCGGCATCCACGGAGGCATGCGGCGCGCCACCACGGCGTTCGCCATCGCCGCGGCCATCGGCTGCGCCTGCTGGTACGTCTCGAGCGCGAACGGCGCGATGCCACCGGCCGCGTGGCAGCTCTGGCAGCGCTCGCGGGCGATCGGCAGCACGTCCTTGTACCAGGTGGGGCCCGTCGCCTGGCCGCCACCGGCGCCGCCCCCGGTCGCCCCGCCACCGGCGCCGCCCCCGGTCGTCCCGCCGCCGGTGCCGCCGCCCGTCGTGCCACCGCCGGAGCCACCTCCCGCACCGCCCCCGGTGCCGGAGGTGCCTCCGCCGCCACAGGCGACGAACGCGAACACGCCCGCGAGGGCACACAGGACGAGCAGACGACGCATCACGACCTCCACTTCGAGGAGCCGGCCGGGGGAGCGCGACCTCATCACGGCGGGAGCGGCGCGATCAATTGGCTTGGGCGCTCGTGTCTGCGAGAAGGGCCGCGCACCAATGGAAGCGCTGCTCATGTCCATCCTCTCCGCCACCACCGTTTCTGATGCCGCGTTCCTCCGCGAGTACGCCGAGACGCGCCGCTTCCTCGCCGGGAGGCCGGTCAGCGTGAAGGTGACGCCGGACGGCGCGGCGGCGCTCTTCCTGCGCAGCGAGGCGAGGGACAACCGGCAGATGCTGTGGGAGCTCGAGCTGGCGACGGGCCGGGTGAAGCAGTGGCTCACGCCCGAGGCGCTGCTCAACGGCGCGGCCGAGCGCCTGAGCGCCGAGGAGAAGGCGCGGCTCGAGCGGCAGCGCGTGATGGCGCGCGGCTTCACCAGCTTCCAGCTGTCACCCGACGGCGCGCGCGTGCTGCTCGCGCTGTCGGGCCGGCTGTACGTGGTGGAACGCACGGACGGGCGCGTCACGCAGCTCGCGACGGGCGAGGGCGCGTGCCTCGACCCGAAGTTCACGCCCGACGGCGCGCAGGTGACGTACGTGCGCGGCTTCGACGTGTACGCAGTGGACCTGGCGAAGAACGTCGAGCGCCGCTTGACGAAGGGCGGCACCGCCGAGCGCCCGCACGGCCTCGCGGAGTTCGTCGCGCAGGAAGAGATGAGCCGCTTCTCGGGCTACTGGGTCTCGCCCGACGGGAAGGCGCTGGCGTTTCAGGAGACGGATCACACCGGCGTCGAACAGCTCTTCATCGCCGACCCCCTGCACCCCGAAGCGGCGCCCGAGCGCTTCTTCTACCCGCGGCCCGGCAAGGCGAACGCGAGGGTGTCGCTCCTCGTGCAGCCGATGAAGGGCGGCGCGCCGGTGCGCGTGGCGTGGGACGACGCGGCCTTCCCCTACCTCGCGACGGTGGTGTGGAAGGACGGACCGCTGACGCTGGTGGTGCAGAACCGCGAGCAGACGAAGGCCCAGGTCCTGGCCGTCGACGAGAAGAGCGGCCGCACGACGCTGCTCCACTCCGAGGAGGACGCGGCGTGGCTCGAGCTGGACCAGCGGGTGCCCCTCTGGTGGAAGGACCACGGCTTCTTCTGGGTGACGGAGCGCCACGGCGCGCCCGAGGTCGAGCTGCGCCGGCCCGACGGCTCGCTCGCGGCCGCGTGGGTGAAGCCCGAGGCCGGCTACGCCTCGCTCGTCGGCTTCGATCCCGACGCGAAGGCGCTGTACTTCACCGGCGGCCCCGACGCGCCCGAGCGGCACCTGTACCGCGTGGTGGACGGCGGCGCGCCCGAGCGGATCGCGGGCCCTTCGACCGGGCCGTCGGTGGATGACGCGGTGCTGACGGGGCGGCGGAAGTTCGTGGCGCTGACGACGGCCAGCCTCGCGTCCATGCCGCGCACGTACGTGCTGGCGCTGCCCGCCGGTCACGTGGTGGCCGAGGTGCCTTCGGTGGCCCACGAGCCCGCGCTCGAGTTGCACGCCGAGCTGCTGAAGCTGCCCGGCGAGCGCGGCGCATGGGCGGCGGTCCTGCGCCCGCACGACTTTCAGAAGGGCAGGAAGTACCCGGTGGTGCTGCACGTCTACGGCGGCCCCGGCCACCTCGAGGTGCTGCACGTGAAGCGCGAGAACCTGCTTTTGCAGTGGCTCGCGAACCAGGGCTTCATCGTGGTGAAGGCGGACGGGCGGGGCACGCCGCGCCGCGGCCGTGCGTGGGCGCGGGCGATCAAGCACGACTTCGCCACCCTCACCGCGGCGGATCAGCTCGCGGCGCTCGAGGCGCTCGGCGCGAAGCTGCCGGAGCTCGATCTCTCGCGCGTCGGCGTCACCGGCTGGAGCTTCGGCGGGTACCTGGCTGCGCTGCTGACCATGGCGCACGGCGACCGGGTGAAGAGCGGCGTCGCGGGCGCGCCGGTGGTGGACTGGCTGGACTACGACACGCATTACACCGAGCGGTACCTCGGCCTGCCCGACGCGCACCCCGAGGCGTACCGCGTGTCGAGCCTGCTCAGCTACGTGGATCAGGCGAAGCGGCCGCTGTTGCTGCTCCACGGCACCGCCGACGACAACGTGTACTTCATGCACACGCTCAAGCTGTCGGACGCGCTGTTCCGCGCGGGCAAGCCGCACGCCGTGCTGCCGCTGTCGAACTTCACGCACATGGTGCCCGAGCCGCTGGTGCTGGAGCGCCAGTGGGAGCGCGTGGCCACCTTCTTCAAGGAGACCTTGTGACTCACGGCCCCGGAGAACCGCTCGAGCAGGCCTTCATCGACGACTGCCCGTATGCGCCCGACGCGCTCTTCTTCGACCGCGTGGTGGAGATCGACCGCGAAGGCTCCCGCGTGGTGGCGTCGATGCCGGTGCACGACGACCTGCCGCTGGTGCGCAGCCAGCGCGTGCACCCGGTGCGGCACCCGCGGCACGTCAGCGGCGGGCTGATGGTGCACGTCACCGGCATGCTGGGCTTCCTCCACGCCTGGTACGTCTTCGGCATCCGCCACGCGGACGGGTGGATCGGCTACGGCGCGAAGATCCACGAAGCGCGCTTCCTGGCGCTCGCCAACACCGAGACGCCCCTGCTCCTCAAGGCGTGGACGACGCGCACCCGCCGCGGCGAGAAGAACATCATGGCGCGCTACTCCTTCGAGTTCTCGCAGGCCGACAAGGTCGTCTACGAGGGCGACCAGACGGCGATGTGGATGAAGCTCGAGGGCTGAGCTTCGGCGCGACCCGTCACCCGACGTTCAGCAGGGCCCTGACAAGACCGAGGGCCCGGTCCCCCGACCGAGCCCTCGCAGGACGACGCGTGGTTGACGAAGCGCCGTCAGGCGGCGCGGACGTTCTGCGCCTGGAGCCCCTTCGGCCCCCTGGTGACGTCGAACTGCACCTTCTGCCCTTCAGCGAGGGTCCGGAACCCCTCCATCTGGATCGCCGTGTGGTGGCAGAACACGTCCTCACCGCCGCCGTCCTGCACGATGAAGCCGTACCCCTTCGCGTCGTTGAACCACTTCACAGTACCAGTTGCCATGCTTCTGTCTTTCCTTGGTTCTCAAGCGGAACAAGCCCCGCCCGGGTCCCCCCAGCTGCAGCCGGAAGACGGAAACCACGCTAGCCAAGGCGTTTCGGTCCCGTCCACGCCCCCCTGATTCCCGGCCAGCGGGACCGTCCACGAGGTGAGACGGTGCTGATCAGATTTCGAGGAGCAGCCGCTCGGGCGCCTCGATGCAGTCCTTGATGCGCACGAGGAACTGCACGGCTTCGCGCCCGTCGATGAGCCGGTGATCATACGAGAGCGCGAGGTACATCATCGGCCGCGCGACGATCTGCCCGTCCTTCACCACGGCGCGCTCGATGATGTTGTGCATGCCGAGGATGCCCGTCTGCGGCGGGTTCAGGATCGGCGTCGACAGCATCGAGCCGAAGATGCCGCCGTTCGAGATGGTGAAGGTGCCGCCCTGGAGCTCGGACAGCGCCAGCTTGTCGGCGCGGGCGCGGGCGCCGAAGTCGGCGATCGTCTTCTCGAGCTCGGCCATGGACTTCAGGTCCGCGTCGCGCACCACCGGCACGACGAGGCCGCGGCTGCCCGACACCGCCACGCCGACGTCGTAGTAGTGGTGGAACACCACGTCCTCGCCGTCGATGAAGGCGTTCACCGCGGGGAAGGTCTTGAGCGCCTCCACCGCCGCCTTGATGAAGAAGGACATGAAGCCCAGCTTGATGCCGTGCTTCTTCTCGAAGCGCTCGTTGTAGGCCTTGCGCATCGCGATCACCGCGCTCATGTCCACCTCGTTGAAGGTGGTGAGGATCGCCGCGTTCGACTGGGCCTGGAGCAGCCGCTCGGCGACGCGCTTGCGCAGTGGCGTCATCTTCACGCGCTCCTCGCCGCGCGGGCCGACCGGCGCCTGCACCGGGGTGGACGGCGGCGCCTTCGCCTGCACGGGCGTGGCGGCGGCCTTGAGCACGTCGTCCTTCATCACCCGGCCCTGGGCGCCCGAGCCCGCCACCTGGCTCAGCTCGACGCCGCGATCGGCGGCGACCGCGCGGGCCACCGGCGTGGCGCGCGGTGCGTCGGCGGCGGTGGAGGCAGCGGCCGGGGCGGGTGCGGGGGCGGCGGCCTTCGCGCCGGCCTTTGACGGATCGATGAGGCCGAGCACGTCGCCGATCTTCACCTTGTCTCCTTCGGCGAAGGCGACCGACGCGACGGCGCCGGCGGCGGGCGCCTGCACGTCGATGGTGACCTTGTCGGTCTCGAGCACCACGACGGGCTCGTCGGCGGCGACCGCGTCGCCCACCTTCTTGTGCCACTTGCCGACGATGGCCTCGGTGATGCTTTCGCCGAGCGTGGGGACCTTGAGTTCGACGGACATGACTTACCTTCCTCGTGAGATGGCTTCGGCGACGAGCAGCTGCTGCTCGTAGGCGTGGGACTGGGCGAACCCGGTGGCGGGGCTGGCGCTCTCGGGGCGCCCGACGTACTGCAGCCGGGGCCGCGAAGGCATGGCGTTGACGAGGTGCATGAGCGGCTCGAGCATGAAGCGCCAGGCGCCGCCGTTGCGCGGCTCTTCCTGCACCCAATACACCTCCTGCACCTTCGGCAGGGACGTCATCAACGCCTGCAGCTCGGGGTGCGGCAGCGGGTAGAGCTGCTCGAGCCGCGCGATGGCGATGGCGCGGTCGTTCGCGGCGTCGCGGGCCTTCACCAGGTCGAAGTACACCTTGCCGCTGCAGAGCAGCAGGCGCGTCACCTCGCCGAGCGCGACGTCGGGGTTCGTCTCGGGAATGAGCCGCCGGTACGTGCCGTGCGTGAAGTCGTCCCACGGGCTCTTCGCCTCGGCGAGGCGCAACAGGCTCTTGGGCGTCATCACCACCAGCGGCTTGCGGATCTTCCGGCGCACCTGCCGACGCAGCAGGTGGAACATCTGCGCGGAGGACGTCGGGTAGCACAGCTGAATGTTGTCCTCGGCGGCGAGCTCGAGGAAGCGCTCGATGCGCGCCGAGGAGTGCTCCGGGCCGGCGCCTTCGTAGCCGTGGGGCAGCAGCAGCACGAGGTGGTTCATGCGGCGCCACTTGTCCTCGGCGGCGACGATGAACTGGTCGATCATCACCTGGCCGTTGTTGGCGAAGTCGCCGAACTGGGCCTCCCACACCACGAGGCTGTCGGGGCTGTCGAGCGAGTAGCCGAACTCGAAGCCCATGCACGCCATCTCCGACAGCGGGCTGTTGACGATGCGCGTGCGCGCCTGGCCGGGCTCGAGCTCGCCCAGGGGGAACGCGCGGGCGCCCGTCTTGCGGTCGTGGAGCACCGCCTGCCGGTGGGCGAAGGTGCCGCGCTCGGTGTCCTGCCCGGACACGCGGACAGGCGTGCCTTCGGTGACGAGGCTGGCGTACGCGAGCATCTCGCCTGCACCCCAGTCGACGGGCTCCTCGCCGGCCACCATGCGTTGCCGCGCCTCGATGACGCCGCGCTGGATGTTGGGGTGCAGCTCGAAGCCGTCGGGCACGGTGGCCAGCTTCGTCAGCAGGGACTTCAGGCGCTCGAGCGGCACGCCGGTGTCCACCTGCGGCGTGTCCTTGTCGAAGCCGCCGGTGTACCCCGTCCACACGCCGCCCAGGGCGTTGGGGTCCTTCACCTTGTTCTCCTGCCGCGACGACGCGTGCGCGTCGGCGAACGCCTTCGCCACCTCCGCGTGCAGCGCCTCGGACTCGGCCGCGCTGATGGTGCCGCGCTCGGCCAGCTGCTTCGCGTACACCTGCCGCGGCGTCGGGTGCGTGCGGATGAGCTGGTACATCGTCGGCTGCGTGAAGGACGGCTCATCTCCCTCGTTGTGGCCGTACTTGCGGTAGCAGACGAGGTCGATGACGACGTCGGAGTGGTAGCGCTGCCGGTACTCGGTGGCGAGCCGCATGACGTGCACGCAGGCCTCGAGGTCGTCTCCGTTCACGTGGAAGATGGGGATGTCGAGCATCTGCGCCATGCCCGTGCAGTACAGCGACGAGCGGCCTTGATCGGCGAGCGTCGTGTAGCCGATCTGGTTGTTCACGATGAGGTGGATCGTGCCGCCGGTGTCGTACGCCTCGAGGTTGGCGAGGTTGAGCGTCTCCGCGACCAGGCCCTGGCCCGAGAACGCGGCGTCGCCATGGACGATGAAGGGGACGCAGGCGTGGCGGCTGGCATCGCCCCGGCCGTCGCGCTCCTGCTTCGCCCGCACGCGGCCCTCGACCACCGGGTGCACCACCCCGAGGTGCGACGGGTTGAAGGCCAGCGAGAGGTGGATCCGGTGGCCAGCGGTCGTGGTGCGGTCGTTGGAGTACCCCATGTGGTACTTCACGTCGCCGCGGTTCAGGAAGCGCGTCGGGTCGGTGGGGCCGGCGAACTCGCTGAAGATCTCCTCCGCGGGCTTGCCCATGATGTTGCAGAGGACGTTCAGGCGGCCGCGGTGGGCCATGCCGAACACCACCTCGCGCACGCCCAGCGAGCCGCCGAGCTCGAGGAAGGCGTCGATCATCGGCAGCATCGCCTCGCCGCCCTCGCACGAGAAGCGCTTGGCCGCCTGGAACTTGGTGTGAATGGTGGTCTCGAAGGTCTCCGCCTCGGTCACCTTGCGGAGGATCCGCCGCTGCTCCTCGACGGAGAAGGGCGGCGAGTTCTCGCTCGACTCCATCTTCGCCTGGAGCCAGCGGCGCCGGTCCGAGTCGTACATGTGCGCGAACTCGACGCCGATGTGGTGGCAGTACGTCTTGCGCATGCGCTCCAGCACGCGCAGCAGCGGCACGCGGGGCTCGTCGAAGGTGCCGAACGGAGAGACGAGCTGCTTCACTTCGTCGTCGGTGAAGTAATGCCGGGACACGAGGCCGAGGTCGGCGACGTGCTCGAGTGGCCGCCGGGGCGTGCCCAGCGGGTCGAGCTGCGCCATGAGGTGGCCGCGCAGGCGGAACGCCATGATCGCCTGGTCCACCTTGGCCTGGAGGCCCATGTCCTCGGCGACTGGCTCGGAGAGCGCCCTGGTGGTGGAGCGCCGGCGGGGCGGCAGGGTGAGGCCGTCGATGACCAGCGGCTTTCCTTCGCGCTCCAGCGAGGAGAAGAAGTCGCGCCACTCCGGGCCCACGGCCCCCGGGTCGTTGAGGAACAGGGCGTACTGCGCCTCGATGAAGTCGATGTTCGCGCCGGTGAGGAAGGATTCTGGCAGGCTGCCCATATGGTGCGGCTGTTCTATTCGCGGGCGTCCCTCGTCTCCACGTTTCGTTTGGTCGCGGTGGTCGCGGCGCTGGCCGCGGGCCCGGGCCGGGCGGCGGAGCCCCCGACGTTCTCCCAGGGTGGCTTCATCTTCGCGCTGCAGTACGGGCCGGGCTTCTGGCTGGTGAACGAGGCGGCGCTGGGCGCGCAGGCCGGGGCCGGCTACGCGAACGTCTTCGTCAGCGACCTGGTGACGTCGCACACGCTGTCGCTTTCGGCGAAGTACGTCATCCTCGGGCACGCCTCCATCGGCGTGGACTTCACCGCGACAGGGTGGGACGTCTTCTCGTCGAACCGCGGCGGCGCCGGCTTCCTCGTCGGCACCGTCGGCTGGCACCCGCTGGAGCTCGTCTTCAAGCTGCTCGAGTACGAGAAGCGGCCGGTCACCTTTGACGTCTCGACGTGGGTGGGCCTGGGCTACGGCATCGCGGGCGAGCGGCTCGGCAGCGACGGGCTGACGGTCGAGTGGGGCGTCACCTTCGATTGGTTCTTCACCCGCTTCTTCGCGCTCGGCACCTTCGCGCGGGGCGCTTTCCTCAAGTGGAACAGCCTGTACCTCGACTTCAACAACCGCGACGTGCCGGGCAACACCGTGCCGCTGCCCAACGGACTCGGCGGCGCCTTCTGGACGCTGGGGCTGTCGCTCACCTTTCGCGCCGGCGACTGACGATTGGCGTGTCGCACCCTCACGTACCGTGCCAACCGGGGCGCGAGGGCGGCGACAATTCGGATCAGTTCCCACCACGCGCCGCTCTCGGGGGAGGCGCCATGCGCGTCGACAGCAAGGTTCCACAGTCCGTTCAGCCCAGCCAGCCGCGCACGTGGACCGCCCCGTCGGGCACCGTCTCCACGAGCCCGCGGCCGGCGCGGCGCTCGCGCGGGGGCACGGCGGCGAGCGTGTGAAGGCGCTCCAGCAGCTGCTCAACGCCGCGGGCATCAAGCCGCCGCTCGACGCCGACGGCCTGCTCGGCCCGAAGACGGAGGCCGCGCTGCAGAGGTTGACCGGCTCCGCCACCTTCGACGCGAAGGTCGAGGCCGCGCTCACGAAGCTCGCGACGGCCGGCCGCGACGGCTTCGACACGCAGCCCGCGCCGCGGCTGTCGTCGCCCGCGCTGTCGGCAGTGCAGGTAACCGCCACCACCACGTCCAGCCCGCCGCCGTCGGGGAGCGTCGCCGAGAAGACCCTCGCCATCGCGCAGCAGGAACTCGGCTCGATTAACCCGATGCAGACGGGTCCTGACGGCAAGTAGGTCGGCTGGCAGCACCTCCGAGACATCCTCGCGAAGACGACCGGCTGGCGGCCTTCGGACAAGGACGTGCAGGCGTTCAGCCAGCCCGGCGGCAAGTCGTGGTGCGGGCTCTTCGCGTGTCACGTGCTGCTGGAGGGCGGCGACGCGCCGAAGGCCGGGGGGCCGGCGCCGGTGGACGGCAAGCGGGTCGCCAACGACACCCCGAACATCCCGCTGACCAACTACACCTACGAGATGCCGTGGCACTCGAGCGACTACGGGCGCACCCACGGGGTGGCGATCCCCAACACGCAGGCGGAGCCGCCGGACACCATCGACGTGTCCTGAAAGGCGCCGCGACAGGGGCGCGCTCTTTTCTGCACACCGACATGCCCTGAGGGGTTACGACACCGGGCCTATCCATCCCCTCACACCGGGCGTGTCTCATGACGACTGCGTTTCGTTCTCTCCTGCTCCTGGGCCTCGTGGCCCTCGTTGGCTGCGGCGGCGGTGGCAACCCCGGTACCGGCGGCGGTGCCGGCGGCGGTGGTGACACCGGCGGTGGCACGGGCGGCGGGGCGATGGGTGGTGGTGCGGGCGGTGGCGCCGGCGGCGGCGCCACGGGCGGTGGCGGTGGCAGCGACGTGGACGGCGGCATCGGCGGCGGCATCGGCGGCGGCATCGGCGGCGGCATCGGCGGCGGGGCGGGCGGTGGCACCGGCGGTGGCACTGCGTCCTGCCAGGATCTCTGCACCCAGGGCGCCAGCATCTGTGACGGTGCGGGCGTGCGGACCTGCCAAGTCGACGCGACGACGGGCTGCCGCGTGTTCGGCGCGGCCCAGGCCTGCGCTGGCGGCTTCACCTGCTCGGGCGGCGTCTGCCAGGCATCCTGCGTCAATCAATGCACGGCGGGCGCGTCGCAGTGCGCCTCGACGGGCGCGCCGGTGACCTGCCAGCAGCTGGCCAACGGCTGCACCGACTGGGTCCTCCAGGCACCGTGCGGGGCCGGCCAGGTGTGCAGCGGCGGCACCTGCGTTACTTCGACGAGCTGCACCAACCAATGCACGGCCGGCGCGACGCGCTGCACGGCCGGCGGTCAGCAGCAGACCTGCATCACGCTGGCGTCGGGCTGCACCGACTGGTCGCTGCCGATCCAGTGCCCCGCGATGCAGACGTGCGCGTCGGGCTCGACGGCCTGCGCGACGGTGACGTGCACGGCGGGCGACCGCCGCTGCAGCACCACGCAGGCGGCGGTGGAGACCTGCGACGTCAACGGTGCCTGGGTGGTGACGAGCCAGTGCCCGCAGGCGTGCAGCAACGCGCAGTGCACCGCGGCGGCGACGTGCTCGCCGGGCACGGTGCGCTGCAACGCGAACGACGTGGAGATCTGCAACGCGCAGGGCACCGCGTGGCTGTACAACCAGACCTGCAACGTCGGCTGCAACGGCGGCGTGTGCACGGACCCCTGCACGCCCGGCGCGACGCGCTGCAACGGCGCGGTGCCCGAGACCTGCAACTCGGCGGGCAACGGCTGGACGGCGGCGCAGAGCTGCGCCAACGGCTGCTACCTCGGCGCCTGCGTGCAGGCGGACCTGATCATCGACGGCGTCACCACGACGCTCGAGGGCGATCTCAAGTACGCCAACTCGGTCATCATCCGGAACCAGGGCCAGCTCCGCGTCGGCCCGTCCGGCGAGCTGAAGATCCGCGCTCGTACCATCACGGTGGAGGCGAACACGACGATCAACGCGAACGACGTCGGGACCAACACGGCCGGCGAGCTGGGATCGGTCTCGGTGACCGGGCGCGGGTTGTCGTGCACCTCGTACACCTGCAGCCTGACGATCAACAACGCGGGCTCGAGCTACGGGACAGCGGGCGCCGCGGGGACCGCGTCCACGTACCAGTACTGCTGCTCGAGCTGCAATAACAGCTGCGCGGCGTCGCGCACCGCGCCGCTGTACGACCGGGACGACGATCTCTCGATCAGCACCGGCAGCAAGTACAACGCGAACAAGGGCGGTGGCCTCGTGCAGCTGATCGCCGAGACGGTGAACGTCAACGGGCAGATCACCGCCAACGCCATCAACGCGGGCGGCTCGGGCGGCGGCGTGCTGATCGCCGCGAACGCGCTGACCGGCAACGGCGTGATCCAGGCGTCGGGCGCCGCCACGAGCCCCTCCGGAGGAAACGGTCGTGTGAAGCTCCTGCGCGGCGTCACGACCAACTTCTTCTCGGGCTCCGTCGTCGGCAACAGCCAGGCGACGGTGATGCCGCCGCTCGACGTGGTGTCGGGCAGCCACCCGGACCCGGCGCGCTGGTACAACGACGGGTTGGGCGACTGGTTCCTCGCGTGGAGCAAGCCGTTCCCGACGCTGACCGGCTACTACTACAAGGTGTCGACGAGCATCTCGACGGTGCCGTCGAACGCGGCGGGCAACGGCACGTTCCACCAGGCTGAGAGCTTCGTCGTCCCGGCCGACCAGCTCGTCGCGGGCACCAACTACTTCCACATCGTCTCGGTGGACTCGGGCTTCAACGTGGGTACGGTGAAGGCGACGGCGACGGTGAACGTCAACGCGACGCCGCCCAGCATCACCTCGCCGAGCCACCCGACGCAGCGCACGTGGAACGGCAGCAACGCGCTGTACTTCCAGTGGACCAACCCGCAGGACGACTCGAACTTCACGGGCTACTACTACGTGCTCGACCACTTCGGCGACACGGTGCCGCCGCCGACGATGAACAACTTCACGACGAACAAGCAGGTACTCCTGGCGAACACGCCGAGCGGCATCTGGGTGTTCCACCTGCTGAACCGCGACACGCGCGGCGCCACCACGAAGGCGGCGCGCCACTACATCGTCTACGTGGGCGCCGAGCCGGCGAAGGAGAACCTGTCGGGCTCGGTGTTCGACGGCTCGAACAACAACGCGCCGCTCTCGGGCGTCACCATCACCGTCAACCGCGGCCTCTTCAACGCCACCACCGCGTCGAATGGCACGTACACCTTCGGCGGCAACCTGTATGTCGGCCAGTGGGAGGTGACGGCGTCGAAGCCGGGCTACACCCCGGTGCGCCGGACGGTGAACCTCCAGGCGGGCATGCCGCTCAACGAGAACTTCACGCTGATGGCGGCGCCTTGACGCCTTAGCGGGAAAAATCCTTGAGGATCCTCCGCACCTTTGGCACGTCGGAGTCGTCCGGCGCGGCGACCTCGAGGAAGCGCTGATAGTACTTGCGGGCCTTCTCCATGTCGGTCGGGGACCGATCGCGCGCCGCGATGCGGGCGTAGGTGCTGCCGAGCGCCTCGTAGCAGGGGGCGTACAGGGGAGCGATCTTCACGCAGCGCTCGAGGCGGATCGTCGCCGCTTCGTATTTCTTGTTCTTGTTGAGCTCGGTCGCCGCCTCGTACAGCGCCAGAGGCTCGGGGCTGGGGGACGGGTAGGCGCCGGCAACGGGGGCCGCTGGCGCCGGGTCGGCTGGGGCGGTCGTGTCAGCCGTGTCAGCCGTGTCAGCCGTGTCAGCCGTGTCAGCCGTGTCAGCCGTGTCAGCCGTGTCAGCCGGGGCAGCCGGGGCACCCGTCGTGCTGAACGCCGGGAAGCTCGGGTTGCCTCGAAGCGGCTCGAGGGCGGGGTCGAAGCGCAGCTGCCCTTCCAGCGCCTCTCGTCCCGCGAGCTGCATCGCCTGCTGCACCGCCGCGAGCGCCGCGTCGTTCTCCCCGAGCTGTGCGAGCGCGCCAGCGAGATCGAGCTGGGCCCGGCCGCGCCGCTGCTCGCTGACGCCGGTCGCCGCCGCCGCCCGCTCGAGGTGCGCTTTCGCCACGTCGTAGTGGTGCAGCTTGAGCGCGGCGGAGCCCGCGCCCGCGCGCGCCGACCAGTGATCGGGCGCGACCTTCAGCACGTCTTCGTAGGCGGCGAGCGCGCGCGCGAAGTCACCGCTCGTCATTGCGCTATCGGCCCGGCGAAGGCTGAGCGAGAGGTCGGGTGGCGGCAGCGGCTTCGCCGGTGTCACGCCGGTGAGGGGTATGGCCGGCGGCGGTGCGGCGGCCTTAAGCCCGGCGGGGCTCAGCCTCGCGAGGAAGAGCGCCGTCCCCAGCAGGGCCGCGCCGCCGAGCGCCGAAGGCAGTGCCCAGCGCGAGCCGCGCCGCGCCTGGCCGGGGACGGCTGGCTCCGGGCGATGCGGAATGGCCGGCTCGCGCGCTGGAGCCGTGGACTGCGGGCGGACGACTCGTGCCAGCTGGTCTCCCGTGGTGTCGGCCTGCGCGGCTTCGAACAGCGCCTGTGACGACGCGAGCTCGTTCGCGAACAGCTGTTTCATGAAGGCCGCCACCGTCTCCTCGTCGGCCGGCCGCACGCCCGCGGCGTCGAGGGCGCGGGTGAACGCTTTGCCGTCCTCGAAGCGGCGCCCTGGCTCGGGCTCGAGCGCGCGCACGGTGGCCTCGGCGAGCGCCGGGGGCAGGTCGGGGAGCTTCTCGCGCGGGTCCGCCGGCGGCTGCAGCGCGCGGGTCGCCGCCGCCGCGTCGTTGGTGAACAGGCGTTCGCCGGTGAGCAGCTCGTACAGCACCACCCCCACGGCGTAGAGGTCGGTGCGCGCGTCGACCTTCGGCTCGTGGTCGAGCTGCTCGGGCGCCATGTACGCGAGCGTGCCGCGGACCTGCCCGGTCCGGGTGCGGATCAGTCGGCCGCGTGCCTTGGCGATCCCGAAGTCGATCACCTTCACGTGGCCCGCGTAGGACACCATGACGTTCTTCGGCGAGACGTCGCGGTGGATGATGGGCATCGGGCTGCCGGCCGGGTCGACGAAGGTGTGGGCGGCGTGCAGCGCGAGGCACATGTCGCGGACGATGCGCACGGCGATCGGCATCGGCACCTGGAGCCCGGCGCGCTTCGCCGCGCGCATCACCGACGACAGGTTCTGCCCTGCGATGAACTCCATCGCGAGGTACAGCTCGCCCGATTCCTCGTCGCGGCCAAGGTCGAACACCTGGCCGATGTGCGGGTGCGTGAGCGCCGCGGTGATGCGCGCTTCGTCGAGGAACATCTTCACGAACTGCTCGTCGCTGCGGACGTCGGGGAGGATCTGCTTGAGCGCGACGAACTTCCGGAATCCGCCCGGCCCGGGGAGGAAGGCCAGGTAGAGCTCGGCCATGCCGCCGACCGAGACGCGGGTGAGGATCTCGTACTTGCCGACGCGACGGCCCCGGTCGAAGTCGTTGCTCATCCCCGGACGAACGAAACCATATCGCTCGCGCCAAAGGAATCGGCGGGCGCGATGGAGGCCGGGTCGCTGGCTGGTGACGCGATGGCCGCGAGGCGTCGTCGCGCTCACGAAGATCGCCCGCCGTGCTTCGTGGCGATCAGGGCAGCCGCGCCGGCACGTCGACCACGGCACCGGCGTCGGCCGCCACCGCCAGCGGCACCTCGAGCGTCACGCGACACAGCCGCGTGTACGGCTTGCCCTGCGGCACGGTGTAGACGTCGAGGTCGACCGACAAACCGCCAGCCTCCGCGGTGTCCAGCGGGAGCTCGAGGTGCAGCGCGTCATCCTTCCGTTCGAGCTTCGCGTCGCCGGTCAATTGCGTGCCCCTGGCCGCGACGAGGAAGTGCACCGGCGCGTTCGCGGCGAACGCCTCGTTCTGCGGCGCGGGAACCAGCAGGCGCAGGGTGCTCTTCCCCGGCCGCACCGTGGCGCGCTTCAACGTGAGCGCCGGGCGGACGACGCCGCTCGCGGGCGCGGGCACCTCGGGCAGCGCGACAGCCTCGAGCGCGCCCGTGGCAGGGTCCAGCCACACGAGCCGGTTCGCGTCGGTGTCGGCGACCAGGAGCCGCTCGCCCACCGCCGCGAGGCCCTGCGGCCGCGTGAGGCCCGAGGCGATCGTGGTGACGACGCCGTCCTTCCCGAGCCGGCGGATCTTCCCGTTGAAGGTGTCGGCGATGAACACGGCGTCGCCCAGCGCGGCGAGCCCGAGCGGGAATTGCAGCCGCGCGTCGGCCTTCGGGCCGTCGGCGTCGCCGAAGACGAAGAGCCCCTGGCCGACGAGCGTCGTCACGTCACCCGAGGCCACGTGCGCCTGGCGGATCGCGCTCGAGCCGGAGTCGGCGACGTACACGTGCGGGCCGCTCACCGCGACGCCGGACGGCCGCGCGAGCTTCGCGGCGGTGGCGGCGCCGTCGACGAAGTCCTCCTCGCCACTCCCGAGCCACGGCTCGATGTGTCCCCGCGACAGCGACAGCCGCCACACCTGGTTGGAGCCCGCCATGGCGATGAAGAGCCAGTCGCCCGACACCGCCACGTCCCACGGCGAACGCAACGCCGTCGCGACGCCCGGCCCCTTCAGCTCCCGTTGCCCACGCCCGAGCTTGCCAGTGCCGGCGATGGTGGAGACGCGCTTCGTCGCGAGGTCCACCCGGCGCACCACGTGATTGCCAGCGTCCGCGACGTACAGCACGTCGCCCTGCGCGGCGAGGCCCTGCGGCCCGTCGAACGCCGCGGCCGCGAAGTCGCCTTCGGCCAACCCGCGCAGCCCGCTGCCCACGACGTGCAGCAGCTCGCCCTTCGCGCCGAAGACGAGCACGCGGTGATGCCCGGTGTCGGACACGGCGAACCGCCCGCCGTCCAGCGCGGCCACCTTCGTCGGGAAGGCGAGCGGCGCGGGCGGCGGGGCCAGCGGCGCGGGCTTCCACTCGGGCGGCGTCGTCGCCAGCACGCCGCGGCGCTCGCCGTCTCCGAGCAGGTTGTTGATGGCGAACTCCAGTACGCGGCCGTCCACCTCGCCGCCCTCCATCGCCACCACGAAGCCCTCGGGGTCGATGAGCGCGAACGTCGGCCAGCCCTTCGCGCCGTACGCGGCCCAGGTGAAGTAGTCCGCGTCCATCACCAGCGGGAAGGACACGCCCGCGCGCGCGAGCGCGGCCTGCGCGACGGAAGGATCCTTCTCGGCGTCGAACTTCCCTGTCACCACGCCGACGATGGCGAACGGCCGGCCGGAAAAGCGCGCCTGCAGCGCGGCCAGCGTCGGGAGCGCCTGCGCGCAGCTGACCGACGACGGCGTCCAGAAGGCGAGCAGCACCACGCGGCCTTTGAGCTCCTCGTGGAGGCGCAGCGGGCGGTCGACCTCGGCCCAGGCGCCCCGGCCGGCGGCGGGATCCGGCGCGGGCGAGCTCTTCAGGCGATCGCGCAACGGCGCGTTCGGATCGACGGGCCGGCTCGACGTCTTCGTGGCGCACGCGGAGAGGACGGCGAGCGTGAGAGCGAGGGCAGGGCTCCGGAGCATGAGTCAGCGCAAGTAGCCCACCTGTCCTCGCGAGAAAACCGCTTCGAGAACGCCGGGCCCGGCTGCTAGACGCCTGGTCCATGCTCCTCCAGGGAAAGAAGCTGCTCATCACCGGCGTGCTGACCCCGCAGTCCATCGCCTTCAAGGTCGCGCAGCTCGCGCAGGCCCAGGGCGCGGAGATCCTCCTCACCAGCTTCGGCCGCCCGATGTCGCTCACCCAGCGCACCGCGAAGAAGCTGTCGCCGGTGCCCGAGGTGCTGGAGCTCGACGTCACCCAGCCGGCGCACTTCCCCGCGCTGCACGACGCCATCAAGCAGCGCTGGGGCCGGCTCGACGGCGTGCTGCACGCGATCGCCTTCGCGCCCGAGGACGCGCTGGGCGGCCGCTTCCTCACGACGCCGTGGGACTCGGTGATGCAGGCCTTCCGCGTGTCGGCCTTCTCGCTGAAGGAGCTCTCCGCGGCGCTCGCCCCGCTGTTCGACCAGGGCGGCGGCATCGTCACGCTGGACTTCGACAACTCGACGCAGGCCTGGCCGCTGTACGACTGGATGGGCGTGATGAAGGCGTCGCTCGAGGCGATCGTCCGCTACCTCGCGCGCGACCTCGGGCCGAAGAGAATCCGCGTCAACGCGCTCGCCGCCGGCCCCATCGCCACCATCGCCGCCAAGGGAATTCCCGGCTTCAAGTACCTCGAGAACAATTGGGGCAAGCAGGCGCCGCTGGGCTGGGACGCGCGCGACGAGGCGTGCGTCGACGCCGTCGCGCGCACCGCGTGCGTGTTGATGAGCGACTGGATGCCGTCCACCACCGGTGAGCTGATCCGCGTCGACGGCGGCTACCACGCCATCGGCGCCCCGCCGGTCGACCTCGCGCAGCTCGACGAAAAGCCGGCCGACAAGCCCGCCGGCAGCTGAGCTTCTCCCAGCCAAAACCTGCGGGAGATCAGGGGATTGGGACTCCAGCTTGACGTGTGGGCTCATGTAGGGTTTCAGGGCCCGGCATGAAGCCCGGCATCGCCCTCGTTCCCGTCGCCCTCGTCGTCCTCCTCAGTGGTTGCACCTGCGCGCCCGGCGTGCGCTGCGCCGATCGGCAGGACTGCTCCGATCCGCAGAAGCCGTACTGCGCGCCCGCGCTCGGCGTGTGCGTCGAGTGCATCGAGGACGCGATGTGCCCGGACGGCTTCGTCTGCAACTCGGACGGGCAGTGCGAGCCCGGCTGCCGCGGCGACAACGATCGCTGCTCGCTCGGCCGCTTCTGCGTGGCGGGGCAAGGCTGCGTGGAGTGCCGGGCGGACGCCGAGTGCGGCGCCGGCCGCGTGTGCGCGAACAACGCGTGCGTGCCGGGCTGCTCGGCGGCGAACCCGACGTGCCCGACCGGCACGGTGTGCGACGTGAACGCGGGCCGCTGCGTGGGCTGCGTCGACCAGGGCGACTGCACCACGCCGCCGCTCCTCCTGTGCGATCCGGCCTCGCAGACGTGCGTGCAGTGCATCGGCTCGTCCGACTGCCACGATCCGCTGCGGCCGGTGTGCGACCCGACGAGCCACACCTGCGTCACCTGCGCGACCGACGTGGACTGCCCGGCCGGCAACGTCTGCCAGAACAACGCGTGCGTGCCGGGCTGCAACCCGAGCCACCCGTGCCCGACGGGCCAGGTCTGCTCGAGCGCCGGCCAGTGCGTGCAGTGCCTGTCCGACGCGAACTGCTCGGGCGCGACGCCGCGCTGCGACCTCGGCAGCAACACCTGCGTGCAGTGCCTGCCCGGCGCCACCGACAACTGCCCCGCGGGGCAGTACTGCCGCACCGACTTCGTGTGCGAGCGCGGCTGCAAGACCGGCGCGGACTGCCCGTCGGGCGTCTGCCAGGCGGACCACTCCTGTGGCGGCTGCACCAGCGACTCCCAGTGCGCCGCCGGGAAGGTGTGCCAGAACGGCACCTGCATCGACGCGTGCAGCCCGTCGGCGGCGTGCGGCGCGGGCCTCGATTGCTGCAGCGGCCACTGCAAGAACTTCCAGAACGACGTGCAGAACTGCGGCGCGTGCGGCAACCGGTGCGGCGCCGGCCAGTCCTGCTGCGGCGGGGGCTGCGCCGACCTGCAGAACGATCCCAACAACTGCGGCGCGTGCGGCACGGTGTGTGGCGCGGGTGCGGCGTGCTGCGCGGGGCAGTGCAAGCCGCTCAACACGCTGACCAACTGCGGCGCCTGCGGCACGGCGTGCGGCGTCGACCAGTTCTGCGACGGCACGACGTGCCGCAACCAGACGTTCCCGGAGTTCTGCGCGAACCGGAACGTCTACGCGATCCGCGACGGCATCCCGCTCGATGACGCGGCGACCAACGTGCTCGCCTCCACCATCCAGCAGTACTGCAGCTCGCAGACGACCATCCAGTACGGGCCGCAGACGAACGCCTCGTGGGTCGACCAGACGACGGGCGCGCTGTTGCTGGGCGGCGGCTCGACGGTGGTGACGGCGGGCGGGCCGTTCCCCAACAAGGTGGTGAAGTGGCTCGAGCGGACGAACCAGAACACCAAGGTCTACTTCTCGTCGAACGGCATCGACACGTTCTACTTCAAGAAGCGCGTCGACGACTCCATCGTGGTCAGCCGCCTGTCCACCTGGTGCAACCCGAACCGCGACGTGTTCCTCGTGGAGCTGGCGACGGACCCGACGTCCAGCACGCTGGCGCTCATCGCCTACGGCCTGTGCAGCCCGGGCAACGGCACGCAGACGGGCGCCTGGTACTGGGCGAACGTGATGCTGCCCAACAAGTCGAGCTACCCCGACAGCTGGTACCTCTACGAGTGGGTCGACACGAACATGAACTCGCTGCCGGACCTCACCGACTCGTTCACCCAGCTGGCGAGCGGCCGGTAGGCCTGGCGCTGCACGGCGCAGCCCGCGCCCGGCCCACGAGGCCGGGGCGGGGCGCCCGGTTCCCCCTTCAGTTCTTCAGCTGAGCCCGCAGCTTCTGGATGCGCGCCCTGAGGTCCCTGGCGGCCTCCAGGGTGGTCTCGTTCAGCTCGCGCCACGCCTTCTCGGCCTGCGGCTCGAGCTTCGCCCACTCGTCGCGCAGGTCCATGCCGGCGAGGTGGACCTTCAGGTTGATCTCGTCCCGCAGCGTCTTGAGCTCCGTCTTGAGCGCGGCGATGTCCTTCCTCGTCTCCTGGCTGATGATCGGCTTCACGTGATCACACCTCCTTCCGCGACGAGGGGTGCGAGCGCCGTGCCGCGGCGAGTCACGCGACAACACGAGCGTCCGCGGCGCCGGGGACGCAGATATTGCGGGCCTGCGCGTGAAAGCCGCTAGAGCCGGAGGCGATGGCAAGCGCGCGGACAACGGCGGCTGGTCCCTGGCGGCTTGCCCCGCTGTTCGCCGCGGTCCTCGCGGCGCCCGCGTGCAACTGCGGCGCGTATGACGCGACGCTCGATCGCATCGAAGCCATCGTCGCAAGCGACGCGGGCGGCGGCGTGGACGCGGGCGAAGCCGACGCGGGAAGCGCGGACGCCGGTGGCGTGGACGCGGGCGAGCCCGACGGCGGGGTCGTCGCGGACGCGGGCACGCCCCCGGACGCAGGGGCTCCAGACGCCGGCCGGGCGGACGGCGGCACCTTCGACGCCTGAGCGTTCGACGGTGGACCACCCGACGGCGGCGCGCTCGATGGCGGCTTGAGCGGCCTGGACGCGGGCGTCGTCAACGAGGACGGCGGGCTCCCCGCCTGCGGGAAGCTCCTTCAGCCGTGCCCCTGCTGCTCGGGGTTCTTCTGCTGCGTCAGCGCCTCCGGCGCGGAGGCCTGCCTCAACTTGATGGACGTCTGCCTGCCGTGACGTTCACGCCTCGGCGCTGATGAAGGTGAGCTCGAGCCCGCTGCCGTCGGCTTTCGCGTCGGCGACAGCGCGCCCGCCGTTCTTCAAGCTGCCGAAGAGCAGCGCCTCGGCCATCGGCTTCTTGAGCGCGTTGTCGACGGCGCGGCCCATGGGCCGGGCGCCGAACTCGGCGTCGTAGCCCTTGTCGGCGAGCCACTCGCGCGCCTTCGCGGTCAGCTCCACCGTCACCTTCTTCTCCGACAACAGGTCCTGCAGCGCCTTCACTTCCTTGTCGACGACCTGGAGGATGATCTCCTTCGTCAGCCCGCCGAACTGCACGGTGGCGTCGAGGCGGTTGCGGAACTCGGGGCTGAAGGTGCGCTCGAGCGCCTCCTTCGACTTCGACGCGTCGACGGTGGGGCGATCGCCGAAGCCGACCGACCTCGCCTTCATCTCCCGCGCGCCGGCGTTGGTCGTCATGATGAGGATGATGTTCCGGAAGTCCGCCTTGCGGCCGTTGTTGTCGGTCAGCGTGGCGTGGTCCATCACCTGGAGGAGGATGTTGAAGAGCTCGGGGTGGGCCTTCTCGATCTCGTCGAGCAGCACCACCGCGTGCGGCGTCTTGCGCACGGCGTCGGTGAGCAGCCCGCCCTGGTCGAAGCCGACGTAGCCCGGCGGCGCGCCGATGAGCCGCGAGACGGCGTGCTGCTCGCTGTACTCGGACATGTCGAAGCGCAGGAACTCGACGCCCAGCACGCGCGCGAGCTGCTTGGCGAGCTCCGTCTTGCCGACGCCGGTGGGGCCGGCGAACAGGAAGCTGCCGATCGGCTTCTCCGGGCTGCGCAGGCCCGAGCGCGACAGCTTGATCGCCGCGGACAGCTCGTCGATGGCCCTGTCCTGCCCAAAGATGACGGCCTTCAGCTCGGTCTCGAGGTTCCGCAGCTGCTCGCGCTCGTCGACCGCCACCGTCTTGGGCGGGATGCGCGCCATCTTCGCGACGACCGTCTCCACGTCGTGCACCGTCACCTTGCCGGTGGGCTCCTTGCGCAGCCGGTCGATGGCGCCGGCCTCGTCGATGACGTCGATCGCCTTGTCCGGGAGGAACTTCTCGTTCACGTACTTGGCGCTCATCTCCGCGGCGACGCGCAGGGCCTCCTCGTCGTACTTCACGCGGTGGTGCTCCTCGTACCTGGGCGCCAGCCCCTTCAGGATGAGGATCGTCTCCTCCACCGACGGCTCGTTGACGTCGATGCGCTGGAAGCGGCGGGACAGGGCGCGGTCGCGCTCGAAGCTGCTCTTGAACTCCTGGTGCGTCGTGGAGCCGATGCAGCGCAGCTTGCCCGACGCCAGCGCGGGCTTGAGCAGGTTGGACGCGTCCATCGAGCCGCCGCTGGTGGCGCCGGCGCCGACGATGGTGTGGATCTCGTCGATGAAGAGGATCGCGTCGTCGTGCGCGGTGAGCGCCTTGAGCACGGCCTTCAGGCGCTCCTCGAATTGTCCGCGGAACTTGGTGCCGGCCAGCAGGGCGCCCATGTCCAGCGAGTAGATCTGCGAGTCCTTCAGCGCGTCGGGCACCCTCTTCTCGTGGATGGCGAGCGCGAGGCCCTCGGCGATGGCGGTCTTGCCGACGCCCGCGTCGCCGACGTACAGCGGGTTGTTCTTCCGCCGGCGGCACAGCACCTGGATCGTGCGCTCGAGCTCCAGCGTGCGGCCGATCAGCGGATCGATGTGGCCCTTCTCGGCCTCGGCGTTCAGGTGCGTGCAGTACGCCTCGAGCGGATTCTTGGCCGGGCCGGCGCCGCCCTCGTCGTCGTCCATCGGGCCGACGCCGCCGCTGCTCTCGGCCTCCTCCTCCGCGCCGCCCACGCCGTCGCTTTCCTTCCTGATGCCGTGCGAGACGTAGTTGAGCAGGTCGTACCGGGTCAGCCCTTCCTCCTTGAGGAAGAAGAGCGCCTGGCTGTCGGCCTCGCGGAAGAGCGCGACCAGCACGTCGGCCGAGTCCATCACCTTCTGCTCGGCGGACAGCGCGTGGAAGGCGGCGCGCTGCAGCACGCGCTCCACGCCGATCGTCTGCTGTGGCTCGGCGTCGACGCCCTCGGGCAGCCGCTCGACGGTCTCGTCGAGGAACTTGTCAAGCCGGCTCTTCACGCGCTCGGGGCGCGCGCCGCAGGCTTTGAGCACCTCGAGGGTGCGGGGATCCTTGAGCAGCCCCAGCAGCAGGTGCTCGAGGGTGAGGTACTCGTGCCGCATGCGCCGGGCTTCCGACAGCGCGAAGCGGATCGATGCCTGCAACTCCTTGGCGATGATGGGGGAGGCCATGTCAGTCGTCGTCGGGCTCGATGGACAGCTTGAGGGGGAACTCGTGCTCCTTGGCCAGCGCGAGCGTCTTCTGCAGCTTCGTCTCGGCGATCTCCCGCGTGTAGACGCCGGCCACGCCGACGCCGTTGCGGTGCACCGCCAGCATGATCGCGACGGAGTCGCTCTCGGACTTGTGGAACACCGTGCGCAGGACCCACACGACGAACTCCATGGTCGTGTAGTTGTCGTTGTGGAACAGCACCTTGTAGAGGGGCGGCTTCTTCAGCCGCTCCTTCTTCTTCGTTTCTGTGGCGACGCCGACGTCTCCCTCGTCGGCGCCTGGGCGTTGCCGGGTCGCCATCGCAGGAGGCAACGCTAACAGACGGGCGTTCGCGCGCACCGTCCGACTGGCGGCCGCGCGGCCCGCCGCTCCCCTCCCTTCGGGCAGTTGAAACAGGGCTGTTGATTTGCGTGTCGGGAAAGGGGCGCGCGTGCCGCGGTGCGCTAGCGTGTCGGGCCGTGGGCGCGTTGCTCCTCGCCGCGGTGCTGTCGCAGGCGCCGGCCACGCTGAAGGTGGCGGTGGTGGACGTGTCGGCGCCGGACGCGATCTACGAGGACGTCTCGCGGCAGCTCGCGGCGCAGGTGGCCGAGGCGCTGACGAAGGCGGGCGTGGTGGCCGTGCGCGTCGACGAGGACCAGCTGCCGCCCGGCGGCTGCCGCTTCGGCCCGTGCCTGGGCGAAGTGGCGAAGGCCCAGGGCGCCGACGTGGTGGTGACGGTGGACGCGGAGGAGGTGGACGAGGTCACCAGCCGCGTCGCGGTGACGGCGCTGTGGGGCACCAACGGCGAGCCGCTGGCCGGCGGGCGGTATGTCGCGCGCGGGCTGCGGAAGGCACCGCGGGCGCTGACGAAGTTCGCCGGCGACGCGGTGAAGCAGGCCACCGCCCGCGCCGCGAAGGGCAACTGACGAGCGGGGCTCGCCCGGCGCGATATGCCTCAGCGAACCGACGTCGCCATCGATCGCCGGCGTCACAGCGTCGCGGCGTCAGCCCGGAGCGCCGCGGACACGCCCTGCTCCTGTACCTCGCCGTGGCTCGGCATCGGCCTTTGCGAGGCCGGGGAAGGCGGCCAGCGCTCGACCCATTCGGCCCGGGCCTTCCCGTCGCGCAGGACGCGCCGCTGCACCGGCCTCCGCAGCTTCGGCGCAGGCCCGGAGAAGTCCAGCAGGCGCATGAGGGGCCGAAGAAGCCGCCGGCGTGGCGCTGGTTGGTGAGGACGTCGCAGACCAGCAGCGCCGGGCGGCCGAGCGCGCACCTCGTAACGCTGCGCGTCGGGCAGCGGCACCGCGTTGAAGAAGACGAGGCCGCCGTCGGCGCGGCGGATGATGCTCATGCGCCGGCGCGCCCCGGGGATGCCGGGCACCTGGTCCTCGACACACCACAGGCCGTCGTCCACCGGCACCAGCGGGCCGGGCCGGCCCACCTCCCACGGGCGCTGCCTCATGTCGTCACCTCGGGTTTCACCACGCGCACCGCGTCGGGCACGGCCTCGCGCAGCTCGCGCACCGGCACGATGGCGCCGACGGTGGTGTAGAGCACCGCGCCCGTCTTCGTCTTCGTCGTCTTCAAGGGGTAGTCCTTCGCGCGCGGCACGAACCACTCGCGCACGCGCTTCAAGTCCAGCAGGTGCACCTGACGCGCGTCGAGGAACACGTACGCCAGCACGTCGGCCGTCGAGTAGAGGAAGCAGCCCGGCGTGTCCTTCTCGGCGTTGGAGACGAGCTCGAAGAAGTAGTTGCCGCGCCGCGCGCCCTGGCGATCGCCCTTCACCTCGATGCCCTGCGGCGGCTGGCCCGGGCGGTCCCACAACAGGTCGACGCCCCGGTGCTGGAAGCGCGGGTCGAGCGACACGTCGTGCAGCAGCGAGCCCGGCGCCTCGGCGAGCAGCACGTCGCGCACCAGCGCCACCGCGCGGTCCGCGGCGCCCTGGACGCCGTGCATCGAGTAGGCGCGGGTCATCGTGCGAAAGAAAAAGCCCGCCCCCTCTTCTGGAAGAGGGAGCGGGCGGAAAGGGAGACGCAGGCGCCTACTTCCGGAGCTCGACGCCGGTGGCGACCAGCTGCACCTCGCGGAACTTGCCGTCCTTGTCCTTGGCGATCATCGCGCCCTCGGACTCGTAGTGCTTCGCCTTCTCGGGCGACAGCTCGGCCACCTTCACCAGGCCCTCGACCTTCGCGGTGCTGCCCGCGCTGTCGAGCGGCACGAAGAAGCCGTAGTCCTTGAAGGTGACGCGCACGCCGGGGCCCTTGTCGCCCGACGCCAGCTCCATCCAGCAGCCCTTCTTGGTGCAGGCCTTGCGAACCTTCGCCTCGAGGGCGACCGTCTTGCCGTCGAACTCCTTCGGCGAGGCGAGCAGCTTCTCGAAGGCCACCAGCTCGAGGCCCTTGAGCTTCTCACCGCGGCTCAGCACCGCGCCGTTGGCGGCGGGAGCGGAGGCGGCCGGAGCGGCCTTGGCCTTTTCGGCCATCTGGTCGTGGTTGCAGGCGCAGGCCTGCCCCTCCTTACCGGGGCAGGACAGGACGAGGGCGATGAGCAGAGCGTTCATGGGCACGGCAGCTAGCCCAGCCGTCGGGTGCGACGCAAGCGACTGACGGCGATCACCCTGATGGAATGCGGTAGGGTGGCGCCGCCGTGCGACTGTACCTGCCGAAGCCCAACCGGACGTTCGGGCCCGCCGACGCGATGGGGCTCGTCGGGTTGTTGGGTTTCCTCGTCGCGCGCTTCGTGCCGATCGCCGTCATCATCCCCTTCTGGGGCTGCATGTTCCGGCAGGTGACGGGCATTCCGTGCCCGGGCTGCGGGCTGACGCGGGTGGCCGATCGCTTCGCGCACTTCAACGTCATCGGGGCGCTCAAGGCGAACCCGCTGGGCACCGTCGCCGCGGCCTTCTTCGCCGTGATGATGGTGTGGAGCTTCCTGCACCTCGCCTTCAAGGTGCCCATCCCCGAGCTGGTGCTGGACGAGGACGAGTGGCGCAAGGCGCGGTGGCTGACGCTGTTCCTCTTCGTCGCGAACTACGCCTGGGTGGTGTTCGCGTACACGCAGCTCCACTTCCGGTGATCCCCGTCCTCCTCGTCGCGGCTGGTTACCTGAGCGGCTCGGTGCCGTTCGGCATCATCGTCACGAGGCTGTTCGCGAAGAAGGACGTGCGGGAGGCCGGCAGCGGCAACATCGGCGCGACCAACGTGGCGCGGGTGGCGGGGAAGAAGCTGGGCGCGCTGGTGCTGCTCTTGGACGCGGCGAAGGGCTCGCTCCCGGTGGGCCTCGCGCTGTGGCTGGTGCCGGACGCGTTCGCGCTGCACGCCGGCGTCGGCTTCGCGGCCTTCCTGGGGCACGTCTTCCCGGTGTGGCTCGAGTTCCAGGGCGGCAAGGGCGTGGCGACGGCGCTCGGCGTGCTGACGGTGCTGCTGCCGCTGTCGGCGCTCATCGGCTTCGTGGTGTGGGGCGTCATCGTGGCGGTGACGCGCATCTCCAGCGTCGGCTCGCTGGTGGGCGGGCTGTGCGCCATCGTCGCCGGCTTCTTCCAGGGACGGCCGCTCGAGTACGCGGTGCTGGGCGTGGTGCTGCTGGTGGCGATGCTCGTCACGCACCGCGGCAACATCCAGCGCATCCTGCAGCGCAAGGAGAACACGCTGTAGGCAGGCGTGGGCGTGGCCAACCAAAGGACGCGGCGCTCGCCCGCGCGCCCTTGTCCTGTACGATGGCGGGCCTCGTCCTTCCCGGAGCGTCCATGTCCCGATTCAGCCCGTTCCTCGTCGCCGGCTTCGTGCTCGGCCTGGCGCTCGCCGCGTGTGGCGGCGGCACCCCGTCGTGCAGCGCGGCCAACTGCGGCGGCTGCTGTGACTCGGACGGCAAGTGCCAGCCGGGCACCGAGCCGCTCGCGTGCGGGACGAACGCCGGTACCTGCGGCCGCTGCGGCCTGGGCACCGTCTGCCTGGCGGGGACCTGCTCGGCTTCGAGCACCGGAGGCGGTGCGGGCGGCGGAACCGGCGGCGGCGGGAGCTCCTGCAACGCAGGGAACTGCGCGGGCTGCTGCGACGGCGCCGGCGTCTGCCAGCTCGGCACGTCGACGAGCGCCTGCGGCGCGAACGGAGCGGCGTGCACGGGCTGTGGCGCCGGGCTCGTGTGCCAGGCCGGCCTCTGTCAGGCGGGCACGGGTGGCGGCGCGGGCGGCGGCACCGGTGGTGGCACGGGCGGCGGCACCGGTGGCGGCACCGGTGGCGGCTCCGGCTGCCGGCAGGTGACCAACTTCGTCACCGGCAACGTGCTCATCGCCGCGTACTGGCCGTTCATGAACAGCCCCGGCCACTACAACGTCGTGCGCTTCGTGCAGGGTGGCACCAGCGGGCTGGACGGGCTGGGCATCGAGCTCGTGTACCCGAACGACGTGGTCGACCCGGTGCCGCCGTACACCTTCAACATCACCAGCGCGGGCTACTTCCAGTGCAAGGTGTGCTCGGTCTTCTACGAGTCGTGCGACACGAACATGCAGTGCGCGAAGACGTACCTCGCGCGCTCGGGCACGGTGCGCATCGACCGCGCCGACAAGGCCGAGGCCGGCCGCATCGTGTCGGGCACGCCGGCGGCGTCGACGCTGCACTTCGTGGAGTGGAACTTCACCGCCGACATGCCGATCGCCAACGGCTCGTGCCTCGACGTCACGACGGTGAACGCGTTCAACGTGGGCTTCGACGGCGGCGTGGCGGTGCCCTGAACAAGGCACTCCCGACGCCAGACCGCTGATTCGCTTCGTCGGGCCGTCTTCCTCCCGCGGGTCGCGCCTCGTCAGTCGGGCTCGGTCGGGACTTCTGCAGCACCCTGTATCCGTCAGGGGCTCGGGCGCTTCAGCTCGTTGACGGGAGCGGGCTCGTCGTCCTCGTCCAACTTCGAAGCGGGGCGCGGGCCGATGGGCTTCGTCACCTTCTTCTCCACGGGCTTCGTCGCCTTGTGCGTCGTGGTCGCCTTCGGCTTCGGCGCCGGGGCTTCCTTCCCCGTGGGGGGCGCGACCGTCCTCGGCGCGACGTCTTTCG
>JBFMAB010000034.1:0-43966 GCA_040755835.1 Myxococcota bacterium
CGCGGCGGACGCCAAGGCCGAGCAGGCCGTCGCCGCCGCCGAGGCCGAGCTGGAGAAGGCCGAGGCCGACGCCGACAAGGCCATCGAGGAGGCCGACGCCGAGGCCGCGCCGTAGGCCGTCAGGTCCCGAAGAGGCGCTGCAGCAGGTCGCTCACGCCGAGGTGGGCGGCCCAGCGCTTGAGGGAGCCGAGGTCGAGCCGCGACCCCTGGGCGAGGACGACACCCTGCACGTCGCGCCACTGGCGATCGCTGCCCTCGCCACCGACGTCGAGGCCCAGCTCGTCGCGCCGCAGGTGCAGCACGCGCGGGCGGTGCGCCTCGACGTCGGGGTACAGCACGTCGTCGCGCAGCAGCCGCCGGCCGACGCGCTTCGCGGTGCCGCGGCAGAGCGCGGCGTAGCGCGGAGACGCCTCCATCCACTGCACCAGCGCCCGCGCCTGCCGCGTGGCCTCGACGGCGCCGAGCGCCTGGATGCGGCGCTTCAGCGCGGCCTGCGCGCGGCGGACGGGGCGCGACGGCGGCCCGAGGATGCTGCAGCCGCGATCCTCGTGGTGGTCGGCCTCGGTGCGCGCGCCGGAAAGGACGGCGAGGCTGATGGCGCGAGCGAGCGTGAAGCGCATGGGGCCGACGCGTCTACCAGACACAGCAAACGCGGCGCGGGCTCATCACCCGCGCCGCGTGTCCCCCTTTCACGTGGCGCCTGCGGATGGGCCACCTACCGCCGGGTGGACGGCCGCGGACCCCTCGCGCGCTTGCCGGGGGTTTCGTCCTTCGCGGTGTACACCGCGAGCTCGGACCGGTCGGCCTTCACCATGGCCTGTTCGAGTTTTCCCGGTCTCACGTTGGACACCGCCAGCATGTCGGCGAGGGCCCGCATGCCGTCCGTCGTGGTGAAGACGCCGACGACCTTGTTGGCGTCCAGCACCACGGCACTGCCCAGTTTGTGCTTCGCCATGTGGCGCGCGGCCACCTCGAGAGGGGTGGTCGGCGTCACCGTGTATGGGGCCTGGCTCATCGCCTCCTCGATGGACACCTCGTCGGCGCTCATCTTCCCCATCGACTCCACCATCTGGATGTCGCGGTCGCTCACCAGGCCGACGAGCTTCCCGCCGTCCAGCACCGGCAGGTGCCTGATGCGGTAGGCCCGCATCATGTTCTTCGCATCCGCCAGCGTCAGGCTCACCCCGATGCTGTGGGGCGAGGGCGTCATGTAGTCCTGCACCAACACGGTCTGGGTCGTCATGGCAGGAGCGATCATCAGCAACCCGCTTGCCAGCCCGTTCCCGAGGGAAGTCACGGGCGTAGACCCGCAAGACTTTCGTTTGGCGCGCGAGCGCTGCGAGGAATGCGCGGCCTTTCCCCGTCAGCGGAACAGCGGCGCCAGCTTCGCGGCGAGGTCGAGATCCATCGGCTCCAGCTTCAGTTCGCCGCTCATCACCGCGAGCTGCACGTTCTTCTCGCCCTGGACGAGGGCGACGAAGTCCTCGGCCGCGCAGCGCACGGTGAGCGAGTCGACGGTCCACTGGCCACCGCCGTCGCCGGTGATGTCGAGGCACACCACGCCCGCGACGTCGGGGCGGACCTTCGGGTTCGCCGCGATGCGCCTGGCGAAGTCGCCTTCGACGACCTTCGCGACCGCGGTCCTCACCGGCTACTTCGCGGCGCCCTTCTTCTTCGCCGTCCCCGCGGGCTTCTTCTTCGCGCGCCTCTTCGGCGCCTCGTCGCCAGCGTCGGCCTGCGGCGGCTTCGGCGCGGCGCCCGACTTGCGGAAGGCGTCGAAGCGCTCGCGCGAGAACAGCTTCGAGCCTTCTTCCCTGGCGCTCTCGTACACCTTGCGCAGCTGGTCGCGCGTCATGCCGGGCGTGCGGAAGTACTCCATCGCCACGCGGCCGATCGCCCAGTTCATCGCGAACGCGGCGGGCACGGTGAGCAGCGCGCCCACCACCGGCAAGAGCGCCTTGATGCCCTGCCGCGCCAGCATGCCCACGCCGGCCGTGGCCCCGAGCTCGAGGAGCAGATCCTTCGCGTCGGCCTGCGTCACCTTCCGGCCATAGACGTGGCCCACCGTCATCACCATCGCCGACTGCACCGGCAGCATCAGCACCGCGTCGGAGAAGGGCACCGGCGACACCGCGACCACCGCGCAGGCATAGCTGGCCATGTTGACGACGTCGCGCGCGGCCTTGTCGCGCTCCGCCTGCGGCGCCTTCGAGAAGTCCTTCTTCCGGATGTCTTCGAGGGTGTCGAGCCAGGACATGTCGCCGACTCTAACCCCCGGGTGACGTTCCGAGTTCCCGACTCGTCGTTCGCCCGTTGATTTTCGCGGAACATCAATGCACGGCGATCTCGCGGCCCCAGTGCTTGTTCTCCCGCAGCGTCAGCGCGCCTTCCTTCACCTGGCGCGCGCAGGACGGGCCGATGAGGTAGCCCCTGGGGTGGGACTTGCGGAACGTCTTCCGCAGCCAGGCTTCGATCTCCAGGACGCGGCTGCGGAACTGGTCGGGCGCGGGGCTGCGGCGGCCCGTCTGCGCGGTGACGTCCAACTCGGCCCACAGTTCGCCCGAGAGCAACTCACCGTCTTCGTTTTTCCGGTTGCGCTCCCAGAAGAGGACCGGCGAGCGCACCTCGTCGATGCGCCAGCTGCCCTTGTCCGGGCCGCGCTTGATCTTGTCTACCAGCGCGGGGCCGATGTCCGAGGCGACGAGGTACACGTCTTCCTGTGGAAACTTCGGCAGATTCTCCAGGGTCGCGCGGAACGGCTTCCAGTCGGGGGGCACGCGGCGCGGGTACACCTCGAAGACGAAGCGCTCGACGAAGCGCAGGAAAGTACGCTCGTCGTTGGGGTCGAGGAAGGTGAGCAGCTGGTTGGCCATGGGCGCGCGCGGCTTCCCACACCCTCGCGGCCGCGCGCAAGCGTCGCTACGGTGCCGGCGGGCTGGGCGGTGGCGGGGGAATCAGCACCGGCTCGACGACCCACGTCTGCGGGTGATGCGCCAGCGCGCGGAAGCCGACCGCCTCGCTCACGTTCACCAGGCCGTTCGGCCGCACTGTCTTCAAGCTGCCGTCGGCGTCCTGCAGCACCTGCACCTGGCTCGAGAGGTTTCGGAGAATCATGCACCCGAGTACGGGCCGATCCGCGCGGGAGAGAGAAAAAGAAGTCAGTCGCCGCCGAGCGCCTTGCCGATGGCGTCGATGATGCCGCGGAGGAAACGGACGATGGCATCCCACACCGAGCCACCGCCGCGGTCCTCCACGAGCGCGTTGGCGCTCGCGGGGCGCACCGGTGCGAGCGCGCCGGACAGGTCGACCTGCGTCTCCTGGCCGGCCTTCAGCGTCACCGACGCGTCGGCGCTGTCGACGCGCGCCTCGCCCGTGTGCACGGCGACCAGCGTGTTGTCGTCACGCCGCTCGGCCACGAAGACACCGCCCGCGCTCGTCACGGTCGCGCCTTCGGGCGTCTCCACCCGGAACGCTTCGGCACCCGGCTTCAGCTGGACGCGCACGCGGCCCGCTTCGAGCTTCGCGTCGTCGGCCGACGGCACCTTGAGGCGCGTGTGCGGCCGCAGCAGCAGCGCGCGCCGCCCGTGCGGGCCTTCCAGCAGCACCGCCGCGTCGGCCTCGTCGGTGACGAGCTCCGCGCCGGCCAACAGCACCGCGTCCTTCGCGCCCGGCGCGCCGTCCACGGTGAAGCCCCCGCCGGCGACCAGCACCTTGCCGACGGGCTGCCGCGGCCAGCCGAGGATGGCGAGGGCGACGGCCGTGACGAAGGCGGCCGGCAGCACCGCCCAGCGCCACCACGGGCGGGGGGCCGGCGCGGGGCGGGCGAGCGCCACCGCGCGGGCCGTGAGGCGCTCGGCCTCGGCAGGCGCGAAGGCCGTTGGGCCGCCGCGGGCGAGGCGCAGCACACCCATGGTGGCGTCGTAGTGCGCGCGGCACTCGTCGCAGCCGCGCAGGTGCGCGCGGAACACCGCGTCATCGCCGGGCGGCAGCACCTTCCCTGCCGCGACCGCAGCGATGGTCCCCCGAACGTGTCTCACACCTTCTCCCTCCGCCCCAGCCGCTCCAGCAGCGGGCCGTGCCGCTGCAGGCGCCTGACCAACACCGCCTTCAGGTACTTCGCGCGCAGCTTCGACAGGCCCAGCGCCGCGCGCGCGTCGTCCCAGTCGCGGCCCTCGACGAAGACGGCGCGGTAGTACGCGCGGTACTTCGGATTCAGCTTCGTCTCGAAGCGCGCCAGCACCTCGGCCAGCTCGCGGCTCTCCACGACGCGGGGGCCGGCCGGCTCGTCCACCGCGAGATCCTCGGTCACCTCGACGTCGACGCCCGGCCGCTTCTGCCGCGCCAGGTCGAGGATGCGGTTGCGGGCCGTCGTCACCACCCACCCGGGGATGCTGTCGGTGCGCACCGGGTCGATGCTGCCCAGCCGGGTGTAGATGTGCGCGAAGGCCTCCTGCACCGCGTCCTCCTGCTCGAAGGGACTCGAGAAACACTGCATCGCCAACCGCCGGATGCGCGGCAGGAATGCCCGCACGAGCGCCTCGAAGGCCGCCGCGTCGGACTGCCGCAGCGCCCGAACGAAGTCGGGGTCGAGCGAGAACACCTGCTGCGAGTACGGAGGCGCCACGGAAGGGAGAGAAGAAAAGGTGGGCGCCGTCAGGGCAGCCTCACGGTGCACACGTGCGGCTTGTGGTCGAAGTAGACGAAGTCGTTGACGTCCGGGTGGTTTTCCGTGACCCCGGCGACCCAGCAGGTGCCCTCGAGGTGGTCGCTCACCACGTGGTCGATGTTGAAGAGCCCCGCGTAGGACGCCGGCACGTCGGCTCCCATCGGGGTGATGAAGTGGAACGGCTTGCGGGGGCCAGCGAAGTCGCGCCAGCGCACCGCGCTGACGTCGGCCGGGGCGAAGCGGCCGGGGTCGGTGTTGAAGTCGCCGAGGATCAGCACCGGCGAGCCGTTCGCGCCCGGCCCGTCGCCCAGCCCGAAGTCGACGAAGACCTGCTCGACCTGCTTCGTGCGGCAGCCCTGATCGTCCATGGTCAGGCCCGAGGTGCCGTGTACCGACACCACCGTCAGCGCGCCACCGTCGGGGAAGTCGATGACGCCGCGGCCGATGCGCGAGCCCGAGCCGCACGTCGGCACCGGCGCACCCGCGAGGCCGTCGAGGCAGAAGTCGCCGGCGCACCCGCGAAGGGCGCCAAAGCTGCGCTTCACGCCGAGGCACTTGTCCGGCTTCCCCAGGTGACAGGCCACCTGGTAGCCCGCGCCCAGCACCACCTGCGCCACCGTGGGGTCGCCCGGCTGCCACGTCTCGCAGAAGAAGCCCGTGCCGCCGTCCACCGGCACCGACGGGCAGTCGCCGGCGTGGAAGATCTCCTGGAACGCGACGACGTCCGGCTGCACCTGCGCGAAGAAGGCCCTGGTGTTGTCCACCGCCGGCAGCCACGCCAGCCCGTCGCCGTAGAACTGGTCCGACAGCGCGGCCTGCTCGGGGCCGTAGCCGCCGTCTGGCGTCCACGGCTGGCCGTTGGAGGTGCCGGTGTTGAACGTCACCGCGGTGAAGGCGAGTGGCTCCTTCGTCGCGGGCGCGCAGGCGAACAGGGCGGCGAGGAGGAGGGGAAGGGCGCGCATGGGACCGGAGCGAGATAGCCCACCGCGCCGTCAGCCGCGAGGTACCTCCGAACGAAACCCGCTCCGCGTGGCGTATCGCGTCGCGCTCGAACGCCAGGTGTGCAAGCGACACGTCGACATCGACGCCGGTGGCCTCGTGGCGAGCCAGCACCACGAGGTTCTCGTTCGCGGACGCCTCGGCGTCGGGGATTCGGGGCCCGAACCCGAACGCGGCGAGGCGGTCGAGGACCTCCCGGGCGCCGGCGGGCGGCGGAACCAGCGCGACGTCGACGTCGGCGGTGAAGCGCGGAACGCCGCGCGATCACGGCGCGCCGCCGATGACCGCGCCCTTCAGCCCGGAGCGCGAGAGGAACGCCGACAGCCCCTTCAGCGCCTGCCCGAAGTGCGTGTCGCCGGCGCGCGACCGGCCAGGCGGGCGCGCCGCCACAGCTCGCGGACCGGGGCGTCTTCCCTCTCGCGGCGGCTTCGTGCGGCTTCGCTTCGTGCGACGGACCATGCGGCCTCGATCATCTCCAGGGACAGCGCGATCGCCCGTGCCGGGTCGAGTCCCTCGGCCCGCTTCAGCGCCTGCTCGGCCGGCGCGGCGCGCACGTGGCCGTTCATCCACCTCCGGGCCTGCGCGGCGGCGGTCGCTCGCGTCATGGTCGCCACTGTGTCGCGTCCTCGCCCCTGGCGCGAGCCGAAGCCGCACATCGGCGTCGCCCCATGCGGCTTCGTCCGCTAAGGAAGGCCCATGCTCGAGAGCCTCTTCACCCGCATGCAGGAGCTGCGCGACCTGTCCGCCGTCATCGGGCTGGCGACGTGGGACCAGGAGACGTACCTGCCGAGGAAGGGCGACGTGCCGCGCGCCTCGCAGCTCGCCACGCTCCAGGGGCTGTACCACGAGCGCCTCGTCGACTCGCGGCTGGGCGAGTGGCTCGAGAAGCCCGACGCGAAGACGGACGACGAGCGCGCCATGGTGCGCGTGCTGGCGAGGGAGCGCGAGCGCGCGGTGAAGGTGCCGGCGCGGCTGGTGCGCGCCCTGGCCGAGGCGCAGTCGAAGGGCCTCACCGCGTGGCGCGCGGCGCGCGACGACAAGTCCTTCGCCACCTTCCGTCCGGCGCTCGAGACGCTGGTGGCGCTGCGCCGGGAAGAAGCCGACGCGTGGGGCCACGAGGGCGAGCGCTACGACGCGCTCCTCGAGGGCTACGAGCCGGGCATGCGGGTGAGGCGCCTCTTGCCCGTGCTCGGGGACCTCGCGAAGAAGCTCAAGCCGATGGTGGAAGCGCTCGAAGCGGCGCCGCCGCCGAAGGACGTCTTCGCCGGGAAGACGTTCGACACCGGGAAGCTGTGGGGCTTCACGCTGTCGCTCCTCGAGGCGATGGGCTTCGACCTCGACGCCGGCCGGCAGGACAGGAGTACGCACCCGTTCACCAGCGCCGGCCACCCGTACGACGTGCGCCTCACCACCCGGTTGTTCGCCGACAACCCGCTGTCGTCCATCTTCAGCACCATCCACGAAGGGGGCCACGGGCTGTACGAGCAGGGCTTCCCGGTGGAGTTCGCGCGCACCACGCTGGCGCAGGCGCCGTCGATGGGCCTGCACGAGTCGCAGTCGCGGCTCTGGGAGAACCTCGTCGGCCGCTCGGCGCCGTTCTGGACGCACTTCCTCCCGCGCTTCGCGGAGGTGTTCCCCGAGCAGCTCGCGGGCGTGTCGCTCGAGGACTTCCTTCGCGCCGTGAACCGCGTCGAGCGCTCCTTCATCCGCGTCGAGGCCGACGAGCTCACCTACAACCTGCACATCGTGCTGCGCACCGAGCTGGAGCTCGGGCTCATCCGCGGGACCCTCGAGGTGAAGGATCTCGAGGGCGCGTGGAACGAAAGGGTGAAGGCGCTGCTGGGCCTCGAGGTGAAGTCGCCCACGCAGGGCGTGCTGCAGGACATCCACTGGGCGACCGGCGAGTTCGGCTACTTCCCCACCTACACGCTGGGGAACCTGTACGCCGCGTCGCTGTGGAAGAAGGTGCGCGAGGACATCGACGGCCTCGAGGCCGACCTCGCGCGCGGCGACCTCAAGCCGCTCAGGAACTGGCTGCGCGCGAACATCCACAGCCAGGGCTACCGCCTCGACGCCGAGCCGCTCATGCAGCGCGTGACCGGCAAGGGCCTCACCGACGTCGACTTCGTCGAGGCGCTGCGAAGCAAGTACGGCGCGTTATTCGGAGTCGCGCTATAGCGGCCACCCACGGAGAGAAACGGACATGCGCGTCTCACCCATCGTCGCCCTCGCTGCCGTCGTCGGCCTCACCGCCTGCCCGGATCCTGCGAAGGACAAGCCGAAGGCCCAGGTCGCGGCCGCGCCGGAGGCCGTCAAGCCCGCGGCGCCGAAGGCCGAGCTGCCCGCGCTGCCGGGCACGCCGTACACCTTCTCGGAGTCGGGCTCGTCGATCGGCTGGGTCGGCGCGAAGGTGACGGCCACGCACGCCGGCGCCTTCCAGAAGTTCTCCGGCACCATCGGCGTCGTCGACAACGAGCCGACGAAGTCCTCGGTGGCGGTGAGCATCGTCACCGACTCGCTCTTCACCGCCGACTCACCGAAGCTGGTCAGCCACCTCAAGAGCGCCGACTTCTTCGACGTGGCCACGTACCCGACCGCCACCTTCACCAGCACCGCCATCACCGCCGGCGGCGAGAAGGGCGCGACGCACACCGTCACCGGCACGCTCGATCTCCACGGCGTGAAGAAGAGCATCACCTTCCCGGCCACCATCAGCGTCTCGCCCGAGGCCGTCACGGTGAAGGCCGAGTTCGCCCTCAACCGGAAGGACTTCAACATCGTCTACCCGGGCAAGCCGGACGACCTCATCCGGGACGAGGTCGTGCTCAAGCTGGACGTCACCGCGAAGCCGAAGGGGACCTGAGGCGCTCATGGCAGCGATCCGCGTCACCGTCCGCTTCTTCGCCGCCGCCCGCGAGCGCACGCGCGTGGCCGAGCACCGCCTCGAGCTGCCCGGGCCCGCCACGGTGGAGGACGTGACGAAGGCGCTGGTCGCCGCCTTCCCCGCCCTGGGCCCGCTCATGCGCCACCTGCGCGTCGCGGTGGACCAGGAGTTCGCCGACGCGAAGGACGCCGTGCCCGACGGCGCCGAGGTGGCGTTGATTCCGCCCGTGGCCGGCGGCGCGCCCGGGGGCCTCTTTCGCGTGGTGGACGAGCCCCTGTCGCTCACCCCCGTGGTGGAGGCCGTGTCGAAGGTGAGCCACGGCGGCCTCGTCACCTTCACCGGCGTGGTGCGCGATCACTCGAAGGGCAAGCGCGTCACCCGCCTCGACTACGAGGCCTACGCGCCGATGGCCGAGAAGAAGCTCGCGGAGATCGCCGGTGAGGCGCGCGAGAAGTGGCCGGGCGCCGAGGTGGCCGTCATGCACCGCGTGGGCACGCTGGCGCCCGGCGAGTTGGCCGTCGTCATCGCCGTGTCGGCGCCGCACCGGAAGGAAGCCTTCCGCGCCTGCGAGTACGTCATCGACCGGCTCAAGGAAGACGTGCCCATCTGGAAGAAGGAGTTCGCCGAGGACGGCGAGGTGTGGGTGGGCCTGGGTCCCTGAAGTCATTTCCTTCCGGGCGCTTGTGCCCCCCGGCCCGGTTTCGGCTATAGGGGCAGTCGTCTTTCGGCCGACTTCCCCAAAGGGCTTTCGTCACATGAACTCCCGTCACCTCCAGATGGCGCTGCTCGGCGCCGCCATGGGCCTCGTCCTCGCCGTCACGCCGGGCTGTACGAAGAAGTGCGGCCCCGACAACTGCACCGGCTGCTGCGCGTCCGAGTCCGAGTGCGTCACCAGCATCACCACCGCCAACTGCGGCGCCAACGGCGGCGCGTGCAGCGTGTGCGCGGCGGACCAGCTGTGCGAGTCGGGCGCGTGCGTGAATCCGCCGATGGACGGCGGCGTGGACGCGGGCCCTCCGCCGTGCACCACCGACCTCGAGTGCGCGAACCGCGACCCCGGGACCGTCTGCGACACAACCTCGGGCGACTGCGTGCCGAAGTGCGAGAGCGACTTCGACTGCCTCTCGAAGCAGAACGGCTCCATCTGCGACCTCGTCTCGGGCCACTGCATCATGGGCCAGGGGTGCGGCATCGCCGGCGTGCCGGGGCCCTTCCACTCGGACTGCCAGTCGCTCGACCCGGAGAACCGCTGCTACAAGTACGGCCAGCAGTGCATCTGCGACGAGCGCGACAAGCCGGCGGCCAACTACGCCGGGACCTGCCGCCTGCGCCGCGGGCCCTGCCAGGAGTGCACCAGCGACACCGAGTGCGGCAACGACGGCATCATCTTCGGTCCGCCCGAGGGCATCGGCGCGGGCAAGTGCGCGCAGCTCCAGGGCGACAGCTCGGGCAAGAAGTACTGCCTGTACCAGCGCGTCGGCCAGTGCGCGTGCGGCACCATCGATGACGGTACCGGTTACTGCAAGCCGCAGTCGAACAGCTGCGACCGGGTCGGCTGCAACATCGACAAGGACTGCCCGTCGGGCTCCGTGTGCACGGTGAACCAGCCGGACGCGGGCACCGCGACGTGCGGAGGCATCTGCGTGCCGCGCTGCCGCTGGGACTTCCTCACCAAGTCGTTGATCGCCCCCGGCTGCCCGCCGGGCAACACCTGCTGGGTGGACAGCGCCAACCTCGACCCCTCGTCCATCTACTATGGCTCCGGCCGCTGCAAGCCGCCCTGCCAGAATGACAACGACTGCAAGCTGAGCCCCGGCAACCCGTTCGGCGGCGACAACCTGAAGTGCGCCGGTGAGCAGCTGAACGGCGGCGGCCTGTCCGACAAGCGCTGCCGCGCGAACGGCGAGTGCATGGACTCGGTCGAGTGCCCGGAGCTGCCGAACGACCAGCCGTACCTCGGCTACTGCGACCGCGGCACCTTCAGCTGCAAGACGGACTGCCGCATCGGCAATGATCCGGTGACGGGCCTGCCGTGGAAGGACTGCCGTCCTCCGTACGCGTGCAGCCGCGACGCCGGCGTCAACTTCTGCCGCCTGCAGACCTGCGTCGAGCAGGGTGGCGCCAGCGTGGCCTGCGCCCAGGGCGAGTACTGCTGCGGCGAGGACAAGGACCGCGACGGCGTCAGCGATCCGTGCCCGCCCGCGAGCGAGCGCAACGCGGCCGGCTGCTACAAGGCCCCGATTCCCCCGTTCTGCCAGACGTGCATGAGCCCGGACGACTGCTTGAATCCGAATCTGCCCGCGTGGCTCTCCGGCGCCAACGCCTGTGCCAACGGCTCGAAGAGCCCGAACTGCAGCCCCCTCAGGCCGGCCTGCCTCCAGGTGTCCATGAACCTGGCGGTGTGCGCGCCGGCGACGTGGAACGACATCAGCGGCCCGGCCGGCCAGCCGCTGCCGCAGAAGGCGCAGCAGGGCTGCCCGGTGAACTACCAGCCGCGGTACCTGCGCATCGACCGCGCGGCGCAGTCGGACAACTACTGTGAGACGAACGACGACTGCAACGTGGGCACCGACGCCGGCCTCTGCGACTTCGATCCCGAGCTCCGCCTCCAGGACGGCGGCATGCTCAAGTCGTGCCGTTGCGTCGCCGGCGCGCCGGGCAGCGTGCAGCGCAACGGCTGCCCGAACGACCCGGACGCGGGCATCGTGTCCGAGTGCCGCTCGGCCACCACCGGCACGCTGACGGCCTGCATCGAGACGGTCGTCTGCGGCGCCAACGCCAGCGTCCTCGCCGCGCCGCTCGACATGTACGGTTGCGGCCTCATGCCCTGACGGCGTCCTCGGCGCTCTGGCGCCGGTCCGGCGCCGTCTCCTTCGCGGAGGCGGCGCCGTTTCCATTCCCGGGGCAAGCCCTGTCTTCCCCGGGGCGAGGGCAGGGGGCAGGCGCTACGACGCGACGGCCTGGGCAGCCTCGTGCCGTGGCTGTCGGAACGCGCGCGACGCGGCCACCACGGCCCGGTAGGCGGCCACTTCCTGCGCGGTGCGCTCGGCGCTCCACCCGAGCCGCTGGGCCATGCGCTGCGCCACCTTCGCGGCGACGCCGAGGCCCTGGTCCCGCGCCCGCAGGATGAGCGGAATCCGCCGGCCCATCACGTCCTCGAGGGTGCGGGCGAACTCCATGTCCACCGCCTCGTCCACCTGGGCCATGAGCGCCGGGTACTCGTCGTCGAGGCGGGCCAGCGCGGTGGGATCCGCCTTGCCGCGGCCCAGCACCGCCCCGGCGCGCGCGCCGTACTTCTCCACCAGGTAGCGGGCCGTGACCGCGTCCACGCCGGGCCCTTCCAGCGCCTTCGCGGCGGCCTCGAGCTGCGCGTCCGACTCGGTCAGGCCGACGGCGCCGGGCAACGGGCGGTGCTTCGTCTTCGACTTCGTCTGCACGCCCAGCTGCGGCAGACACGCGTCCACCAATTCGGCGGCCATGTTCCGGTACGTCGTCAGCTTGCCGCCGGCGATCGTCACGAAGCCCGGCTGTACGTCGATGAGGTGCTCGCGGGACACCGCCGACGCCGACGCGGACTCGTCCTCGGGCTTGAGCAGCGGCCGCAGGCCCGACCACGTCGCCAGCACGTCGTCCGGCACCAGGTTCGCCCCCGGGAAGAAGGCGTTCGCCGTCTCCAGCAGGTAGTCCACGTCGTCGCGCGTCGGCTCCAGCGTGTCCGGCGAGCCGTGGAAGAACGTGTCGGTGGTGCCGATGATCGTGCGGCCCAGCCCCCAGGGGATGCAGAAGACCACCCGCTTGTCGCGCGGCGACTGCAGCATCAGCGCGTGGCGCACCGGCAGCCGGTCGTCGTCCACCACCACGTGCACGCCCTTGGTCGGCTTCAAGATGCCCTTGATCCCGGCGAGCGCGCGCACCTCGTCGCTCCACGGGCCCGACGCGTTCACCACCACCTTCGCGCGGACCTCCACGCGCCTGCCCGCCTCCGTGTCCTCCACCTCCACGCCCGTCACGCGGCCGGTGCCGTCCTTCAGCACCCGGCCCGCGCGCGCGTGGTTCACCACCACCGCGCCGAGGCCCTGCGCGTCCAGCGCGTTCTCCAGCGTCAGCCGCGCGTCGTCGGTGAGGCAGTCGTAGTAGAGGATGCCGCCGCGCAAGCCCTCGGCCTTCAGCCCCGGCTCCTTCTCCAGCGTCTTCTTCGCGCCGAAGGTGCGGTGGTTCCGGTAGTTCCCGAAGAGGCAGAGCGCGTCGTAGATCCACAGCCCGAGGTCGAGCGTCGCGAGGAAGCGCCGGTCGCCCTTGTAGTTGGTGACCAGGAAGGGCAGCGGCCGCACCAGGTGCCGGCCCAGCGCCATCAGCCGCTTGCGCTCGTTCACCGACTCGAACACCAGGCCGAACTCGGCGTGCTCGAGGTACCGCAGGCCGCCGTGGATCAGCTTGGACGACTTCGACGACGTGCCGGCGCCGAAGTCCGTCTTCTCGACGAGCGCCACCTTGAGCCCGCGGGCCGCCGCGTCGCGCGCCACGCCGCACCCGGTGATGCCACCGCCGATGACGAGCACGTCGAAGGCCTCGGTGGCCAGGCGTTGAAAGGCGGCGTCGCGCTGCGCGTTGGGAGTGTCCACGAACGTCCTTCAAATCTTCCGGCGCCTGCCCGTGCGCTTGTACGCCAGGTAGTCGGCCACGATGGTGCCGTGGTCGAACACGAGCTCCTTCGGCAGTGCGTCGATGGGAAAGGCCTTCGCCTCGGCCGCGTCGTCACTGGCCTTCGGCTCGCCCTCGGCCCAGCCGATGTACACGGTGCTGATGGTGTGCTTGCGGGGATCGCGCTTCGGGTCCGAGTAGGTGAAGAACTGCTCGGACAGGTCGACCTCGAGGCCGGTCTCCTCGCGCACCTCGCGCACGCAGGCGGCGTGCAGGGGCTCGCCTTCGTCGACGAAGCCGCCCGGCAGCGCCCAGCCCAGCGGTGGATTCTTCCGCTTGATGAGGACGATCCGGTCGCCGGGCAGCTCGACGATGCAGTCGACGGTGGGCGTCGGGTTCTTGAAGGCGGCCATGCGTGGGCTCTGTTTACGTCTCGGGTGTGTCGCCCGCAATTCCGGCGTGTAGAGTGCCCGCCGTGCGCCCCGCGCTCTACGTCCTCGCCGCCGTGTCCGCCCTGGTGCTGACGGGCTGCCGCGTGCACCTGTTGGACGACGGCACCTACGACTTCACCACCACCGAGGTGCTGCGCGACGACTGCGGCGTGGCGGGGACGCTCACCCTCCTCGACCGGGGCACGCTGACCACCACCGGCAACCTGGTGAAGTTCGCCTTCACCAGCGACAAGCCGGATCTCCAGGGCGCCTACAAGTCCGCGCCGTGGATGAGCAGCGACGCCGAGCAGCTCATCATGGACGGCGTCATCGCCAACTACCGGGTGAACCTCCGCGGGAAGGACTGCCTGCTCGACAGCCTGAGCCTTCACCTGCAGGGCCAGGCGCTGGACGCGACGCGCTTCGAAGGCACTGCGTCGCTCACCTTCGAGAGCCAGACGTTTCCGGAGTGCAACTGCAAGTACTGGTACGCCTTCACCGCCGCGCGCGCGCCCTGACGGCTCACGGCTTCATCGGCATCAGCACGCCGGTGGAGCGGCCCTTGAGCACCAGCGCGATCGGCTCCAGCGGCCCGGTGGCGTGGAACTCCAGCGCCCACAGGTCCATGCGCGCGCGCAGGTAGTCGACGTAGCGCGCGTTGAGCAGCACGCCGCCCGGTCCTTCGTAGGTGCCTTGCGCGGCGCCGCAGCGGAGGTCCGCCAGGCGGAACGGTTTCTTCACGCGCGTGCCCATCCACGCCACCACCTTCTCGGCGTCGGGCGCGGGCAGCTCCTGGAGGCCGGCGTTCTGCATCGGCATCTCGCCCAGCTGCGCCTCGGAGAAGATGAAGCTGGAGTCGAGCAGGTAGCGCGTGCCGTCGGGCAGGCGCGCGACAGCGACCCACCCGGGCTCCGGCGGGGCCTCGACAGCGGCGCCGGGGACGTTGAGCGGCATGAGCAGGCCGATCGGCCTTCCCTTCGCCAGCACCGCCACCGGTTGGCACGAGCCGCGGAAGCCGAAGCTGAGCGCCTTCGCGCCGACGCGCTCGACGAGGAAGTCCACGTACTCGGCGCCGAGCTGCATCCCGTTGGGCGCGGTGTAGTGCGCGCCGTCCTTCTCGAGCTGCGCGACGGTGGCCTTCTCCCTTGACGTGTCCTTCAGGTTGGAATCGGCCCAGGCGCCCAGCGAGGGCTGGCGCTTCGAAGAGCGCTTCGTCGCCACCTTCACCGCGTCCGCGGCGACGAGGAGCGACCTGTCGGCGACGAAGGCGCGCCCGCCGACCTCGAGGTCGTACGTCCACGCCGGCTCGGCGGCGGCGCAAGGCAGGGCGAAGAGCGCGGCGAGGAGCAGGGCGCGTTGCATGCGCGCGAAGCTACCGCGCTCACCCGCCACGTCACGTTCCCTCCCCTACGGCGGGCAGACGCAGCCGCACGGCTCGCCGCCGCCGGGGCACGACGCGCACACGGGCCTGCACACGTCGGCGCCGCTCGACGCGAGGCACTGGCCCGTCGGGGTCAGCACCCGCGTCACGCGCACGCAGAGTCCGCCGGCGCAGCCACCGTCGGGCTGGCAGCGCACGTCGCCCGCGAAGGTGCCGCCGCCGCACCCGCTCACCACCACCGCCAGCGCCCACAGCGTCCGTCGCACGCGTGCACTCCACCATGAAAACCGCTACGCAGTCGCGCATGTCGAGACGCCTCGCGGCGCTGCTGCTCGTGCTGGCCTTCGTCGCGTGCAAGCGGCCCGCGCCTCCACCCGTCGACGCCGGCGCTCCATCGCCGCCCGTCGCGGTGGTACGCGACGCCGGTCTGCCCACGCCGCCCATCGCGCGGGCGTCCACCACCAGCTTCGAGCTGCACGGCGTCCACTTCGAGGACGAGTACGCGTGGATGAAGCAGAAGGGCACGCCGGAGATCGAGGCGTACCTCGCCGCCGAGAATCGCTACACCGACGCCGTCCTCGCGCCGCTGAAGCCCCTGCACGACGCGCTGCTCGACGAGCTGAAGACCCGCCTCGAGGAAAACGACGACAGCGCGCGCTGGCCCATGCGCGGCTTCGAGTACTGGAACCGGACCCGCGAGGGCCTCGCGTACGAGACGTGGTGGCGTGCGCCCCGCGATGGCGGCGCCGAGGCGCTGGTGCTGGACGTCAACGTCGAGGCCGACGGCGGCACCTACGCGCGCGTCGGCGACTTCGAGGTGAGCGACGACGACGTGCACCTCGCGTGGAGCCTCGACCGCTCGGGTTTTCGCGAGTACGAGCTGTCGGTGAAGAACCTCGCGACGGGCGCCCGCGTCGACGCGCCCATCCCGCACGTCACCTCCGCCGCCTGGGCCGCCGACGGGAAGACGCTCTTCTACACGGTGGAGAACGACGCCAAGCGCTCCTGGCGCCTGTACCGCCACGTCCTCGGCACGCCGCCGGCGAAGGACACCCTGGTGTTCGAGGAGAAGGACGAGCGCTTCGATCTCTCCATCAGCCGCACCGCGAGCGGCCGCTTCCTCGTCGCCGACAGCCGCAGCCTCACCACCTCGGAGTCGCGCGTCGTGGAGGCCGCCACCCCGACGGCGCCGTTCCGCGTCGTGTGGCCGCGCGTGCAGGACCGCATCTATCACGTCGAGGACCTCCACGACCGCTTCCTCCTCCGCGTCAACGACACGGGCCGCACCTATCGCGTGGTGTCGGTCGACCTCGCCGCGCCGACGCGCGGCAAGCCCGTCGAGCTCGTGCCGATGCGCGAGGACGTGATGCTCGAGGCGTTCCACGTCTCCGCCCGCTTCCTCGTGGTGCTGGAGCGACGAGGTGGGCTGCCGCGCCTGCGCGCCATCGACCACCGCACCCGCACCTCGCGCACGCTGGAGCTGCCCGAGGCCGACGTCGCGCTGTGGATCGATCGCAACGAAGACTTCGAGGCCACCACCCTCCGCTACGGCCTCACGTCCGTCATCACGCCCGTCACCCTCTACGAGGCCGACCTCCTCACCGGCGCCACGCGCCTCGTCAAGCAGAGCCCGGTGCGGGGCTACGAGCCGACGAAGTACGAGACGCTTCGCGTCGAGGCGACGGCGGCCGACGGGACGAAGGTGCCCATCTCCATCGCGCGGAAGAAGGGCCTCAAAGGGCCGGCGCCGCTCTTGCTGCGCGGCTACGGCGCCTACGGCGACGACAACGATCCGTCCTTCACGTCGTCCAACGTCTCGCTGCTCGACCGCGGCGTGGTGATCGCCGACGCGCACGTCCGCGGCGGCGGAGAGCTCGGCAAGCGCTGGCACGACGACGGCCGGCTCGCGAAGAAGATGAACACCTTCACCGACTTCATCGCCTGCGCCGAGTTCCTCGAGCGGGAGGGCTGGACGACGAGGGACCGGCTCATCATCACCGGCGGCAGCGCCGGCGGGCTGCTCATGGGCGCGGTGCTGAACCTCCGTCCCGAGCTGTTCCGCGCCGCCTACGTCGAGGTGCCCTTCGTCGACGTCATCAACACCATGCTGGACGAGTCGCTGCCGCTCACCGTCAACGAGTTCGAGGAGTGGGGCAACCCGAAGGTGAAGGCCGATCTCGAGGTGATGCGCGCCTACAGCCCGTACGACAACGTGAAGGCCCAGCCGTACCCGGCCATTCTCGTACGCAGCGCCTACAACGACTCGCAGGTGCTGTACCACGAGCCCGCCAAGTGGGTGGCGAAGCTGCGCGCCACCAAGACGGACTCGAACCCGCTCCTGTTGTGGATGGAGATGTCGCTGGCCGGGCACGGCGGCCGCGCGAGCCGCTACGACCAGCTCAGCGACAGCGCGCGGGAGCTGTCCTTCATGCTGTGGCAGTGGGGCCTCGCGAAGTGACGGAGCTGCACGGCCCCGCCTGCTGCCTGGCCGCGCCCCTCGCGCGGGGCGGCGTGACGCTGCCCATGCCCGGCGTCGACGACGAGGAAGGGCCTTCGCTGCCGAAGGGCCTGCCGCCGGTCGTGGACGCGCACGTCCACCTCTTCCCCGACGGCGTCTTCGACGCGCTGTGGAAGTGGTTCGACGTGAACGCCTGGCCCATCCGCTACAGGCTGCACACGCCGAAGGTGCTCGACTTCCTCTTCTCGCGGGGCGTGAGTCGCGTGGTGGCGCTCCACTACGCCCACAGGCCCGGCATGGCGCGCGCGCTGAATCGCTACGTGGCCGAGCTGTGCCGCGCCGAGCCGCGCATCATCGGGTTGGCCACCGTGCTGCCCGGCGAGCCCGGCGCGCGCGAGGTGCTGCGGGAAGCGTTCGACCTCGGCCTCAAGGGCGTGAAGTTGCACTGCCACGTCCAGCGCTTTGCCCCCGACGACGAAGCGCTGCACGAGGTGTACGCCGAGTGCGCAGCCGCCGGCCGCCCGCTGGTGATGCACGCGGGCCGCGAGCCGGCCTCGCCCGCCTACCCGGTCGACCCGTACCAGCTGTGCGCCGTCGAGCGCGTCGAGCGCGTGCTGAAGGACTGGCCCACGCTGAAGCTGTGCGTGCCGCACCTCGGCGCCGACGAATTCGACGGCTACGCGAGGCTCCTCGAGCGCCACGAGTCGCTGTGGCTCGACACCACGATGATCGGCGCCGAGTACTTCCCGCTCGAGGCGCCGCGAAGGCTGTACGAGGCGCGCCCCGAGCGCGTCCTGTACGGCACCGACTTCCCCAACATCCCCTACGCCTGGGATCGCGAGCTCAAGAAGCTGACCGCGCTGAAGCTGGGCGACGAGGCGGAGGCCGGCCTTTTGGGCCAGAACGCGCTCGCGTTGTACGGCGCGCACTGAGGGCCCGCCGACTTTCGTTGCGCGTTCCGGCCCAGGCTGTTTTCTTCCCCGCCCATGCTCACCCGGCGAGACGCAGCGGTCGCGACCTTCGTGCGAACGGTCCCCATCTTCCAGGATCTCAAGGGTCGGAACCTCGACATCCTCTTCGACTTCCTCGAGGAGCGGCGCTGGGAGGTCGGCGACGTCATCTGCAACGAGGGCGAGCTCGGCCGCTCGCTGTACGTCATCCGCGAGGGGGAGGTGGAGGTCGTCCGCCGCTCAAGCCGCGGCAACAACGTCCCCATCGTGCGCCTCGGGCCCGGCGAGTGCTTCGGGGAGATGACGCTCGTCGAGCTCCAGCCGCGCAGCGCCAGCGTCATCGTGAAGAAGAAGGCGGTGACGTACTCGCTCACCAACCTCGACCTGTGGAACCTCTACAAGGCCGACAACTTCGCGTACGTCATCATCCTGCAGAACATCACGCGCATGCTGAGCCGGCGCCTCCGCAAGGCTGACAGCCGCATCGTCGAGTTCCTGGAGCTGCTCGAGCCGCAGAAGAAGGCGCCCGGCGCCGCGAAGAAGCCCGCGAAGAAGGGCAGGAAGAAGTAGGCGGCGCGCGTGTTCACCGGCCTCGTCGCTGACGTCGGAACCGTCGCTCGCGTCGCCTCGGGCGCGGTGACGGACGTGTGGATCGACAGCCACTTCCCCGGCGACTTCGCGCACGGCGAGTCGATCGCCTGCGACGGCGTCTGCCTCACCGTCGTCGAGTCGAAGGGCTCGACGTTCCGGGTGCAGGCCGCGCCCGAGACGTTGCGCCGCTCCACGCTGGGCCGCTGGCGGCCCGGCACCCGCGTCAACCTCGAGCGGGCGCTCCGCATGGGCGACCGCCTCGGGGGCCACTGGGTGCAGGGCCACGTCGACGGTGTCGCGCAGGTGGTGGACGCGCGCTCCGACGGCGGCTCGCTGGTGCTCACCGTCTCGCTGCCCGACGCGCTCGCGCCCTTCTTCGTCGAGAAGGGCTCGGTGTGCATCAACGGCGTCAGCCTCACCGTCACCACCGTCGAGCCGCAGCGCTTCTCGGTGATGCTCATCCCCGAGACGCAGGCGGCCACGACGCTGGGCGCCCTTCGCGCCGGCGACAGCGTGAACATCGAGGCGGACGTCATCGGCAAGTACGTCGCGCGCATGCTGGGCCCGCGCGGCGGCCTCACCGAGGCGCAGCTCAAGGCCGCTGGCTTTTCGTCGTGACGCTGGGCCTCGCCGACACCCGCATCGCCTCGCCGACGTTGGTTCCCGAACTCGAGCTGCACCTGCTCCCGCCCGACAGCCCGCACTGGCACGCGGCCGATCCCGACGCGCTCGGCTGGCCCTACTGGGCCGTCGCGTGGCCCGGCGGGCAGGCGTTGGCGCGCTTCGTCGTCGATCGCCCCGAGTGGGTGCGCGGCCGGCGCGTGCTGGACTTCGGCGCCGGCGGGGCGGTGGCGGGCGTCGCGGCGGCGAGAGCGGGCGCCGCGTCCGTGCTGTGCGCCGACGTCGACCCCCGCGCCGCCGAGGCCGCCCACGCCAACGCGCGCCTCAACGGCGTGTCCGTCCTCACCACGACGGAGGACCTCGTCGGCGCCCCGCGCGGCCCGTGGGACGTCGTGCTGGCCGGCGACGTGTGCTTCGAGCCGGCCTTCGCGGCGCGCGTCATCGCCTGGCTGCGGGCGCTCGCGGCGGACGGCTGCGCGGTGCTGCTGGGCGACCCGTCGCGGGTGGCGCTCCCGGCCGACGCGCTGGAGGACCTCGCCGCGTACGAGGCGCCCCACGACGGCGACCTCCGGGCGCTGACCCGCTGGACGACCCGAGTCGCCCGGGTGTTGCCGAAGCCACCTCGAGGCTTGCGCGCCGCCGCGGGCCCGGACAAGAGGGCCCCGGCATGACGACTCCCGCCGCCGAGAAGCGCAGCATCGCCCTGGTCCGGAAGGCCATCGCGGACATCCGCAAGGGCAAGATGGTCGTCCTCACCGACGACGAGGATCGCGAGAACGAAGGCGATCTCGTGATGGCCGCGTCGAAGGTGACGCCGCAGGCCATCAACTTCATGGCGCGGGAGGGGCGCGGGCTCGTCTGCCTGACGCTGACCGAGGAGCAGGTGAAGCGGCTCGACCTGCCGCTCATGGTGTCTGACAATGGCTCGCCGCGGCAGACGGCCTTCACCGTCTCCATCGAGGCCGCGAAGGGCGTCACCACCGGCATCTCCGCCGCCGATCGCGCCCACACCGTGCGCACGGCGATCCGTCCCGACTGCCGCCCCGAGGATCTGACCCGGCCCGGACACGTCTTCCCGCTGCGCGCCCGCAACGGCGGCGTGCTGGTGCGCCCCGGCCACACCGAGGCGTCCGTCGACCTCGCGCGCCTCGCCGGCCTCGAGCCCGCCGGCGTCATCTGCGAGATCATGAACGACGACGGCACCATGGCCCGCCGCCCCCAGCTGGTGCGCTTCGCGAAGAAGCACCGGCTCACGCTGCTCGCCATCGCCGACCTGATCACCTACCGCCTCGCCCACGAGCGGCTCGTGCAGCGCGTCGGCGAGGCGCTGGTGCACCGCCCGCCGTTCGGCGAGTTCACCGCCTACGCGTACACCACGCACGGCGACGACTCGGTCCACCTCGCGCTCGTGTACGGCGAGATCGAAGGCAACAGGCCGGTGCTGACTCGCGTGCACCGCGCCACGCTGCTGGGCGACCTCCTCGACCACGTCACCGGCCAGGGAAGTCTGCGCGAGGCCTTCCAGCGCATCGTGAAGGAAGGCGCCGGCGTCATCGTGCTGTTGCAGCGGCACCGCGCGGCGCACGCCCTGGCGCTCAAGCCGCCCAGCAACGAGCAGCAGGTGATCGGCCACGAAGGCCAGGCCCGCCTGCGCGAGTTCGGCCTCGGCGCGCAGATCCTCCAGGACCTCGGCGTGAAGAAGCTGCGCATGCTGACCAACACCCCCAACCGCATCGTCGGCGTCGAGCGCTACGGCATCGAGGTCGTCGAGCAGCTGGCGCTGTCCGGACCGCCGCCGAAGCGGAGTGGCGGGCGTCGCCGTTCCTCTGTAGGGTGAATCGGCATGCCTCGCACCATCGAAGGCCACCTGGTTTCCCCCGCTGGCCGGTTCGCGCTCTGCGTGAGCCGCTTCAACTCGTTCATCACCGAGCAGCTGTTGTCGGGCGCCGTCGACGCGTTGGTGCGCCACGGCGTCGCCGACGGTGACATCGACGTGTACCGCTGCCCGGGCACCTTCGAGCTGTCGCCGCTGGTGCGCCGCGTGGCCCAGTCCGGCAGGTACGCGGGCGTGGTGGCCCTGGGCTGCGTCATCCGCGGCGGCACGCCGCACTTCGAGTACGTCGCCAACGAGGTGTCCAGGGGCGTCGGCCAGGTGGCGCTGTCCGCCGAGTGCGCCGTCACCTTCGGAGTGCTGACCACCGACTCCGTCGAGCAGGCCGTCGACCGCGCCGGCGTGAAGGCCGGCAACAAGGGGGCCGACGCCGCGATCGCCTGCATCGAGATGGTGAACCTCTACGCGCGTCTGGGAGCGAAGTAGCCCATGGGGAGCCGTCACCTCGGGCGCGAGAAGGCGCTCCAGGCCCTGTACCAGCTCGAGCAGGACCCGCGTCTCGACGCGAAGGCCGCCGTGGCCGCCGCGTGGGCGGCGTCCGACGAGGATGGCCCGGTGGAGCCCCAGGCCGATCAGTTCGCGCAGGAACTCGTCGCGGGCGTGCGCGCTCACCTCGCCGAGATCGACCAGCTCATCGAGGCGTACTCGCACAACTGGCGCCTCGATCGCATGCACCGCATCGACCGCAACGTGCTGCGCATCGGCATCTACGAGCTGAAGTACCGCCAGGACATCCCCCGCAAGGTGACCATCAACGAGGCCATCGAGCTGGGGAAGACCTTCGGCAACGAGGCGTCCAGCGCCTTCATCAACGGGCTGCTCGATCGGGTGGCCAGCGCCGTCGAGAAGCCGTGAGTGGGGGGCATTCAAGCCTCGAACGCCTCCCCGCGAGCCTCGCGTCCGTCGACGCCCTCGCGGGCACCGACGCGGTGTGCTGCCTCATCATGGAGGACGAGCGCCCGCTGCCCGGCGCGGCCGGCTTCGTCGACTGGCGCCTCAACGGGGCCCTGTCCCGCGTGCTGAAGGCCGGCTTCTTCCAGGGGGTGCCCGGCGAGAAGCTGCTGGTGCCCACCCTGGGCCAGGTGCCCGCGCCCAGGCTGTTCGCCGTGGGCCTCGGCCGCGCGTCCGCCGTCACCGCGCTGGGCCTCGAGCACGCGCTCCACCAGGCCGGCGAGATGCTCGCGAAGGCGCAGGTGTCGTCGGTGGCGCTGGCGTTTCCGACGCTGCCGAAGGCGCTCGAGTCGAGCCGCGACGAGCTGGTGACGCGCGCCTTCAAGAGCCGCTTTCCGGGCCGGGTGGCCGTCTTCGCCTGAGCAGCTCCCGGGCCGCGCGCCGTGCTAGCGTGTACGCGTCTTGAGCACCCACAAGGTCCTCATCGTCGAAGACTCGCGCGCGACGCGGGAACTGCTCGCGGCGGCCCTGGGCGAGCTCGACGGCGTGGAGGTGCACCTGGCGGTGAGCGGCTTCGAGGCGCTCAAGGTGCTGCCCCGGCACCGCTTCGAGTTGATCATCACCGACATCAACATGCCGGACATCAACGGGCTCGAGCTGATCAACTTCGTGAAGAAGAACCCGCACTACAAGGAGACGCCGCTCTTCGTCGTCACCACGGAGGGCCGACCGCAGGACCGCGATCGCGGCTTGCAGCTGGGCGCCAGCGAGTACGTGGTGAAGCCGTTCGAGCCGGCCGACATCTGCGCGCTGGTGCGCCGATACCTGAAGCTGGGCTGAAGAGGAGGCGAGGGGACGGGTGGCACCTCCGCGCGCGCTCGACGAGTTCGTCACCGAGGCCAACGAGATCCTCGAGAGCCTCGCGAAGGATCTGTTCGTCCTCGACCAGGAGCGCGGCCGCGAGCCCGACCCCGAGCGCCTCAACGCCATCTTCCGCGCGGCCCACTCGCTCAAGGGGCTGTCGGCGATGTTCGGCGTCGACCGCGTCTCGCGCCTCGCTCACCGCGCCGAAGACGTGCTCGACGCCCTGCGGCTCGGCCGGGTGCCGCTCGACGATCGCCTCGTCGATACGCTCATCGAAACCCTGGACATGCTGCAGGCGCTGCTGGCGCGCGTGTCCCAGGGCACCCACGCGCCGGATCTCGAAGTGGGCGCCGATCACCTGCAGGAGCGCCTCGCGCAGCTGGCCAGGGGCCAGGCCGACGCGGGCGTCGATCTCCTCGACCAGGTCGGCATCGACCCGCAGATGCGCAGCGTCTTCACCGAGTACGAAGAGCACCGGCTGCGCGAGAACGTGAAGAAGGGCGTCGGCCTGTGGAAGGTGCGCGCCGTCTACAGCCTCGCCGACTTCGACCAGCAGCTCGCCGCGCTCAACGCGCGCTTGAAGCCCCTGGGCGAAGTCGTCTCCACGCTGCCGTCGTCCCAGCCGGGCGACGAGTCTTCCATCGCCTTCGACCTCGTCTTCGGCTCGAGCCGCGCGCGCGGCGAGATCGAAGCGGTGCTCGACGGCGCCACCCTGTCGCCGCTCACCAGCCGGCCCGCGCCGACGGAGGTGACGCCGAGGCCCGGGCCCGCGCTGGTGTTCGACTCGTCGTCTTCGAACGCGCCGCGCCCGGCGACGAAGTGGGACGACGTCAGCGGCAGCGGCGTGGCGCTCCCGGAGCCCACCTCGGCGAGCGGGCTGCGCCTGTCCCCCGACACCTCGCTCCGCTCCCTCACCCAGACGGTGCGCGTCGACATCGGCCGCCTCGACGCCCTGATGAACTCCATCGGCGAGCTGCTGCTGATCCGCAGCAACATCAACCGCCTCGCCGAGGCCGCCCGGCAGGTCGGCACCGGCGTCGCGCTCCCGAAGCTGTGGGGGCAGGAGCTGCAGCGCGAGGCCCGCGCGCTCGAGCGCAAGCTGGACGAGCTGCAGAAGGGCGTGCTCGACGTGCGCATGGTCCCCCTGGGCCAGGTGTTCGACAAGCTGACGCGCCTCATGCGCCGGCTCGTGCGAGAATCCGGGAAGGACGTCGACTTCGAGGTGTCCGGCGGCGACGTCGAGCTGGACAAGCTCATCGTCGAGGAGCTGTCGGATCCGCTGATGCACCTCTTGCGGAACTCGCTCGACCACGGCATCGAGCCGCCGGAGGTGCGCCGCCTGCACCACAAGCCGCAGCGCGGGAAGATCCGCCTGAAGGCGCGGCAGCAGGGCAACCAGGTGCTCATCGAGGTGGGCGACGACGGCGGCGGCATGGACGAGACGCGGATCCGCCAGGTCGCGGTGCAGCGCGGGCTCGCCACCGAGGAGCAGACGCGGGAGATGTCGCGGCGCGACCTGCTGAACCTCGTCTTCCTCCCCGGCTTCTCCACCCGCGCCGACGTGTCCGAGCTCTCGGGGCGCGGCGTCGGCCTCGACGTGGTGAAGACGAACCTCGCGCGCCTGTCCGGCCTCATCGACATCGACAGCCGGCGCGGCGACGGCACGACCTTCACCCTGACGCTGCCGCTGACGCTCGCCATCATCCGCGCGCTGATGGTCGGCGTGTCGGGTCGGACCTACGCAGTGCCGCTGAGCTCGGTGATGGAAATCGTCTCGATCCGGCACGCGGACCTGAGGACCGTCGAGCGCCGCGAGGTCTTCGAGGTGCGCGGCCAGACGCTGCCGTTCGTGCGCCTCGCCCGCGTCTTCAAGCTGGCCGAGGCGCAGCGCGAGCGCTCCTTCGTGGTGCTCATCGGCCTCGCGCAGCAGCGCATCGGCCTCGCCGTCGACGAGCTGCTCGGGCAGGAGGACATCGTCACCAAGCCGCTCGGCGGGCGGCTCCGCGCCATCCCCGGCGTGTCCGGCGCCACCGAGCTGGGCGACCGCCGGGCCGTGCTGGTGCTGGACGTCGGCGCGCTGATGGAGGAGCTCACCCGGCCTGCCGCGGCCGCCGGTTGACGCACCAGGCAGTCCCGCCCCCGCCTCTTTCGGCGCTACAGTCCCGACGCGTGTCCCGCTTCGCCGAGCTGCTCGACCGGTTCTTCTACCGCCCCGATGAGGACGTCGGCGCCTTCCTCGAGCTCGCGCCCGAGGTGGACACCGGGCCCGAGGTGGCGCCGGAGGAGGTGCCCGAGGAGTTCCTCGCCTTCCAGCTGGGCGACGAGACGTACGCCGTGCCCATCGCCACGGTGCGGGAGATCCTCAAGGTGGGCGACGTCACCGAGGTGCCGCGCGGCGCGCCCAACGTCATCGGCCTCATCAACGTCCGCGGCGAGATGCTGCCGCTCTACGACGTGAAGGTGCGCCTCAAATTGGCCGACGCGGCGCCGGTGGTGCGCTCCCGGGCGGACGTGGCCCGCGGCGCCCGCATCGTCCTCATCCGCGACCCCGAAGGAGACGCCGGCGTGCTGGTGGACCGCGTGCACGGCGTGGTGAAGCTGGCGCTCTCGCGCCTCGAGTCGGCGCCCAACCTGGGCCTCGAGCGCGACGCGGTGGCGGGCCTCGGCCGGAAGGACGGGAACCTCTACATCCTCATCGACCTGGAGCAGGCGCTGTCGTGAACGAGCCCACGCTGCTGCAGCTCTGCGTCCTGCGCGTCGGCGCCGAGGAGTACGTGGTGGACCTGGCGCGCGTCGACGAGATCCTCCCCGTGCCCGGCGTCACCCCGGTGCCGCGCGCGCCGTCTTTTCTCGAGGGCGTGGTGAAGCTGCGGGGCGAGGTGGTGCCCGTCGTCGACGTGCGCCGCCGCCTCGGCATTCCGAAGGGCCAGGGGCAGGTGCTGTCGCCCTCTGGCAAGCCCCGCAACCGCGAGCGCCTCGTCGTGTGCCGCATCGGCCGCCGCCGCGTGGGCCTCGTCGTCGACGCCGTCACCCACGTCGTGAAGGTGCCCCGCGCCGCCCTGCGCCCCGCGCCGCTCGCCGCGGGGCCCGGGCGCTCCCCGCACGTCCTCGGCGTGTGCGGCGAGGCCGGCAGCCTGAAGCTGCTGCTGGACGTGAAGGCGCTGGTGACGGAGGACGCGGCATGACGTGGCTCGAGGCCGACGCCGAGGCCGAGGGCCGCTACCGGGCGCTGGACGCGCTGCCCCCCGGGCCCGCCGTCGTCCCGCAGCTGGTGGAGGCGCTGCGCGACCCGAGCTGGCGCGTCCGCCGGCTGGCCGCCAACCGCCTCGCGCAGGTGGATCCCACGCCCGACGTCGTGCGCCAGCTGGTGGCGCTGCTGGGCCGGCGCGGGGAGACGGGCGCGCGCAACGCGGCGTCGTCGGTGCTGGCGCAGCTGGGCGCGGCGGCGCTGCCGGCGGTGGTGGTGCTGCTGCAGCACGAGGATCCCGACCAGCGGAAGTTCGCCGCCGACATCCTCGGCGAGCTGGCGCGGCCCGAGGCGGTGCCGGGCCTGGTGGCCGCTCTGGACGACGTCGACGCCAACGTGCGCGCCGCCGCGGCGGAGGCCCTCGGGCGCATCGGCGGTGCCCCCGCCCGGCGCGCGCTCGAAGGCCTCTTGCGCTCGGCCGACCCACTCCTGCGCGTCTGTGGCCTCGAGGGCCTCACGCAGATGAACGCGCCGCCGCCCCTGCCGGTGCTCGTGCCGATGCTGGACGTGGCCCTCACCCGGGCGAGCGCGTTTCGCCTGCTCGGCCGCGTGGCGCACCCGGCGGCCTGGCGGCGCGCGGCGCTGGGCCTGCGAAGCCCCGGGACCCGCGACGCGGCGCTCCTCGCCTTCGCCGCCACCGACGGCGCGCTGCCCGGCGAGGTGGAGGCCGAGGTCGCGCTCGCGCTGCGTGCCACGCCGGACCCGGTCCGCTGGCTCGAGGCGATGCTGGCGTCGGACGACCTGGAGCGCCGCCGCGGCGCGCTGAGGCTGGCGCGGGTGCTCGAGGTGTCCGCGCTGGCGCTGCCCATCGCCCGCGCGGTCGGCCCGGGCGCGCTCGCGGAGCCTGCGCTGGAGGCGCTGGTGCGCCTGGGCCTGGAGGGCGCGCGCACGCTCCTGGATGCCGGCGCGGCGCTCGCCGAGCTTTCCGGCGAGGCGCGCGCGGTGGTGGGTGAGGCGATCCTCGCGCTCGCCGAGCCCGCGCTGGTCGATCGCCTCGCGGCGCTGCTGACGGCCGGCGATCCCGAGTGGGCCGAGGTGGGCGCCCGGGCGCTGGGCCGCACCCGCGGCCAGCAGGCCATCGCCCCGCTGGCGCGCGCCTTCGACGACGACACGCTGGCCGTGCACGCCTACCGCGCGCTCGTGGCGCTGGCGGGCTCCTGGCCGGCCGAGGTGCGCGCGGCGCTCGAGGTCCGCGTCCAGGGCGCGCTGAAGCCGCACGTGGTGCGCGCCTGGGCCGAGGTGGTGGGCCCCGAGGCGCAGCCCGTGCTGCAGCGGGCGCTGCACGACGAGCGCGACGACGTCCGCGCCGCGGCGGTGGACGCCTCCGTCGCCGTGCCCGAGGCGCTGGCGATCGTGCGCGCAGGCCTCATGGACGAGTCGCCCCGCGTCCGCCGCGCCGCCACCCGTGCGCTCGCCTCGCTGCCGACGCCGGAGGCCGCGCCGCTGCTCGCCCACGCGCTCATCGACGCCGACACCTCGGTGCTGGCGCTCGCCTGCCAGGCCGCGGCGCACCACCCCGGCGCCGACGCCGCCGAGCGCCTGCGCGAGCTGTCGCGCCACGCCGAGGCCGCGGTCGCGCTGGCTGCCCTCGACGCGCTGGCCACGATCGGGCAGCTGACCGTCGAGCTGCTCTTGCGCGCGCTCGAGCACCCGGGCCCCGAGGTGACGCGCCGCGTGTTCGAGCTGGGCGCGGACCTGCCGGAGGTGGCCGCCCGCGCGTTGGCGGCGCTCGCGCACCCGCGCTGGGACGTGCGCGCCGCCGCGGCGCGGCTCCTCGCCGTCTCGTGTCCCGCCGGCTGCCTCGACGCGTTGCGGGACGCGCTCGAGCGCGAGACGGACGACGTCGTGCGCGACCGGATCGAGGCGGCGCTGCGCGCGGTGCAGGCCCGCCAGGATTGAGCGATGCCCGGCTTCGGCGACTCGCGCCCGTCGATGAGCCGCGAAGAGCGGCACCTCCTGGGCGACCTCTTCGAGCGGGCCTGCGGCTTCGTTCTGCGGGAAGATCTCACCTTCGTCGCCGAGCGCCGCCTCGCGCCGCGCCTCGAGGCGCTGGGGCTGCGCGACTTCGCCGCCTACCACCGCTACCTGCGCTTCGATCCCCGCGGGCCCGAGGAGCTGGAGACGGCCATCGATCTCCTCGTGCCCCACGAGACGTACTTCTTCCGCGAGCCGCAGCAGCTCGAGGCCTTCGCGACCGAGGTGCTGCCGGCGGTGGAGGCGCGGGCCGCGCGCACCCGGCGCCTCACCGTCTGGTCGGCCGGCTGCGCCACCGGCGAGGAGCCGTACACCCTGGCGATGCTGCTGGTGGACCGGCCGTCCCTCGCCGGCTGGGAACTCGACGTGCTGGGGACCGATCTCTCGAAGAAGGCGCTCACCACCGCGCGCCACGCGGAGTTCGGCGCCACCGCGCTGCGCGCCACCAGCCCCGAGCGCCTCGCCCGCTACTTCGACGCGCTGCCCCATGGCCGCCACCGGGTGAAGGAGGCCTTCCGCGCGCCGGTGCGCTTCGGGCAGCTGAACCTGCTCGACGAGCGCGCCGCGGCGCTGTTGCCGCGCTTCGACGTCATCTTCTGCCGCAACGTGCTCATCTACTTCGAGCCGGCGACGCGGCGACGCGTCGTCGACCTCTTCTGGGAGCGCCTCTTGCCGGGCGGCTTCCTCCTGCTCGGCCACAGCGAGAACCTCTTGTCCCTCTCCACGCGCTTCGAGATCGTCCAACTGACGGGCGACCTGGTGTACCGGAGGCCCGCGCCATGACTCGCGAGACGCCCATCAGCGTGCTGGTCATCGACGATTCGGCCGCCAACCGCCGCGCCATCACCCGAATCCTCGAGACGGCGCCCGGCATCCGCGTGGTGGACCGCGCCGCCGACGGCGAGGAAGGCCTGCGCAAGGCCGTGGAGCTCAAGCCCGACGTGATCACCCTCGACCTCGAGATGCCGCGGCTCGACGGCTACAGCTTCCTCCGGCTGCTCACCGCGCGCGCACCGACGCCGGTCATCGTGCTGTCGTCGTACCGGCACCCGTCCGACGTCTTCAAGGCGTTGCAGCTGGGCGCCTTCGACTTCGTGGCCAAGCCGCAGGGGCGCGACGCCGAGACGCTGGGGTCGGTGCGCGCGGAGCTGATCGAGAAGGTGCGCAGCGTGCGCTTCGTGCGCCGCGACGAGCCCGCCGCGCCGGCGCGCCCCTCGCCGGCAAAGGGCAAGGCCCCGAAGCCGGAGGCGCCGCAGATCATCGGCATCGGCGCGTCCACCGGCGGGCCGCCGGCGGTGCAGCGCGTGCTGGAGTCGCTCGTCGGGCTGCCGGTGTGCGTGCTCGTCGCGCAGCACATGCCGGCGCGCTTCACCGAGGCCTTCGCGCACCGCTTGAACCAGGCCTTGTCCCTGCGGGTGAGCGAGGCGAGGTCGGGCGACCCGATCGAGCCGGGCCGCGTCTACGTGGCGCCCGGCGGCGAGCAGCTCGAACTGGCGCAGAAGGGCTCGCTGTTGCAGCTGGCCGTGAAGCGGCCCGCGCCCACCGACCGGCACGCGCCCAGCGTCGACCGCCTCTTCGTAAGCCTCGCGCAGCAGCTGGGCCCGAAGGCGCGGGGGGTGGTGCTGACGGGCATGGGCGACGACGGCGCGAAGGGCGTGCTCGCGATGGGGAGGGCGGGCGCCGAGGTGTGGGCCGAGGCCGAGTCCACCGCCGTCGTCTTCGGCATGCCGCAGGCGGCCATCGCCACCGGGCAGGTGAGGCGGGTGCTGCCCCTGGACGAATTGGGACCGGCGCTCGCGGTGACGCTGCGGACGCGCAGGCCATGAAAACCGGGCCGAAACCGAATACGGTTTCGCCCGCCGATGACGATCCGTGCCCTGGTGGTCGATGACTCCCTGCAGCTCCGCCGGAGCGTGATGTACGCGCTCCAGCGGCTCGAGGACGTGGTGTGCGTGGAGGCCGCTGACGGCGCCGAGGCCCTGAAGAAGTTCCAGGCCGGGCCCTTCGACATCGTCCTCACCGACATCAACATGCCGGTGCTCGACGGTCTCAAGCTGACGTCGCACATCCGCCAGGGGCAGCAGAACCGCAACGTGCCCATCGTCATCATCACCACCGAGGCCGCGCTGGCCGACCGCGAGCGCGCGCTCAAGCTGGGCGCGAACGCCTACCTGGTGAAGCCGGTGCAGGCGCAAGACGTGCTCGACACCGTGAAGTCGCTGCTGGGGCGCTGATGCTCGGCGCCACGCTCGCGTTTGCCGTGACGCTGTCCTCGGCGCCGATGGCCGACGTCTGGCCGTACGCGGTGAAGCGCGCCCCCGACGGCGCGCTCGAGTACGCGTACGATCTCTCGCTCCTCAAGCGCTCGAAGGGCTCGCCCGACGCGATTGAGACGCACGGCGAGGAGAAGGTCGCCGCCTTCCTCGAGAAGCTGCCGAAGTCGGCCACGGTGCGAGTGGCGCCCGGCGTGGGCCTCGACGTGTCGGCGGGGCGCGGCCTCGAGTGGGGCGCCCTGGCGCAGAGCTTCGCGCAGGTGGGCGACGGCCCGTACACCTCGGACAACCCGCTGGCGAAGCGGCCTTCGGCGCGGCTGCGTGCGCCGCTCGACCCCGAGGAGCCCAAGCTGCTGTTGCCCGTCGACCTCGTCGGCGCGCGCGTGCGGCAGGTGGAGGACGCGGCGCTCGCCGGCGTCGAGGCGGACACCGAGCGGCTGCGTCGGCAGCTCTTCACGCAGGCCGCGGAGCGCGCGGTGAAGCGCTTCGGCTCCACCGACGGCGACGCGCGGGAAGGCGCGCTGGCGCTGGCCGGGCGGCTCGCCGCGGCAGCGGCCTGCCTCGACGAGGCGAAGCTGGCGGCCTCGAAACCCCAGGCGGACGTGTTGGCCGCGGCGCGCGCCGAGGTGCAGCGCCTCACGCACGACCCGGACGCGCTGGTCGCGCCGGCGCCCTGGAGCCGCACGCCGGAGCTGGCCTGCGCGTGGGTCCGCATGCGCGCGCTGGCGCAGCCCTTCGAACAGAGCCGCGCCGGGACGGCGGCGGTGCTGACGTACCTCCTGCTGCTCGAGAAGGACGCGAAGCTGGCGGCGCTCGACGCGAAGGTGCGGGCGCGGCGCGACTGCTACCTCGGGGCGCCGACGGCCGAGCCGCTGCTCGTGTGGAAGGAGAAGGCGAACGGTGGCGCCGAAGCGTCTCTCGACCGCATGAACGAGTTCATCGAGGCGCTGCCGATGGACGCGCGCCGGCCGCCGGGCCTCTTCGCAGCGCCGTCGACGCCATTCTCCGGCTTCCTCGCGCAGCTCGAGGGCGCCGAGCGCGGCGCGGCGATGGAGGAGCTGGCCGCCGCGGTCCAGGACGGGCGCGTGACGCCCGCGACGGGTGCCGACGCGCCGTGGCCGGTGGCGCGCGAGGCGGCGCTGGCGGCGCTGGCGACGGACGCGAAGGCCGTGGGCTTCGACGGCGGCTGGCGGGCGCGGCTGCGGGTGGCCTTCGCGGCGCTGCAGGTGGCGCACCTCGACGGACGCGGCGGGGGCCTCGAGGTGAACCCGGACCCGCACGAGCGCAGCGCGCTGTCGGTGCGGCTGATGGTGCCGCCCACGTTGGACGTGGAGCCGCTGCCCGAGGCGTACGAGCGCCTGGCGGCGTCGCTCGAGCGGCTCGCGCAGCAGCTCGCGGCGGACGGCCTCGGCGGCGTGCAGGGCGTCGAGACGGACGGACGGCGGAGCGGGGCGGTCGCCGCCGAGGCGAAGCGGTGGATTCCGCGGCTGCGCGGCCTCGCGAAGCTGGCGCGGCCCGGCGCGGCGCCGGACGGGAAGGACGTGGCCGAGGCGCGGCGCTTCGTGGCGGGCTGGCGCGCGGAGAGCGGCGGCGACGTGCGCCAGGCGGCCGCCTCTCCCGTCTCGTTGGCGGGGGAGCGGCAGCACTCCGCGGTGGTGGGCGTGTCGCGCCGCGAGCTGGTGGTGAGCTTCGCGGGCGCGCCGACGGTGTCGGTGGTGGGCAGCCCGTCGGGCCTCACCGCGCAGCCCGGCGAGCAGCGCTACCTCGTGCCGGTGCTGGTGACCGCGGGCGCCACCGCGCCGGCCGGGAGGCCGGCGCTCGACGCGAAGGCGCTGAAGGCGGCGCTCGACGGCGTGCAGCGTGACGCGACGCGCGCCGACGGGGCGCTCGCCGAGGCGCTCGGAAAGTAACCGCTCCCTCTCCCCCATCGGGGGAGAGGGGCAGCAGCCCCGACGTCCGCGGGGGCTGGCGCACCGTGTCGTCGGAACCGCACACGGGAACGCCCAAGTTCCGCCCGCAGCTGCGCTCGCTCCGCGTCATCGCTGCGGGGGCCGCACGGGCGCCGGTGACTTCTCGCCGATGAGCTTCCACAGGCGGGTTCGCGCCTCCTCGTCGTCGCGAGGCGGCGCACGCGCCGACGAGTCCCGGAGAGGGTCGCATCTCCTCGTCCTCGCGAGGCGGCGCACGCGCGCCCGCCCCGGCGAATCCCGCAGAGGCTCGCCTCTCCTCATCCTCACGAGCGCCGCAGGCGCCCCCGCGAACACTTGCCCGCAGAAGCTTCGCGTCACCTGCCGCGAGGCGCCGCATGCGCGAGCGTGAACGCGCGCCCATTGAGTTCCGAAGAGGGTGCGGGTGTCCTCGTCGTGACGAGGCGCTGCACGCGCGCCCGTCAACGCGCGCCCACGGAGTCTCGAAGAGGGCTCGGGTTTCCTCGTCGTGACGAGGCGCCGCAGGCGCGCCCGTGAACGCGCGCCCATTGAGTTCCGAAGAGGGTGCGGGTGTCCTCGTCGTGACGAGGCGCTGCACGCGCGCCCGTCAACGCGCGCCGCCGAGTCCCGAGGAGGGTTCGGTCTTCTCGTCGTGACGAGGCGCCGCAGGCGCGCCCGTGAACGCGCGCCCACGGAGTCCCGAAGAGGGTGCGGTTCTCCTCGTCGTGACGAGGCGCCGAGCGCGCGCCCTCGAACGCGCGCCAGCGAAGTCCCACGGAGGGTCAGTGCATCACCGTCATCGCCGGGAGGGCGCTCGGGGACGGCCCCGCGCGGCCTGAGTCCGCCGCGGGCCCGACTCGGCGTACCTCGGCCAGCCCATCCACGTCAGCGGCGCGCACGCTTCCGCGCGGTGCAGATCCGGCACCCGGCGGGGCGGGGCTTGGCGTGCTACGGGCAGCTCACCCGCATCACCTGCGCGCCCTCTTCGGTGCGGTGCAGGTACAGCACGCCGCCCTCGTCAGGCACGACCAGCTCCCGAAACGTCTCGTCAGCGCCCTCGTTCGGCGGCAGCACGCTGCGGCCCAGCGGCCGGCCGTCCACCGGGTCGAGGCACAGCACCACCACGGAGAACTTCGGCGCCTCATCGGTGCTGCCCTCGGCCTCGACGACGCTGCCCAGGTAGATGATGCCGCTCGCGTCGCTGTCGAGCAGGTTGAGGTGCACCACCGGCGCGCCCAGCCCGTACTGCCGCGTGAAGCGATGCGCCTGGCTCGGCCGCTCGATGGCCGTCACCATCACCTGGCCCGCGGTGGCCTCCACGATGTTCGCGCTCAGGTAGCTCTGTCCGTCGCGCGACGGGCGGCCCGGCACCTCCGGGCGGTCGGGGTTGGCCTTCCCGCTGGTAGAGCCCACGTTCACCAGGTCGCCGTGCTCGCGCTCGACGTACACATCGTCGCCGTCGGTGAAGACGCCCGTCGACGCGCCGCCCTCCTCGAGGCCCTTCCCCTCGAGCGGCAGCTCCCCCTTCGGTTTCCCGTCGGGCCCGATGAGCGCGATGGACCTGTCCACCAGGCGATCGATGACGACCGCCGTCCCGTCCTTCGCGATCGCCACGTCCTGCGCCGCCTGCACCGGGAGCGGCACCTCGCCGGCGGGCTGGCCGTGCTTGTCCACCTTCACCAGCCGGCCGTTCACCTGGTCGAGGATCCACACGTTGCCCTGGCCGTCGACGGTGAGGCTCATCGGCGCCTCCGGGTTCGCCTCGTCAGGGCGATCGCGGCCCAACTTGCCGGGCCCGCTGCCCCAGCCGAATGCCACCAGCACGGTGGGATCGCCTGGGCGCGTGTGGGGCAGCCCGCCGTCGAGCGCCTGAGGCACCTGCGCGCGCAGCGTGTCGAGGCGCGACTTCGGCGTGGGCACGGCGACCGCGCCACCCGCGTCTGCCGCTTCGAGCGGAGGCGTCTCCACCGGCGCCTGCGGCCAGAAGAGCACCACCAGCACCAACGCCACCGCCACCAGTGCCACGATCACCACCGCTCGCCGTTGTCCCCGGTTCATCGCTTCCCGAGGAAAACCACAGCGTGGCGTGGAAGGGAAACTGTCGCGCGCAGGTGACAGCGTCCGAAACGGGCGCGCGACGTCGTTACGGGCGACACCGGCTCGCGAGATCCGTTCAAAGAGCGGACAGCGCGCGGGGGCGCGATCCTGTCAGTCGCGTTGACAGCACTCCCGCGCCCTTCCTCGGAGCAGCGGCGCTGGCACGTGCATCGCAAACCGTCACCGAGAGCAGAGCACTGTCACGACAAGGGGACACGCGATGAAGACAACGATGCGAGGGCTGTGGCTGGTGACGGCGGCGGTGGCGCTGGCGGGCTGCGCGGGCACCGTGGGCGACAGCGCCACGGACAGCGACATCCTCACGGGCGCCGAGGAGACGGGCACGCTGACCCAGGAGCTCTCCAGCGGCGTGGCGATCGGCTCGACGCTGCAGACGACGGCGGCGCTGAACCTCCGCACCGGAGCCAGCACCAGCTACCGCGTGCGCCTCGTCATCCCGAAAGGCGCGAAGGTCACCACCGTCAACCGCAGCACGCCCGTCGGTGGCTGGTACAACATCAAGTACAACGGCGTCGTCGGCTGGAGCTACGGCGGCTACCTGACGCTGGTGTCGCAGCCGTCGAGCGGCGGCTCCTCGGGCTCGACCTCGGCGCGCGACGCGGCGGTGTCCCGCGCGAAGAGCGGCGTCGGCTTCTCGTACTGGTGGGGCCACGGGCGCTGGGTGCCGGGCGGCCTGTCCAGCTCGACCAGGGGCTACTGCAGCGGCAGTTGCCCCAACTGCCGGCACTCGGGCAGCTACGGCGCCGACTGCTCGGGCTACGTCGGGAAGATCTGGCAGGTCCCGTCGTGGAACTCGGACCCGCGCGTCGACCAGCACCCGTACTCCACCATCAACTTCGTGGGCTCGAACTCGCTGTGGCGCACCGTGAGCCGCGGCTCGGCGCGCAAGGGCGACGCGTTCGTCTACAACACCAACGGCGCCGGCCACATCTTCCTCTACGAGTCCGGTGACGGCTGGGGCTCGATGTGGGCGTACGAGGCACGCGGCTGCAGCTACGGCATCGTGCACAACCTCCGCACCGCATCGAGCTCGTACAAGGCCATCGCCCGCACGGGCTATTGAGCCCCACCGCGGCTACGCCGGCGCCCGGTGCCTCCGCGCGAGGTGCCGGGCGTCGTGCTTTTCGGGGGACCGCGAGCGGAGGGCGCCACCGTGCCGGGTGAGCCCGCACGCGGCTGCCTCGAGGGTGGTGGCGGGGGAGGGCGGGGCACCCTGCACGTCTGCCCAGCCGCTCGGCGCCCGCGCTCGGTGACTCGCTCACTCCACCGACGTCTCGGTTCCACAATACCGACACTGGTTGTCGGTCTTGTGAATCCGAGTTCGACAACGGCGAGCGCGGGGCCCGAAGTCGAGCGGCTGACCGCTCTCGGCACCGCGACCGCGCCCTTCACGCCCTTCCTCATCGAGGCAGAGGTTGGACCCTCGGGGGCGCCGCTTCGCGCTCGCACTCGCAGGTCGGTCGGCGTCGCGACCCGCGAGAGTGGAGTCCGGCGACGACGACGTTTGGGGCCGGTGATCCACCGGGAGGGACGCAAGTTGGACTTTGGCCGCGACGCCGCGCGGGCTTCCGCCAAAAGAAGACGCCCGGTGCCTCTCGCGAGGCGCCGGGCGTCGAGGTTCACGAGAAAGCAGGTGTTACTTGCAGACGTTGTCACACGAAGTCGGCGTCATGTTCCCCTTGAGCGCCTCGCATGACAGCGCCTTGAAGTCGCTGACGCAGGCCGACGCGGCAGACGCGTCATAGGTCTTGCCCGTCTCGCACGCCGTCGAGGAGTCCTTCTTCGACGCACAGGCCGCCTGGGTCTTGAACTTGGAGGTACAGTCGGCCTCGGTGGGGCCGAACTGCGATTTGATCGCGTCCAGCTCTGCGCCCGTGTAGCAGGTGTACATCTTGTTGCACATCGCGGCGACGGCGTCGTTGCACAACTGCTCGGGCGAGGTGCCACAGGCCGAGAGAGCGAAGGCGAGGACCGCGGCCGAGAAGACAAGCAGACGATTCATGGAGTTCTCCAGGTAGGGTTGAACAGCGGGGCGCATTGGAGGGGGTCGCCGGCAGGGACTCAAGAAAAAAGTCTGCTTCGAGGGCATCAGGTCCGCAGGAGGGTCTGGAGCAGCTGGTGCACCAAACCCTCCGGGTCGCCATGGATCGCCGCCCACGTCCAGTGCAGCACCCGGAAACCGCGGGCGATGAGGCCGTTGAGGCGCTCGCGGTCCTTCTCGAAGGACAGGGGGCTGGCGTGGTGGGCGTAGCCGTCGGCCTCGATGACCACCGGCGTGCCTGGGAGGCGGAAGTCGATGCGCCGCAGTCGCCCGCCGACGTGGACGACGCGCTGGCGCTCGGGGCGGGGCAGGCCGGCGGCCTCGAACAGCTCGTAGACGCGCGACTCGAGCTCGCTCTCGCAGGGCCCGTCGCCGCCCTGGTACTGGTGGAGCAGCTGCCTGAGGAAGGGCACGCCGGGCCGCTGCCCGGTTCGCGCGAGGACGGCTTCGAGCCGGTCGAGCGAGGTCAGCTTGCGTGAGAGTGCGTGGTCGACCGACGCGCGGACGTCCTGCTCGGACCCCTTGAGCGCCAGATCGATGAGGGTGCGCGTGGCGTTGGTACAGCAGATGCCGTCGATGAAGGTGAGATCTTTGGGTGGCAGCGCGTCGACGCGGTGGACGGTGACGCCCGGGGGTGGCCGCGCATTGCGGGTCAGCGAGATTTCCACGGGTCCGGGCTTGTAGCGGGGGAAGCCGAGCAAAGCGGCTGCCGACTCGTGCGAGATGGCGAAGCCGCTCCTCGCCCAGAGTGCAGCAGCCTTGAGCCGCTGCTTCCAGGACTGCGGCGCGCCTTCGACCCGGTACACGCCTGGGCAGACCGTAGGCCAGTAGCCGCGGCTGACGCGGTACTCGACTTGTCGCTCCGTGAGCCCGGCTTCGCGCGCCTGATCGCGACGAATGACGCCCTGCTGTCTCGAGGCCAGTTGCCACGCCGCCCGTACCGCTTCCGCACCCATTGCTGCCCCCTGAGCGCGGAGAGGACCACACGGGTCTGACATCTGCCTGAGGACCTGAGGAACCTGAGGGGGGGAAGGCGGCAAGGGGCCCGCTCGCGGTGCCAGGACCGGTCAGCCCCGCGATTTCGGGACCAGGACCCCCACCTGACGAAGTCGAATTCACAATACCCACAATCATTGTCGGTATTGTGGAACCAAGTCGTCGTGGGCGCGCCCGAGTCACACGGCGTGGGCGCCGAGGGGCTGGTCAGACGCGCACGGCGCCCGGTTCCCCCGCTACCGCCCCCCCCTCAAGGCAGCCGCGGGCCCTCGTTTCCTGCAAGTCGGCAAAGCGGTCCTTGCATGTCGGCAAAGGGCACTTCGCATGTCGGCAAAGTGGCCCCTGCATGTCGGCAAAGTGGCCCCTGCACGTCGGCAAAGAGGTCCTGCGAGTCGGCCGACTGGCCCCGCCGAGCGAGGCCGGAGGCCACGACGTCACGACGGGGAACTGACCTCTTCGGCCTGCTCTCCGTTCCCGTTGTCCCTGCGGTTCTCGACGGTGATGAGCGACTTCAGCGCCGGGAACGCCGGCACCGCGTCCCCCAGGTCCTTCGCCGTCGCGAGCGCCTTTCGCAGGAAGCTCAGCTCGCGCAGCACGCGCCCTTCGACTCGGTTGGTCTCGGCCGAGTCGCGGCCGGTGCCTTCCCCGTAGGTGTGCTCGTTCGCCTCGCGCAGCGAGTCCACCACCGCGCTCACCGACGACAGGAACTCGTCCGTGATGCCGGCGTCGTCCGCCAGCACCTCGCCGAACTCGGTGCGGCGCCACCGCAGCGCCAGCTGCACCAGGCCGGTCAGCGACGACTCCAGCACATGCGGCACGGTGCTCGACTCGTTGCGGTCGGCGATCTGCTTGCGCAGCGACGCGTCACCGCCCGCCATGCTGGACAGCCCCGCCACGAGGCGCTTGCGCGCGCGGTCCGCCACCGCCACCGCCGCGTTGCGCTCGGCGCGCGCCTCGGAGCCGTCGGCCGCCTTCTGCGAGGCGATCGCGTCCTCGAGGTCGGCCATCAGGTGGCACAGCCACGCCAACCGGCGCGGGCTGTACCCCGAGACGCCGCCGCTCTTCACCTTCGCGGCCACCGCGCCCACCGCGCGCTCGGCGTCGGCCAGGACGTTCTCGGCCTTCGTCTGCTGTCCCCAGGCCTCGCACTGCGCGTCGGTGAACGCCGCGCGGTACGCCTTGCGCCGCTTGTCGTCGAGCGCCGGCAACGTGGCCAGCAGCTTCACCGCCAGCCGGTCCACCTTCCTGGGCGCCGCCTTCTTCGCCGTCGAGGTCTTCTTCGAAGCCGCCGCCGTCTTCTTCTTCGCTGCCATGGACTGCCCCCTGTCAGTGGTGTCGGGACGAAACGCGGGCGGACGGTACCAACCTCCCGGCGAGGCCGCACTCAACTCATTGCGTCGTCAGGACTCGTCCCCTACAAGGTCCGCCACCTATGCCGATGCAGGAAAAGTACGAGCCGCAGGCCATCGAGAAGAAGTGGCAGGACCGCTGGGAGTCGCGGGGCACCTTCCGCCTGGGCCGCTCAGGCCCGAAGGGCAAGAAGTACGTCCTCGAGATGCTGCCGTACCCCTCGGGGAAGATGCACATGGGGCACGTGCGCAACTACCTGCTGGGCGACGTCTACGCGCGCTACTTCCGCATGCAGGGCTTCGACGTCGTGCACCCGATGGGCTGGGACGCGTTCGGCCTGCCCGCGGAGAACGCCGCCATCAAGGACGGCGTGCACCCCGCGACGCGCACCCAGGAGAACATCGCCAGCTTCAAGGCGGAGCTCAAGACGCTCGGGTACTCCTATGACTGGGACCTCGAGGTGAACACCTCGGATCCGTCCTATTACCGATGGAACCAGTGGTTCTTTCTGAAGATGCTCGAGAAGGGCCTGGTGTACCGGCGCTTCTCGCGGGTGAACTGGTGCACCGGGTGCCTCACCGTCATCGCCAACGAGCAGGTGAAGGACGGCACCTGCGAGCGCTGCGAGTCGAAGGTGGTCGACAAGGAGATGCCCGAGTGGGCGTTCCGCATCACCAGGTACTCGCAGGTGCTGCTCGACGCGCTCGACGGCCTGAAGGAGTGGCCCGATCGCATCATCGCCGCGCAGCGCAACTGGATCGGCCGGAGCGAGGGCGTGGAGGCGGACTTCGCGATCGAAGGCTCGACGGAGACGATCCGCGTCTTCACCACACGCGTCGACACCATCTTCGGCTGCACCTACGTGGTGCTCGCGCCGGATCACCGCGTCGTCCGGGCCATTACCACGAAGGAGCAGAAGGCCGCCGTCGAGGCCTTCGTCGCAAAGATGGCGGCGAAGTCGAAGACCGAGCGCACCGAGGAGGGCGCCGAGAAGGAAGGCGTCTTCACCGGCGCGTACGCGGTGAACCCGTTCAACGGCGAGAAGGTGCCGGTGTGGGTCGCGAACTTCGTGCTGTCGGACTACGGCACCGGCGCGGTGATGAGCGTGCCCGCGCACGACGCGCGCGACTACGACTTCGCGAAGAAGTACGGGCTGCCGGTGAAGACCGTCGTGCTTCCGGCCGGAGCCCGCGCGGGGGCTGCCGGAGGGACGCATGCTCGCGCCGGCGCGGCAGGGGGCACGGAGGCCCGGGCGGGCGCCAACGAGAGCGGCGCATACACGGAGGACGGTGTCCTCGTGGAGTCCGGTCCGTACTCGGGGAAGACCAGCGCCGAGGCGCGCAAGGCGATGGGCGCGTGGCTCGAGCAGCAGAAGAAGGGCGCGCCCACCGTCACCTGGCGCCAGAAGGACTGGGGCTTCAGCCGCCAGCGCTACTGGGGCACGCCGATCCCCATCGTGTACTGCGAGAAGTGCGACCCGGAGAGGAAGGGCCTGCCGGTGCCGTACGAGCAGCTGCCGGTGCGGCTGCCGGACATCGAGGTGGAGAAGGTGCTCACCGGCAAGGGCGAGCCGCCGCTGGCGAAGGTGGCGTCGTGGGTGAACACCACCTGTCCGAGGTGCGGTGGCCCCGCGCGCCGCGAGGCCGAGACGATGGACACCTTCGTCGACTCCTGTTGGTACTACGCGCGGTACCTCTCGCCGAAGTTCGAGAAGGCGCCGTTCGATCCCGAGCTCGGGAAGAAGTACCTGCCCGTCGACATCTATGTCGGCGGACCCGAGCACGCGACGATGCACCTGCTCTACTTCCGCTTCTGGACGCGGGTGATGAAGGAGCTGGGGCTCTCGCCGGTGGATGAGCCGGTGGTGCGGCTCATCACGCAGGGCATCGTGAACGGTCCCGACGGCCGGAAGATGTCCAAGCGCTGGGGCAACGTGGTGGCGCCGTCGTCGATCGTCCAGAAGTACGGCGCCGACACCGCGCGCGGGTACGTGCTGTTCGCCGGGCCTCCGGAGCGCGACTTCGACTGGAACGACAAGGCGATGGAGGGCGTGTTCCGCTTTCTCCACCGGGTGTGGACGCTGGCGGCGACGCACGAGGCCGCGTGCGCGGGCGCGACGTACTCCGGCGCGTACGAAGGGAAGGCGCTGGAGATCCGCAGGCACGCGCACAAGGCGCTCAAGCGGGTCACCGAGGCCATCGAGCGGCTGTCCTTCAACACCGCCATCGCCGGCATCATGGAGTTCGTGAACGCGCTGTACGCGGTGAAGGAGGTCTCCGGCGCGGCGGAGCAGGCGGCGATGGGCGAGGCGATTCGCATCCTCGCGCGCGTGCTGGTGACGTTCACCCCGCACTTCGCGAACGAGGTGGCGGAGGCCTACGGCGCGACGGAGCCGCTCGAGGAGTCGAGCTGGCCCGCGTTCGATCCCGCGCTCGTGGTGGATGACGTGATTCCGTACGCCGTGCAGGTGCTCGGCAAGCTGCGCGCGGAGATCATGGTGCCGCTCGCGGCGACCGAGGCCGAGGTGCGTGCCGCGGCGGAGGCGGATCCCAAGGTGCAGCTCGCGCTCGGCGGGAAGCCGGTGAAGAAGTTCGTCTTCGTGCCCAAGCGGCTCGTGAACTTCGTGGTGTGAATCACGATCTCCCGCTCCCGCAGCGGGGGCGCGGGTGGGCTGAGGGGAAGGACATGCACCGCCTCGTGCTCATTCTCCTCGTCACCGGCTGCGGCTACCGCTTCGTCGTCCCCAACGCGCCGCCGGGCCTGGCGTCCGTGGCCGTCCCCGTCTTCCAGAACCACACCACCGAGCCGCAGGTGGACGTGCTGTGTACCCAGTCTCTGCGCGAGCACTACCAGCGCGCCGGCGTGCTCGGGGGCGACGCGTCGGAGGGCGTCGTGGAGGGCGTCGTCACCGGGGTCTCCGCCGCGCCGTTCCTCGCGGCGCCCGAGCGCGGGGCGTTCCCCACGTACCGCCTCGTGCTGTCCGTGGAGCTGACGCTGAAGAGGGGCGAGCAGGTGGTGCGCTCCGTCACCGTGAGGGGGACGGAGGAGTACCCGTCCGGCGCCGACGTGCTGATCACCGAGGCGAACCGGGCGACGGCGCTGCGGAGGTTGTGTGATTCGGTGATGCGCGAGGGGGCCGAGCGGCTCGCGGCGAGCGGGACACCGTAGGCGGCACGCCGCCGCGCGCCGGCACTCGTGGCGCGACCTGTTGGAATCCTTCGCGTCGGGCAGCCGAAGCGCACGCCCCCGCGCTCGTCGAGTCCGGCGCGGGTCAGCCGCTGCCCGGCGCCGGGGTGCAGGGCTCGCGTGACGCGGAGGGCTTCCGTCGAACGCGAAGAGGCCGACCGGGTCGCCCCGATCGGCCTCGTCTCCACACGCGGTCGGACCGGCTTACTTCGCGGCGGCGGCGAACCTGGTCGCGGCGGCGTGGGCCAGGCGCGCGACGTGGCGGCTGGCGTTGCGGGCGTGCAGCACGCCCTTGGAGGCGGCCTTGTCGAGCGCCTTGGTGGCCGCCTTGACGGCGTCCTTCGCCTTGGCGGCGTCGCCCGAGGCGATGGCCTCGCGGGCCTTCTTGAGGGCGCTGCGGACCGACGTCCTCACGGCGGAGTTGCGGGCGTTGCGCTTCAGAGCCTGACGGTTGCGCTTCTCAGCAGAACGGGTGTTGGCCACGGACTTGTCCTTGGAATGAGTCGAACCAGCGTGTGGGCGGGCGCTCTATCGGCTTTTCCCCGGGGGGGTCAAGCGGATCGGGCCTTGTGGGCCCGCTCCTCGGCCTTGGCCTCATTCCACAGCCTGTCCATCTGCGTGAGCGTCGCCTCACCGAAGGGCACCCCCTGCGCCTCCAGCTTCTGCTCCACCGCCTGGAAGCGGCGGGTGAAGCGCGCGTTGGCGGCGCGCAGGGCGTCCTCCGGCGCCACGCCGAGGTGCCGCGCCACGTTCGCCAGCGCGAACAGCACGTCGCCCAATTCGTGTTCGATGGCCGCCTGGTCCTTCGAGGCGATGGCCTCGTCGAGCTCCTTCAGCTCCTCGTCCACCTTGCCGCGCGGCCCCGAGAGGTCAGGCCAGTCGAAGCCGATGCGCGAGGCCTTCTCGGTGAGCCGCTCGGCCCGCTGCAGCGCCGGCGCCATCGACGGCACGCCGTCCAGCACGCTGCCGTGGTGCCCGTGCTTCGCCTTCCGCTCCTTCGCCTTCAGCTTCGCCCAGTTCTCCAGCACCTGCGTGGTGCTGGCCTCGGCGCGCTCGCCGAAGACGTGTGGGTGGCGGCGCTCGATCTTGTCCGCGATGGCGGTGGCCACGTCGGCCAGCACGAAGCCGTCGGGCTGCTCGCTGGCGAGCTGGGCATGGAAGACGATCTGGAACAGCAGGTCGCCGAGCTCCTCGGCCAGCGGCTGCCAGGGCCCGCCGTCGGCCACCCGGTCCATCTCGTCGAGGACCTCGTACGCCTCCTCGATGAGGTAGGGGCGCAGGCTCTTGAGGTTCTGCTCCCGGTCCCACGGGCAGCCGCCCGGGGCGCGCAGCCGCCGCATGATCGCCTCGAGCCGCTCCACGGCCTTGCCGACGTCGCTCATGGCGGGCGCGGATACCTGATGCCGGGCCGTTCCTCAATGCAGCCTCGCTGAAACCGTGCACCCGCCGCGATGGTTTGGCTAGCAGGGTGTTGAGAAACGCCGGTCAGCGAGGCCGGCATCGTTGTTCGTGAGATTCATGACTCGTTCGCTTCGTTGCTTCGCGGTCCGTTCGGCCTGCGGACCGCGGTCGGTTGCCGGTTCAG
>JBFMAB010000035.1:0-26017 GCA_040755835.1 Myxococcota bacterium
GCACCACAGCGATTGGCGACCTACACATCGGCACCGCAGCGGCAGCATGCCCGAGCATGGCCACCGCTGCCGAGCCCTGTTTCATCCCTCCATGGTGCGCCAAGAGGCGCGTGACGACGTCAGTCGTCGTTGCAGGTGCAGGTGCCGACGAGCGCCCCGCGCGGCGTGCCGAGCTGGCTGTGGCGCAGGTCGAGGTTCCCGGTGAAGGTCTCGCTTCAGACGGCGCCGGCGAGCGTGCCGGCGCCGAGGCGTGCGGCCACGAGCGCGGCGGTGATCCGCACCTCGTCGTCGTCGTCGTCGAGCCCGGTGCGCAGCGCCGCGAGCACGTGCTCGTTGGCGTCCACGCGGTCGTGACCGAGCCAGCGCAGGACCTGCCGCCGGTCGGAGACGTCCATGGCGCCGAGCAGGACCGAGTGCCCTGGCTTCGCGGCGCGCTGGGCCTGGAAGCGCCCCCAGCTCTCGCCGACCGCGAGCACCGGCATGGTGCGCGCCACGTCGGCGGCGGCGCGGCGGACGAGATCGTCGGCGTGGTGGCACAGCTCGTGGACCCGCCCGAGGAGCGCCATCAGCCGGAGCGCCCGCACCCACTCGGGCTCGCCGGGCAGGAGCGGCAGCGTCTGCGCCTCGCCGGCCCACTCCCAGCCGAGGCGCTCGAGGTCGGCGGCGAGCGCGGCGTAGGGCGCGCCCCGGGCTGGGCAGGAGACGGAGCGAGGGCGTCATCAGAAATCTCTCGCCACGACCTTGCCCTCGGGATCGACCACCGCCTCGATGACGCTACTGTCGAGCACGGCCATGTATCCCGGCGGCAGCGCGAGCACACGCATCGCCTCCGATCGCTGTTTGAAGACGTCGGCCACGGTGATCACCTCGAGGTCTTCTTTCTCGACCTCGGGATGCGCGACGTCCCCGATGTACCAGCCGCTCGAGCGGCCCTCGGGCTCGTCGCGCTTGAGGTAGATGCGCGGCGCGCTCAGGCAGCCGCGGCGAACGATCACCGCCGAATCGAAGCGAGCGTCGACGCCTTCGACGCCGACCCGGCGCAGCACGTCGACCTGGTCCTGCGCGACCCCGATGGTCTCGAAGGCACCCGGCATGCGGGACTCGAATGGATCGCCGCGAAACTCGGGTTCTTCGACGTCCAGGATGCCGTCGACGTCGACGAGCGTGAGGCGCGACCACCCGAAGTCGATGGTGGTGCCGTCCTGGAGACGCGGTCCGCGCGCATCGAGCTCGGCGAGCTTGTCGAGGAGTGCTTCGGCCTGGGCCCGCTGACGTTCGAGGACCTCCACGCGCACCGTGTTCGGGCCGACCGTGCGGGTGAGCATCATGACTCTTGCAGCCTAGCAATGAGCTCACGGAGTTTGGTGCGGATGTCGGCTCGCACACCACCTCGCCGCGCTCGCCAACCCGGGCCTCAGCGTGCTCCACCCCGCGGTGCGGGGCGTGGCGCTCCTCGTACGAGCCCGCGGTTTCTCGGGTTGTTTCGCCTGTTCTTAGGGGACGTTGGCGTCGTCGATGAAGCGGAAGAGCCTCGCGGACCGAATCCATGTTGGAAAGCATCGACCTGCCGAAGCGGTCCAGGTTTCGCCGGAGCTGGTGATGCCGGTTGTAGGTGGCGAAGTTGACCTCCCACGGGAGGTCCGACGGGTACGACGTGAGGACCTGCGGCACGCCCTCCATGAACTCCGCGCGCGGGCAGCGGGCCCAGCGCGCCGGTCAGCGTCGCTTCGCCGGACAGGAGTTTCTTCGACGCGACGAGGCCACGGCCGGACAGGAGGAGAGCGAGCGGGAGCACCTTGCGCATGGCCGCCCGTACGAGCGACGAGCCGCTCGCCGCGCACACGAACGCGCGGCTGAACTCGACAGCGCCCGCTGCCATTCGGCATGCTTGCGCGTCGGTGACGGTGGTTCCCACCTCGGCCTACCCTGGCGCCAACGAAACCGGGGTCCTTGAAGCGCAGATATTCTCCTGATGCAGCGGTAGCCCCTTTCCCGGAGCCAGCCATGACCGTCCGCCGATCCGATCGCCCCAAGCCGCCTCCGCCGCCGAAGCCGAAGCCTGCGAAACCGTTGCAGGCGTCAGGTACCGCCCGCGCCGGGGCGAGCGCGCAGGCGAGCCTCTCGCGCACGGTGAGCGGCTTCACGCCGGCCGCGAAGCCGCCGGTCGCGCTGGCCGCTCCGAAGGCGCACTCGTTGCTCGACGGCGCGCTCGCGGTGGCGAACCACCGGGCGACCGAGGCCATCGGGCTGGCGCGGAGCCTCCTCGGCGGCGCAAGGGAGCTCGTCACCGGCATCGGCAACGTGGTGGACCGCGCCGCGTCGGGCGTGCGCGACACGCTGCGCACGCTGCTGTCCGATCCCGGCGCGGCGGCGCAGCGGCCCATCGACCGCGCGAACATGACGGGCCTCGACAAGGCCATCGTCAACGCGATGGGCCTGGACCGGATGCAGCCGGGCCAGAAGACCTCGGTGCAGATCAGCGCCAACGCCGAGCTGGCGGCGGTGCTCGGTGTCGACGTGGGCGCGAAGGTGCAGGTGTCCATCGAGCGCAGCACGGACGACCCGAACAAGTTCAAAATCGCCGTCGGTGGCGGCGCGTCGGTGGCGGGGAAGCTGACCGGGGACACCGCGGGCGGCGAGGCGAACGCCGCGCTCTCCGTCGAGGGCACCGCGGGCTTCGAGCTCACCGTCGACCTCTCGAAGGCGGGCGGCGCCTCCGAGCTCGCGGCCTTCGGCCTCCAGACCGGTGCGATGGCGGGCATCGCTTCGCTGCCCGGCGTCGGGCCGACGGCGGCGGCGTTCCTCACCGGCATCCAGGAGCTGCCGGGCGTCAACCTGCCGGGCGAGCCGATCGACTACATCCGCCGGCACCTCAGCGCGGTCGAGGTGGGCGCGGGCGGCAAGCTGACGGGCATCCTCGGCGGCACGCTCGGGCCCGGCGTCGAGGGGCAGATCGCGCCGTACCTCAAGGGCGGCGGGCGCATCGAGTTCAACGACAACGGCACGCTGACCATCAAGGCGACGGTGGCCGGCGGCGTCGAGGGCGAGGTGAAGGGCGCGGTGGGCGGCGGCGGGGTGCAGGCCGCGATTCGCCTCGCGGGCGGCCAGGCCGAGGTCGCGTTCGAGCGCAGCCTCGTCCTCCAGCCCGGCCGGCCGCCGCGCGCGCTGTCGGAGGGCTACAAGGCGACCATCACCCTGAACGGTGACGTGGCCACGAAGGGCGGGCAGGTGAAGCTGGAGGTCGGCATCGACCAGCTCCCGCCGGCCATCCGCGAGCGGGTGATGGGCGCGCTGCTCCGCGGTGACACGCAGGCCGCGTCGAACCTCATCGGCCAGGCGGTGGAGCGCGGGCAGGTCACCGCGTCGCTGGGCGTGTCGTCCATCACCAACGTCTCGGGCGAGCTGCAGGTGAAGCCCATGGCAGCCGGCACGGGCGGGGGCGTCACCATCGGCGGGCAGATGACCAACGAGGTGCCCGTCGTCAGCGGCTCGGTCACCGTCACGGCGCGGGGTATCAAGCTGCAGGCGTCGGCGTTCGGCTACCCGGCGGGGACCGAGCTGACCTGGCAGCAGGTCCGCGAGCTGACGGCGCGGCTGCCGCCTGTCGTGCGGCACTGACAGCCGCTTCAGTCGCGCTCGAGGTCCCACTCGCACACGGCGTCGGGCGCGTGCGGACACGGCCCCACCAGGCGAAGCCTCTTCTGCGCGGCGGGCGCGGGCTCGTCCCACTCCTCGATGCGCGTCGCGAGCCGGTACGTGCGCGCGCCCGGCGCGAGCGGCGTCGAGCGGCGGTCGCCGCCGGCGCGCGTCACCCGCACGCCCGACTCAGCAGTCAACGTCAGCGTGTCGCCCTGCTGCGCCCAGACGCCCTCCTCGCGGACGAGCGTCTTCGTCGCGTGTACGCCGCTGCCGGTCGCCTCGACGAAGGTGAAGCGGTAGCGCGCTCCGGGCGACAGCACGAGTTCGACGACGCTGCCGGGCGGCCACTTCTCGCCGAGCGCGTCGTCCGACGGGACGCTCGCCTCCACGCCGGTGAAGCCGCCGCGCAGCGCTCGCCAGGTCCCCTCGAGCGGCCCGGTGAAGCCCGGCTGCACCACCGTGCGCGCCGGCGCGGGCTCTACCGCGACGTCCGCCAGCCGCCATACGCCGAAGGCGACGACGCCCAACACGAGGCAGCTCACCACGAGGATCGCGGAGACGACGAGCAGCACGGTGGGCCCCTTGTTCACGGGCGGATTGGACGTGTTTCGAGGCGGCGCGTCCAGAGCCCGCGGCCTCCCTTCGAGACGTTGCGCGCCTCCTCGGCGGGGACGCCGCCGGGCGCCGCGCCGGCACTGCCTGTCACGCGCGCCCTGTCGTCCGCCCGGCCCTTCGGTGGGTTTCTTGATCCACGTCAGGGCGGGCGGCGGCCCAGCGGCGCTAGGGGCACCCAATGGCCTGCCCCCCGCTGTCGGTCATCTTCGCCTCCGTCGCCGCCGGCGGTGGGCACAACACGGTGCGCGACGCGTTGCTGCGCGCGACGCGCGCGGCAGACCCCGGCGGCGTGCGCGTCCGGGCCACGTCGTGGACGGCGAAGTCCGGGTTCGACCGCTTCTACCGCTGGGCGGTGTCACACGGGCTGCAGGGCGTCGTGTACTGGCCCACCCGCTTCCTCTCGCTCTCGGCGTGGCTCGCGGTGCTCACCAACCCGTGGCTGGTGAGGGAGACGGTGGAGCTGCTGCGGAAGGACGCGCCCGACGTGGTGGTGTCCACGCACCTGGTGCTGACCGCGGCCTTCCAGATCGCGCGCTGGTGGGTGGGGGCGGCGACGCGCGTCGTGGGCATCATCCCCGACTACGGCCCGCCGGATCCCGGCTTCTTCCCGCGCACCGCGCTCCTGCGCCCCGACGCGACGTGGGTGAACGGCGAGGACACGTTCGCGGCCATCGAGCGGGGCGGACGCGCCGCGCCCGGCGAGGTGCAGCTACTCGGCACGCTGGTCACCGAGCACTTCACCCGCGTGCGCGCGGAGCTCGAGGCCCACGGCGGCCGGACGCGGTTGCTCAAGGAAGGGTGGCGTGACGCGCTGGCGGCGGAGTGGCCGAAGGTGGCGGGCCTCGACGTCTCGAGGCCGACGGTGGCCTTCTACGGCGGCTCGGGCTTCGCGGGCGCGGCGCGGCCGGTGATGGACGCGCTGCTCGCGCGCGACGACGTGGGCACGCGCTTCAACGTGGTGGTGCTGTGCGGGCGCGACGACGCGCTGCGCGCGTCGCTCGAGGCGCTGCACGGCGAGCGGTCCGGGTTCGCGGCGCTCGGCTTCCTCGACCACGAGAAGCTGGCGGCGCTTTACGGGCTGACGGACGTGCCGGTCATGGGCAGCATCGCGCACTCCTCGCTCCAGGAGCTGCTGGAGACGGGCACCGGGCCGCTGCTGGTGTACCGCGTCATCCCGGGCACCGAGCCGCCGTACCTCGACTACCTCGCGCGCGAGCGGCTGGGCGTCTTCGAGCCCGACACGGCGCGCATGACGGGGCTGGTGCTCGAGGCGGTGGGCGTGGAGGCGGGCACGCGCTGGGCGAGCCTCGCCGACGGCTTCACCACCCGGGCCTTCCGCGTGCGCGACGCGAGCCGCGAGCGCGCGCCGCGGGTGCTGGAGTACCTGGGGCTCGTGGCGCACCGGCCGCTGTTGCCCGTCGGGCCGCCCGTGGAGAAGCCGGCCTGAGTGGGCTCAGCGTGGGTGCAGCGCGATGACGTGGTTGGGCAACTCGTTGGGGTTCTTCCCCCGCGCGGGCAGCTTGTCCGCCAGCGCCTCCGCGCGCTCGCCGGCCCCGAGGCCTTCGACGGCGCGCGCCACCAGCGTCTGCGGGAAGTCCGCGGAGACGACGGCGCGCACGCCCGAGTCCAGCAGCACCACCACGCGGTGCTCGAAGAGGGACACGTACACCAGCAGGCCGGTGCGGCCCGCCGTCTCGCTGACGCGCGAGCCGGTGAAGGCGGCCCACGCGGCGCGGCGCACTTCGTCGTCCTGTTCGCGCTGAGAGACGAAGAGCCCGCGCAGCGGGTGCACGAGGCTGCCCGCCAGGACGCCCAGCACGAAGCCCAGCACCACGCCCGCGGCCTGCGCGGCCATGGGCACCGGGCCGCCCCAGCCGCCGGACGGGTGGAGGGCGTCCCACACGGCGCCGGCCACCGCGAGCCCCACGATGCCCAGCCTCATCTGGGTGGGGCTGGTGGCGACGAAGGCGCGCTCCGAGCTGTTTCGCACGTGCAGGTCGTGTGACAGCTTGCACGGCGACACCTTGCACGGCATTGCGCGGACGCTATGAGGCACGTCGTGCGACGCGGCTTCTTCGTCACCGGGACCGACACGGGCGTGGGGAAGACCCAGGTCTCGGTGGCGCTGCTCGAGGTGCTGGCGGCGCGCGGCCTCGAGCCCGCCGCCTTCAAGCCGTACGAGTCCGGCGGCACCGGTGACAGCGACGCGCTCCGGCGGGCGGCCGGCGGCTGGCAGCGCCCGCGCGACGTGTGCCTCTACCGCTACGCGCGGCCGCTCGCGCCGGGCCTCGCCGCGCCGAAGGGCCGGGCGGGCGACCCGCGCCGCGTCCTGGCGGTGTTGAAGCGTTTCGCGGCGCACCCGCAGGTCGTCGAGGGCGCCGGCGGCCTCTTCGTTCCGTTGACGCCCAAGCACGACGTCGTCGACCTCGCGCGCCTCGTGCAGCTGCCCGTCGTCGTCGTCGCGCGCGCCGGGCTCGGCACCATCAACCACACCACGCTGACCTTGAAGGCGCTCGCCGTCGCGGACCTCGAGGTGAGCGGCGTCGTCCTCGTGCAGGCGGTGCGCGGCGTCGATCCGTCCATTCCCGGCAACCGCCCGGAGCTCGAGCGGCGCTTCCCGCGCGTGCCCTTCGTGGGCCCGGTGCCCTTCGTCGCGCACGCGGCCCGCCGTCGCGCCGTCCTCCGCGCGGCCGTCACGCCGCTGGTGGACGGTCAGTTCGGGCAGCCGACGGAGGCGAAGTAGATTTCGGTGTTGCCGTCGCGGTCGTCGCGCCAGCAGAAGGCGAACGTCGAGCCGTTCCACAGCGCGGTGGTGAAGCTGGACGAGCCCGAGCCATTCGACAGCTTGAGGTCGCCGCCGTTCTTCCGGCCCTGCGCCGACACCTGCGCGAAGTAGATGGCCGGCTTATTCGCCGCGGCGCGGTCGTCCTGCCAGGACACGCCGTACTGGTAGCCGTTCCAGTCGATGCTCGCGTAGCCCGAGAAACCGCCCGCCGAGGTGAGGCGCACGTCGGGGCCGGCACGGCCGCCCTGGGCGTCGAGGCGCGCGAAGTACACCTCGGCGTTGCCGTCGCGCGAGTCGTGCCACACCACCGCCCACTCGCGATCGAGGTCGTTCCACGCGAGGTCCGGCCACGCGGAGTCGGCGGTGTCGTTGGTGACGCGCACCTCGGCGCCGAGCGGTTGGCCGTCGGCGGCGAGGCGGCGGAAGTACACTTCCCTGTTCGGCGCGAAGCGGTAGTCCGTCCACACCAGGCCGAACTCGCTGCCGTTCCACTTCAGCACCGGGCTGGACTGGCGGCCCGGATCCGTCGTCACGCGGATCTCCCCGCCGAGCCGCTGGCCGTCGGTGTCGAGCCGCTGGAAGTAGATGTCGTGCTGGTTCGCGCCGGCGCGCTGGTCGTCGTACGCGACGGCGAAGGCGCTGCCGGTCCACACCACGTCCGGCCAGTCGCTGCTCGCCGTCGACGTCGCCAGCTTCACCGCCGCGGCCTGCGGCGTGCCCGTGGGCCCGAGCGCGCGGAAATAGAGCTGCTCCACGCCGCTCGCGTCGTCGGCGTAGACCAGGCCCCAGCGCGTTCCGCTCCAGGCCACCGCCGGGTGTGTCGACACGCCCTGGGTGTTGGACACGCGCACGTCGGCGCCGGTGCGCGCGCCCTGGGCGTCCACCGGCGCGAAGAAGATCTGCCCGTTGGCCGTGGCGCGCTTGTCCTGCCACACCACGCCGAAGCCGGGGCCGCCCCCGGAGATGTACACGTAGTCGCTCGAGGCGGGATCGTCGGTGAGGCGCCGGTCGCCGGCGGTGTTGGTGAGCAGATCTTCGTCCACCGTGCCGTCGCAGTCGTCGTCCTTGCGGTTGCAGACCTCGACGCCGGGCGTGCCGGGCATGCAGGCCAGCGGCGTGCCCTGGTCGCAGGACGCCTGCACGACCGCGCATTCGCCCACCCCGCACGCGTGCGGCGCGAGGTTCTCGTCCACCGCGCCGTTGCAGTCGTCGTCGAGGCCGTTGCACGTCTCGGGCGTCGGGGCGCCGGGGATGCAGCGCTGCGCCTGTCCGGTGACGCACGACGGCACCTCGCGCGCGCACGCGCCCACGCCGCAGCGCAGCGTCCCGAGGCCATCGTCGATGGCGCCGTTGCAGTCGTCGTCGCGGCCGTTGCACGTCTCGGCCTGCGGCGCGCACGTCACCGGCCCCGAGTCGGGGACGTCCGGCTGGTAGCTGGGCTTGAGCTTGTCGTTGCCGCACCCGCAGGCCGCAACAAAGGACGACACGAAGAACACCAGGGCGACGCGGAGGCGCGACATGGCCGCACGGCATGGCACACCTCGCGGCGCGGTGTCACGCGACGCCCACGTCACGCGGCGCATTCCGTCGACAGGAGAGGCTTTCTCGGATTCCGAGAATCCCGCGGCGATGAAATCGGCGGCTGGCCGCGGAGTAGAGTCGAGTCGTCATGAGGCTCTACGAGGCGGTGCAGTCGGGCGACGCTGCGGCGGTGAAGGCCGCGCTCGAGGACGTGAAGGACGTGAACGAGCTGGGCCCGGGCGGGCGCACGGCGCTCATCGAGGCGGCGGCGGCGGGGCGGGCGGACCTGGTGAAGCTGCTCATCGCGGCGGGCGCGGAGCCTGCGTGGAAGGACGACGAGCAGGAGACGGCGTTGCTCAAGGCCGCGGCGAACGGGCACCGCGAGGTGGTGGCGCTGCTCATCGACTCCGGCACGGAGGACGAGCGGGACCTGGCGCGGGCCTTCCTCGCCGCGTACGGCCAGTCGCACGGGCCGGAGTACCAGCTGGACGAGTCGTCGTTGAAGCGGAAGGCCGTGGAGGTGGCGGCGCGCGCGGCGAACTTCGTGGGCCACGAGTCTCCGCTGACACGTGTCGACCGCGTGGAGCGGGCGGAGGCCGCCAAGAAGAAGCGGTGACACCCGCGGCAATTGGTGTACGAACGCGCCGCGATGACGGCCCGTGCGAAGCGTGAAGTGACGAGCCCCAAGGGCGTGGCCTTGAAGCGGCCCGGTCCGCCGGGCGGCGTGCGCGACACCAACCGGCTGAAGAAGTCGCAGGCGATTCGCGACGCGGCGCTGGTGCTGTTCCTCGAGCGCGGCATCGAGAACGTGTCGGTCGACGACATCATGAAGGCCGCGAAGATGGCCAAGGGCAGCTTCTACCGGTACTTCGCCGACCAGGCGGCGCTGGTGGAGGACCTCATGGCCGAGACGAAGGCGGTGATGGTGGAGGCGCTCGACGCGACCAGCCGCGATCTCCAGACGGCCTCGACGCGGGACGCGCAGGTGCGGGCGTACAAGCGGATCGGCGAGGTGCTGGCGACGCTGTTGCTGGAGCAGCCCGGGCAGGTGCGGCTGTACCTGCAGGAGTCGCGCGCGCCGGCGGTGGGCGCGCGCAAGCCCATCATCGAGCTGGCGCAGCTGGTGACGCGCTACGCGCTGGACATGACGCGGCAGGCGCAGCGGCACGGCATCTTGAAGCCGATCCCGGTGCCGGTGAGCGCCTTGAGCGTGGTGGGCGCGACCGAGCGGCTGCTGCTGGCCGTGCTGCAGGGCGAGGACATCGGGAACGTGCTCGAGGTGCCGGCGGCGCTGACCACTCTCATCCTCGACGGCCTCAAGGCCTGACACGGCCTACAGCGGCGCGAACTTCGCGGAGAAGTGCCGTAGCGCCTTCGGCTGCTCGACGATGCGGTAGCCCTTGAGCTCCTTCGCGCGCCTGGCGACCTTCCCGACGACCTCGACGACGTAGTCCATGTGGCTCTGGGTGTACGTGCGGCGGGGAATCGCGAGGCGCACGAGGTCCATCGCGGCGGGCGTCTCGGTGCCGTCGGGCGCGAGGCCGAACATGACGGTGCCGATCTCGCAGCCGCGCACGCCGCCCTCGAGGTACAGCGCGGTCGCGAGCGCCTGCCCCGGGTACTCGAGGGGCGGGATGTGCGGCAGCAGGGCGCGCGCGTCGAGGTAGACCGCGTGGCCGCCGGTGGGCTGCACGATGGGCACGCCGAGCTTCTCGAGCTCGTCGCCCACGTACTGCGTCGAGCGCACGCGGTAGCGGAGGTAGTCGTGGCGGACGACCTCGGTGAGGCCCTGGGCGATGGCGTCGAGATCGCGCCCGGCGAGCCCGCCGTAGGTCGGGAAGCCCTCGGTGAGGATGAGCAGGTTGCGTGCGGCCTGCGCCCACGCGTCGTCGTCGAGCGCGAGCCACCCGCCGATGTTTGCGAGCCCATCTTTCTTCGCGGACATCGTCATGCCGTCGGCGAGCGCGCCCATCTCGCGGACGATGTCCTTCACGCTGCGGCCCTGCTGGCTCGGCTCGCGCTCGTGGATGAACCAGGCGTTCTCCGCGAAGCGGCACCCGTCGAGGAAGAGCGGCAGTCCGTGGCGATCGCACACCTCGCGCACGCCCTTCAGGTTCTCGAGGCTGACCGGCTGGCCGCCGCCGGAGTTGTTGGTGACGGTCACCATCACCAGCGGCACCTTGCCCTTCTCCTCGGTGAGGAGCCGGTCGAGGCGCGCGAGGTCCATGTTCCCCTTGAACGGGTGCTTCGACGACGGCTGTTTGCCCTCGGCGATGACGAGGTCGACGGCCTTCGCCTGCGTGGCTTCGACGTTCGCGCGCGTGGTGTCGAAGTGCGTGTTGTTGGGGATGACCTTCCCCGGGCCGCCGACGACGCTGAAGAGGATCTTCTCCGCGGCGCGGCCCTGGTGCGTGGGGATGACGTGCTTGAAGTCGAAGAGGTCCTTCACCGCCGCCTCGAAGCGGTAGAAGGACGGGCTGCCCGCGTAGCTCTCGTCGCCGCGCTGCATCGCAGCCCACTGCTCGGCGGACATGGCGCCGGTGCCCGAGTCGGTGAGCAGGTCGATCATCACGTCGTCGGAGTGCAACGCGAAGAGGTTGTAGCCGGCGGCCTTCAGCCTGGCCTCGCGCTCCTCGCGGGTGGTGATGCGCAGGGGCTCGACGGACTTGATGCGGAAGGGCTCGATGATGGTGCGGAAGCCGTGCATGGGGACGTGTCTTACTCCGCTCGCGGTGGCGTCGTGCGGAGAGCCCATCAACGCGGATCGTTCGTTCCATCAGGGCGCGCGGAGGCGGCCCCGGGGAAGCGGGGCGGCGGGTGGACGGTTGCCGTGCACCACGCGATCAGCCCCTCGGACCGAACGGCAGGTGAGGCGAGGTGCAGGCGCGCGCTCAGCGGGCGAAGGGGGGACCCCGGACGTGGGACGGGAATCCCATCCCACTTTTTCGGTCCGGCAAGCTCGCAAGCCCCTCGAATGACAGGCGTCGAATTGGGTGATTTGGGATGGGAATCCCGTTCCACTTCGGCTGGTCCCCCTGGGGCGCCGAGTTCGGTTGCAGCGAGCGCTCGTCGTCGCGACGGGATCAGCCGGTCCGCGGCCGCGAGGTCGAGGGGCTCACCCGCCGTGGCTGCGACGCGGGTGCCGTCAGCCCCAGCCTCCTCGAGGCAGGCGCGCTACGAGCTCTTCCGCCACGCCGCCGCGGCCGCGGCCTGCACGTCCTTCAACGGCACGCCGGCCTTCTCCGCCAGCGCGCGGCAATCCTCGAACTCCGGCGCCGCGTTCAGCACCGCGCCGCCTCGCAGGCCGAGCTTCACGCGCACCGGGCCCCACGGTGTCTCCACCGTCTCGTGCCGGCGCTCGAGCTCGCTCCGCGTGACCGGCGTGGCGCGCACGCCCAGCGTCGTCGTCTCCTCGAGCAGCGTGTCCACGAGGCGCTGCTTCGACTCGCTCCGCGCCAACACGCCGACGAGGTGGCCGGGGCGGCCCTTCTTCATCACCACCGGGGCGATCCACGCGTCGAGCGCGCCGCGGGCGAGCAGCAGGTCCACCAGCACACCCAGCACCTGCGGGCTGCAGTCGTCGAGGTTGCACTCCAGCACCTCGAGGCCCGCCACTGCACCCGTCGCCCGGCCCAGCGTCGCGCGCAGCACGTTCGCGCGATCCTTCCAGTCCTTCGTGCCGACGCCGTAGCCCACCTTCTCCACCACCAGCTGTGGTGGCGGCGCGACGGTGGCGAACGCCTTCAAGAGCGCCGCGCCCGTCGGCGTCGTCAGCTCGCCCAGGCCCTCGAAGCGCACCGGCACGTCGCGCAACAGCTCGAGCGTCGCGGGCACCGGCACCGGCACGACGCCGTGGGCGATGCGCGTGGTGCCGCTACCCAGCGGCGGCGGCGACGCGTACACCGTCGGGTCGCCCAGCAGCTCGAGCGCCACCGCGGCGCCGCAGATGTCGACGATGGAGTCGACCGCGCCCACCTCGTGGAAGTGGATCGCCTCCAGCGCCGTGCCGTGAATGTGCGCCTCCACCTCGCCGATGAGGCGGAAGACGCGCCGCGCCTTCTCCTTCGCTCCGTCCGACAGCTCCGAGGCGCCGATGAGCGCGTCGATGTCCGTCCACCCGCGGTGCTCGTGGCCGCCGTCGGGCGCGTCCACCACCACGTCCACGTGCGTGCCGGTGATTTCGTGCCGCGCGTCGCGCTTCACCGCGAAGTGCCAGCCGGGCACGTTCAGCGAGCGCAACGGCGCCTCCAGCGCGGCGAGGGGCACGCCCAGGTCCAGCGCCGCCGCCAGGAACATGTCCCCGGCGATGCCGCCGACCGGCTCGAGGTAGAGGATGCGGGCGTGGTCCATGCTGGGGGCCTCATAGCGGGCCTCCGCAGGGGACGCACGCGCTCAGGGACGGAGGCTGATGTCGTCGGCGCTGTAGACGGACGTGAAGGCCCCCGACTGCTTCGGGGAGCCGCCGGCGAAGGACGGCGTCATCGCGTCCAGCGCACCGACCGCCGGGCACGCGGCGCTCGAGCCGTTGCATGGGGAGCCCACGCACGACGACGACACCGTGCCCGCGGGCCGCGGCATGCAGGCGCCGACGTTGCCCGACGGGTTGCAGCAGTCGCACGGACCGTTGCACGACGTGCGGGAGCAACCCCGTCGACGCAGGTCGGCCCGGCGTAGCACTGCGACGTCGCGGTGCGTAGAAGTGCGGCGTCACGCGGCAGGCCCGCGTCCGCACGCTGTCCGTGCCGTCGCCGCTTCAGTACGCCTTCGCGAAGACGATGCGCCCGGTCGACGGCCTGCCCGTCACCACGCAGCGCCCCGGCTCCTGCTTCAAGTCGAACGGCCGGTTGCGCGTGGTGAGGCCGAGCTCTTCCTTGATCTTCGCCTCGGTCTCCGGCGTACCGTCCCAGTGCGCGAGGAGGAAGCCGTCGTCGGCCTTCGCCTTGAGCTCCTCGTAGCTGTTCACCTCGAAGGTGTGCGCGTCGCGGAAGGCCTTCGCCTTCTCGAACAGGCCCTTCTGCATCGCGTCGAGCAGCGCTTGCGCCTTCGTCACCGCGGAGTCGAGCGGCTCGGTCACCTTCTCCTTCGTGTCGCGGCGGGCGATGACGCACTGGCCCTGCGCGAGGTCCTTCGGGCCCAGCTCGACGCGCAGGCACACGCCGCGCAGCTCGTACTCGGCGTACTTGAAGCCCGGGCCCTTCGACTCGTCGTCGTCGACGAGGACGCGGAGGCCGGCCTTCTTCATGTCGGCGGCGAGCGCGAAGGCCTTCTCCTTCGCCGGGGCGCGCTCCTCCGGCGTGCGGCCGATGATGATGATGACGACGTGGTGGGGCGCGAGCTTCGGCGGCACCACCAGGCCCGAGTCATCGGAGTGCGTCATGATCAGCGCGCCGATGAGCCGCGTGGAGACGCCCCACGACGTCTGCCAGACGTAGTGCTTCTGGCCGTCGCGGCCCTGGTACATCGTGTCGAACATCTTCGCGAAGTTCTGGCCCAGCATGTGCGAGGTGCCGGCCTGCAGGGCCTTCTTGTCCTGCATCATCGCTTCGATGGAGTAGGTGCGGACGGCGCCCGGGAACTTCTCGCTCTCGGTCTTCTGGCCGCTCATGACGGGCATCGCCATGTAGTCCTCGGCGAAGGTCTTGTAGACCTCGAGCATTTTCAGCGTCTCCGCCTGCGCGTCGTCCTCGGTCTCATGGCAGGTGTGCCCTTCCTGCCAGAGGAACTCGGTGGTGCGGAGGAACAGGCGCGGGCGCATCTCCCAGCGCATGACGTTCGCCCACTGGTTGATGAGCAGCGGGAGATCCCGGTAGCTCTGCACCCAGTTGGTGAAGGAGCGGTTGATGATGGTCTCCGACGTCGGGCGGATGACGTAGCGCTCGCCTTCCGGCAGCGGTTTGCCGCCGGCGTGGGTGACGACGGCCACCTGCGGCGCGAAGTCGGCGACGTGCTTCTTCTCCTTCGCCAGGTACGACTCGGGGATGAGGACCGGGAAGTACGCGTTCTGGTGGCCGGTGTCCTTGAACATGCCGTCCAGCACGCGCTGCATGTTCTCCCAGAGCGCGTAGCCGTTCGGGCGGATCACCATCGAGCCGCGCACGTCCGAGTTGTCGGCCAGCTTCGCGCGCTTGACGAGCTCGATGTACCACTCGCTGAAGTTCTCCTCGCGCGTGGGAATGCCGAGGTTCTTGTCCTTCTTCGCCGGAGCTTTCTTCTCGTCAGCCATGGGGCGCACCTAGAGCAGCACAGGGGGAAAGACAACGACTAGCGGGGAACGTCAGCCCTGACGCGGCGGCCAGGTGAAGGCCTGGCGCTCGGCGGCGGTGAAGGGGTCGACGTCCGGCGGGTAGCCGACCTCCCAGAGCGTGAGCGGCTCCGGCGGCGCGGTGGGGCAGTGGAAGAGGCGCTGCTCGTCGAGGCCGGCGCGGAAGGTGTCGATCGTCACCTCGCCGCGCGCCACCGCGGTCATCCCCCCGACGAGCATGCGGACCATGTGCCGGGCGAAGGCATCACCCACGAAGCGAAGCAGAACCCCTTCTCCCCCTGGGGCGAGGGGTAACACTTCCACGGAGCGCACGGTCCGCGGCTGCACGGCGCTTGTCTTGAAGTGAAACACGCGAAAGTCCCGCGTCCCGCGCACCAGCGCCGCGGCCTCTCGCAGCTTCCCGAGGTCACCGGCCTCCTCCACCGTCAACGCGTAGCGGTACTCCTTCGACGTCGCGCTGAACGCCGCGTGGAACGCCGCCGGCGCGCGCTTCACGAGGTGCACCTGCACGTCCCCGGGCAGGTGCGCGTTGAGCCGCGCGGGCAGGGCGTCGAGGTCGGCGCTGCGCTCGACGCGGGCGCTCAACACCTGCATGCGCGCGGACACGCCCTTGTCGGTGCGCCCGGCGACGACGGGGTTGCGGGGCAGCGCCGCCGCGGCGAACGCGCCGAGCAGCTCGCGCTGGACGGTGCGCAGTCTCTCCTGCTGCTGGTAGCCGCGGAACGCCTCGCCGCGGTACCAGCACCAGAACGCGACGCGGCGGAGCGGATCACCCATTTTTCGGGAATGGTCCAGGCACGAAGAGCGTCACGGGCTGCGCGACGTCGGAGCGTCTCATGGCCGGTTCGCCGCGCCCGCGCCCTCGTACTGCACGCCGTCGCGGCCGGTGCCGGACAGCTCGACGGTGACGAGGTCGTCGGTGGCCGCGGCGCCGGCGAGCGGCGTCAGCACCTCCGCGCCGGCGGGCAGCTGGCCCAGCGTGACGGGCGGCGTGAAGCCGAGCGGCGAAATGACTTCCCACTTCGGCGCGCCCATCGCGTCGGTGACGGCGAGGCGCCAGGCCGCGCGCGGCGGTGTCCACGAGATGGTGTCGCCGGCGTAGCTCACGGTGACGTCGAGGCGCTCGAGGCCGTGGTCGAGCTTGAGCGTCACCGGCTCGTCCGGGCACTCGGTCAGCACCAGCGAGCCCCCGCGCTGCGAGTCGCCCGCTGTCGAAGCGATGGACGCCCCCGCCGACACGAGGAGGTGGGTGAAGAGCGGCGCCTCCAGCGTGAAGCGGCCGTCGTCACCCGAGGACGTCGCGATGCGGCAGCGCGTGCCCAGCTTCCCGCAGAAGGTGTTGAAGGTGGCGCCGCTCAGCGTGTCGTCGAACATCACCACCTGCGCCTGCGGCACCGGCGCGCCGAGGCTGTCCACCACCGTGCCCGTCACCGCGCACCGCTGCGCCGCCACCAGCGCGTCGGCGGCGATGCGCACGGTGCCCGCCTGCGCGCAGCCCCGGCCGCAGCGGCCCGGCGACGACGGCCGCGGCAGCTCCGGCAGCGCGTAGAGGAGGCCCGCGTACATCGCGCGGGCCGCCACCGCCGCGGCGCCGGGCTCGACCTCCACGCAGAAGCCGCCGTTGGCGGACACGCGGCCCTCGCGCTGCGCCGCCACCACCATCGCGCCCTGGGCCTGCGCGCCCTCGGCGTCCAGCGTGCCCTCGACGCAGCCCAGCGCGCTCGGCGCGCCCAGCACCGCGACGTAGCCACGGGGCACGAAGGGCGCGCGCGCCACCACGCCGGCGGAGTGCTCGACGCGCTGCACGTCGCCCAGCGCGCTCTCGGGCAGCGGCAGCCCGCTCTCGGACGTCAACAGCCCCGCGTCGAGCGCGCCCCACGCGCCGGTGGTGGCGTCGAAGAAGGCGAGCCGCGCCTCCAGCACGCCGCTGTCCGGCACCGCGTCGGTGAGGAGGCCCCAGCGCGACGGCGGGATGCGCAGCGCGAGCTCGCCCGGCTCGACCGCGCCGCCGTCGTCGCCCACGCCGGCGTCCAGCTCGAACCACGCCAGCGCCAGCACGGTGGAGGCCGCCTCGTCCGCGTCGACGCGCACGGTGCGCTGGCCCGGCAGGTCGCAGGCGTGCAGCCGGCCCGAGGCCTGCGGCGGCGGCCCGAGCCACCACGCGTCTTCGAGCGGCGCGACGCAGGCGGCCTCCACGCAGTCGAGCGGCGAGAGCGGCTCGAGCGCGAGTGACACCACCAGCTCGGTGAATGGCACGACGGTGAAGGCGCGCGCGGCGGGCGCGAAGCCCGCGGCGGCGACGATGAGGACGACGCGTTGCTCCGGCGCGACGGCGGTGGCAAGGCGGTAACCGCCGGCGTCCGACGTGACGTTGCTCGTCAGCAGCTGGCCCGTCGCCGGGTCGACGAGGGAGACGGTCGCGTCGGGCAGCGGATCGCCGCGCCGGTCGAGGCCGCCGACGAAGATGGTGCCGGAGAGCGTCAGCTGCGCGGACTCGGGCCGGCGGATGGTGGGTGGGCAGGCCGTGAGGGCGCAGAGGGCGGCGGCGGCGAGCAGCGGACGCATGGGCGTGTCGCTAGCACGGGGCGGGGCCGTGGCGGGAACCGGCGCGTCGCGCGCAGGCGACAGGACCAGCGCGTGGCGAGCGCGCGGGTGACAGACTCGGGCACGAAGGCGTGCCAGCTGCCAGCCGCCGGCAGGGCGTCTGCGGCCTCCAACGAGGACGTGCTGCGGCAGGTGGCGGAGACGCTGGAGAAGGAAGGCAACGCGCGCGCCATGTTCATCGAGCCCGTGAAGCTGGACAGGAAGAGCATCATCCCCGTGGCGTGCGTGCCGTTTGGCAGCGGCGGCGGCGTCGGCTTCAGCGTCAACCCGGTCGGCTTCGTCCACGAGGAGGACGGCGCCGTCGTCTTCACGCGCAACCACCTCGACGTGAAGAACGAGCCGTTCCTCACCGAGGCGGCGCAGGAGTTGGGCCGCGCCATCGACACCGTCACCACCGTCGTGACGCGGCGGCGCCTCGCGCGCGTGCCGGCGCCGCACCCTTCGGCGTGACGCGTCTCACCAGCGCACGGTGACGAGCACGCGCAGCAGCCCGCCGTGCATCGGCACGCTGCCCAGGTTCACCGAGCCGCTGGCGACTGGCTCCGTCTTCGTCACCGGGTCCGCCTTCAGCGCGTCGAACGCGTAGTCCGGGCGCACCACGTAGCCGCCGCCCAGGTCGAACACCATGAAGGGCAGCCGGCCCTTGTTGCTCGCGGTGCCCATGCGGACGGGGAGCTGCACGCCGACGACGCCGAGGCCCGACACGTGGCTCACCGTCTGGCGGAGCGGCGTCGACGCGGTCAGCTGCAAGGTCGCCCAGTCCCAGCCGACGCCCAGCCGCGCGTAGGGCTCGAGCCAGGAGAACAGCCCGTAACGGTACAGCCCGCCCACCTGCACGCCGCGCAGCCAGAGGTCGGCCGCCGCCTGGCCGCCGTGCGCACTTTCCCGCGACGCGCCGGTGGTGAAGGCCACGTCGACGTCGAGGTGGCCGGGCCCCAACTCGAAGCCCGTGCCCGCGGCGACGCGCAGCATCGGCAGGAAGTCGTCCGCGTCGACCAGGTCGTACCGCTGCGAGGTGTACAGCTGCGACTCGTAGCCGACGCTGGCCGACAGCGCGGGCCACGCCGCCCGGCTGGCCGACGCCGAAAGCAGCGTGCACAGCATGAGGACCCTCTTCGTCATGGCGCGTCTCCCGGGAGCTCGAAGTCGTCGGTGAAGACGAAGTCCACGTACCGCAGGGCGCCGGAGCGCTCCGTCGTCCCGGCGGGCACCACGGTGACGTCGCCCAGCGCGTTGCCGGCGTGCTCCGCGACCAGCCAGTCACCCTGCGGCAGGTACGCGAGTCTCGCCGCCGGCGCGTCCAACGCCACCTCGGCGAGCGCCAGCGTCACCAGGTCCATCGTCACCACCGTCGACGAGCCCGAGACGGTGAAGAAGAGGCGCCGCGTCACCGGGTCCAACGCCGCCGCCGAGAAGGGCCGCGAGAGCTGGATGCTCTGGAGTTTGAGGCGTAGGCGGTTGGTCTCCTCCGTCACCGTCACCTCCGAGAGGACGGCCGGGGCGCCGAGCGCGAAGACGGCCCGGTCCACCTCGGGCAGCACCAGCGACGACGAGAAGGTGCCGTCCAGCGTCACGCTGCCGCTGCGCCCGTCGAGGAGGTCCCACGCCGTCAGCGTGCGGCTCGCCGCGTCCGACAAGAGCACCCGCGTGCCGCTGAGCAGCGCCGCGGTGCGCACCGGCCCCGGCGCCGCCAGCCGCCGCGCGTTGTCCTGGATGCCGCGCGCGTCGAGGAGCCACGCCTCGCGGCTGCCCGCGTAGACCGCCAGCACCATGTCCCCCATCACCTCCGGCGGCGCCTCGATGTCGGTGAGGCCGCGGCCGCCGGCCACGAAGTTGATGGAGACGCTCACGGGCGAGCCCACCTCGGGGCCGAGCTCCAGCACGATGACGTCGTCGAGGCCCGTCGCGCGGAGGAAGAGCCACCTGCCCGACGGCGCGAAGACGGCCTCCACCACGGAGGATTCCGCCGTCGAGCCCTGCGGGCGCAGCGCGATGCGCCGCGGCGCCACCTCCGGGTGCAGCGCATCGAAGAGCGCCACGCCGCGCTCCAGCGTGACGGCCACCAGCCGGCGGTTCGGCTCCGCCGGCCCGAAGACGACGTCGCGCGGCGCGAGGCTCTCGGTGTCGAGCTGCAGGCGTACCAGCGCGCGCTGCGCCACGAAGAGGAGGCCCACCTCGTTCAGGTTGCGCGCCACCAACTGGCCGGAGGGCGCGGTGGCCGCGTAGGTGAAGACGCCCAGCGCCCCGTCGGGGCTCCAGCTGACGCGGTCGAAGAAGCCGGGCGACTCGAGGGTGGCGACGGTGCCCGAGGCCACGTCCACCAGGTCCAGCGTCGGCGCGCGCGGCGTGCCTGTCAGCACCGCGACCAGCTCCGCGCCCGGCACGCGGCTCACCGCGCGGGCGCCGGCGGAGAGGCGCAGCGCCGCCGGCGTCGCCTCGCCCGGTGTCAGCACGACGGCGCGCCGCGTCTCTGGCACCACCTGCACCACCGCCGCCGACGTGGCGATCAGCGGCAGGGGCTTCAAGGGCCCGACGTACACGCCGCCGCGGCCGCCGCAGGCGGCGAGGAGGACCGCGGCGGACAAGACGGCCCCGCGCAGGCACGCCGTCGCGCTCATCGAATCTCTCCGTTCAAGGTGAAGCCGGTGGCGGTGCGCACCTGGCCCGAGTCGAGCTGGATGACGCTGATGCGGCCGGCCGGGTGGTCCTGCGAGACGAAGACGCGGTGCGGTGTCACGCCCGGCGCCTCGGGCACGGTGCCCATGAAGAGCGGCGCCGACGCCAGCGTGAGCGTCTGCGACACGAGGCTGGACAGGTTGACGGCCTGCAGGGCGAAGCGCTTGAGGCCGTCGTCGCGCAGCGCGACGCCGAGGTAGCCGCCCCTGGGCGAGAAGGCGAAGCGCGTCGGCCGCGTGGTGCCGGTGCGCTGCAGCTGCCAGGCGCCGGTGCCGATGTCGAAGACGGAGAAGCCCTGGTCCCGGTCGACCGCGGCGTCGTAGGGGTCGCTCGCGGTGGTGGTGGGATCCGCGCGGTGGAGGATGACGGCGGCGGTGGCGTCGGGCGAGACGGCGATCTCGTCCACCAGCTTCTCGAGCGCGTAGCGCTGCACGCGGCCCGATGGGAGGTCGACGCGCGCGAAAGACTCGTCACCGGTGACGTTCGAGTAGACGAAGGCGAACATGCCGCCGTCGGGCGGGGCGGGCGGCAACGCCACCTGGCCCACCGCGCCGCCGGGCACCGGGAAGGTGTCGAGGCCCGCGTCGGGCGCGAGGTCGCCCGGCAGCTCGATGTATGCGAGCTCGCCGGCGACGCGGAGCGCGGCCACCGCGGCGGTGCCGTCGGGCAACAGGTCGAGGTCCGTCGCCACCTCGGGCAGCGGCAGCACGGTGAGCGACGTGCCGTCGAAGGACGCGAGCTCCGGGCTGGTGGTGCCGCGCAGCATCACCACGTGGCCGTCGTCGCTCGCCACCACCTCGCGCGCGGTGATGGCGGTGGACATGGACGCGGGCAGCGTCAGGCGCGTGGGCAGCGCCTCGCCCGCCGGGAGGTCGAAGGTGGAGACGGTGGACTTCGCGAAGACGTACAGCTGCGTCGCCACGCCCGCCTCGGTGCGGAAGACGACGTCGGTGATGCGGTAGCCGCCGGCGCGCTCGACGACGACCTCCACGGCGGGGGCGTTGGCGCGCGCCTTCTTCAGGTCGACGAGGGCGAAGACACCCTCGGCGCCGGACGCGGGCGCGGTGGAGGGATCGGGCCACGCCACCGCGAAGGCGCCGTCGGGCGAGACGGTGAGGCGTCCAAACTGCCTCTTCAGTGGCACGCGCGTCACCTTCGAGGGCAACGTGGTGCTGTCGATGAGGGACAGCGACGCGTCGTCCACGGACAGCACCACCGCGGCGTCTTCGCCGGGCATGGCGGACAGGCCCACCGGCCGCGGGCCGACGGCCAGGGCCTCGATGGAGAGCGACACCGGGTCGATGCGCGCCACCGACGCGGCCGACGGGTTGAGCGCGTAGACGTAGTGCGGCGTGGCCACCGGCGGCGCATCGGAGAGGGAGCGGTTCGTCTCCTGCTCCGGCGGCACGCAGGTGCCGGCCTGGCAGGTGTAGCTGGTGGGGCACTCCGCGTTCGACGTGCAGCCCGCGGTGCCGGAGCCGCCGCCCGAGCCGCCGGTGCCGTTGCCGCCCGCCGACGCGCCGGCGCCGAGGCCGCCGTTGGGCACGTCGCCGCCGCCCGCGCCCGACGCGAGGCCGCACGTCGAGAAGCACACCAGGCCCAGCGCCGAGAAGGCGAAGGCCAGCATCTGCTTCCGCATGGTCGGAAGTCCTCTCTCGGCCCGAGGCCGTCCGGTGTGCAAGCGCGGGACCACGCGGCGTCCGAGGGACGACGGGGCGTGGAGCAACCGCGCTCCAGCGCGCTTCCGGACATTCGTGTCGCGAGTCCAGCGCGCGTGGGACGCACGAGCCGCGCGCGGGGGGACAACCGAAGGTAGATTGCCGCGCCATGTCGCCGCGCCGTGGGGTGCTCGTCCTGGTGGTCGTCGTGTCGCTCACCGCCGCGGCGCAGGACGCCGGCGTGCCGGTGATTCCCCGCGAGCTGTTGCTCGGCAACCCGGAGCGCACCAGCCCGCGCCTGTCGCCCGACGGAAAGCGCCTGGCGTGGATCGCCCCCGACGAGCAGAACGTGCTGCAGGTGTGGGTGCAGACGCTGGGGCAGAAGGACGACGCCGTCGTGACACAGGACAAGAAGCGCGGCGTCCGCGGGTACCAGTGGACCCGGGACTCGCGCGGGCTGCTGTACGGGCAGGACGCGGACGGGGACGAGAACTTCCACGTCTTCCTGGTCGACCTCCCGACGAAGAACGTGCGCGACCTGACGCCGTGGCAGGGCGTGCGCGCCAGCGTCATCGCGACGCACCCGCGCTTCCCGGACCTCGCGCTGGTGGAGATGAACGTGCGCGACCGCAAGGTGATGGACGTGTGGCGCGTCAACCTGAAGACGGGCGCGGCGGAGCTGGACACGGAGAACCCGGGCGACGTCGACGGGTGGGTGGTGGATTCCAGCTTCGTGGTGCGCGGCGCGACGGCGGCGCTCAAGGGCGGCGGGGTGGAGCTGCGGGTGCGCGACTCGGCGAAGGCGAAGTGGACACCGCTCGTCACGGTGGGGCTCGAGGAGAGGGTGTCGTTCGCGGGCTTCACCGACGACGGGCGGGGCGCCTTCATCACCACCAGCGTCAACGGCGACACGGACCGGCTGGTGGAGAAGAGCCTCAAGTCGGGCGCGGAGCGGGTGCTGGCGCAGAGCGCGACGAGCGACGTGATGAGCCTCCTCGGGCACCCGACGAAGCACGTCTTGCGCGCGGCGGCTTTCGACGTGGGCGGGCGCGCCGCGTGGACGCCCATCGACGGCTCGGTGCAGGGCGACCTCGCGGGGCTCGACCAGGCGCTCGACGGCGACTTCGAGGTGGTGAGCATGGACGACGCCGACGCGCGCTGGCTGGTGGCCGAGCACCGCGACGCGGGCCCGACGCGCTTTTGGACGTGGGACCGCAAGGCGAAGAAGGCGGAGCTGCTCTTCTCGGCGCAGCCGCGGCTGGACGGGCTTCTGCTTTCGGCGATGACTCCAGTGTCGATTCCGGCGCGCGACGGGCTCGTGCTGCACGGGTACCTGACGCTGCCGCCCTCGAAGGCGAAGCCGCTGCCGATGGTGCTGCTGGTGCACGGCGGCCCGTGGGGGCGCGACGGGTGGGGCTACGACGGGCTGGTGCAGCTCCTGGCGAACCGCGGGTACGCGGTGCTGCAGGTGAACTTTCGCGGCTCGACGGGCTACGGGAAGCGCTTCCTGAACGCGGGCAACCGGCAGTGGGGCCTCGCGATGCACGACGACCTCATCGACGCGGTGGGCTGGGCGGTGAGGGAGGGCGTCACGACGCCGAGGCAGGTGGCGATCATGGGCGCCAGCTACGGCGGCTACGCGACGCTGGCGGGGCTGGCCTTCACGCCGGACACCTTCGCGTGCGGCGTGGACGTCGTCGGGCCGTCGAACCTCTTCACGCTGCTCCAGACGATTCCGCCGTACTGGTCGGCGTTGAAGGCGATGCTCATCGCGCGCATCGGCGACCCGGACGACCCGAAAGACAAGGAGCTGCTGACGAAGGCGTCGCCGTTGTTCTCGGCGGAGAAGATCAAGGCGCCGCTGCTCATCGGCCAGGGGGCGAACGATCCCCGGGTGAAGGTGGCGGAGAGCGAGCAGATCGTCAGCGCGATGGAGAAGAAGGGGCTGCCGGTGACGTACGTGCTGTACCCGGACGAGGGGCACGGCTTCGCGCGCGCGGAGAACCGCCTCGACTTCATGGCGCGGGCGGAAGCCTTCCTCGCGAAGTGCCTCGGCGGCCGGGCGGAGCCGCTGCCGAAGGAGGGGCGGGTGCGGGGCGCGACGGCGGTGGTGAAGGCGGTGGGGGCGAAGCAGTGAGCGAGGCGCCGTACACCGTCGCGCCGTTGTCGGCGCGGCACCTCGAGGAGCTGACGCTGGCGGTGGAGCGCGCGGCGGCGCAGTGGGTGAAGGGCGTGGAGGCGCCGCTGGACGTGGTGCAGGGGCTCGAGCGGGTGCTGCTGTTCCTCAAGCAGAACGGCGGGGCGTCGCCGCAGGCGCGGCACATCGCGTCGCTGGCGTTCGTGTTCGGGGAGCAGGTGGTGCGCGCGGCCGGGTGGACGTGGCAGAGCGTGAGCGAGGACGGGAGCGTCAACCCGGCGATCGTCTCGCCGGACGCGCGGCGGGCGCTGCTGGTGGTGGACGTGGTGACGCGGCTGGTGGTGGGCGCGGACAAGGCGTCGCTGACGGCGCTGTACAAGTCGCTTGTGGCCGGTGAGCCGTGCGCGCTGGTGGCGGAGCTCTGACTGAGGTGAGCGCGCTGACGAAGGACATCGCCGCGCGGCTGCGGCACATGACGAAGACGGCGCGCATGTGGGGCAGCCCGGAGGAGCTGGAGACGGCGGCCGAGCACTTCGTGCACGTGGCGCTGGCGGCGCGCAGCGAGGGGTGGACGTTCGAGCAGACGCACGCGCTCTGGGCGGAGGCGGGCGGGCCGTTCGCGGGCGACGCCGACGAGCACGCGGTGATGCGCTCGAAGATGTGGCGGGACGAGGAGGCGCTGGCGCGGATGCAGGTGGTGTCGGGCTACGCGACGGTGTGGTCGCTGCTGGAGCGGGACGCGGCGCGCGAGGCGGCGGTGGGGCCCTGGCTGGAGACGTTGCTGGACGAGCCGGGGCGGGCGGGCACGCCGGATCGGCTGAACATGGTGCTGTTCGCGTTGATGGGCTTCATCGCGAAGGCGCCTGAGCGCTTCGTGGAGGCGCTGGTGGCGGAGCGGGAGCGCATCGGCGGGCACGGGCTGCGGCCGCTGTGCGTGGTGGCGCCGCCGGGGCCGACGGAGGCGGCGCTCGCGTGGACGCGGAAGTTCACCTCGTGGGTCCGGGTGGTTGAGGGGATCGAGGCGGTGCTCGCCCGGCTGGAAGCGGGGGAATGAGGCAATTGGGCGCCGAGGCCGCTATATGGTGACAGGTATGACACAGCCGTCGGACGCGCAGCTCATCGAGCGGGTCAAGCAGGGCGACGCGAAGGCCACCGAGGAGCTCCTCAAGCGTCACGAGACGCGGGTGTACCGCTTCGGCCTGCGCATGTGCGGCAACGAGGACGACGCGCGCGACGTGTTGCAGGAGACGTTGCTGGCGGCGTTCAAGAACCTGCCGACCTTCCGCGGTGACTCGCAGATCAGCACCTGGCTGTACCAGATCGCCCGGAGCTTCTGCATCAAGCAGCGGCGGCGCCGCGAGGGGGAGCCCACCGCGCACGAGTCGGTGGAGGCGGCGGAGGTGCGGAAGCTGGCGGTCGACGAGCCGCAGGGCGACTCGAAGACGCACGCGAAGGAAGTGGGGCAGCTGATCCAGGCGGCGATCAACACGCTGCAGGCGGACCACCGCGAGGCGCTGGTGCTGCGGGACGTGGAGGGGTTGTCGGCGGAGGAGGCGGCGAACGTGGTGGGGATCGAGGTCGGCGCGCTGAAGAGCCGGCTCCACCGCGCGCGGCTGGCGCTCAAGCAGCAGCTGGCGGCGGTGCTGGACGAGAACGAGGATGCGATCGGGTGCCCGGAGCTCGCGCAGGAGCTGGCCGCGTACGCGGCGTCGGAGATCGACCAGGCCGCGTGCGAGCGGATCGAGGCGCACCTGTCGAAGTGCTCGCGGTGCTCGAAGGCGTGCGACTCGTTGAAGCGGACCGTCTCGATGTGCCGGGCGATTCCGGGCGGGGAGGTGCCGGCGCCCGTCAAGGCGGCCGTGCGTCACGCGCTGCGGATGTCGGCCATCGGCTAAGCTGTCCACACGGAAGCGCAGTCCCCGTTTGTTTTGTTCGAAATGAGCATCATGGCCCAAGGGGGGAATCCATGATCGTGCCGCCGCCCATCGAAGATGGGAGTGCCCTGATTTCGGTGTTTCGCCCCGGGGTGGCTCTGCAAAGGAGCACCCATGGCGAGAAAGCAGAAGGTCGAGTCGAAGGAGGAGTCGGTGAAGGGTGACGTCCCGGCGGCTGCGAAGCAG
>JBFMAB010000036.1:0-75984 GCA_040755835.1 Myxococcota bacterium
GGCGAAGCAGCGGCCGGCGAAGCAGCGGCCGGCGATGCGGCGGCCGGCGATGCGGCGGCCGGCGATGCGGCGGCCGGCGATGCGGCGGCCGGCGATGCGGCGGCCGGCGATGCGGCGGCCGGCGATGCAGCGGCCGGCGATGCAGCGGCCGGCGATGCAGCGGCCGGCGATGCAGCGGCCGGCGAAGCCTCACTCGCCTTCGCGCTCCTCGGCGACGCGGCCGCTGTGGCGACGGCGGCCACAGGTGCAGAGGGCGGAGCGAGCTCGGCGGGTGAGGGCGCGTCCGCGACGACCTCCGGCTGGGTCGCCTCCGTCTTCGCTCCAGCCTTCCCGCGACCCTTCGCCTTCGGCTCGGCCTTCGCGACCTTCTTCTCGGCCGACTTCTTCTCGGTGGCGGGCTTCTTCTCCGCGGCCTCCTTCTTCCCCTTTTTCGGGGCGGGCGCGGACGACTTGCCCGCCTGCGACGCGGACGACTTCTTCGCGGCCATGCCCACCACTCCCGCACTGCGACTCATGGAGACCAGTAGTCGGTGAGGCGCGCGGATCTCGCGCGTTGACTGCCTACAGGTCGGCCCCTACGGTGCGCCCCGTCAGTTCACCCCCCGACGACAAGGAGCCTCACATGGGCATCAAGTTCGCGATCAACGGGTTCGGCCGCATCGGCCGCATGGTGCTGCGCGCCGCGCTGCAGCGGCAGGAGAAGGACATCGAGATCGTCGCCATCAACGACCTCGACAGCCCGGAGACCCTGGCGCACCTCTTCAAGTACGACTCGGTGCACCGCAACTGGCCGGGCAAGGTCAGCCACTCGGAGAACTCCATCACCATCGACGGCAAGGAGTTCCGCGTGCTGGCCGAGAAGGACGGCGCCAAGCTGCCGTTCAAGGACCTCGGCGTCGACGTGGTCCTGGAGTGCACCGGCAAGTACACCGAGCGCGAAAAGGCCGAGCTCTTGCTCAAGGCCGGCGCCAAGAAGGTCCTCATCTCCGCGCCGGGCAAGGGCGCCGACCTGACGATGTGCTTCGGCATCAACCACACCAACTACGATCCGTCGAAGCACCACATCGTCTCGAACGCCTCGTGCACGACGAACTGCCTCGCGCCCGTCGCCAAGGTGCTCGACGAGGTGTTCGGCATCGAGCGCGGCCTGATGACGACCATTCACAGCTACACCAACGATCAGCGCATCCTGGACCTGGTGCACAAGGACAAGCGGCGCGCCCGCGCGGCGGCGTTGTCGATGATCCCGTCGTCGACCGGCGCCGCGAAGGCGATCGGCGAGGTGCTGCCTGGCCTCAAGGGCAAGCTGAACGGCGCGGCGATCCGCGTGCCGACGCCGAACGTCTCGCTGGTCGACCTCACGGTGAGCCTCCGGAAGGCCGGCACGATCGAGTCGATCAACGCGGCGATGAAGGCCGCCGCGGAAGGGCCGCTCAAGGGCGTGCTGATGTACGACGACGAGCCGACCGTCAGCATCGACTACAACGACAACCCGCACTCCTCGATCTTCGACTCGACGCAGACCAGCGTCATCGACGGCACCTTCGCGAAGGTGTTCGCCTGGTATGACAACGAGTGGGGCTACTCGAACCGCATGGTCGACGTGGCAAAGTTCATCGCGACGAAGAAGTAGTCCGTTCGCCTCGGCGGTTCCTCTCTCACGGCGGGCCGGGGCTCGGAGGTGACGGGCGCCCGGCTCGTGGAGCGCTTTCAGCACATGGTCAAGTACATCGACGACATGCAACTCACCGGCAAGCGCGTCTTCATCCGCGTGGACTTCAACGTCCCGCTGGACGACGCGCAGCAGGTGACCGACGACACGCGCATTCGCGAGGCGCTGCCGACGATCCAGAAGGCGCTGCAGCTGGGCGGGAAGGTGATCCTCGCCTCGCACCTCGGCCGCCCGAAGAAGGGCCCGGATCCGAAGCTGTCGCTCGAGCCCGCGGGCAAGCGCCTCGCGGAGCTGCTCGGCAAGGAGCACGAGGTGCTCATGGCCGACGACTGCGTGGGCGAGGGCGTCGTGAAGATGGCGAAGGATCTGAAGCCCGGGCAGGTGCTGCTGCTCGAGAACCTGCGCTTCCACAAGGAAGAGGAGGCCAACGACGAGTCCTTCGCGAAGCAGCTCGCCACGCTGGCGGACGTGTACTGCAACGATGCCTTCGGCACGGCGCACCGCGCGCACGCGTCCACCGCGGGCATGGTGCCGTTCGTGAAGGAGAAGTGCGCGGGCCTGCTGATGCGCAAGGAGATCGAACAGCTGGGCAAGCTGGTGAAGGGCGCCGAGAAGCCCTTCGTCGTGGTGCTCGGCGGCGCGAAGGTGTCCGACAAGATCAAGGTGATCGAGAACCTGCTGCCGAAGTGCCAGGTGATGCTGATCGGCGGCGCCATGGCGTACACCTTCCTCAAGGCGCAGGACGTGCCGGTCGGCAAGTCGCGCGTCGAGGATGACAAGCTGGCGCTGGCGTCGAGGCTGCTGGACACGGCGAAGCGCCTCAACGTGCAGCTCGTGCTGCCGGTCGATCACGTCTGCGGCACCTCGCCCGACGAGTCGTCGAAGGCGGTGGACGTGCTGGACCGGGCCATCCCCGCGGACCTGATGGGTCTCGACATCGGCTCGAAGACGCGCGCGCTCTACACGCAGCACATTCGCGACGCGAGGACGGTGCTGTGGAACGGGCCGATGGGCCTGTTCGAGGTGCCGAAGTTCGCCGAGGGCACGAAGTCCGTCGCCCAGGCGATGGCGCAGAACGACGCGGCGCAGACGGTGGTAGGCGGCGGTGACAGCGCGGCGGCGGTGAACGAGTTCGGCCTCGGCGACAAGATGACGCACGTGTCCACGGGCGGCGGCGCCAGCCTCGAGCTGCTCGAGGGCAAGGAGCTGCCGGGCATCAAGGCGCTCGAGTAACGCATTCCCCTCTCCCCCGGGGAGAGGGTCAGGGAGAGGGGCAGCGACTCAATGACCCGACGCACCTTCATCGCGGGCAACTGGAAGATGAACAAGACGGTGGCCGAGGCCACCGCCCTCGTCCGCGAGCTGCGCGCCGCCGTCTCGATGGTGCGCGACCGCGTGGAGATCGCCGTCGCGCCGCCCTTCACCGCGCTGCACCCGGTGGCGAAGGCGCTCGAGGGCTCGAACATCTCGCTGGCCGGGCAGAACTGCCACGCGGAGCCGTCGGGCGCCTTCACCGGCGAGATCGCCGCGCCGATGCTGAAGGAGGTCGGCTGCAGCTGGGTGATCCTCGGTCACTCGGAGCGCCGGCAGTCCTTCGGCGAGACGGACGCGGGGGTGAACCGCAAGATCGCCGCCGTCCTCAAGGCGGGGATGCTGCCGATCATCTGCGTCGGCGAGACGCTCGAGGAGCGCGAGGGCGGCAGGACGCTGTCCGTCGTCGAGGCGCAGGTGAGGGGCTGCCTGTCGGGCTTCGGCAGGGACGAGGGCGCGAAGTTCGTCATCGCCTACGAGCCGGTGTGGGCGATCGGCACCGGGAAGACGGCGACCAGCCGACAGGCGCAGGAGGTCCACGCGCACATCCGCGCTCTCCTCTCCGGCCTCTGGGGCAGGGACGCGGCCGAGGCGGTGCGGATCCAGTACGGCGGTTCGGTGAAGGCGGACAACGCGGCCGAGCTGCTCGGCCAGCCGGACATCGACGGGGCGCTGGTGGGCGGGGCGAGCCTCAAGGTGGCGGACTTCGCGGCGATCGTGAAGGCGAAGGCCTGACCGGCCGAAAGTCGGGTCGGCTGTTGTCAGGCCCGACCCCATGTGCTTAAGGGCGGCCCTCTATGTTGGCTTTCTTCTCGGCGATCCACGTCCTGCTGTGCATCTTCATGATCTTCGTGATCCTCCTGCAGCCCGGGAAGGACGCGGGCATGGGCGCGGCCCTCGGCGGCGGCGCGGCGACGTCGGCGTTCGGCGGGCGCGGGGCGGTGACCTTCCTCTCGAAGGTGACGGCGGCCTCGGCGGTGGCGTTCTTCCTGACCTCGCTCGGCCTGTCCTTCGTCGGCCTCCGCAGCTCGGTGGCGACGACGATCGCGGAGGAGGCGGCGAGCGCTCCGGCGGCCCCGGCTCCCGCGGTCCCGACCACGTCGACGCCGGCGGGCACCGAGGCGGCGGCTCCGGCTCCGGCCGTGCCTGCGCCGACCAACCCGTCGGCGGGCCAGGGCAATCCCGAGGCGGCGCCGGGCCTGCCGACGCCGACCGAGCAGAAGCCGGGCGCGACGGACGCCGTGCCGGCCGAGAAGCTCCCGCCCCATCCGTAATCACGATCCCTCTGGCCTCGGTCAGGGGACGTGGTATGGGGGCGTCGTTTCGGGAGCAACTGAATACCTCGCCCAGGTGGTGGAATTGGTAGACACACCATCTTGAGGGGGTGGCGCCGCAAGGCGTGAGGGTTCGAATCCCTCCCTGGGCACTCCGAAACCCGCTGAGCGATCAGCGGGTTTGTCGTCTCTGGGGGAGGCGAATCCGTGCCTGGCGCGCATTCGGGCGTAGGCTTGGGTCTGCCGTGTCCGACGCCCCGCCCACCCACGACGGCTTCCCCCGGGTCCACCTCGGGCGGTTCGAGCTCGTGCACCGCCTCGACATCGGCGGGATGGCGGAGATCTTCGTCGCGCTCGAGCGCGGCGTGCACGACTTCGAGCGCGTGGTGGTGATCAAGAAGTCGCTGCCGCACCTCGCGGAGAAGGCGGCGTTCCGCGAGATGTTCCTGCAGGAGGCGCGGTGGGTCGCGCGGCTCAACCACCCCAACATCGTGCAGATCTACGAGCTGGGCGAAGCCGACGGCGCGGCCTTCATCGCGATGGAGCACGTGTCGGGCGTGAGCTTGCGCGAGCTGATCAGCGCGGCGATGCACCGGGAGAAGCCGCTGCCGCTGGGCGTGGTGGTGGGATTGATGGAGCAGGCCTGCGCGGGCGCGCACGCGGCGCACGAATTGACCGATCCCCTGGGCAAGCCACTGGGTCTGGTGCACCGCGACATCTCGCCGCACAACCTGATGGTGACGGCGGGCGGCTACGTGAAGCTGCTCGACTTCGGCATCGCGAAGGCGACGGAGCTGGGCATCGACACGACGCGCACCGGGGCGCTCAAGGGCAAGGTGCACTACATGTCGCCCGAGCAGGTGCTGCAGGAGCGGCTCGATCGGCGCAGCGACGTCTTCGCGCTGGGGATTGTCGCGTGGGAGCTGATGACGCTGCGGCGGCTGTTCCGGCGGGAGAACGAGCTGGCGGCGATGCAGGCGATCACCGGCGGCGACGCGATGCGGCCGGAGCGCGTGCGCGAGGACATTCCGCCGGCGCTGTCGGCGGCGGTGATGAAGGCGCTGCGCGTCGATCGCGAGCAGCGCTACGCGACGGCCGACGAGCTGCGGCGGGCGCTGGCGGCGGCGGCGGACACGGCGGGCCTGAAGCACGGCGTCGACGAGGTGTCGGCGTGGGTGCGCGAGCTGGTCGGCGAGACCATCGAGGCCAACGCACAGGCGCTCAAGGCCGCGGTGGAGCGCGCGAAGCGCGAGGGCTTCTCGAACGAGCAGCCGGTGCGGCGGAAGGTGCCGACGCAGACGCTGCCGAGCGTCTCGCCGCCACGGGCGGGGGACCCGGACGCCACGCAGCCGTCGATTTCGCCGGAGAGCGTGTCGGAGGGGCACCGGGTCCCCGCGCAGCCGGGGCGGCGGCGGCTGCTCCGGCAGGTGGCGTACCTGGCGGTGTTCGCGGCGAGCGTGGGCGCGTCAGCGGCGTGGGTGATGGCGCGGTCGCAGGCGCTGGAGGGACCGGCGCTGCGGATCGGCTGGGCGCCGATCATCGACGAGCGCGTGCTGGCCGAGGACATCGAGCCGATGCGGCTGCACCTGGAGCAGAAGACGGGGCACCCGGTCGAGTTCGTCTACGCGAAGAGCTACCACGATCTCGCGGAGCAGCTCTTGAGCGGCGCGGTGACGTACGCGGCGATGCCTCCGGCGCTCTTCGTGCGGACGGAGCTGCGGGAGCCGAGGATCCGCGCGCTGGCGGTGAAGCTGGTGGGCGGCAGTTCGGGCAGCGACGGCGTGCTGGTGGCCGCGGAGCAATCGGGCCTGAGCTCCGTCGCGGACCTGAAGGGGAAGCGGCTGTGCGCGCCGGACGCGGAGTCGACGACGGGGACGTTGTTCCCGCGGATCGCCGCGCGGAGGGCGGGGCTGGACTTCGAGAAGGACGTGACGGTGGTGTTCAGCGGGAACCACCTGCAGGTGCTGCGGGACGTGCTGGCGGGGAAGTGCGACGCGGGCGCGACGTACTCGGGCGCGCTCCTCAACGCGGTCACGCAGGGCGTGGAGGTGAGCGGGCTGCGGCAGATCGCACTCACCGGGCACTCGCCGCAGGACGCGATCGTCGCGGGGCCGGCGGTGCCGAAGGCGCAGGCCGACGCGTTCCTCGAGGCGCTGCGCACCTACCGGCCGCCGGTGGATCGGCCGGGCGGGGCGGGCTCGGTGGAGCGGATCTCCGGGTTCGCGCCCGTGAAGCCGGAGGACTACGCGACGGTGCGCGAGCTGGTGCACCTGGAGAGCAGCCCGCCGCCCTGAGGGTGGCCTCGGGAGTGAGAGCGGTCCGGTAGCCTGAGTCCGTGGACGGCATGGACGACGAGGACGACGACACGCTGCGAGCGGTGCCGGCGATGCTGAAGCGCGCGAGGCGGCTGACGGTCACGCCGGCGGACCTGGTGAGGTTCCTCCAGGTGAAGCAACTGCGTGGCTCGTTGGGCGCGGCGATCCACCGCGGCGCGCTGCTCGGCCGGTACCCGCTGGAGACGACGCGGTTCGCCGCGACGCGGCCAGGCCAGCTGCCTCCCGAGGAGAGGTCTGGAGGCAGGGCAGGGCGGCGGCGCGGGCGCACCGGTGGCGCGAGCGCGCGCTCGATCGGCCGATCGCCGAGGACGAGGCCGCGGCGCGCCGCCAGGGTGACGAGGCGGCCCGGCTGCCGGCCGAGCCCGGGTAGTCAGCGCGGCGGCTGATCGTTCCGACGGTCGCCAGCGAGCGTCACGAGGTTCTGGTCGATGTTCCGAAGCACCGCCTCGACGCGGGTGAGGGCGTCGAGCGCCGCGTTCACCTTCCAGTACCAGCAGACGCTCTCCCGGCTGATGAGGAGCACGACGATTCCGCCGACCAGCAGCACCACCCCCCACCATCTCCTGCAGCAGTTCCATGGGCCGACGGTGCGGCGGAGACGTGACGTGTGAGGTCCGAGTGACGCGTGTCCCGGAAGGAATCGCCGTCTCCGCCGTCTTTCCGGAAGACCCTTCCCGAGGACACCGTGCGGACCTTCCCCGACGTCAGGATGCGCAAGCTGCTGAGTCTCGCCGAACGCGCCAGTGCGGCGCTGAACGGCGACGACTACCCCGAGGCGAAGCGCCTCTTCCGCGAGCTGCTCGGCCAGCTGGCCGGACATGGCCTCGACTCCGCGTCGGCCCACTGGGGCCTCGCGGTCACCCACGACTGCCTGGAGGAATACGACATGGCGCTCAACTCCATCCTCACCGCGCTCGCGTTGGACCCGCTGGCGTCGGCCACGCAGCGCTCCTTCGACGTCATCGTCCAGCGCGTGCGCGAGCACCTCGGCCGCCTGCCGGCCACCGACGCGTCGGTGCCGCGCCTCTACGCGCTGCTTCAGCAGTCGGGCGCGCTGGACGTGCCGTCGCACCTCGTCATGGCCCGCCACCTCGCGGAGACCGGCCGCCCCGACGACGCCGAGCGCCTCTACGCCGCGCTCTGCCGCCTCGCGCCCGCGTCCCGTGACGTGTGGGAGGCCCGCGCGCGCTTCGCCGACAGCCGCGGTGACGTCACCGCCGCCGCCACCTTCCGCGCCGAGGCGCAGGCCCGCGGCCTCGCCGAGGTGCCCTACGGCATCCCCACGAAGGAGGAGCACTGAGCCATGATGCCCACCCGTGAGCAGGTACAGGAGCTCACCCGCGAGCTGCGCGAGATCGAAGGCATCGGCGAGGACGATCTCCCGCAGGTGCGCGACCGTCTCCTCGCGCTGCGCGAGCGCGCCACCGCCCTCGGCATCCGCTCCGCACACCTCGACGCCCGCCTCGCCCAGGCGCTCCTCGGCCTCGAGGCGCTCGAGGAGGCCTTCGCTGCCATCTCCCGCGCCATCGTCCTCGACCCCGTCCACCCGTCGATGGGCAGCCTCTTCATGAAGATCGTCAACGCCCTGCGCGATCGCCTCGACCGGGCCAGCCACGACGCCGCCGACGACTCGCCGCCGCGCCTCTACGACGCGCTCTCCCGCGCCGGCGAGACGGACGCACGCTGCCATGTCGCCCTCGCGCGCCACCACCTCGCCCGCGGCCGCGCCGCCGACGCCCGCGTCCTGCTCGAGGCCGTGACGCTGCTGGAGCCCGCCCGCGCCGACGCCTGGGCCCTCCTCGCCGAGGCCGCCCGCGCCGACGGGGACTCGTCCCGCGCCGCCGAGCTCGCCGCGCGCGCCGGCGCCCTCCGTGACGCCACTACGCCCTTCGGCATCCCTTCACCCGTCGCCCGCTGCTGACACGCGGCGTGCGATGACGCTCCGCGGCGGATGGGCCTTGCGCCTGTCCGCCGTCGCGGCATGTCAGGTTTCCGCACGCCGCGCGCGTGAGGTCGCCCACCTGGCCGTTGGACGCCTCGCGGGCGGCCGCTGTCACAAGGCGACGGCGCTCCGCGTTCACAGAATCAGCAGCGTGGCGCAAACCCCAACCCGTGGAGGTGTCTCGTGGCTTCGTGCGCGGAGCAGGTGCAGTCCTGTCTCGTCGGGCTGGTGCAGGGTCGGGTGACCGACTCCGGCGGGCTGGCGCGCGGATTGCGCCGGCTGGCCGCGAAGGCGATGTGGCGCGCGAAGGGCGGCCGCGAGCCGGCGCGCGAGGAGGTGGACGATCTCGTCCAGGAGCTGCTCCTCAAGGTGGTGCGCCTGCGCGCGCAGAAGGGCGGGCTGGCGCTCGCCGCCGAGTGGCGCGCGATGCCGCCGGGGAAGTTCTACGCCTACGTCCGCGCCATGCTGCGCAACCTCGCGGTGGAGGAGAACCCCGCGTGGGACACGCAGCGCGCGCTGCGCGACGTGGTGAAGGCCGCGCTGGCCGACGGGCTGCCGGCGGCGAAGGGCCTGCCGGTCAACCTCGAGCGTGCCGGGCGCTTCGCCCGTACGCTGGTCGCCGAGGCCTGCGCCGAATTGGTCGCGCGCGGCGTCGAGGCCAACGTCACCGCGCTCACCCCGGCGCTGATGGCGGAGTATGGGCTGGCCGCGCAGGCGCTGGAGGTGTCGGAAGAACTGGAGGCCCACGGCCCTTCCGCGCTGGACGAGCTCGCGACGCGCACCGCGGGCGCATTGGTGGCCGCGAAGCTGGCGGCGGCGGTGCGCCCCGAGGAGCAGCGGCTCTGGCGCCTCAAGGGCCTGGGCGTGGCGGAGGCCGCGCGCCGCCTCGGACTGGGCACGTCCACCGCGTACGCGCGCATCCAGCGCGTCGAGCGCGCCTTCCGGGCGCTGCTGGAACGCCAGCGCGTCACCGAGGCCGAGGCGGCGAGCGCGCTGCTGGCCCTGAGCCGGGCGTGACCTCAGCCGTCACGTCGCCGTGGTTGGCTGCACTCCGAGGTCAGGGGGACCGGGGAGGCGCGAATGACGGCATGCATGGTGGCGTTGGCGCTCTGGGGCGCGGCGCCCGTCGGTTGCACCAAGGACACGGACTGCAAGGGCGACCGCATCTGCGAGGCGGGGCAATGCGTGAATCCGCCGGCGACGGCGCCCGAGCCGGCGGCGCATCCCGGCGCTCCAGACGCAGCGTTCGAGGCCGCGTCGCCACCTCCGCCGCCACCGCCCGCCCCCAATCCCGCCGACTACCCGAAGGTGGTCCGGAAGAACGGCCTCACCTGCATTCAGTCGCCTGGAGAGGATGGCGTCGTCCGCGAGGACTGCCGCACGGACGGGACGAGCTACAGCGGGACGCGGCGGCCGATGGACGCGGCGAGCGGCTCGGCCGTCCCGTCGTCCAGCTTCGCGCCGCGCGTGGAGCAGCCCGATGCGCCTCCTCGGTCCGGTGTGGTCGCCGACTTCGGGCTCCTCGGCTCGATGGGCGTCCTCGCCGCGGGCCGCGCGGCCTTCGTGCCGGGCGCCGGGGTCCACTTGTCGGTCGCGGGGCGGCTCACCGACGACGCGGCGCTGGGCGGCGTCCTCAACCTGATGCTCGGCTTCGGCGGCGGCTTCTTCGGCGCCTTCACCTTCGCGCCGGCGCTTCGCCTGGGAGACGGCGGGCACGCGACGCTCGCGCTCGGCCCGGCGCTCTTCTTCGCCAACACCATTGTGGGTTCCATCGCCGGCCTCGCCGGCTCGCTCTTCGTCCACGGCGTCGTGCTCGCCGCCGGGGGCTTCGGCCTTCACCTCCAGCTCGGGCTGACGTTCGACGCGAGCGGCGCCTTCCTCACGTTCGGTGTTGGGTTTGGGGGCTCGGTGATTTGACGCCCGGGGGCAGGGACAGCTCGGCTCGTACGTGACCTCGGCGCCCTCACGGTGGACCGGCAAGCCGGTGCCGGCGGCCGGAAACCACCTCGGCGCCGATGCCGCCGAGCCGCGCGGAACTGACGCAGCCCACCGGCACCTGGCCGAGGTCGAGCGTCACCGGCAGGGGGGCAGCGGACGACCGCCCTCGCCACCGAGCCGGCCTCGAGGCGCGCGACGGCGGGCGGGCGCGCAGGCGCTGAGCGCCAACGGCGCGACGGCGATTCCGTTCCGCGGCGGCGTGCTCGCGTGAGACGGCACGTTACACCCGGGCGCAAGGCGAGCAGGTCAGTTCCGGAGCGGTCGCGTCGCGGCCCCGAGGAACGCCGACACCTCGCGCACCAGCGCCGCGGCGTCGCCCTTTCGCACGTAGCCCGCCGCGCCGATCGCCGTCGCGCGCGCGCGCAGTTCGTCGATGCCCAGGTTCGCGTGCACGAAGACGGGCACCGACGACATACCGCGCAGCGACTGCACCACCACCGCGCCCTTCATCGTGCGGAGGTCCGGCTCGAGCAGCACGAGATCCATCGGCGTCCGCCGGACGATCCCCGCCACCATCATCGGGTTGTCCGCGGTGTGCACCTCGAAGCCCGCGCCCTCGAGCGCCTTCTTCGCCGCGTCGAGCGCCGCGCGATCGTCGTCCACCACCAGCACGCGCCGCCGCTCCGGAGGCAGTGGAGGGGCCGCCGCAGCGCGCGCCACTGGCCGGCCGCCGCTCCGCACCGCGTCCACGAGGTAGGCGGGGATCTCGTCCAGCGACAGCACCACCTCGGCCGCGCCCAGCTCGATCGCCGCCTTCGGCATGCCGAACACCGCGCAGCTCGCGCGGTCCTGCACCACCGTGCGCGCGCCCAGGCGTCGCATGCGCAACAGCCCTTCCGCGCCGTCGTCGCCCATGCCCGTCATCAGCACGCCCAGCCCGCGCCCCTTGAAGGACGAGGCCAGCGAGAAGAACAGGCTGTCCACCGACGGCGTGATGCGCGCGGTCGCCGGCGCCGGCGTCAGGCGGATGAGGAGGTTGTCGCGGACGAACAGCTCCTGCCGCGGCGGCGCGACGTACACCATGCCGGGCTGCATCAGCACGCCGGACTCCGCCTGCACGACGCGACGTCCCGACGCGTCGCCGAGGAAACGTACGAAGCTGTCGAAGAAGTCCTCCGCCATGTGCTGCACCACGGCGATCGGCAGCGGGTAGTCCTTCGGCAGCTCGCTCAACACCTTCGCGAGCGCCCGCGGCCCGCCCGTCGACGCGCCGAGGCCCAGAATCGCCGGCGGCTCGTGTGGCGGCGCGACCTCGGCGGGGCGGGGCGCCACTGGCGGCTTCGAGTCGCGCCGCGCGTGCGACTCCGCCAGCGCGCGGATCCGCTCGGCGAAGCGCTTCGCGTCGTCGGCCTCCGCGCCGAACACCGCAGACTTCGGCACCAGCTCCAGCGCGCCGCGCGAGAGCGCTTCGTAGTTGAGGTCGACGCCGGCGGTGGACGAGCGCTCGCTGATCACCACGATCGGCAACCGCCGCTCGCGGATGATCGCCTCGATCGCCTTGAGGCCGCCCATGCCGGGCATGTTGAGATCCATCGTGACGAGATCCGGACGCATCGCCCGGACGAGGGCGATCGCCTCCTCGCCGGTCTTCGCCTCGCCGGCGACGGTGAGGCCCCGGTCGAGTTCCAGCACCTGCCGCAGCGCCTGGCGGCTCAGCGCGGAGTCGTCGACGATGAGGACGCGCAGGGGGGCCATGTCAGTTGCAGGGCGTGCCCTTGAGCTCACCCGAGACGATGGCGTTGACGCGCGTGCACGCGCCGTTCACCCGGATGAGACCGACGCCCGCGCCGGCCCCGCCGCCGCCTTCACCGCCGCTGCCGTTCTGCCCGCTGCCGCCGGCCGCGGAGTTGACCGCGCCGTCGCCGCCCCGGCCACCTGCGCTCGTGCCGAGGTTGCCGCCGCGAGCCGGCGTGTTCGTGTCCCGGCTGCCGTCGGCGCCGTCTTCGCCCTTCACCGTGTCGCGGCCGCCCTGCCCACCGGCGCCGCCGTTCACCGTCAGGGCGCAGTTCATCAGCAGAATGCTCCGCGCCTCGAGGAGGATGGTGCCGCCGCTGCCGCCGCCGCCGCCGCCCGTGTCCCGGCCCGCGCCGCCCCGGCCGCCGGCGCCGGACGCCGACACCACGCCGCCGTCGCCGATCGTCAGCTGGCCCATCACCGTCAGCTGCAGCGCGCCGCCGGGCGGCCCGCCGGCGCCGCCGATGCCGACGAGCCCGCCGTCAGGGCCGCCCTCCCGGCCGGCGCAACCGCCGCGCAGGGGAATGGCCGTGTCCGTTCCGTTGAGCGCCTGGAGGACGCCGCCGGTGCCGGGCGTGCCGCCCTGCGTCCGGTAGCTGCCGCCGGTGCCGCCCTGCCGCGGCTGCACCACGCCAGCGTCCGGGCACGACGCGGACTGCGCGCCGGCGCCCACCTCACCACCGGTCGCACTCGCCGCGCTCAGCGTGCCGTGCACCGTCGCGTCGCCGAAGATCGCCAGCACCGCGGGCCGGTCGCCGACGAACTGCACCTCGACGCCGGTGGGCACCAGCAGGTCCGTCGCGCGGAAGACGGCGAGCTCGCTGCCGGCGTCCTGTGCCAACACCAGCGCCTGTCCGGTGAAGCCGCAGTTGGCCGCCACGTCGCGCGGGCCGGGCGTCGCGCCCGAGGTGTCGATGACGCAGGGGCCGCCGTCGCTGCCAGGCGTCGCGGTCCAGGGGGTGGTGGGCGCCGGCAACAGCCGCACGTCGTCGGGCAGGTTGCTCGGTGGCGCGTTGAACCACGGCGAGCACAGGCCCGTCGTCTCACAGCGCCCGTTCGTCGCGCCGCCGTCCGTCGAGCACGGCCCGTTGGGGTTCGACGGCGTCCACACGCAGCCGCCGTCGTCGCCGCAGACGGGCGGGTTGCTTCGTGCATAGCAGCCAGTCACCGGCGGGGGCTGGCACATCCCCGGGACGCACTGGAAGTTCGAGCACACCTCGCCCGTCGTGCACGGCAGCCCGTCGTTGCACGAGCTTCCGTTGGGGCGGAAGGGACAGACGTTCTCTCCGCACTGGCCCACGGCGTTGCAGACTCCGCCGTCACCGCAGTCCGTCCCTTCGGGGAGTTGCACGTACTGGCAGCCCGTCGCGCCGCAGGTGCCAGGAAGGCCTTGGCACACCGGCGGGGAGGTGCACATCGCCGGGTCGCAACCGCCGTCGACGCCAGCGTCGTCCAGGCCGCCGTCGGGGCGCTGACTGAAGTCGAAGGTGAGGTTGATCCTGGTGACCGCGTTGCGTTTGACCGTCACCGGCTCATCGGCCGTCTGGGAGGCGTACTGCCCGCCGGTGCAATCCGGGGAACGGAAGAGGTTGACGCCGACGGTGATCTCGCCCTGGATTTCTTCGGAGCCGAAGATACCGAACACGTAGCGGTCGCCGTTGCGGGGGACGTTGTTCGAGCTGATCGTCTGGCTCTGCGCGGTGGTGATCCAGCCTTTCAGGCACTTCGTCTCCTCGTCGCCGATCAGCGTGACGTTGAGTCGCACGCCGCCGTAGTCGCCCTTGCATGCGGTCACGGCGAGGACGAGGAGGGCGGTGGCCGCGGCAAGCCAATGAGAACGGAACATCAGGGCCTGGAGTGTAGCGCCAAACGCCCTTGGGCTGGCGAGTTCCTCCGGCGGGCGCGCTCGACGGAGAATCGGGCCTGCGGCCGCGCGCCGCTACAGGTCCGCAGCACCCGCGCGGCCAGGAACTTCACGGCGGCCCCGCCGTCCGTATCCTTTGCCGCGTCCATGAAAAAGCGCGACGACCGACAGTTGGACCTCCCGCTGGAAACGAAGCCGCGCCTGCGGGTGATCCAGGGCCTCGGCCAGAAGCAGCACGAGCCGCTGGCCAGCCGCGACGCCGTGGCGCGCGTGCTGATCGAGGCGGGCGCGGACCTGTTGCTGCGCCGCATCTCGCCCGAGCGCGCCGAGGTGATTGAGGGCGCGGTGGACGAGATCCTCGCGCTGTTCGATCGCGTCGACCGGCAGCCGCTCCTGATGCCCGTGCTGCAGCGGAAGCTGGACGCGCTCGAAATCCTGATGCGCGAGACACGCGAGCGCCGCGCCCAGCGCCGCCGGCGCTGAGGAGGCCCGCGGCGTCGTCGGGTGACGCGGCCCTCCGGCCGAAGTTTGCCGGGGTGCTTCGCCGCGCGTAGCATGAAGGCGCTTTCCCCATGCATGGAGGCGGCGGACCGGCTGAACGGATCCGTCCGCGTGGCGCCCTGTCGCTCGAGACCTACGGCCGGTACCAGCTGCTGAAGAAGCTCGCCACCGGAGGCATGGCGCAGATCTACCTCGCGCGGCAGCTCGGCCCCGAGGGCTTCGAGAAGCTGCTGGTGGTGAAGCGGATCCTCCCGCACCTGGCCGAGAACGACGACTTCATCACCATGTTCCTGGACGAGGCGCGCATCGCCGCGCGGCTCAACCACCCGAACATCGTACAGATCTTCGATCTCGGCGCGCAGGACGACAGCTTCTTCATCGCCATGGAGTACATCCACGGCGAGGACGTGCGGCGCGTGTGGAAGCAGGCCGAGAAGATGGGCCAGCCGATCCCCACCGCGCTCATCTGCCGGATCATCATCGAGGCGTGCGCGGGCCTCGACTACGCGCACAAGAAGACGGACCCGTCGGGCCGGCCGCTCAACATCGTCCACCGCGACATCTCGCCCCAGAACATCCTCGTGTCGTTCGAGGGCGGCGTGAAGATCGTCGACTTCGGCATCGCGAAGGCGGCCGATCAGGCGACGGTGACGCGCTCGGGCGTGCTCAAGGGCAAGTACTCGTACATGTCGCCCGAGCAGGCCGGCGGGCAGACGATCGACAGCCGCACCGACGTCTTCGCGCTCGGCGTGGTGCTGTACGAGTTGCTCACGGGCGCGCGCCTCTTCAAGCGCACCACCGACATCCAGACGCTGAACGCCGTCACCGAGTGCAAGGTGGCGCCGCCGTCGGAGATCGATCACCGTGTCCCCCGGGCGCTCGACGCGATCGTCATGAAGGCGCTCGCGAAGGATCGCACGCAGCGCTACGCGGAGGCGCGGCAGCTCGGCGCCGACCTCGAAGCGTGGCTGTTGTCCGAAGGGCTGCCGTCGTCGTCGGCGCACCTCGCCGAGTTCCTGAAGCGCATCTACGCCGATCGCCTCGCCCGCGAGCAGGAGGAGGGGCGCCTGCTCATCGAGTCGGCGGACGCGTCGCTCGCCGACGAGCCCGAGAAGGCCACGCCGTCGCAGGCCAGCGGCGACGGGCGCGCCACCCGCACCGGGAAGAGCGCCGCCGCGACCCGCTCGCGCCGCGAAGCCGAGCCCACGACCGCCGAGCGCCCCCCGAGCCGCTCGGGGCCGATCAGCAAGCCGCGCAGCATGCCGTCGGTGCCGCCCGCGCTCGGGGCCGAGCCGCCGATGCCGACGGACCAGAGCCTGCCCACGCAGAACGATTCCCGCGGCGGGCGCAGGGCGGCGCTGGTCGCGGTCGCGGCGGTGTTCCTCGCGGCGGTCGCCGGCATCGTCTGGTGGGCCTTCGGCGGCGGCAACCCGCCGACGGTGCAGCTCGCGTCGACGCCTCCGGGCGCGGAGGTGTTCGAAGGCGGCCAGGCGCTCTGCACGACGCCGTGCGCGCTGACGACGCTCGCGCCTGGCACCCACCAGCTGGAGCTGCGCGCGCCCGGCCGCGAGAGCGCCCACGTCACCGTCGAGGTGCCCGCGCACGGCGAGGCCGTGGTGCCGCCGGTGACGCTCGCCGAGGCCAGGGCGCCAGAGGTGGGGGACGCCGGCGTCGTCGGGGTCGCGGCTCGGAAGGTTGCGCTCGTGGTGGACAGCGAGCCCGCCGGCGCCACGGTGCGCCTGGGCGAAGAGGTCGTGGGCACCACGCCGTGGCGCGGCGAGGCGGAGGCCGGCGCGCGCCTCACGCTGCAGCTGGAGCTGGCCGGCCATGTGTCGCAGACCGAGAGCTTCACGGTGGGCGACGGCCCCGAGGAGACGCACCGCTTGACGCTGCCCACCGAGAAGGTGGTGAAGGTGGTGCGGCCGCCCGTGGTGCGCCCGAAGGATCCTCCGGAGGTGACAAAGGCGACCGGCACGGTGCGCTTCGTGGTGAGACCCACGACCACCTACGCCACCGTCGAGTGCGGGCCGTACAAGTTCGGCGACACGCCGTTCCCCGACAAGCAGCTGCCGGTGGGCGAGTACCGCTGCACCTTCACCAACCCGGACCTCGGCCAGAAGACGGCGCAGGTGAAGGTCGAGCCGAACGCGCTGGTGAAGGTGTCGATCTCGTTCCAGTGACGCCGTGACACCCCGAAAAGACGCAGCCCCCGCTCCTTCTCGAGGAGCGAGGGCCGGTCTCATCTCAGCCGGTGCCGGCGGTTACTTCTTCTTCGCCAGCTCCTGGTCGATGACGTTCTTGAACGCCTCGAAGGGCTGCGCACCGACGACCTGGCGGCCGTTGATGAAGAAGGTGGGGGTGCCGTTCGCGCCGACCCGCATGCCCTCGTTCGAGTCCGCGGTGACGTAGGCGTCGAACTTGTTCGAGTCGAGCGCCGCCTTGAACTTACCCATGTCGAGGCCCAGCTCGGACGCGTAGCGCTCGAGGCTGGCGCGATCGAGCGCCTGCTGGTTCGCGAACATCTTGTCGTGCATCTCCCAGAACTTGCCCTGCTCGTTGGCGGCCATGGACGCCATCGCGGCCAGCTTTGCGTTCTGGTGGAACGGCAGCGGCTGGTGCTTGAAGGCCACGCGCACCTTGTTGCCGTAGGTCTCCTCGATCTGCTTCAGCGTGGGCACCGCGCGGCTGCAGAACGGGCACTGGAAGTCCGAGAACGCGATGATGGTGACGGGCGCGTTCTTCGGGCCCTTCGTGGGCGCGCCGGTGATGTTGATGTCGGTGACGATCTTCTCGGGCTCCGGGGCGCCGGGCGCGGCCGGCGGCGGGGCCTTGCCGGCCTCCTTCTGGAACTCGGCGTACAGGTTCTCGAGCTTGATGCCCTTGGCGAGCAGCTCGTCGGCCTTCTTGATCTCAGCGTCGATCACGCTCTTGAATGCCTCGAAGGGCTGGGCGCCGACGAACTCGCGGCCGTTGATGAAGAAGGTCGGGGTGCCGTTCGCGCCCACCGCCATGCCCGCGGCCGAGTCCTCCTCGACGCGCTTGGTGAACTTGCCCGAGTCGAGCGCGGCCTTGAACTTGCCCATGTCGAGGCCGACCTCCTCGGCGGCGCGCTCGAGACCAGCGCGGTCGAGGCCCTGCTGGTTGGCGAAGAGCTTGTCGTGGTACGGCCAGAACTTGCCCTGCTCGTTGGCGGCCATCGACGCCTCGGCGGCCAGCTTCGCGTTGTTGTGGAAGGGCAGCGGCTGGTGACGGAAGACGATCTTCACGCTGTCGCCATAGGTGTCCTGGATCTGCTTCAGGGTGGGCACCACGCGGCTGCAGAACGGGCACTGGAAGTCCGACCACTCGACGATCGTCACCTTCGCGAACTTGGCGCCCTTGGCCGGAGCGTCCGAGGGGATGTCGACCTTGCGGATCGCGGGCGGCGGCGGCGCGGCGGGGGCGGCCGGCGTGGGGGCCGGGGGCGGGGCGGTGACGGCCGCGGCCATCACCTTCGCGTAGACCTGGTCCGCCGGGGTGCCCGACGCGACCATCGCCTGCGCCTTGCCGAGCTCCTCGTCGATGAGGCGCTTGAAGTTCTCGATCGGCTGGGCGCCCGAGAGCTTGCGACCGTTGATGAAGAAGGCCGGGGTGCCCGTGGCGCCCACCTGCATCGCCAGCGCGGTCTCCTTGGCGATCTGCGCCTGGAACTTCGGCAGCTGCATGTCGGCCTTCCACTTTTCGACGTTGAGGCCGAGCTGCCGCGCGTAGTTCTCGAGGTTCGAATCCTCGAGGCCATTCTGCTGGTTGGCGAAGAGGAGGTTGTGCATCTCCCAGTACTTGCCCTGCTCACCGGCGGCGAGCGCCGCGAGCGCCGACGGCTTGGCGCGCGGGTGGAAGTCCAGCGGGTGCTGCTTCATCACCACGCGGATCTTCCCTTCGTAGTCCTTCTCGAGCTGGGTGATGGTGTTGTGCGCGCGCGAGCAGAACGGGCACTGGTAGTCCGAGAACTCAACGATGGTGACCAGCGCGTTCGCCGGGCCCTTCACCGGCGACTCGTCCAGCGGCACCTTGAAGACGGTGTTGTCGCCTGACGGAGCCGCGCCCGGCGCCTTGGCGGCCGCAGATGGCGCACCCGCCCCGGCCACGGACGGCGCGCCCGGGCCCTGGTTCTTGAACATGCTGCCGACCGCGAAGCCGACGACGCCGCCCACCAACAGGGCGATGATGACGGAAGGTTTCATGAGTATTTTTACTCCTTTGGAAAACGGCCGGCGGGTTGATAGCAGACGAGCCGGCAGACGCAATGCGGAATGCACCCACCCGGCTGGAGGTTTCAGCGCACCTCGTCGACGCGCGGGGGAAGGCCTGCCCGGCGCCCATCATCGAGCTGGCGAAGGCGCTCCAGGCGCACGCCCGCGTCGAGCTGTGGGCGGACGATCCGGCGGCGCGCGCCGACCTCGACGCTTTCGCCGCGGGCACCGGTCACCGCGTGGCCGCGGCGCGGTTCGGGGTGGCGCTTCAGGCCGTGGTCGTTCGGGGCGCGTAGCGCGAAGTCGCCCTGCGGCGGCGGCGAAGAAGGCGGCGCGGCGGGCGTGCGCGGGGGTACGCTCGGCCGTCGCGGACCTCACCCGGGAGTCGAACGTGGACGTCGAGTTGAGTCGAGCGGAAGCGGAGCTGCAGCACGAGGCGTCGGCGTTGCAGACGGAGCTGACGAAGCTGGCGACGGTAGGCGCGGAGATCGACGCCCGCCTCGCGGCGGCGCGGCAGCTCGTGGGCCAGGCGGCCAGCACCGGCGTGTCCGACGCAGGCCTTTCGGCGCGGCTCGAGGCGGCGCACGTCCCGCCGGTGCCAGGGGCCGAGGCCTTCGCGAAGGCGCAGGCGGCGCGCGAGGCAGCGATCCACGCGCGGCGGGAGGCGCACGCGCAGGTGAAGCAGCAGCTCACCGCGCTGAAGCGCCAGCTGACGATGCTGGCGCAGCAGGTGATGGCCGACGAGAAGGCCGCGCAGGCGCTCCTCGCCCGGGCCCAGTCGCGCCCGATGCCCGTGGCCCCCGCGCCGCCGCCGCCGCCGGTGCCCAGCCGGGCCTCGCCGACGGTGACGCAGCATCCGCCCGGCCTCGCGCCGCAGGCGCCCGCGCCCGCGAAGAAGGCCTTCGACGGCCGCGAGAGCCAGCGGATCCAGCACCGCGTGCGGATGCAGGCGGCGGTGGACTTCGGCAGCGACAACAACTTCTTCAACGGCTTCTCGGCGAACATCTCCGACGGCGGGCTCTTCGTGGCGACGGTGAACCTGCTGCCGATCGGCACGGAGATCGAGCTCCACTTCTCGCTGCCCTCGGGCGAGCGGATCCAGGCGCAGGGGGTGGTGCGCTGGGTGCGCGAGGTGAGCGACAAGCACCCCGACGCCTTCCCGGGGATCGGCGTGCAGTTCACGCGGCTCGACGAGCAGGCGCAGGCGGCGGTCGAGCGCTTCGTGCACTCGCGCGAGCCGATGTTCTACGTCGAGGGGTAGCGGGCCGGCGTCGTCAGGTCAGCTGCAGCACCTTCTCTTCGAGCCGCTTGCCGCGCCACACGCCGAGGATCAGCACGTTCCGCGCCGCGAGCAGCGCCACCACGCGGGTGATGATCTCCTCCGGCTGCACGCCCTGGCCGTCGAACCACACGCACAGCACGTTGTTCGCTTCCAGCTTCGCGTCGCGGCAGCCCGACAGCGCCTTCACCTCGTCGAGGGGCACCGCGCCCTTCGCGATCTGCACGCGGAACTCGGCGGTCGCGCCGGTCATCTCGGCCATCGTCGCGGCGCTGACCAGCTTGCCCTTGTCGAGAATCGCCGTCGCGTCGCAGAGCTCCTCGAGCTCCTGGAGGTTGTGGCTCGACACCACCACGGTGTGCCGGCCCTTCAGCTCGCGGACCAGGTTGCGGACCGACGCGGCGATCTTCGGGTCGAGGCCGGCGGTCGGCTCGTCGAGGAAGACGACCGGCGGGCTGCCGAGCAGCGCCTGCGCCATCGCCACGCGCTTGGCCATGCCGTGCGACAGCGCGCCGGCGGGCACGTTCCACGTCTCGGGCAGCTGCACGCGCTCGAGCACCGCGCGGGCCTCGGGCTCGGGCGACGGCACGCCGGACAGCTCGGCCAGGTAGGTGAGCAGCGCGCCGACCGGCCAGGTCGGCGGGAGGATCGCGTCCTGCGGCAGCACGCCCAGCTTCCCCTTGAGCGCGCCAGGCTCGGACGGATCGACGCCCATCACCCGGATGCTGCCGGTGGTGGGGAAGAGGAAGCCGCACATCATCGAGAAGGTCGTCGTCTTCCCGGCGCCGTTGGGCCCGATGAGCCCGTAGCACTGGCCTTCCTCCACGTCGAAGGTGACGTGGTCCACCGCGCGCTTCTCGCCGAAGTGCTTCGAGACGTCCCTGAGCTCGATGGCGGCGCTCACAGGTCCCTCCGCTCGAGCGCCATCTGGGCGAGGCCCACGAAGACGGCCGCGAAGCCCAGGTGCATCACCGCCGCGGCGAGGAAGCGCTTCCAGTCGGGGTGGAGGAGATCCTGCCCGAAGTGCCACACCGACGCGTAGCGCAGGTACGCGAGGTACGACTCCGAGCGCATCATGTCGATGGTGCCGCTCGCCACGTCGCCCGGGAAGCGGAAGTACTCCCCCACCAGCGCGAGGAACCAGATCACGAACAACCCGATGACGTTCAGCACCAGCGCCACCGCGCCCTGCCGCACCAGCGCGCTGCACAGCGCCGTCAGCGACAGGTAGGCGAGCGCGAGGACGATCGAGCTGCCGATCAGCTTCAGCGTCCACACCGTCATGTCCGCGGCGGTGAAGTCCGGTGACAGCAGCTTCGACACCAGCACCATCGCCAGCGTGCAGACGGTGAGCAGCAGGGTAAAGATCGTGGCCTGCGAGAGGAACTTGCCGAGGATGATCGAGGTCCGCTTCACGCGCACGATGAGGTAGCGGATCGACTTCGGCCCCACCTCGCCCGCCACCTGGTCGAAGCCCATCAGCGCGATGAAGAGCGGCACGAAGCGCAGGGTCAGCTTGAAGACGACCAGCAGCACCAGCGGCAGCGTCGCCAGCGAGTCCAGCAGGCGCTCGTCGTCGGTGAAGAAGGTCGCCAGGAACTGCTTCTTCGCGGACAGGAGGCCCTGCTTCACCGCCTCGGGATCCGCGCCGGGCGCCACCTTCATCGCGCCCGACATCACCTGGCTCGACAGAAGGCCCACGCCCATCAGCGCCAGCCCGACGAACAACAAGAACAGCACCAGCAGCACCACGACGCGCCCGGTCCTGAGCGCCCGGGTCGTCTCGCCGCGCCAGATGGCGCAAATCTCCTTCAGGTCTCCCACGCGCGTGGCACCCTACCCAAGCGCCACGCCGTTGGCGCGTTCCTTTCGCGTGAGGCCCTCGCAGCGCAACGTTTGCAGGCGCGGGCTTGCGCGTCATCGGAGACGGGGCGGGCCACGCTTTTGCACGGGCGGGACGCCAGCATGAGCTCATCCACCCTGGCGTCGAAGGTGAAGTCGAAGTCGGCCCGCGCCGGCCGTGGCCCGGCCCCGCGAAAGGGGAAAAAGGGCAAGAAGGCCGCCAACGTGTACGTGTTTTCGTTCGACGAGCTGACGGCCGCGCAGAAGAAGGCGAAGACCTGGGACGGCGTGAAGGCGCTGCTCGGCGGCAAGGGCGCCAACCTCGCCGAGATGAGGCGCCTCGGCATTCCGGTGCCGCCCGGTTTCACCGTCACCACCGACGCGTGCCGCGCCTTCCTCAAGACGAACGGCTTCCCGAAGGGCATGTGGGACGAGGAGCTGGCGGCGATGGCCGCGCTCGAGGCCGCCACGGGCAAGAAGTTCGGCGACCCGGCCAACCCGCTCCTGGTGTCCTGTCGCTCGGGCGCGAAGTTCTCCATGCCCGGGATGATGGACACGGTCCTCAACATCGGGCTCAACGACGAGACCGCCGCGGGCCTCGCGAAGCTGACCGGTGACGAGCGCTTCGCCTGGGATGCGTTCCGGCGCCTGGTGCAGATGTACGGCCGCGTGGTGATGGACGTCGCGGACGAGCCGTTCGAGCGCGTGCTGCGCGAGTATCGGCACAGGCGCGGCGTGAAGAACGACGCGGAGCTAATGGCCGAGGACCTGAAGGAGATCACCCGCGCCTTCCGCGACATCGTGAAGAAGGAGTCGGGTCGCGAGTTCCCGGTCGACCCGTATGAGCAGCTGAAGCTGGCCACCGAGGCCGTCTTCAAGAGCTGGAAAGGCAAGCGCGCGCAGGACTACCGCAAGGCCGCCGGCATCTCGGACGAGCTGGGCACGGCCGTGAACATCGTCGCGATGGTGTTCGGCAACATGGGCAAGGACTCGGCCACGGGCGTGGCGACGACGCGCAACGTGTCCACCGGCGAGAACCGCCTCGAAGGCGACTACCTCATCAACGCCCAGGGTGAGGACGTGGTGAACGGCACGCGCGAGACGAACGAGATCAACGAGCTCGAGAAGGAGATGCCCCGGGCCTTCGCCGAGCTCAAGCGCATCGCGCGGCTGCTCGAGAAGCACTACCGCGAGGTCCAGGACATCGAGTTCACCGTCGAGAAGGGCAAGCTGTGGATGCTGCAGACCCGTGACGCCAAGCGCACCGCGCGCGCGGCGGTGCGCATCGCCGTCGAACTCGCGAAGGAGAAGCTGATCACCCGCGAGGAGGCGGTGCTGCGGGTGAAGCCCGAGCACGTCGACTTCTTCCTTCACCCGCAGTTCGACGTGGCGGCGCTGAAGAAGGCGCGCAGCGAAGGGCGCCTCATCGCCACCGGCCTCAACGTCTCGCCGGGCGCGGCGGTGGGCCAGTTGGCCTTCGACGCGGACACCGCGGAGGCGTGGTCCAGGCAGAAGAGGGACGTGATCATGATCCGGCCCGAGACGAAGCCGGACGACGTGCACGGCATGCTGGCCGCCAGGGGCATCCTCACCTCGCGCGGCGGCCGCACCAGCCACGCGGCGCTGGTGGCCCGGCAATTCGGCAAGCCGGCGGTGGTCGGCATTCTCGCCATGGACGTCGATGACCAGGCGCGCGTGGCCGAGGTGAAGAAGGTCAACGCGACGTTGAAGGAGGGCGACTGGGTGTCGCTCGACGGCACCACCGGCGAGGTCTTCTCCGGCAAGGTGGACATGATGCAGCCGAGCCTCGAGGACCCGTTCCTCCTCGAGCTCCTCAAGTGGGCCGACGGCTTCCGGAAGCTGGGCGTGTGGGCGAACGCCGACTACCCGCGTGACGCCGAGCGCGCCCGAAAGCTGGGCGCCGAAGGCATCGGCCTGTGCCGCACCGAGCACATGTTCTTCGAGACCGATCGCCTGCCGTACGTGCAGAAGCTGATCCTCGCGAGCACCATCGAGGAGCGCGAGCAGATGCTGGAGAAGTTGCTGCCCATGCAGCGCAGCGACTTCGACGGGCTGTTCCGGGCGATGGACGGGCTGCCCGTCACCATCCGCCTCATCGATCCGCCGCTGCACGAGTTCCTCCCGCGCTTCGAGGAGGTCTGCCACGACGTGACCGTGCTCGAGACCCGCCTCGAGTACATGCACGGCAACACGCACGAGGTGGAGGCCGAGCTCGAGAAAAAGCTGAAGCTGAAGGCGGCCATCGAGAGGCTGCGCGAGCAGAACCCCATGCTCGGCCTGCGCGGCGTGCGTCTGGGCATTCACATGCCCGAGCTGGTCAAGATGCAGGTGCGCGCGATCTTCGAGGCGGCGTGCGACTGCCAGGCCGACGGGGTGAAGGTCTTCCCGAAGATCATGATCCCGCTGATCGCGCACTCGAACGAGCTGCACCTCGAGCAGACGATGCTCGAGGAGGTCGCCAGGCAGGTGATGGGCGAGCGGAAGCAGAAGGTGAAGTTCAAGTTCGGCACGATGATCGAGATCCCGCGCGCGGCGGTGACCGCCGATCAGATCGCCGAGGACGCGCAGTTCTTCTCCTTCGGGACGAACGATCTCACGCAGACGACGTTCGGCATCTCCCGCGACGACGCCGAGACGGGCTTCCTCACCGAGTACCTGCAGAAGGGGATCCTCGCGGAGAACCCGTTTGCCACGCTGGACGAGCGCGGCGTCGGCGCGCTGATGGAGATGGGGGTGCGGCTGGGCCGGCAGACGCGGCCGGAGCTCGACGTGGGCATCTGCGGCGAGCACGGCGGCGATCCCAAGTCGATCGACCTCTGCCACCGGCTGAACCTCGACTACGTCAGCTGTTCGCCGTTCCGCGTGCCCGTCGCGCGCCTCGCGGCCGCCCACGCGGCGCTGAAGCACGCGAAGGCGGCGAAGAAGAAGGGGAAGTGGTCGTCGGCGTGACGCCGCTCTCCCCGGTGGGAGAGGGGATCAGGGGAGCGGCAGCGCCGTCCACTCGCCCTCGGGGAGCTCGCCCAGCGACCACTCTCCGAAGCGCGTGCGCTTGAGCGCCTCCACGTGGAGGCCGCAGGCGGCGAACATGCGCCGCACCTGGTGGTAGCGGCCTTCGCTCAGCGTCACCTGCACGCGGCGATCGCCCAGCACCTCGAGCTTCGCGGGCAGCGTCGGCTCGTCCTCGCCGTCGAGGAGAATGCCCCGCTCGAACGCCGCGACCACGTCGGGGCCGGGCGTCGCGTCCAGTGTCGCCTCGTACACCTTGTCGACGTGGTGCTTCGGGCTGGTGAGCCGCTGCACGAGTGCGCCCACGTCGGTGAGGAGGATGAGGCCGCTCGTCTCCTTGTCCAGCCGGCCGACGGTGTTCACCTTTGGATCTCTCCGCAGCCACGGCTCGGGGAGCAGCTCGTACACCCGCGCGCCTTCGCGGCTGTCGTGGCTGCAGACGAGGCCCACCGGCTTGTGCAGCATGACGAAGAGGCCGTCGGGAAAGTCGAGCGGCTCGCCGTCGAGCGCCACCCTGGCGGCCACCACCCGGGCCGACGCGTCCTTCACCGGCAGGCCGTCGACGGTGACGCGGCCCTGAGCGCACAGCGCGCGCGCCTCCTTGCGGCTGCAGTAGCCCAGGCTGGACAGCAGCTGGTCCACGCGGCGGGTGGCGCTCATGTCAGGGTCACCCAGCCCTGGAGGATGAAGCGCTCGATGAAGGCGAGCGCCTCGAGCTCCTTCAGCGGCGCCACCCGGACGATGTTCTCGACCGTCCGCTTCCCGTCGATGCGGGACATGAGGTACCGCTCGGGCGCGGACAGCGGCAGCCGCCGGACCTCGTCGTGCTCGATGATCAGCGTCGGGCGGTGCCCGGGCGCCACCAGGTCGGCGCGGAGCTGCGGCAGCCACGCGACCTCGACCTGCCGGAGGAGGATCGCCGCGCTGAGGCTGGGGGTGATCTGGTTGGCGCGCCGGCCCAGCACCCAGGCGTCGCGCCAGTTGCCCTGCGCGTAGAAGGTACGGCCGTGTTCGAGCAGCTGGTCCACCGTGGGGCTGTCACCGAGGCCGAGGTCGACCTCGATGTCGAAGTCGTCGTCGCGGTCGTGGACGATGAGCGCGCCCAGCCGGTACAGCGCGTAGAGGCGGTTGAAGAGGAAGAACTCGGTGGCGTGGAGCCGCAGGCCCATCTCCTCGAGCGTCATGCCCGCCTCGATGAACTGAAGGAGCTTCTCGTCGATGCTGCCGGGCCGCGGCGGCTCCTCGAGGTTCTCGCGCTTCAGCGTCAGCGTGCAGGTGCGGCGCGGGAAGGCGCGGCGGAAGTGCTCCCAGGCCTGGACGCGGAAGTCGCTCTCCTTGTGGAGATCGACCAGGGGGAGTTCGACGGTGACGCCCTCGGGCATGTCGGGGCGGGTGCCGGCCTCGAAGGCGAAGGTGCCGTCCCGCCACTCGAAGGCGTCGAGCAGCGTCTCCCGGAACTTGAGCGCCAGCGCGGCCTTCAGGTTCTCCTCGGACACGAGGCCGATCATCAGGAGGATGCGGCCGAGCAAGACCTTCGTCTCCCGCTGCGTCTCGTAGGCCTGGTGGAACTGCTCCTCGGTGATGTGCCCGAGGTTGATCAGGAACTGGCCGAGGTACTCGCGCGGCACGTTGGACGACGCGTTGACCACCATGCCGCGATCGATCACCGCCTGCTTGATGGTGGCGCCGTGCTCGAGCGTCAGCGTCCCGGTCGCCTGCCGATTGGCGAGGTAGACGACGAGGTCCTTCAGGGGCATCGTCGTGAAGTCGCCGGTGAGTCCCCGCATGGACGTCGATTTGAGCACAACCCTCGTGGAGGTCTACATGCGGCCCGGATGCCACCTGTGCGAGGTGGCCGTCGACCTGCTCGAAGCGCTGCAGGACGCCCGGGGGTTCCGGCTGGTGGAGCGGAACATCCTCGACGAGCCGGACTGGTTCGAGCGATTCCGACACCGGGTGCCGGTCGTGTACGTGGACGGGGTCGAGCGGCTCGCGCTGAGGTTCTCGCAAGCAGAGCTCGAAGCCGTGCTGGAACGCGCGGCGCGGTTGGGGGATGAACGCGACTTGTGAGTGAAGACACGCCGATCACCGCCTTCCGCGCCGTGCCCCGCACCGGCGTCATCTACGTCACCACCGAGGCCACGCGGCTCGGCTTCAGCCCCAGGGATCCGGAGTGGTGCAACCTGGGGCAGGGCCAACCCGAGACGGGCGAGCTACCTGGCGCGCCGAAGCGGATCCACCAGATCGCGATCGACGTGGACGACCAGGAGTACGCGCCGGTCCCGGGCGTGATGGAGCTGCGGGCGGCGATCGCCAACCTGTACAACCGGCTCTTCCGGCAGGGGAAGAAAAGCCAGTACGGCCCGGAGAACGTGTCGGTGTCCGGGGGCGGGCGCGCGGCGCTCACGCGGGCGGCGGCGGCGCTGGGCCACGTCAACCTCGGCCACTTCCTCCCGGACTACACCGCCTACGAGGAGCTGCTCGACATCTTCAAGGCCTTCACGCCGATTCCGATCCTCCTCGAGGGTGAGCGCGGCTACGCGTTCTCGCCAGAGGATCTGCGCAAGGAGATCCTCGGGCGTGGGCTGTCGGCACTGCTGTTGTCGAACCCGTGCAACCCGACGGGGAAGGTGGTGCAGGGGGACGAGCTCGAGAAGTGGGTCGCGACCTGTCGGGAGCTCGACTGCGCGCTGTTGGTGGACGAGTTCTACTCGCACTACCTGTGGAGCTCGCCGCCGGGCCGGCTGCCGGTGGAGAGCGCCGCGCGGTACGTGGACGACGTGAACCGGGATCCGATCGTGATCTTCGACGGGCTCACGAAGAATTGGCGCTACCCGGGCTGGCGCGTGACGTGGACGGTGGGCCCGCGGCAGGTGATCGACGCGGTGGCGTCGGCGGGCAGCTTCCTCGACGGCGGCGGGAACAAGCCGGCGCAGCGCGCGGCGATCCCGCTGCTCGAAGAGGCGCACGTCGTCGCGGAGACGAACGCGATCAACCAGACGTTCCGAAAGAAGCGTGACCGGCTGCTCGCGGGCCTGATGACGCTGGGGGTGCGCGTCGACCGCGTTCCCGACGGCACGTTCTACGTCTGGGGCAACGTCGGGCACCTGCCGCCGCCGCTCAACGACGGCATGGGGTTCTTCAAGGCCTCGCTCGCGAAGAAGGTCATCACCGTGCCCGGTGAGTTCTTCGACGTGAACCCGGGGAAGCGCCGGGCTGCGCGCGGCTCGCGGTTCCGCCAGTACGTGCGCTTCTCGTTCGGCCCATCGATGCAGACGCTGGAGACGGCGCTCGGCCGGCTCGAGGCGCTCGTCGCGGAGGCCATGAAGGCAGCGTAAGGGCCCGCCTGGCTCCGGAGGCGGGCGTGGCCTGGCGGGTGACGACCGCGACGCGCCTCCGCGACCAGCCCCTCGGCGAAGCGCGGCAGGTCGCGAAGGGTTCCGCTCCTTCTTGAGGCGCAGCCCGATCCGCCGAGATCAGCGCACGTCGCGAAACGCGCAGCCGGTGATCCACCGTTCGCCGAGACTGGCGGTGCGGGACGGCGCGCACCTCGGCGACGTCGGCGCGGCGATCGGCGAGCTCGCGCACCGCGAGGGCTGCGGCGTCGTCACCGGCCGGGGTGGGCACGGCATCGGCCGCGCGATGCACCAGCCGCCGCAAGTCTCGCACCGGGGCGAGCGAGGGCAGGGGAGGCGGCTCCGCGCGGGCATGGCCTTCACCATCGAGCCGATGATCACCCTTGGCCGGCCCGACGTGCGGACCCTGGAGGACGGCTGGGCCTTCGTCACCCGCCAGGGGAGCTGGTCGGCGCAGTTCGAGCACGCCGGGCTCGTCACCGCGCGCGGCTGCGAGGTGCTCACGCGCGCGTGAGGTGGGCGATGACCGCGTCGGCCGCGCGCTCCGAGGCGCCCTTTGGGCCGAGCACCGCCCGCACCTCGTCGAGGCCGGCGAGACAGGCCTCGCGCGCCGGCCCGTCCCAAAGCGGCTCGAGCTGCTGCACCACGCGCTCGGCGGTGAACTCGCCCTGCAAGAGCTCCGGCACCACGCGCTTGCCGGCGAGCAGGTTCACCAGGCTGAAGAACGGGATCTTCACCAGCACCTTGCCCACCGCGTACGACAGCGGGTTCACCCGGTAGACGACCACCATCGGCCGTCGCATGAGCCCCGCCTCCAGCGTCGCGGTGCCGCTCGCGACGACGGCCACGTCGCTCGCGCCCACCACCTCCGGGGCGCGACCGTCGATGAAGACCGGCGAGAGTCCCGTGCCCTCGAACGGCCCGGTGAGCAGCTCGCGCGGCAGGCCCGGCGCGACGGGGATGACGAACTGCACGCCCGGCCGCAGCGCCCGCACGCGCCGGCACACCTCCACCAGCGTCGGGAGGATGCGGGCGATTTCCCCGCGGCGACTGCCCGGCAGCACCGCGAGGATCGGCCTGTCCGCGGCCAGGTCGAGCGAGCGGCGGAACACCGCCGGTTCCGCCACCGCGGGCACCTGGTCCAGCACCGGGTTTCCGATGTACGTCGCATTCACTCCGCGCTCGCGGAGGAACTGCTCCTCGAACGGGAGGATGCAGAGCAGGCGATCGTACCGTCGCGCGATCGTCTTCGTGCGGCCCTCCCGCCAGGCCCACACCGTCGGCGCCACGTAGCCCACCACCGGGATGTCCAGCGCCTTGAGCCGCTTCGCGAGCCGCAGGTTGAAGTCCGGTACGTCCACCAGCAGCGCGCATGCGGGCCTGCGCTCCTTCGCCGCGCGCTCGAGGTCCCCCATCACGCGCCAGATGCGCGGCACCTTCGGCAGGACCTCGACGAGCCCCATCACCGAGAGCTCGTGCGCCCCGTGCACCACCTCGAGGCCCTGCGCGGCCAGCTTCGGGCCGCCCATGCCGAAGAAGCGGAGCTCCGGCCGCTGGCGGCGGAGCGCCGCGACCACGCCGGCCGCGTGTTGGTCCCCCGACGCTTCGCCCGCGACGACCAGCACGTCCATCGAGGCCGCGCGTAGCCGAGCACCCCGTTCGAGTAAAGCGACACACCGCCACCCGGCTCGAACTCCGCTATACCTCGCGCGCTTTGACGGCCCCGAGGTCCAGCGCGCCGCTGTTCTCCGCCGTGCGGCGGCTCCTCGAGCTCGGCCGTCCGCACTGGCGCCTCCTGGCGGTCGCCTTCGCCTGCATGGCCGTCGTCGGCCTCACCACCGGCGCCTACGCCTGGCTCATGGGGCCGGCGCTCCGCTTCCTCCTCACCGGCGGCGCCGAAGGCCTCGGCCGCCTCGGCACGCTCGCCCCGTCCCTCGAGGCGCTGCCGAGGGAGAACTGGATCTTCGTCTTCCCCGTGGTCGTCCTCGTCATCGGCGCCATCAAGGGCCTCGGCTACCTCGGGCAGTTCTACTTCGTTGGCCTCTTCGGTCAGCACGTGGTGGTCGACCTGCGGCGCCGCGTCTTTGAGAAGCTGCTCGGCCTCTCGCCCGCGCAGGTGTCGAGGCGGCTGTCGGGCGACCTCCTCTCGCGCTTCACCGCCGACGTCGCCGCGATCGAGCAGGCGGCGACGTACACCGTGGCTTCGTGGCTGCGCGACTCGCTGCAGATCGTCATCCTCGTCGGCGTCGCCGTGTCGCTGTCGTGGAAGCTGTCGCTGCTCGCGCTCGCCGCGGTGCCCGTCGCCATCCTCCCCGCGTCGATGCTGACCCGCGCGCTCATGGGCCGTACGCGGCAGGGCCAGGCGGCGCTCGGGGCGCTCGCCGCTCAGGTGCAGGAAGGCCTCGGCGCGCTCCGAACCGTGCAGGCCTTCAACGCCGAGGCCGCCGAGGCGCAGCGCTTCGCCCGCCTCGCCGGAGACGTCGAGCACGCGCTCACCCGCGCCGCCTGGTCGCGCGCGGCGGTGCCGGGCATCATGGAGGTGCTGGCCTCCCTCGCCATCGGCGGCGCGCTGGCCTGGGCCGTGGCGACGAGCGCCGTCGAGCCGCAGGACCTCGTGTCCTTCCTCGGCGCGGTGGTGCTGCTCTACCAGCCGGCGAAGGATCTCGGCCGCGTCAGCCAGTTCGCCGTCGCCGCCGCCGCCGCGCTCGAGCGCATCGAGGACGTGCTGGCGACGCCGCGGGCGGTGGTGGACGCGCCGGGGGCGAAGACGCTGCCGCCGCTGCAGCACGGCATCGAGGTCGAGGACGTCGGCTTCGCGTGGGGCGAGCGCCGCGCGCTCGACGGTGTGTCCCTGACGATCCCCGTCGGGAAGGTGACGGCGCTGGTGGGCGAGAGCGGCAGCGGCAAGTCGACGCTCACCACGCTGCTGCTCCGCTTCGAGAAGCCGCAGCGCGGGGCGATCCGCCTCGACGGCGTCGACGTGGAGGACGCGACCATCGCCTCGGTGCGCGCGCAGTTCGCCCTCGTCACGCAGGAGCCGATGCTCTTCTCTGCCACCGTGCGCGAGAACCTGCTGGCGGCGCGCCCCGGCGCCACCACCGACGAGCTCGAAGCGGCCTGCCGCGTCGCTCACGCGCTCGACTTCATCCGCGCGCTGCCGCGGGGGTTCGACACGCCCATCGGCGAGCGCGGGGTGACACTGTCGGGCGGACAGAAGCAGCGCCTGTGCCTCGCCCGCGCGGTGCTGGCGAACGCGCCGGTGCTGGTGCTCGACGAGGCGACCAGCAACCTCGATCCGGAGGGCGAGCGCGAGGTGCAGCGGGCGCTCGAGGACGTCCTCAGAGGGCGCACGGCGCTCGTCATCGCGCACCGGCTGTCCACCGTGCGCCGTGCCGACGCCATCGCCGTGCTGGAGCAGGGCCGTGTGGTGGAGCGGGGCACCCACGACGAGCTGCTCGCGAAGGCCGGTGTGTACGCGCGGCTGTGGAGGCAGAGCCAGGCGGCGCCGCCGTCAGAAGAGCGGTGAGGCGGCGTCGTCGCCAAACTCGACGAGCTCGATCGACGCTGTCTCATCGGGCGTCGCGGCCCGGACGAGCCCGCTGATCGGCACCGCGTCGTGGCGGCGGCCGGTGAAGTCACTCACCACGCCCAGCACCTCGAGGCGAACGGCGGTCGGCGCCGCGCCTTCGAAGCGGCCCGCGGCGGTGCTGACCGTGGTGGCTTCGCCCGGCAACGAGGGCGCCTGGAGGAAGGCGGCCCACAGCGGCGACATCGCCTCGCGCATCTTCGCCACCACCGGGCTCGAGTCGACCTCGAAGTCGTAGACGCGGGCCGCGGTGCCTTCCGCCTGGACGATCGCCCGCCGTGCCAGCGTGACCAGCTCGCCCGCCTGCTTCGGCTCGCGCTCGAGGAGCACGCGCCGCAGCGTCTGTGTGTCGTATGACAGCTCCTGGATGCCGAGCCACACGCCCTCGGCGGTGCGCGCCTCGATCGCGTAGCGCACCAGGCCCGGGCGCCCGTCGCGGTTCACCGCGTACACGACGTACTGGCCCACCTCCCACGTGCGCGGCGCGCCGCCTTCGGGCGCTGTCACCGGCGCGGGCACGCGGGCGCGGTAGTCGGTGAGGAGCGCGTTGGTGCGATCGCGCAGCGCCGCGTGGCCCGACGCGCAGCCCGCGAGCCACGTCCCCGCCAGCAGGATGAGCGCGCCGCGTCGCACGCCGCGCTTCTACACCGGGAACCCGCCGGGCGGGCGCGCTGTCTGCGCCGACGTACCAACCCCTGTCGGAGACCTCTCGAATGAAGACGAGCCGCGTGTCGGTGCTGTCCCTGGTGTGGGCGCTGTCCGCCTGTCAGAGCCGCGAGCCCCAGGCTCCGCCGACCGCGCTGGCGCAGGCGAATCGGTTTCAGAAGCCGGAGAGGCCCCAGGTTGACGAGACGGCGAAGTCGGCAGACCGGCCTTCGGCGGACCAGGCCGCGCTCCAGATGAAGATGGCGAAGGCGGCACCGGATCCGGCGCCACGGAAGGACGTGCTCGGCGGCTCCCGCGAGGCCGACGTCAACTCGGCGTTGTCGGGCGCCTCCGGCGTGGGCGTCGCCAGCCACTCGGGCCTGCTGGGCGCGAAGGGCGGCGGCGCCATGGCGATGCCGCTGGGCGCCCTCGCGGGCCGCAGCAGCCAGTCGCTCGGGACGGGCGGGCTGGGCCTCAAGGGCGTCGGCGCGGGCGGCGGCGGGGTGGGCCAGCGCCTCGTCGTCGGCTCCATCGGCACCATTGGCCGCGGTGGCGGCACGGGCGGTTACGGCAGCGCCGTCGGCGGCTTCGGCCGCGGCGTGCTCATCCCGTCGGGCGGCTCGGCCGAGGTCGCCGGCGGCGAGGACTACGGCTCGACGCGCATCAACGCGTGGACGCTGACCGACGCCGATCACCTGAGCACCTTCGCCGTCGACGTCGACACCGCCTCGTACACGCTGGGCCGTCGCAAGCTCTTGTCGGGCGAACTGCCGCCGGCGGACTCGGTGCGCGTCGAGGAGTGGCTCAACTACTTCCGCTACCGCTACCCGCAGCCCGAGGCCGGCCAGCCGCTCGCGGTGCACCTCGACGCCGCGCCGTCGCCCTTCACGCCGGGCAAGCACCTGCTGCGCGTCGGCGTGCAGGGCAGGACGCTCGATCTCTCCGAGCGCAAAGCCGCGCACCTCACCTTCCTCGTCGACGTCTCCGGCTCGATGCAGGGCGCCGATCGACTTCCACTCGCCAAGCGCGCGCTGCGCATGCTGGTCGACCAGCTGCACGACGGCGACACGGTGGCGCTCGTCACCTACGCCGGCAACGTGCGGCTCGTGCTGCCGCACACCGGCATGGAGCAGAAGGCGAAGATCCACCAGGCCATCGAGGACCTCTCCGCCGGCGGCAGCACCGCGATGGGATCGGGCATCGAGCTCGCGTACCAGCAGGCGCTCAAGGTGCTCGACGGCGAGTCGGTGTCGCGCGTCATCATCCTCTCCGACGGCGACGCGAACGTCGGGCGCACGTCGCACGAGTCGATCCTCGAGACGATCCACGGCCATGTGAAGGAAGGCGTGACCGTCACCACCGTCGGCTTCGGCATGGGCAACTACAAGTCCGTGCTGATGGAGCAGCTCGCCGACAAGGGCAACGGCAACCACTACTACGTGGACTCGCTGCTCGCCGCGCGGCGCATCTTCGTCGAGCAGCTCGGCGGCACGCTGCAGGTGATCGCGCAGGACGTGAAGCTGCAGGTCGACTTCGATCCGAAGCAGGTCAACGCCTACCGTCTCGTCGGCTATGAGAATCGCGACATCGCCGATCGCGACTTCCGCAACGACAAGGTGGACGCGGGCGAGATCGGCTCGGGCCACACCGTCACCGCGCTCTACGAGGTCGACCTCAAGGCCGGCGCCGGCGAGGGCTTCGTCACCGTTCGCCTGCGCGCGAAGGCGCCGCGCGGGACCTCGGCGAAGGAGAAGGCCTTCGTCTTCCCGCAGAGTCACCTCGCGGCGCGCTTCGAGGACGCCTCCGCCGATCTCCGCTTCGCCGCGGCCGTCATGGGTGCCGCGGAGATCTTCCGCCGCTCGCCGCACGCGGCGGAGTGGAGCTACAGCCAGGTCATGGCGATCGCCCGCGCCGCCACCCCCGCCGGCAACGCGGAGCGTCAGGAGTTCCTGTCGCTCCTCGAGCATGCGCAGTCGATCGCCAGTCGTGTCGCTCACCGGTGACACAAGCCCCCGAAACCTCACATGTCCGAGGTTGGCACACACTGACACGCGCGCCGGGCCGCCAGTTTTCTCGCGCGCCTGGCGCTCGTTTTCTGTCGATAAGACTCTGATTTTATTGGCCTTGTTGAGTTGCATTGCCGCTCGGCTGTCGGTAGGGAGGCGAGCGCTCCGGGTGGGGAACCCGGTGCCTCCTGGGAGAAGACCGAATGAGTCGACGGATGCTGGGTGCCCTGGTCGTGGTGCTGTCATCGCAGGCGCTCGCGGCGTTGTCCGAGCACGCGAATCGCGGGCCCTTCGACGCCTTCCTGTCGCGACACGACGAAAGGCCGTTGCCCGATGCGCGCGGCTTCTCGCCGGCGGCGCGGGCCGCGTTCGCCGCGGGGCACGTGACGTCCACCGAGCCGCGCTACGGCGTGCCGACGGTGTTCTGGTCGTCGCGCCCGGCGCCGGGCACCCGCAGCTTCCGCGCGATGGGGTTGTCGCCCGAGCAGGCGGCGCGCCGCTACCTCTTCACGCACGCGGAGATCTACCGCGGTGCGCCGTCGCGCTGGGCGGAGGCGCTCGTGACGGGCGTGCACGATCTCAAGAACGGCACCGCCGTCATCGTCACCTTCCAGCAGCGCGTGGCCGGCGTGCGCGTGTTCCGCGACGAGCTCAAGGTGATCATGACGCCCGAGCTCGAGCTGGTCGCGCTCACCGGCTACCTGACGCCCGAGGTGAAGGCGCTGGGCACCTTCCAGCTGACGCCCGAGTCGGCGATCGCCAGCGCCTTCGCCGACCTCACCGGTCGCGGCCTCGAGGCGAACCAGCTCAAGGCGCTCGACGTGGCCGACGGCTACCAGCGCTTCCTCCTCGACGGCGAGCCGGTGCCGGCGCGCGTGCGGCCGACCTGGTTCCCCATGCCCGAGGGCCTCGAGCCCGGGCTGTACGTGGAGCTCGATCTCACCGTCGGCGACACCGACCACGACGCGTACTCGTATGTCGTGTCGGCGGTGGACGGCCGCGTGCTGTTCCGCAAGGACCTGGTGGCCTTCGACGCGTACTCGTACAAGGTGTGGGCCGACGCGACGCCGCTGCACGCGCCGCTCGACGGCCCGCAGGGCAACGACGCCACGCCGCACCCGACGGGCACGCCGAACGGCTTCAACGCGGGCTTCGTGCCGCAGTCGGTGGTGACGCTGGAGCACGGCCCCATCAGCACCAACGATCCCTGGCTGCCGAACGGCGCCACCGAGACGAACGGCAACAACACCTTCGCCTACGCCGACCTGTCGCGGCCGAACGGCTACGGCGCGGGTGACGTCGTGCCCACCACCACCGGGCCCAACGCCTTCGAGCGCACCTTCGACACCGCGCAAAACCCGAACGCGAGCGCCGAGCAGCAGCGCGCGGCCGTCACGCAGCTCTTCTACAACATCAACTTCTTCCACGACTGGTACTACGACGTCGGCTTCAACGAGGCGTCGGGCAACGCGCAGCAGTCCAACCTGGGCCGCGGCGGCGCGGGCAACGATCGTCTGCTGGCCGAGGCGCAGGACTACTCGGGCCGGAACAACGCGAACATGTCGACGCCGTCGGACGGCGCGAGCCCCCGCATGCAGATGTACATCTTCGACGGGCAGTCCTCGGCGAGCGTGACGATCAACACCACGCCGGTGGTGAGCCCCACCACCAACACCGCGACCTTCGGCCCCCAGAGCTACACCGTGACCGCCGAGGTCGTGCTGGTCGATGACGGCAACACGTCGAACGGCAGCACCACGTCGGACGGCTGCACGGCGAACTTCGTCAACTCGGTGGCCGGGAAGATCGCGCTCATCGACCGCGGCGTCTGCACGTTCATCAGCAAGGTGCAGAACGCGCAGGCCAATGGCGCGGTGGCGGTGATCATCGCGGACAACCAGACGTCATCGAACCCGCCGACGCTGTCAGGCACCGGCACCACCACCATCCCCGCGGTGTCCGTGACGCGCTCGACGGGCCAGTCGCTGCGCATGCTGCCGGCGGGTACCACCGCGACGCTGACGCGCACCGCGACGGTCGACCGCGACGGCACGCTGGACAACGCCATCGTCGCGCACGAGTGGGGGCACTACATCTCCAATCGCCTCATCGGTGACGGCAACGGCATCTCCAACCTGCAGGCCGTGGGCATGGGCGAAGGCTGGTCGGACTTCCACTCGCTGCTGATGGTGGTGAAGGGGGAGGACGCGATGGTGCCGGCCAACGCCAACTTCAGCGGCGTCTACGGCATGGCGGGCTACACGTCGTACGCGCAGGACCCGCAGGGCTACTACTTCGGCATTCGCCGCGTCCCGTACTCGACGGACATGACGAAGAACGGGCTCACCTTCAAGCACATCCAGGACAACGTGGCGCTGCCGTCGAACGTGCCGACCGCGTTCGGGCAGAACGGGCGTTCCAACTCCGAGGTGCACAACACCGGCGAGGTGTGGGCCACCATGCTGTGGGAGTGCTACGCGGGCCTCCTGCGTGACACGCAGCGGCTCACCTTCGAGCAGGCGCGCGACCGCATGCGCGCCTACCTGGTGGCCGCCTACAAGGCGACCCCGCTCATGCCGACCTTCGTGGACGCGCGCGACGCGATCCTCGCGGTGGCGGCCGCGAGCGACGCGGCGGACTACGCGATCTTCTGGACGGCCTTCGCCAAGCGCGGCATCGGCATGCTGGCAGTGGCGCCGGGCCGCGACGCGACCGGGAACATCCCCGTGAAGGAGAGCTTCGACGTCGGCAACGCGCTGGCGATCACCGATGTCACCATCGACGACTCGGTGCGCAGCTGCGACATGGACGGGCAGCTCGACGCGAAGGAAGACGGCTTCATCACCATCACCATCAAGAACATCGGCGTCGGCACGCTTGGCCAGGCGACGGCCACGGTGACGACCACCACGCCGGGCATCACGTTCCCCGACGGGCCGACGGTGCAGGTGCCGCCGCTGACGCCGTTCGCCACCGGCACCGTGAAGGTGAAGGTCGCGGCCGCCGACATGGTGGGCATCACCGCGGGCACCTTCGAGGTGGCGGTGACGGACCCGACGCTCGTCGTCCCCGGCCCGGTGAGGCGCCCGGCGCTCTTCCGCCTGAACTTCGACGTGAAGGCGAACGGCTCCGCGCTGGACGACGTGGAGGCCCCGATGTCGCTGTGGACCAGCACGTCGGATCCCAACGGCAACACCGGCAGCAACTGGCGCATCTTCCAGTCGACGGCCACCGAGCACTACTGGTTCGGCCCGAACCCGTCGTCGCCGGCCGACACGTGGCTCACCTCGCCGCCGTTGCACGTCGGCCAGGGGCCGTTCATCATCACCTTCAAGCACCGCTACGACTTCGAGAAGGACGCGCAGACGGGCGTCTTCTACGACGGCGCGGTGCTCGAGGTGTCCACCAACGGCACGACGTGGACGGACGTGGGCGCGAGCGCCATGCCGGGCTACTCGGGCACGCTCGACTCGCCGGGCTCGAACCCGCTCGCGGGCAAGCGCGCGTACGTCGGCAGGAGCCCCAACTACCCGGCCTTCAACACCGAGACGGTGAACCTGGGCACCACCTACGCCGGCCAGACGGTGCGGCTGCGCTTCCGCATCGGCAGCGACGACGCGGCGGCGGCCAAGGGCTGGGAGGTCGACGACATCGCCTTCCAGGGAATCACCAACACGCCGTTCACCACCGTCGTGGGCGATCCCAACACCTGCACCAACCGCGCGCCGACGGCGACCCTCGGCCCGGACTTCGAGGTGAACGAGGGCATGGAGGCGACGCTCATGGCGACCGCGTCCGATCCCGACGGCGACCAGGTGACGCAGACCTGGACGCAGAAGAGCGGCCCGGCGGTGACGCTGAACGGCGCCACCTTCACCGCGCCGCTGGTGGACGCGGACACGACGCTCACCTTCGAGCTCACCGTGTCGGACGGCCGCGCGATCGTCGGCCCGTTCACGCAGACGGTGCTGGTGAAGAACAGCAACCGCGCGCCCACGGCGTCGGTGCCGGCGGTGGTGGAGGTGACGGAGCTCGAGACGGCCACGGTGCTGGGCACCGGGACGGATCCCGACGGTGACGTGCTGACCTACGCGTGGACCCAGGTGTCGGGCCCGGCGGTGACGCTGGCCGGCGCCGGCGGCGAGCAGGTCAGCTTCACGGCGCCCGAGGTGGACGCGGACACCGTGATCGCCCTCGAGCTGGTGGTGAGCGACCGGGAGCTGTCGAGCGGCCCGGCGCGCGTCGAGGTGGTGGTGAAGAACCACGTCGACGTGCCGGTGAACCCGATCGGCCCGGGCAAGACGGGCTGCGGCTGCACCGCGGGCCTCGACGCCGGCGCGCTGGGCCTCATGGGCCTCGTGGGCCTCTTGCGCGCGCGCCGCCGCCGCTGAAGCGGAGCCGTGGCGATCGCCCCCTCTCTTGCGGGAGGGGGCGGGAACGCGCCGCTTCCCCTGCGCGTTCGTCGGTATAAGGTGCCCCGCGACATGCGCGCTCTGCTTCTCCTCACCGTCCTCGTGTCCGCGACCGGCTGCTTCTTCCCGGCCGACCGCGGGCAGATCCTCGAGACCCGCGTCGACGCGCTGAAGGCGGAGAACCAGAAGCTCGCGGCGCAGCTCAAGCGCACCGAGGACGAGCTGACGAAGACGACGGCGCAGCTGCAGGAGGCGCTCGAGCAGCTCGACAAGGCCTCGCGCACCACCGGCGCCAACATCGGCGTGAAGGTGGACTCGACGCTGCAGGACGTGGCGGAGCTGCGCGGGCAGCTGGAGGCGCAGCAGCACCGCCTGGCCGAGCTCGAGGCGAAGCTGGCAGCGCAGCCGGCCGCGCCCACGGTGGTGGCCGCCGAGCCGAAGAAGGACGAAGTCAAGCGGCCCGACGACCCGAAGGAGTTCCTGAAGCTGGCCGACGACACGGTGAAGGGTGGCGACGTCGACCTCGGCCGGCGCCTCTACACCGAGCTGATGAAGAAGTGGCCCAGGGACGACGTCAGCGGGGACGCGCACTTCGGGCTGGGCGAGACGTACTTCAACGAAAAGAAGTGCCGTGAGGCGCTGTACGAGTACGGCAAGGTGATCCAGGACTTCCCGAAGTCGAAGTCGGCGCCGACCGCGTACCTGCGCTCGTCGGACTGCTTCAGGGATCTCAAGATGACGGCCGAGGCGAAGGTGGCGCTGGAGGAGTTGATGAAGCAGCACCCGAAGTCCGACGCCGCGAAGACCGCGAAGACGAAGCTGGCCGAGCTGAACAAGAAGGGGAAGAAGTGAGAGCGCTCGTCCTCCTGCTCGCGGTGCTGGCGCTGCCGGCCTTCGGCGAGAGCCGCAAGCTGACGCTCGTCTTCGAGGGGGACAACGGGGGCGAAGTCGCCCCCTGTGGTTGAAAGGCCAACCCCACTGGCGGTCTGGCCAGGCGAAAGACGGTGTTGGACAGCCTGAAGGGCGAGCCCCTGCTGGTCCTGGACTCGGGCAACGCCCTGTTCCGTGCGCCGGGCGTGTCCGACGAGCCGATGCGGCAGCGGGCGCGCTTCATCCTCGACGCCATGGGGCGGCTGGGGACGAAGGCCATGGCGGTCGGCGTGCGCGACCTGCCGGGCGGCGTCGACTTCCTCAAGGAGACGGCGAAGGCGGCGGGGGTGCAGCTGCTGTCGGCCAACCTGAAGAAAGACGGGAAGCCCGCCTTCGACGCCTCGGCCACCTTCACGGTGAACGGCGTGACGGTCGGCATCGTGGGCGTGACGGCGCCGGTCGCGCTGCCGGACTTGCCGGGCGTGACGGTGGACGCGACGCTGCCGGCGGTCAAGGCGGCGCTGAAGGGCTTGAAGAGGCGCGACGTGACGATCGTGCTGGCGGCGACCAGCTACGCCGACGCGCTGCAGCTCGCGCAGGAGCTCAAGACGCAAGTGGACTTCGTCATCCAGTCCGGTGAGTTCCGCGGCTCGCAGCCGCCGCAGCAGATCGAGGGCGGCTCGGCCTACGTGATGGCGTCGGCCCAGAAGGGCCAGGCGCTGTCGAAGGTCGAGCTCTCGCTGGGCAGCGCGAAGGGCGGCTTCATCGACCTCACCGCCGTCGAGCGGGACAAGCAGCAGCTCGCCTTCATCGAGTCGCAGCTCAAGACGATCGAAGATCGGCTCAAGGCGGCGAAGGATCCCGCGGGGACGAAGGATCTCAAGGCGACGCGCGACCTCTTGCGCGAACGCATGAAGGCGCTTGAGAAGAACGTCGACAAACAGGTGTCGCCCGCGGCGCGGACGATGAAGCAGACCTGGCTGCTCCTCGGCGCCGACGTGAAGGACGACGAGGCGCTCAAGGCCGAGGTGTTGAAGTACGAGCCGACGTACGCCGGCGCCCACTGAGTCACTTGCCGCCCTCTCCCTCATCGAGGGAGAGGGTCAGCAGCCCGCCCGCTACGGCATCGGCAGGGCGAGCCGCTGCGAGCTCACGCCGTCCGACACGCTGACTTCCAGCTCTCCACCCTCCAACCCATCGGTGCGCACCACCACCTCGCCGCCGGACGCGGCCAGCGCCAGCGTGGTCCGCTCCGCCCCGAGGTGCGCCACCGCCGCGTACGTCCCACCCGTCCACCGGACGCGCACGGTCCTCGCGTCCACGCGAACGGCCTCCGCGGCGGCGCGTTCGACGAAGGGCGAGGCCACGCGCCTGCCCACCACGCGGCCCTGCGTCTCCAGCGACACGGACGCGAGCTCGCCCACCCACGGCGTCACGGCGACGAAGTGCCGCTCGCCGCCCTCGGCCGTCTCGTAGAGCGCGACGGGCACGCGCACCACGGCGCCCTCGCGCGTGGCCAGCACCAGCGCCGCGTCGGCGCGCACCGGCTCCGTCACGGCCGCGCGCACGCGCTGCACCGGCGACCAGGCGACCTCGCCCGACGGCAACAGCCGGCCGGCGATCAGCACGGCGTCGGTCCACCGCAAGTCCGGCAGCATCGCGTCGGGCGCGAACTCGCCGCGTCCACTCATGAACTGCTGCACCTTCTCGTACGAGTAGTCGGACACCCACTCCGGCGTGCAGTAGCTCATCAGGTCCACGTAGCGGGTGGGGGCGAGCAGCGAGGTGCCGTTCCAGCCCCAGGTGCCGATCTTCGCGCCGGCGTAGGGGAAGTTCGGATCCGCGCCGGCAACGCCGCCGCAGGGCGCGTGCGGGCGGCCGAAGTTGTGGCCGAGCTCGTGGGCGACGGTGCTGAGCGAGTCGTCGCGGCCGGTGGCGACGCCGCGGCCGATGTAGCCGATGCCGGCGACGCCGCTGCCGTAGTTGACCTGCACGAAGCCGTAGTAGTTGCGGCTCGAGCCGTCGGCGGCCTTCACCTGCGAGAGCTGGTCGAGCAGCTGGCCCCAGGCGCTGGTGGCGCCGCCCGACAGCACGACGGACGTGGTGTACGGCGCGCGCGTCTTCGCCTCGACGCCCTTCACCGGCCACACCTCGCTGACGGTGCGATCGACGTCGCGCGCGGTGCCGGTGAGGCCGTTCTGCACGACGGGCACGGCGGTGAGGTGGACGACGTTCGCGCGGGACACGGTGGGCGTGAGGACCTGCTCGTTGTTCGTCTCGTCCGTCTCGGGCAGCGCGTTCGACGGATCGACGCGGACGGTCAGCTGCACGCCTGGCGCGAGCCACTCGCGCGGCAGCACGACGCGGAACTGCCTGGTGAGATCGGCGAGGTCCTCCGTCACCGGCACGGTGGCGGGCCCCAGGAGCGCCAGTTTGCCGACGGGCACGCCGGCCTGGCTCGCCTCCACCTCGACATCGGTGGAGAGCCCCGCCTCGTTCGCCAGCACCGACACGCGCAACAGCGCCGGCTTGTCGCCGACCAGCGTGAGCGACTGCTTCACCACGGACTGCCCGAAGTCGATGCGCGAGATGCTGACGTCGCCGCGCGGCTCGAGCACTTCGAGATCCAGCGTGGCCTCGCTCCTCGCGTCGAGCTCGTCGGTGGCGACCAGCTTCACCACGTGCCGGCCGAGCGGCAACACCTCAATCACCTGCCGCCCGGTGGCACAGTCCAGCCCGGAGAACTCGACGGCGCCGTCGGCGTCGACGTCGATCGCGCAGCGCATCGGGTCGCCCTCGGGATCGCTCGCCGTCCACGTCAGTGTCGAGCGGAGCGGCGTGGCGCCGGTGGGCGGCGTGGCCGTGAAGCCCGCGAGGACCGGCGCCTGGTTCGGGTTGCCCGTCACGTCGATGATCACCGTGCGCGTCGAGGTGCGGCCCTCGCCGTCCGTCACCGTCAGCGTCAGCGTGGTTCGGCCCGGCGTGGTGAAGCGGACGGTGGCGCTCTTCGGGACGGAGCACTCACCCAGCTGGAGCGGCGGGCGGCTGTCGCCGCGATCGAGCGTGCACTGCACCGCCTCGCCCGCCGGGTGCGTCGCCTGGATGGTGCACTCGACCGGCACGGCGGCGTTCACCGCGGTCGCGTCGCACGAGAAGGCCAGCACCCGGGGCGCGTTCGGGTCCACCGCGACCGCGTCGGGCGGCGCGTACTCGCCCAGTCCGCCGGCCGCGCCTTCGCAGCCGAACAGCCCCAGCATCAGCACCGCGATCGTCAGGCGCACCTGCATGTCGGCCCTGGTGTGCAAAGTCCGGCCCGCGCGCAACCATGCAGAATCGAAGGGCCTTCCGCGGGCGGTGGAGTGTCACCGCTCCGCGTCGCCTGTGCACGCGAGGTGGCACGTCGTGGACTACGGTTGGCGCTCCATGAAGCGAGTCCTGTGCGGGGTGGTGCTGCTGGCGCTCGGCTGCGGCGGCGGGCTGAAGACGAAGCTGTGCGGGGCGGTGGGCGAGCCGTGCTGCGAGGCGGACGCGTGCGAACCGGGCGGGCGCTGCGGGACGGGCAACACCTGCCAGGCGTGCGGAGGGATCAGCCAGCCGTGTTGCCTCGGCGACACGGCGTGCACCGGCCAGGCGGTGTGCTCGACGGACGTCTGCCTGCCGTGCGGCGCGAAGGGCCAGGCGTGCTGCGCGGGCGAGGCCTGTGACGCGTCGCTCTCGTGCAGCGCCGGCAGTTGCGTGGACAGCACGACGTGTACCAACCCGTGCAACGTCGGCGCGTCGCGCTGCTCCAACGGGGGCATCGAGACGTGCACGGCGGTGGGGAGCTGCCCGACGTGGCGCGCGACGGTGACGCAGTGCCCGGGCGGGACGGCGTGTCAGGTGACGCGGACGGACGTCGCGGACTGCGTGGAGACGTGCCCCGGGGCCTGCACGCCGGACACGGTGCTGTGCACCACGGAGGGCCTCAAACGCTGCGTCGCGGGCGCTCCCTGCCCGTCGCTGGTGACGGAGGCGGACGACCCGGATCGCCCGCAGTGCGTCACCGGCGGCGTGGTGGGCACCGACATCGTCTGGGAGAGCCCGACGCCGCTCCACACGCCGCTCGCGGCGATCGCCGGCGATCTCGCGGGCAGCTACTGGGTGCTCGATCGCCTCGGCAACATCGTCCACAACGCGCTCGGCTCGTGGGAGTACGAGGTGCGGCCGACCGCGGGCAAGCGGGCGCTGGCGCTCACCTCGTGCAAGCTGGGCTCGCGGCTGGTCGCGGCGGGCGAGGGCGGCACCATCTATCGACGCGGCTTCGGCAGCTGGACCGAGGAGAACGTCGGCTCGACGTCGGTGACGTTGAACGCGGTGATCTGCGACTCCAGCAACACCTTCGCCGCGGGCAGCGACGGCAAGCTGTACGTGAAGGGCTCCGGCGCGTGGACGAGCGTGGCGACGGGCGCGCTGGGGCCGATCAACGGCCTGGGCTACCTCTTCAGCCAGCAGCGGCTCTTCCTCGTCGGCGACGCCGGCGAGGTCATCAACTGCGACATCGCGAGCACGCCGATGTGCGCGCCGGAGATGTCGGGGACGAGCGCGAACCTGCTCGCGGCGTGGGGCGACACCTTCACCGATCGCGTCTACGCGGTCGGCACCGGCGGCACCTTCCTCGAGCGCGCGGGCAGCTGGGGGCCGATCTCGGTGATGGACGGGCCGGTGACGGACACGCTGCGCGCGGTGCACGGCTGGTACGACTCCGCGAACTCGCGCACGAATGTCGCGGCGGTGGGCGACCGGGGCGTCTACGTCGCGCGGCCGGTGTTGAGCTTCTTCCGGAACACCGTCGCGGCGGAGGACCTCACCGGCGTGATGATGATCGACGGCGCGAACACCTTCGTGAGCAGCCAGGCTGGCCGCATCTGGTTCACGGACCAGGTGTCGCCACCGTCCTCCGTGCCGTTCACCACGCGCGGTGGTGCGAAGCCGGTGACGAAGACGCTCCGCGGCGTGACGAGCGCTGGGCCAGGGCGGCTCCTCGCGGTGGGCGACGACGGGACGCGGGTGCGCCGGGAGAATGGCGCGTGGCTGTCGGACGCGCTCGGTGCGCCGACGACGCAGGTGCTGCGCGCGGTCGCTTCGCGGGGCAACGCGGAGAGCGTCGCGGTGGGCGCGGCAGGGACGATCCTCGTGCGGCGCTACGGGACGTGGAGCGACGACGGCGCCGGCGTGACGACGAAGGAGCTCTTCGGCGTGGCGATGGACGCGGAGAAGGCGTGGGCGGTGGGCGACGACGGCACCTGGCTCGAGAAGGCGCCCGGCAGCGCGTGGGGCTCGATCGGCCAGACGGTGTCGACGAAGCACCTGCGGGCCCTCGCGGTGCGCGCGGACGGTACGGGCAAGGCGGTCGAGGTCATCGCGGTGGGCGCGGACTGCACGGTGCTCTCGAAGGAAGGGACGACGGTGACCGCGCTGTCGGTGGCCGGCTGTCCCGCGGGGACGGCGCTGCTCTCGGCGGCCTTCACCGCGTCGGGCGAGCTCTTCGTGGGCGGGGAAGGTGGCGTCGTCTTCCACCGCACGACGCAGGGCTTCCAGCGCGAGTACCTCGGCGCCGGCACGCTCGAGAGCGTCAACGGCCTCGTGGTGCAGGGCTCGTCGGTGTGGGCCTTGTGTACGGCGGGTGAACTCTACCGGCGGACGGGCTCGACGTGGGCGCGCTACGCGGCGGACGTGACGACGGACACGTTGAACGCGGGCGTCAACGACGCGCAGGACGGGCTCTTCCTCGTCGGCGGGCGCGGTCTCATCTGGCGCAAGCCGTGACGCAGCGAGCTCCCTCTCCCTCATCGGGGGAGGGGACAGACCTACAGCTCGGTGATGGTCGTGAGCTGCTGCGACGACAGCGCCTTGTTCGTCCACTTCGGGTAGTCCATCGCGATGCCGGGCGGCGAGAGCCGCACCTTCGCCTCCATCACCACCTGGCCCGGCGGCTTCTGCATTTCGGCGAAGTTGCCCGACCAGTCGCGCGTGAAGTAGCGCGTGGGCTCCATGCCGCGGCCCTCGACCTTGTACACGACGGGCTGCAGCGAGCTCATGGTGCCCAGCACGCTGACCTGCCGGTTCCCAAACTGCTGCACGAACTTGTTGTTCGGCGAGCCGGGCGTGAAGACGTTGTTCAGCGCCACGTTGAAGTCGCGGTGCGCGCGGCGCGCGGTGTCCTCGACGAGCTTCCGATTCTCCGGCGCGAGCGTGTTGGTCAGATTGTTGCGGATCCGCGTCACCGCGCGGTCTGGCGTGAGGCCGTCGAAGCCCTTCTTGATGATCAGATCCGTGGCCTTCGGCGGGCGCCCGAGGTTGGGCGGCAGCTCGATCTGCGGCTTGAGCGGCTTGAAGGCGATCGTCGGAAACGGCGCCGGCGTCGCGGGGGTGGTGGGCGTCGTTGGGAGGGAGGGCGTCGCGCCGGGCAGGCCGGTCAGTCGGGAAACCATGCGGGACAGTCTAGCCGCCGCCCGGCCCGAGGGCGATCACGCGCGCGCGGCGTCCGCGGGCGACGGGGCGGCTCTCGGCGCCTCGGCGGGCACGGCGCCCGACGGCTGCGCCAGGGCTCGCAGCGCCGCCACCAGCGCCACCATCAGCAACAGCCCCGTCAGCTGGTGCGCCACGCCGAACCACAACAGCCGACCGGCATACACGGACTGCACCGTGGTCAGCACGCCCAGCGTCACCTGCGCCATCACCAGCGCAGCCGTCACGTGCCGCTCGGTGCGCAGCGCGTGGCGCGTCTTCCACCACCACCCGGCCACGCCCACCACCAGCAGGTACGCCAGGCCGCGGTGGACGAAGTGCACGGCGAGCGGCTCGTTCCACCACCACCCGCCGCCGAAGAGGCCCGTGGGCACCCACTGCCCGTTGATCGTCGGCCACGTGGGCGCAGCGAGCGCGGCCTTGAGGCCGGCCATGAACGCGCCCCACGTCAGCTGCACCGCCAGCGCGCCGAGCAGCACGAGGGTGAAGCGCACCAGCGGGCGATCCGGCGAGCGCGCCGCGGGCGGTGACAAGAGCACCAGCCCCTGCCAGACGAGCGCCGCCAACAGCACCGCCGCCAGCATGAAGTGCGCGGCGAGCCGCAGGTGGCTCACGTAGACGAGATCCTGCAGGCCGCTGGCCACCATCACCCAGCCCATCACGCCCTGCGCGCCGCCGAGCGCCAGCAGCCCGAGCAGCCGGCCCTTGAGCCCCTCGAGCCGCTGCTGCCGCCAGAAGACGAGGAGCGGCACGACGAAGAAGAAGCCCAGCAGGCGGCCCCACAGGCGGTGGAACCACTCCCAGAAGTAGATGAACTTGAACTCGTCCAGCGTCAGGTGGGACTTGAGCAGCTTGAACTGGGGGATCTGCTGGTACTTCGAGAACGCGTCGGCCCAGCCGGCGTCGTCGGTGGGCGGCACCACGCCCAGGATCGGCTTCCACTCGGTGATCGACAGCCCGGAGTCGGTGAGGCGCGTGATGCCGCCGAGCAGCACCTGCACCACCACCGCCGCCGCCACGGCCAACAGCCACACGCCCACGGGGCGCGCTCGTTCCGACGTCCGCATTGCGGGCGGGCAGTAACGCAGCGGACCGTCGGCGTCGAGCGTTCAGCCTGCCTTGCTTACCCGCGCTACTGAGGCTCAGAAGAGGTCCGGCCAGACAGGCTCATTCGAGTCGGGCGGATCAAAACCGGAACGCCACCCCCAGCGTACCCACGGGCCGGAAGCGCGGGGCCACGGCGCCGTCCACCGAGAGGATCGCCACCCCGGCCTCGCCCTCGAGCGTCAGCACAAAGGGCCCACCGACGAAGAGCCGCACCGTCGCGCGCGGGGCCAGCACCGCCGCCGGGCTGAAGGCCGGGCCCGCGGACGACGACTGCCACAACAGCGCCGGGCCCACCTCCGCGCCCGCGCCGAACCACGCCGGTCCGACGCGCCACGCGAAGCGCCAGCCCACGCGCGCCTCGAGGCCCGCTTCCAACACCGTCGCCGCCGACGCGTACGCGCCGTGCACCGCGAAGGACAGGCCCCAGCCCAGCTTCGGCTCGAAGCCCACGCGCACGAGGCCCTGCACGCCGAGCTGCGACACCGCCGGCACCACGCCCAGCGAGAGGCTCACCAGCCGCTCGTCGCGCCAGCCCTCGTCGTTCGTCAGCACCGCCGCCACGCCCGGGCCCTTGTGGGCGATCGCCGTGCCCGAGGTGATGGGCGTCAGATCCTCCCAGGACAGCTGCTTGCGGCTCCCCTCCATCAGCGTCACGCGGCCGCCGTAGCTCTGGCCCTCCTTGAAGAGCCGCAGGCCGTACTGCCCGGGCGGCAGCGCCACCTCGCGCGTCGCGGCCGTCGGCACCTCGGCGATCACCTGATCGCGCAGCGTGTCCAGTACCACCACGCGCTCGCTGCCGGCGGGGAAGACGAGCTGCGCGGTCGCCTTCTGCAGCGAAGACAGCACCAGCTCGCCCTGGCCCGACAGCCGGTAGTCGTAGCTGGGGTGCTGCACGCCGACCGGCATCAGCGCGGTGGTGGAGATCGTCTGGTCGTACGCGTAGCGGTACGCCTCGCCCAGCGTCACCAGCTTGTCGCCCGACGCGTCCGCCGCGCCGCGCAGGCCGGACACGAGGTGGTGCGTGAAGATGCTGCCCATCACCTCGCTCGACTCGAGCGCCGCCTCGTCCTCCGCGCTCGAGGTAATGAAGGCGTCGCCCGTCGCGGCCAGCGCGTCGGTCAGCTTGATGGCGAACGGCTCGACCGGCTTGCCGCCCTTCTGCCGGAAGCCCGCGCCCGAGCGGCACGCGTCGATGATCACCACGCGCACGTCCGTGCCGGCGCTGGCGAGGAGGCTCTTGAGGCGCGAGTACGGGAGCAGCTCCTGGCCCAGCTCGATCGCCTCGCCGTCGGAGTGCCCGGAGAAATAGAAGAGCAGCACCGTGCGGTTCTCCGGCACCGCGCGGGCGGCCTGCACCTGCTGCGCGACGTGCTTGAGCGCGGCCTCGACGTCCTTCACCGCGCGGCCCTGCAGCAGCACCAGCCGCTCCGGCGCCACGTCCCCCAACTCCGTCAGCACGCGCGCCACCTTCCCGGCGTCGCTCTCCGCGTAGCGGAGCGGCGGCAGCTCGCCGCGGCCGGCGTTCGCGCCCACCACGACCGCGAAGCGCATCGTCTCGGCGGTTGCGAGCGAGGACGCGAGGACGAGGACGAGGGCGAGGCCGCGGGACAGCACAGCTGCACTCTACGCGGAAACGCGGACAGAGAGCCCGAACACCGGGGGCGCCTCGGCGCGCCCACGGGTGTCGCGTATTCGTTCACCGGGCGGGGAGGAGCGACGGCGCCGAGCGATGGCTGAACGCCGCCTGGGCGCCTCGACGAGGTCGCCGAAGACGTGGCGCTCCTGCTCGCGGCAGGTGTGGACGACGGACTCGATCGACGCCAAATAAGAGGCGCGCGTGGGCCTAAACTGCGCTTCGCCGATGACGGAGGAGCGCGAGCCCCAGGAGCTGCTGGACGCGATCGCGGACGATCCCGACGCGCTCGCGCCGTGGCGCGTGCTGGTCGACTGGCTGCTCGAGCACGACGCGCCGCACGCGCTGCTGGCGGCGTACGAGCTGAAGCTGGCAGACGGCACGCGCGATCCCGAGCTGCTCGCGGCGGTCGGCGAGGCGCGGCGCGAGCGGGCGCAGCTGCCAGAGGGCGTGGCCTTGTCCTGGGGCGAGGCGACGTGGCGCTTCGGCTACATCACGCGGCTCGTCGTGAGCCTCGGGCGGCGCTACCGCGATCTCGATTGGCGCGGCTTCCTTGCCGCGCCGCAGCTGCGGATGCTCCAGTGGTTGCAGCTCACGGTGTCGCCCGGCAGCGAGTCCGAAGAGATCGCCCGCTCGCTGACGAGCATCCTCGCCCTCGCGCCGCCGACGCTCCGGCGCATCAGCGTCTTCTCGCACGACGCCCAGGCGATGACACTGGCCGAGCTCTCACCGCTGCGCGAGCGGCCGGCCGGCGTGAAGCGCGTCGATCTCGCGCTCGGCCTCGCGGGCCGCGCGACGGTGGAGGCGGTGGAGCAGCTCGCCGACGCCGGCTACCCGCTGGTGAGCCTCGACGGCACCACGCTGTCGCCCGAAGGCGCGCTCCAACTTCGCGAGGCCCACGGGCTGCGCCTGCGCTTCGCCGGCACCGGGTTGACTCGCGCCGCCGCCCGCGAGCTGGACGGGCCGAAGGTGGCCTGGTGCGCGCCCGACGTGCGCGTCGCCCTCGTGCGCGACACCGGCGCCTTGGTGCCGCTCACCAACCACGCGTCGCCGTCGCTGCACCACCCGGCGTGGCGGCGCCGCGAGCTCTTTCCCACATCCACCAGCTGGTGCGTCGCGTACCCGGCGCGGATCGGCGAGACGCCGCTCGCGGTGGACCTGCAGGAAGACGGGCAGCTCGTCATGCTCAGTGGCGGGCTGGTGCGCGTGCTGCTGCGCGACGATCTCGACGCGGCGTACCGCGAGCTGCTCGCCGAGGGCTGACGCGTCGCACCGCCCATGGCAGCATGATCCCGCCATGGCCGAAGCCCTCCCGACCCAGCGTGAGTGTCCGCAGTGCAACACCGTGATGAAGCCCTTCACGGTCCAGTCGCGGAAGCCCGACGTCGACGTGGAGTTGGACCGCTGCCACAACTGCGGCGGCGTCTGGTTCGACGCGGGTGAGCTGGAGCTCGCCACCGGGCGCAAGGTGGTGAAGTCCTCGAAGCCCTGCGATCGCTTCTGTCCGAAGTGCCTCATCCCGCTGCTCAACGCGGATCTGACGACGGGCGTGGCGGTGGAGACGTGCCGCAGCTGCGGCGGGACCTACCTCGACGCGAAGGACATCGCGACCGTCACCCGCGACAAGCCCGCCAGGCCGCCGGAGGACGTCAGCTTCCTCTGTCCCACCTGCAAGCAGCGCAAGCCCTTCGCGTCCGCGCAGGTGACGTCGGTGGGCAGCGAGTGCATGGACTGCGCGACGAAGCACGGGCGCGCCTGGAAGACGGGGGACTCGGAGTCCATGTTCGGCGCGTTCATCTCGTGGCTGCGCGGCGACGAGAAGCCACATGCGGCCCGGCCCTCGGCGCCCGCGTCCGTACCGTCGCCCAGCGCGCCGCCGCCAGCCTCGAGCGCGCCTCGGCCCGCGTCTCCCAGCGCCCCGCGCCCGCCCCGCGCCGCGTCCCTCACGTGCCCCAGCTGCACCGGCGCGATGCACGAGTTCCAGGTCGGCAAGCTGACGCTCGATCGCTGCACCTTCTGCCGCGGGTTGTGGTTCGACGGCGGCGAGCTCGAGGCCGCGCTGGGCCGCCGGCCGTCGGCGAAGCTGGCGGAGGGCGTCGACAACTCACGCCGCTGCCCGCGCTGCACCGTCGTCATGCGCGCCGCGGAGGTGGGCGGCCTGCGCGTGGAGTTCTGCGGGCAGTGCCAGGGCGTCTTCCTCGACGACGGCGAGTTGACCGCGATGAACGGCGGCAAGCCGGTGCGCGTGCAGGTGGACGCGCCGCCGCCCGCGCGGCCGGAGAAGCAGGTGCAGGACGACGTGATGCGCTGGCTGGACTCGCTCGGCGTCTGACGGAGTCGCGCCGCCACCAGGCGTTCGCGACCCGCTCGCGTGGGCCCCGGGTGCCGGATGGTGTCTGGCGGCCAACCGCGGCTGGGCGACGCCCGTGCGACGGCCCGGCGCTCGCGAGGACGAGGCCGCGGCCGCTGGCCCCACCACCAGCGGGAGGACGCGTCCATCGCGCGACGGTCACTGGATGTAGGTGAAGTACGCGTACGCCGCGTTGAAGGAGGTGCCCTCGGCCGGCACGCTGCCGAAGAAGAGCACCGTGTTGGTGGCGGGATCGTAGTCAAAGCCGTTGACCCGGGTGCGGGGGATTCGGGCCGTGGTCTCCACCGCCAGCGAGCCGGAGATGGGCCGCCGGTTGAGCGGGCTCTTGCTGGACGCGCCGATGGCGCCGAAGAGGATCTCCTCCACCACTTCGGTGATGTTGGGGTTGCAGATGCTGCCGGTGCTGCCGCCGGTGCGCGCCGCGAGCTCGATGTACTGGCTGCCGGCGGCCGCCTGCCCCAGGCCCACGCGCGTGCAGCCCGCGGGGTTGGGGCCCACGATGGCGAAGGCCACCGCCTTCTCGTCGTTGAAGGCCTGCGCGTACGCGGCGATCGGCTCGAGCCCCGTGTTCTCCTCGTCGGACACGAAGACCACCACCAGGCCCGCGTCGTCGCGGACCCGGTAGGCCTCGGGCTGGCCGGGCGTCTTCGCCAACCGAATGGCCCGCAGCGCGAACTCCACGCCCATCTCGAAGCCGTTGCCGTTGATGCCCACGCGGACGTCGGACTTGAACTGCGCCAGCTGGTTGGTGAAGCCCTGGCCGCGCAGCACATCGGAGTCGGTGGTGATGACGCCGACCCGGAAGTCGAGGCCGGAGCGCTGGAAGGCGTCGAAGAGGCTGTCGGCCGCGTTCACCAGCGCGGTCTGCTCCTCGAGCATCGACGCCGAGTTGTCGACGACGAACAGGAAGTCCGTCCTCAGCGCGGGCGAGCGACGGGCCTCGCAGTCGTAGTTGATGAGCGGGTTTCGCCCGGACAGGTGCGAGCCGTTGGTCAGGTCGGACAGCGCCGGCTGGTTCTCGCGGAAGCGATCGAGCGGTGTCACCGCCGCGCCGATGAAGAGGTCGGTCTGCGTGACGCGGAAGAACACGTAGACCATGTGCGCGTCCTGCGCGAAGGCCTGGGCGGCGGTCGGGAGCGGCGCGAGCGCGTCGGGCGGAAGACCGGAGAACTGCGTGAGGAGCCGGTTGCGTACCGAGAAGGCCGTCGTCGGCGACGGGAAGAGCACCTGCTCGCCGTGCGAGTAATTCAGCGCCATCTGCGCGTCCGGGTAGACGCGGCTGAAACGCTCGTTGCGGTCGCGCACCAGAGGGGAGCCCGGCAGGTTGGACAGCGCGGCCAGCTCGCGCGCCGCGATGACGTCCAGGGCTGTCGGATCCGACGGATTCACGTCGGGCGGGACGGGACGCCGCAGCACGAAGCCAGCGACGTCGGCCGCCGCGTCGTCCAGCAGCACCGCCTGCGCCACGTCCTTCGTCGACACCTGGTAGCGCGCGGTGCTGGCGAAGACGTTGAGGGTGCCCGGCAGCGGGGTGCCCCGCGTTTCGAGCGGCGTCAAGGTGGGGCACGGCCAGTCTGGCCCGGGAATGAAGCCAGCGTCGGCGCCCCCGTCGAGGCCTCCGTCGTTCCCGCCATCGGCCACGCCGGCGTCGTCCTGCGGCACCGTCAGTGCGCTGGGACAGCCCAGCGTCAGCAGGGCCGAGGCCATGGCGAGGACGAGGCCCAGCGCCGAGCGCCGTGACGAGCCGAGGCGGCGGCCGTGCCGGCCGCGCAGAGCGAGGCCCAGCAGGGCGAGGACGGCCAGCGTCGCCACGTCGGGGGCGGACATGCACCCGCAGCTCGTGGCCACCACCGGGCGGGGCGCGCCACTGCCGCCACCACCGCCGCTGCCGCCGCCGCCCGTTCCGGCGTCGTCCGTCGTGGCGCCGCCGTCGACGCCCGCGTCCGCCTCGGTTCCACCGTCATGCACGCAGACCCGCAGGCCCGTGGACGGGTCGACGTCCGTGTCACCATCGCAGTCGTTGTCCTTCAGGTCGCAGAGCTCGGGCGCGCCGCGGTAGATGGATGGGTCGGCGTCGTTGCAGTCGCCGTCGCAATTGGTCTGGCCGTCGCCGTCGGCGTCGAAGCAGACCGCGCAGAGATCGTACCTGCCGGGCGCCGAGTCGACGTACGCGTCACAGTCGTTGTCGACGCGATCGCACACCTCGGCGGCGTGGGGGTGGATGTTCGGGTCCGAGTCGTTGCAGTCGCCGCAGAAGGGCGAGAAGCCGTCCATGTCGACGTCCACTGCGCCCTCGTCGACCTGCCCGTCGCAGTCGTCGTCCTTGTTGTTCGCGGGGACCTCGTAGACGCGCGGGTTCACCGATGGGTCGGCGTCGTTGCAGTCGCCGAAGCAGGTCGCGACGAAATCGCCGTCGCCGTCGAAGCCTTCGTCCGCCTGTCCGTTGCAGTCGTTGTCCTGGCCGTCGCAGACCTCCGTGGCGGCCGCGACGGCGCCGGCCGCCGGGTGCACCGCCGCGTTGTAGTCGTTGCAGTCGCCCTGGCAGGTCGACACCCCGTCGCCGTCGGCGTCGGTGTCCTCATCGATGCGGCCGTCGCAGTTGTCGTCGACGGAGTTGCCGCAGACTTCCTTGCGGAACGGGCTGCGCGCCGGGTCCATGTCGTCGCAGTCGCCGGCGCAGACCGAGGCGAAGTCACCGTCCTGGTCGAAGCCTTCGTCGACGCGGCCGTCGCAGTTGTTGTCGAAGCCGTCGCACACCTCGGCGGCAGTCGGGTTGATGGCCGGGAAGCGGTCGTCGCAGTCGCCCTGGCGCACGCTGACGCCGTCGCCGTCCTCGTCGGTGTCCTCGTCGACGGCGCCGTCGCAGTCGTCGTCGACGGAGTTGCCCCACTTCTCGCTGCGGTGGGGGCCGACGGCCGCGTTGCCGTCATCGCAGTCGCCGCGGCAGTTGGTGACGCCGTCGGAATCGAAGTCGTGGCAGGGCGCGCCGAGGCACACCTGGCCCTCGTCGACCTGGCCGTTGCAGTTGTTGTCCTTGCAGTCGCAGCGCTCGCGGCCGCCGGGCCGGTTGAAGGGATCGCGATCGTCGCAATCTCCGGCGCACGACGACACGCCGTCCCCGTCGAGGTCGAAGCCGTCGTCGACCACGCCATCGCAATCCTCGTCGAGTCCGTCGCAGGTGGCTTCGGGATCGCCCACGCCGCCATCGACGGACTGGGGCACGCCGCCGTCACTCAGGAGCGCCGGGGTGCGCTCGTTCATGCAGGGGCCCACGCCGACGCCGTTGGTGCAGGTCTGGGTTCCGTCGCGGCACTGGCCCACGCCACGGGTGTTGGGCGGACCGGAGTAGCAGGCGGTGGCCACGCCGTCGACGGTGCCGTCGCAGTCGTTGTCCTTGTTGTCGCAGATCTCCGGGGCACCGGGCTTGATGGCCGGGTCCGTGTCGTTGCAGTCGCCGCCGCACGACGAGACGCCGTCCATGTCCTGGTCGAAGGCGCCGTCGTCGACGGTGCCGTCGCAGTCCTCGTCGCGCATGTCGCACAGAGCCTCGGGGCCGGCGGGGTCGCTCGCCGGCGTCACCTGGTTCGCGCACAGCCCCCACGCGCCCTGCGCGCTGCACGTCTGGGTGCCGGCGACGCAGGCGCCCCTGGGCGCGCACGTCGGGCCGGGGCAGGTGCCGGTGTACGTGTCGGGGGTGACGAACATGCCCGAGAAGCACGCGCGTGGCGGGACGTCGTCCAGCTGCCCGTTGCAGTTGTTGTCGACGGTGTCGCACGTCTCCACGGCGCCGGGCTTCACGGTGGCGTCGCCGTCGTTGCAGTCGCACGCCGGGGCCGCCGGCGCGCCGCACGTCATGCACGCGCGGCTTCCGTCGTTGTCGGCGTCGGTGATGAGGCCGTCGTCCACCTGGCCGTCGCAGTCGTCGTCCAGCGCGTTGCACACCTCGGCGGTGGGCATCGTCTGGCCGGTGCACGCGCCGTACGCGCCGCCCGAGCAGGTTTGTGTGCCGCGGCGGCACTGGCCGCGCGGTGTGCAGGTGGGGCCCGGGCAGGTGCCGCCATAGGTTCCAGCCGGCCCGTCGAAGCAGAAGCGCGATGGGACGTTGTCGTCGACGAGGCCATCGCAGTCGTTGTCGAGGCCGTCGCAGATCTCGGCCGACGGATTGACGTTGCGCACGCACACCAGCGCGCCACCCTGGCAGCGCTCGGTGCCCGGCCCGCACACGCCCAGTTGGCCGGTGTTGCACGTCGCACCGGCGATGCCGTCGTCGACGGTACCGTCGCAGTCGTTGTCGAGGCCGTCGCAGATCTCCGCGGTGGGCAGCACCTGGCCGGGCGTGGACGCGTTGCACGCCGGGAAGGCGCCCGCAGTACACGCCTGCGCGGGCCCGGCGCACACGCCCCGCGGGGCGCAGGTGGGGCCGGGGCAGGTGCCGGTGTACGTGCCCGCTGGGCCCGTGTAGCAAACCTGGTTGACGCCATCGTCGACGGAGCCGTCGCAGTCGTCGTCGACGTTGTTGCACGTCTCTGCCAACGGGCCCTGGTTGCGGACGCACTGGACGCTGCCGCCGGTGCAGGTGAGGGTGCCCGCCGCACAGCGTCCCGGCTGGGTGGTGGTGCAGGACGCGCCGCCGCCGGGGTTGCCGTCGTCGACGGTGCCGTCGCAATCGTTGTCGAGGCCGTCACACGTCTCGGTCCCGGGGAGCGTCTGGCCGGGGGTCGATGCGGTGCACGCGGGGAACGCGCCACCGGTGCAGGTCTGCGCCACGCCCGCGCAGATGCCGCGCGGCGCGCAGTTCGGTCCGGGGCAGGTGCCGGTGTACGAGCCCGCGGGCCCCGTGTAGCAGACGCGGGTGAGATTCTCGTCCGTCTGCCCGTTGCAGTCGTTGTCGAGGCCATCGCACGTCTCGGCGCTGGGCCCGGTGTTTCGGTTGCACTGAATGGTGCCCGACACGCACGCGGTGGTGCCGGCGCTGCACACGCCCGCCTGGCCGGTGGTGCACGCCATGCCGCCGCCGGGGTTGCCTTCGTCCGCGGCGCCGCTGCAGTTGTTGTCCTGGTTGTCGCAGACCTCCGCGGCCGCGCCGTTGGGGCAGCTGGGGCCGCGAATGGCCGCTGCCGCCGGGTTCTGCGTCACGCTGTCGGCGCAGTCGCCCTGGGCGACGGTGCACCCATCCAGGTCGCAGTCGTTCTCCGGGTTGTTCGGCAACGAGGGCACGCACACGGCCATCGCCGGCGTGGACAGCAGCACCGTCGCCGCGCACGCGAGGGACGCAAAGAGGGAACGCATGGTCAGAAAAAAGCTCCGAGTTCGAGGGCGAAGAAGCCGCGGGTGTCGACGACGCTGACGCCGGCGTTGGACATGGACAGGCGGGACAGGCGCGCGCCGCCGCGAGCGAAGAGGACGGACCACGGGCGCGCTTCGATCCACGCCTCGCCCGAGACGCTGAAGGCGGGCGTGGCGTCGGGCCCCCCCATGAGGAAGCGCGGCCCGACGCTGACGTCGAGGGACACGAGGTCGCGGTAGAGCGCCTGGCGTACCCGCAGTTGCAAGTCGACGCCGCGGTACGTCGCGCTCACCACCGGCAGGCTGCAGGCGAAGCGCGTCTGCTCCTGCGAGAAGCCGGCGCCGAGGCCGACGCGGGGAAGGTAGGCGTTCTCTCCGAAGCGGTAACGGAAAGTGCCGCGCACCTGCACGTCGTCTTCCGTCATGTCGCACGTCTGCCCCTGGACGCTGCCGGACGTGCCGCGGGCGCGGACGAAGGCGCGCCGGTAGTGCAGCTCGGCCGCGAGGTCGGCCCACCGCGCCGCCTTCGTCCCGTCGAAGAAGTGCAGCGGCTGCAGCTGCGCGCTGACGCCCAGGCCGAGGACGGTGCCATTCTGCAGCTGCGCGAGGTCCGCTGACGCTTCCCCGCCCACCGAAAGGCCGCGCGTCACGACGCCCGGGCCCACGGCGATGGACAGCCGAGGGGCGCCGCGCTGGGGGCCGAAGGGCCTGGGGGCAGGCTGCGTCACCTGCGGCGGGGCGAACTCTTCTTCCACCACCTGCTCGACCGGAGGCGGCCTGGCCGCGGCGATCGCGGCGTCACGCGCCGCCTGGGCCTGCTTCGCGAGTTCCTTCAGCTTCGACGCCAGCGACGCCGCCATGGCCGTCGCAGCCGCCGGCTTGATGCCCGCTGCGCCGCCGATGACCACTTCAGCGGCACGCCTGCCGCCGGAGTCCGCGATGTACCCCTTCAGCGTCTCGTTCGCCCCCGGCTCGAAGGAGATGAGCCACGCCACGTTCAGCGCTCGCGCCAGCTTCGCCTGCGCCTCCGGCGCGTTCGCCTGCGCCGCGGAGATGCCGGCCTTCGCCAGCGCGCCCTGCGTCACATCAGCGGGGATCACCTTGCCGCCGAGCTCCTTTGTCATCGCCTCGACGAGGCGCGCGTGCGCGGCGGTATTCCACTTGTACGTCGTCCTGGTGGTGTCGACGCCGACGAAGCCGCCCTGTTTCGCCGTCAGCCTGACGGTCGGAGGCAAGAGCGCGACGGACTCCAGATCCGCGGGCGCGGAGAGGTCGAGTTCGAGATCGCCTTGCGCCAACGCGACCGCCGCCGTCAGCGCGACGCACACCACGAGGGGCCGAGGACTCAGCATGCCGGGCAGATGCTCCTCGACCCGCAGGCTACCACGCGGCAGCGCTCCAGGGCTCCGCGGCCGATGTGGGTGTCGCAGGGCTCGCGCCTCCTTCGCCCGCCGCGACGGCCGTGGGCGCCCCGGGGCCCTGCGGCTCCGGGCCTGGTCGGGTCGTCCCGCCCGGCTACCGGTCGACCAGCGCCCCGTCCGCGGGGCCGCACGACGGATCGGGCGGCGGCGTCTCACCGGCGGGCTCGACGAAGCGCTCGTCGTCCATCGCGTCCAGCCCCGGCATCGCGCGGTCCGCCAAGAGACGCCCCAGGTTCCACCCGCCGATGCTGGCGGTCGCCTGCCGCGTCGCCGCGCGCTCGCGCAGGTGCAGCCGCAGCATCCTCCGGCGCTCCGCGTCGAGGCCCGGCAGCCCCGCCACCAGCGCCGGCGCCGCGTCGTCGGACAGCCCGAGGTGGTACCAGGTGTCGAAGGTGCCGCCGAGCCGCAGGTTGTGGCGCACGATCATCGCGTCGGGCCGGAGCGCCGTCAGCGTGAAGAGCGACGCCGCCACCAACGCCAGCGCGCCGGGCACGAAGCGCTCCCGCGCCACCCAGAGCGTCACCGCGCGCCAGCACATCACCGCCCCGACGAGGACGAGCCCCGCGTGGGCCATGATCCGCAGCCGCGTGAGGCCGTAGGCGTCCTCGTACCGCGCGAGCCGCGCCACGCCCGACAGCACCATCGGCAGTGTGCTGACGACCAGCGCGCCGGCGAGCGCGCGGAAGGCGTGCTGTTGCGCCGGCGTGGCGAGCGCCGTGCGCGCCGGCAGCGCCATCAGCAGCACGAGGATGACGAGCGCCGCGCCGAGGAGTTGGAAGAAGCCCTCGTGCGCCGCCTCCGCGTAGGAGACGCCCGGCGGCAGCGCGCAGGTGTCCGGCGACAGCGCGCAGTCCCACGTCGTGGCGCCGAAGGCGAACAGCACCGCGCTCAGCGTGGCCAGCAACGCGTACGCCTCGGCGGGTTTCAGCGCGCGGCCGGGCTCCGCCGCGAGGGCCTGGCGATCGCGGCGCCGCGTCGCGAGCGCGATGATGCCCACCAGCACCACCCCGGCGACCGCCGAGACGAACAGCCCGCGCACCAAGCGCGGCACGGGGATCGCCGCCAGCGCGTCCGCGAGCCCGCCCACGCGCGCGCCGAAGGCCGCGTCGCCCGACGCGAGCAGCGCCGTCACCAGCAGCACCGGCGGCGCGACGATCGCGAGCAGCCGCAGCACCGCCGGCGCCTCCTGCGTCACCTTCGAGCCGTCGAGCGCCGCCTTCGCCTCACGCGCGCTCAGCACCGCGCCCGCGCGCACCGCGGACACGCCGACGCCGAACGGCGCCCCGAGGAGCCTCCACGGCGACAGGCGCTCGAGCGGCGCCTCGCCCGTCCAGCCGTGGATCGCCAGGGCGGCGAACACCGCGCCGGTGAGGATCTCGAGGCCCGTCAGCCAGCCCGCGTCCTGCACCGCGCCGCACGAGCAGAGCAGGGCGGCCGTCACCAGGAGCCAGCGGTGGCCCTTCGCCGACTGCCAGCCCTCGGGGTGGCGCCCACGGTCGAGCGGCACAATCGCCATTGTGAAGTGCGACTCGGCTCCGTGCCGGACGGGCCCGGGCGGCTCTTCGTGCCGGCGCCGCAGACGCGGGGCGGCGGGCCTGGGCAGCAGGCGTGACGGGCAAGTGGCGCCCAACTCGACCAGTCCTGTCCCGGCGGCTGGGCGCGCCAGGTTGACCCGGCCGGCGGTGCTGCCGGCCGCCGCAGCGACACTGGAGGACGCCGGTGCCGCAGGTGCGCCGGTGCAGCGAAGTCCAGTTGAGGCACGGCGGTGGTGGCGTCGCCGCGGCGAGGGTGGTGAAATCTCCGCGCCGGCGCCCCTTGCGTCAGGACGGGGCGGAGCAGCTTCGCGTCGGGGCGGGGGCGCCGTGGAAGCCGGCGCGGGAGCTGTTGGGCGTCAGCGTCGCCGCGACGCGTGAGACGGAAGCTGCCAGTGCGCCGGCCTTCGAATTGAGCGATGGCCGTTTCAAGGGGCTCGCGTTTCGGGGGCCTCGTGCGCGGGCGCCCGGCGCTCGTAGTCCTCGAACCAGTTGGGTGTCGTGACGGCTACGACGGTGCCGCCGATGATGGTGCGGCTGAAAGGTACCCACCGCAGCGGCACGCGAGGCGCGTCGCAGATGAGGCCGGGGCCGTCGACACAGAAGATCTTGGTGGTGGCCGGGAACTGACCGTCGCTCGAGCGGGCCGTCCAGGCGCGCCGCAGCCGGCGCAATCGACAGCTGCTGTTCGCCAGCGCGCGGTCGAGCGCGGCGTAGCGGTCCGGCAGCTCATCTTCGAGCAATGCCCGGAGGGCGTGCGCTTGTCCCAGACCTTCCCTCAGCGCCGGACACTCGCCCACGCGGAGCGGCCGGGCAGCGAGCGGTCCTTCAGCCAGAAGTGAGGTGACGGCATTGGCAGCCCAAAGCACGGCGCGGAGCCCGTCGGCGTCTTCTTCGGACACCGGTGTCCAGCCGGATACGTCGAGTTCGCGCTCGAGTGCTGCTGCGTGCGCCCGCCGCTCCAGGCCCAGGAGCGAAACAGCGGTGGCGGCTCCGACGAGGTGTTCGGTCGAGTAGGCGAGGCGGGCGAGGTGGCGAACTTCCGCCGCGGCCCGGACGACGTCGCCCTGCTCGAGCCCTTGCAGCAGGCGCACCTTCGCGAAGGTCTGAAGCGCCGTGAAATCAGGGAGCGGCTCGGTCAGCGGATCGAACGGAATCGCGGCGAGCGGCGACTCCTCACCTTCGATGTCCCAGGAGCCGAACGCCTCGAGCCGGGAAAGCCAGCCGACGTCGATCGACAGGACTTCCGGGTCTTCGAGGTCGAGCCAGGCGCGACCGGTGGCGGCCTTGAGCCGCTCCACCACGGTTGTGGGCAGGGGCGCCCGGGGCCCGGGAATTCCGCCATCGGTGCGTTCCCACCCGACGTGCTCCGCGAACAGCCTGGCTGCGTCGCCGCCAACGCCTGGTGCGAGCAACGGGTCGGTCGCCCAGCGGGCCTCGTCCCGGTCGATGTGAGCCCGATGCCGCTCGTACTGCTCGGACAACTGCCGACTCATCTCCCGACGGCGCTCGGTGGCCGTCGACGCCAGGACGGCGCCGCCCGCCACGCCTGCCGCCAGGAAGATTCCGCAGAGCGCGACGACGACCACGGCGATGCGACGTTTCACGCAGACCCCCATCGGAGGGCATTTTTCATTCACGCTGCTCGACCCCTCCTCGCGGACCAGACTGTACCCAGAGTCGCTCGTCGCGACGCGCCAGTCGACATCCGTGCTGGCGGCATGCGGCAGCGCCCGCGTCCTCACCGGAAGCTTCCCAGGCGGCGAGGTACGGACAGGCATCGTCGATCCCGCGCGCCGCGACGATGGACGGGCCTTTCGCAGTGCGACACCCAGCACGAAGCACGAAAGCTGCGCGCTGACGCCTGGCCACGTCGAAGGACACATGGTGGCCCGGCTCGAAGGGCGCGGTGAGGTGCACGGCGCCGGCGTGCGGCTCGCGCGCGACGTGCCGCGCCTTCGCTACCGGGCCCGCGGAGTCCCACAGCGCCTGGAAGGCGTTCAGCATCGGGTGCAACTCGTCCAGCGTCTGCCCGCCGCCGAAGCCGAGGATGAGCCCGAGCGCCGGGCGCAGCTCCACCGGGTGCGTTGCGGTGGAGGCCACCTCGAGGAGCACCATTCGGCCGTGGATTTCAGCTCATCAGTTTGAGCACCGCCATCACCACGCCGGTCAGCGCCAGCGCGCCGACGACACCCATGCCGGCGATCGTACCGACCGGGGCCTTGTCCACCGCGCACGCCAGCTCCCGCAGCAGGCGCTTCGCGAAGGTCTGCGCGCACTGGACCCGGAACTCGCCGCGGACGATCCGCTGCAACATGTCCACCATCTCGTCGGCGGACTGGTAGCGCTGCGCGGGATCCTTGCTCATGCCCTTCACGACGAACCAGCCGAGCTCGGCCGGCACAGGAGGCTGGGTGGGGTGCTGCTTGATGCTGAAGACCGTCGGCGCCACGGTGCGCACGCCGTCGAGCACCTCGGCGATGCTCTCCCGGCCGGCGAGGTAGTGCTCGAGGTACAGGAACTCGTGGAACAGCACCGCGAGGCTGTAGAGGTCGCTGCGCTGGTCGAGCTGGTCGTGCGCGCCGCGCGCCTGCTCGGGGCACATGTAGAGCGGCGTGCCCATCACCACGCCCAGCTGCGTCTCGAGCACGGTGCCGGTGCGCGGGTTCGCCGGCGGCGTCACCGCCTCGTCGCGCGCCGCCAGCTTCCGCGCCAGGCCCCAGTCCAGCACCGTCACCTCGCCGTACGGGCCCACCATGATGTTCGCGGGCTTGAGATCGCGGTGGAGGAAGCCTTCGCGGTGCGCGTAGGCGATCGCATTCAAGACGCCGAGGAAGATCTGGATCCGCACCGAGAAGGGGTACCTCGCGTGCGCCTCCCGGTCGCCCGCCCGCAGCTTCGCGATGATCGTCTCCATTGTCTCGCCGCGCAGGTGTTTCATCACGAAGTAGTAGCGCCCGTTCTCGTCCACGCCGACGTCGTGCACCGGCATGATGTTCGGGTGCTCGAGCCGGCCGATGGTGCGGATCTCCTCCACGAAGCGCAGGATCGCGCCGAGGTCCGCCGCCGGGGGAATGCGCTTGAGCGCCACCGTCCGCTCGATGTCGTGATCCTTCACCAGCATCACCTCGCCCATGCCGCCCTCGCCGAGCAGCCCGAGCTCCTCGAAGCGCAGCCGGTGCGTAGCCGCCAGCTTCGGCTTCTCTCCTTCCCACTCCACCCGCGGGAGGATCGTCGTGCGGTGCGGCGCGCCGGCGTTCAGCGTCTTCACGGCGTGCTCGCCCGAGGGGCTCGGCAGCGTCTTGTCGGCGCTGGATTCGTGCTCGGTGTCGGCGGCGGGTAGGCTCATCACCGGTGCATCGTAGCGGCGGCGATCGCCCGGAACCTTGAAGAAGCGTTGGTTGCCGGTGGGCGGATGTGCGCGGGCCGTTCTGCGGTAGGCTGGGCGCCTTCCGTTTCGCGGGGGGATTCATGCGTCGAATGGCATTCGTCGTGGTGGTGCTGTGTGGGGTGGCCGCCTGCAGCCCGGGGACGCCGGGCTCCGATGGCGGTTCGGGAGGCGGTGCAGGCGGCGGCTCGGGTGGTGGTTCCGGCGGCGGCTCCGGCGGTGACGCAGGCACCGGCTGCACCTTCACCTTGAGCGGCGCGGTGACGGCGTCCGGCAGCTGCGCCATCAGCGGCGCGTTCGACAGCACGGACAACGAGACCTACGTCTTCGCCACGCACGCGCTCAGCGCCACCGAGAAGGGCGAGTACGGCATCTACCTCACCGGGGAAGCGATGACCGGCGCGTACACGGCGGCGACGAAGGGGTCGCTCGCCATCTACAAGACGGGCGCCACCTGGCTGAAGACCGCGCCGCTCGCGTTCGATCTCAACCTCTCCGACGTGCGCCTGCGCTCCGAGGGCGGCGACGTGAAGCAGCTCGATCTCGATGGCACGCTGACCTTCGACGTGCCCGCCGCGCCCGGCTCGCTCGCCGGCACGGCCACCGGCACCGTGACGGTGCAGCTCACCTTCTAGCGCCGCCCTCGAAGAGCCCCCGGAAGCCTCCGCCGCCAGCCCACGCTGGACGGGTGCGGTGCGCGTCCGAGGCCGATTTCCCGGCCCGGGCGCCATCGGGTGCGCCTCAAAAACCACAGGCCCGGCGGGTGGTTGTCAGACCCTCTTGATACTGCTCCCATGTTCAGTAGTGGATCCCTCGTGGAGGCTCGACATGGACGTGGCGCGGCAGGCAGAGACGACGACGCAGGACGGGACGGCGCAGGTGGTGGCTCGGCTCAGGCGGCAGATCGCCGAGCTGCAGGCGCAGCCGCGGAAGCTCCTGCTGGCCTTGCGCACCGGGGTGCCCGAGCTGGACGAGTGGGGCGTCTTCCGGCTGGGCGCGGGCGTCGAGCTGAGCGGGGAAGAGGCGTCGGGCCGCACCTCACTCGCGCTGTCGGTGGTGGCCGCGGCGGGGCGAGAGCACCGGCTGGCCGCGTGGGTGGACGGGCCGCAGGAGCTGTACCCGCCGGCGGCGCTGGCCCTGGGCGTCGAGCTCGAGCGGCTCCTCATCGTGCGCCCGAAGGCGCCGGGGCAGCTGGTGTGGTCGGCGGTGCAGCTGCTGCGCAGCGGCGCGTTCGCCTGCGTGGTGCTCGACGTCACCCACACCGGCGTGCGGCTCTCGCTGACGGAGACGAAGAAGCTGCTCGACGCGGCGCGGGCGGGAGGCTCGCTGTTGGTGCTGCTCACGTCGTTGACGGCGCAGGCGCAGGGGCTGGTGCGGCTCGAGCTCAAGGCCGCGGAGGCGCAGCCGGCGCGGGTGCTGCGGCTGATTCCACATATTCCCTCGCCCCCATCGGGGGACCCAGCGGAGCGGCCCCGTAGCCGACAGGCGGAGTGGGGCTCGCAGCGGAGCGCAGAGACAGGGGGCAGGGAGAGGACAGGAGACGAAGCGGATCTGGCCTCCACCCCGACCCTCCTCCACGCCGGGAGGGAGGGGGCGATTTCCCTCTCCGCGCCGCACGGCCGCCACCTCCACCTCGCCCGCGCGCGCCTCGCCCCGCACGCGCCCACCCGCGCGCGCCTGCGCGACAAGCCCGACGCCGCGCCGTGGGTGCCGCGCGTCGCCTGGGCGCCGCCGCTCGAGCGCCCACGGAAGAACCTCGCGCGCGACGGCTACGGCGTGGGCGGCTTCTACCTGACGACGACGCGGCTCCCGGTGCCGCAGCGCGGGCCGCGGCAGCACCGGCGCCGGGGCGGGTGAGGCCATGCGGCTCGCGTACCTCTACCTGCCGCGCTTCCCCATGCAGCGGCGGGTGAACGAGCAGCCGTCGCTCAGCGGCCGGCCGGTGCTGCTCCACGCGGACGATCGCGGCGTGCAGCGCGTGCGCTTCGCCTCGGGCTCGGCGTTGAAGCGCGGTGTGCGGCCCGGGCAGACGGTCGCCGCGGCCTCGGCGATCGAGCCGTCGGTGGTGCGGCTGCCCTTCGAGCCGGCGCGTGAGGCCGCCGCGCTGCACTCCCTGGGCGAGGCGCTGTTGCCCTTCGCCCCCGGCTTCCAGGTCAACGCGCCCGAGGGGCTGTGGCTCGACGCGTCGGCGACGAAGCTGTCGGGCGGTGAGGCGCGCTGGGCCGACCGCGTGCTGGCCGCCTGCCGCGAGGCCGGCTTCAAGGCGCGCTGCGTGGTGGGCAGCGAGCGCTTCACCACCCAGGCGCTGGCGCGGTGGCGCGGCGACTCGCTGGCGGTGGTGCCCGCGCGCGGCGGCGCCGAGTTCCCCGGGGTGCCGCTCGTCGCGCTGGAGGACGGGTGGCTCGGCCCCGGCGCCGCCGCCCCGTTCCGCGCGCTGGGCCTGTCGACGCTGGGAGAGCTGGCCGGGCTGCCCTCGGGCGCGCTGGTGGCGCGCTTCGGCAGCATGGGACTGATGGCCGCGCGCCTGTGCCGCGGCGAGGACGACTCGCGCTTCGTGGCCGATCCGTTGCCCGAGGTCTTCGAGGAGTCGGTGCAGCTCGACTGGCCCGCCGAGGCGCTCGAGCCGGTGCTGTTCGCGCTGAAGACGGCGGTCGATCGGATCTGCGCGCGGCTGCAGGGCCGGCAGCAGGCGGCGGTGCGGCTCACCGTGACGGTGGGGCCCGAGCGCGGCGAGCCGCTGGCGGTGCCGCTGATCCTCGCGCGGCCGTCGGCGCAGTCGAAGCTGCTGGTCGAGCTGATCCGCCACCGGCTGACGGATCTCACCGTGCGCGAGCCGATCACCCGGCTCGCCGTGCGCGTGGACGAGGCGGGGGACGATCCCGGCCGGCAGCTCGCGCTGGGTGACGCGCCGGCGGGCGAGGCCGAGCTCGAGGTGGTGCTGTCGCGCCTCCAGTCGGCGCTGGGGGAAGACGCGCTCTTCTCGGCCGAGCCGCTCGCGCGCCACCGCCCGGAGGAGGGCTGGGCGCCCAAACGCTTCCAGCCGACCGAAGCCCCCTCTCCCCCATCGGGGGAGAGGGGAAGTCAGCCTGACGACGCCGAGCTCGACGCCGCCGCCCAATCCCTCGTCCTCACCGGCGGCCCACCCCCCAAGCCCGCCCGCTGGCCCAAGCGCAAGGCGAAGACCGAGGCCGCCCCCGAGCTGCACCTCCCCACCGTCTTCACGCGCCCGCCGCGGCTCTTCAAGACGCCGGCGCACCTCGTGGTGGAGCTCTCCACCGAAGGGAAGCTCACCGCGATGAACGTGGCCGGCCGGCGCCGCGCGGTGCAGGCCCTGTGGGGGCCCGAGCGGCTCACCGGTGGCTGGTGGACGCAGGACGTCTTCTCCCGCGACTACTACCGCGTCGATCTCGACGGCGTCGGGCAGCTGTGGGTGTTCCGCGACGGGCGCGACGGCGAGTTCTACGCGCAGGGCATCTTCGACTGAAGGCGCGCCATGTACGCCGAGCTCGTCAGTCGCTCGAACTACAGCTTCCTGAAGGGGGCGTCGCACCCCGAGGAGCTGGTCGCGCGCGCGGCGGAGCTGGGCCTGTCGGCGCTGGCGCTCACCGACGACGACGGGCTGTACGGCGCGGTGAAGGCGCACCTCGAGGCGAAGGCGCGGGGGCTCAAGCTCCTCCTCGCCTCGACGATGACGCTGACAGACGCGGGCCGGCCGGTGGCGCCGGTCGTCCTCTACGTGCAGGATGCGCGCGGCTACGCGAACCTGTGCGAGCTTTTGTCGGCGAGCCGGCTCTCGCACCCCAAGGGTGAGGCAGGACTGGACTGGCGGGCCCTGCGCCACCGGGCCGAAGGGCTCCTCGCGCTGGCGCCGCGCGCGCCCGAGATCGACGCACCGCACCTCGCCGCGCTGGCCGAGGCCTTCCCCGGGCGCTTCTACGTGGGCGCCACCCGCGCGCTGGCCGCCGACGACGAGGTCCGCTTCGCGCGCGCCCGGGCGCTGGCCGAGTCCCTCGGCGTGCCGCTGGTGGCCCACGGCGACGTGCACACCCACGCGCGCGATCGCCAGCCGCTGCAGGACGTGATGACGGCGATTCGCCACGGCACCACGGTGGCGAAGGCGGGGACGCTCTTGTTCCCCAACGCCGAGCGCACGCTGAAAGGGCATGACGAGCTGCTCGCGCTCTACGCCGACTGCCCGGAGGTCGTCGGCCGCACGCTGGAGTTGGCCGACTCCTGCACGTTCACGCTGGACGAATTGAGGTACGAGTTTCCCCGGGAAGATCTGCCGCCCGGTTTCACGCCGCAGCGTTACCTCGAGCACCTGGTGCGCGAGGGCCTCGAGGTCCGCTACCCCGCGGGCGTGCCGGCGGACGTGGTGGCGCAGATCGGGCGGGAGCTCAGGCTCATCGAGGCGCTCGACTACCCCGGCTACTTCCTCGCGCTGTGGGACATCGTCCGCTTCGCGCGGGAGCGGGGGATCCTCTGCCAGGGCCGCGGCAGCGCGGCGAACTCGGCGGTCTGCTACGCCTTGCAGATCACCGCCATCGATCCGGTGCGCATGGGGCTGCTCTTCGAGCGCTTCCTGTCGATGGAGCGCAAGGAGCCACCGGACATCGACGTGGACTTCGAGCACGACCGCCGCGAGGAGGTGCTGCAGTACGTCTACGAGAAGCACGGCCGGCACCGCGCGGCGATGGTGTGCGAGCACATCTGCTTCCGCGGGAAGCTGGCGGTGCGCGAGGTGGGCAAGGCGCTGGGCCTGTCGCTCGACCAGGTGGACCGGCTGGCGAAGGCGCTCGACATCGAGGACGAGGTGGGGCCGTACCAGCTGAAGCAGGCGGGGCTGTCGCCGGGCGATCTCGCGGTGCAGCAGACGGTGGCGCTGGCGAGGCAGCTCTCCGGCATGCCGCGGCACCTGTCGATCCACGTGGGCGGCTTCGTGATCACCCACGGGCGGCTGACCGCGCTCGCGCCGGTGGAGAACGGCGCCATGGCGGATCGCACGGTGGTGCAGTGGGAGAAGGACGATCTCTCGGCGCTCAACATCCTGAAAGTCGATCTGCTGGGCCTGGGGATGCTGGCGGTGATCCGCCGCGCCTTCGAGTTGGTGGCCGAGTCGACGGGGCGGACGTGGACGATGGCGACGGTGCCGGCGGAGGACCCGGCGGTCTACGACATGCTGTGCGAGGCGGACTCGATCGGCACGTTCCAGATCGAGAGCCGGGCGCAGCAGAACATGCTGCCGCGCTTGAAGCCCCGGTGCTTCTACGACCTGGTGGTGGAGATCGCGATCATCCGGCCAGGGCCGATCGTCGGGCAGATGGTGCACCCGTACCTGCGGCGGCGGAACGGCGAGGAGGCGGTGACGTACCCGTCGAAGGAGGTGGAGGCGATCCTCTCGCGGACGCTGGGCGTGCCGCTCTTTCAGGAGCAGGCGATGAAGCTGGCGATGGTGGCGGCGGGTTTCTCCGCGGGCGAGGCGGACCGCTTGAGGCGCGCGCTCACCAACAAGCGGGCGGACCAGCTGTTGCCACAGTTCCGCGAGCGCTTCGTGGAGGGCAGCGTGGGGCGGGGGTACCCGCGGGAGTTCGCTGAGCGCTGCTTCGACAGCTTCAAGGGCTTCGCGCACTACGGGTTCCCCGAGAGCCACTCGGCGTCCTTCGCGTTGATCGCCTACGCGTCGGCGTGGCTCAAGCGCTACTACCCGGCGGCCTTCTGCGCGGCGCTGCTCGACTCGCAGCCGATGGGCTTCTACTCGCCGCACACGCTGGTGGAGGACGCGCGGCGCCACGGCGTCACGGTGCTGCCGGTGGACGTGAACGCGTCGAACTGGCGCTGCTCCCTCGAGTCTCCCAACCCCAGCTCCCCCATCGGGGGAGCGGGGAGACACACCTCTCCGGCGGCCGTGGCCGCCATGCCGGTGGAAGGGCGTATCCCGCTCCAGCCCCACCTCCGCCTTGGCTTCGAAGTGGTGAAGGGCCTGCGCGAGGACACGGGCAAGCGCCTCGAGGCCGCGCGCGCTGAGCGCCCCTTCACCTCGGTGGCCGACGTCGCGCGCCGCACGCGGATGCCGCGTCACGAGCTGACGCGCCTGGCGCTGGCGGGCGCGCTCAACTCGCTCTGCGCCGACCGCCGCACGGCGCTCTGGGACATCCACGCGCTGGGGCCGTTGGACGAAGGCGATCTCTTCTTCGGCCTGCCGATGGCGGCGGACCGCGCGGACTTCCCGCGCATGTCGAAGGCCGAGCGGGTGTACGCGGACTACGAGGCGACGAGGCTCTCGTTGGAGTCGCACCCGGTGGCGCTGGTGCGGGACGCGCTCGCGAAGCGGGGCGCGGTGACGACGGCGGGGCTGCTGGAGGTGCCGCACGGCCGGACGGCGACGGTGGGGGGGCTGATCATCGTGCGGCAGCGGCCGCCGACGGCGAAGGGCTTCACGTTCCTCTCGGTGGAGGACGAGACGGGGATCGCCAACCTCGTCATCGAGCCGAAGAAGTTCGAGCGCTTCCGGACGGCGATCACCACGACGGCGCTGATCGTCAGCCGCGGGCGGGTGGAGCGGAACGGCAAGGTGGTGAACCTGAAGGTGGACGAGTTGGAGTCGCTCCCGCCGCCGGAGGTCTGACGGCCAGCTACTTCCCGCCGCAGCGCGTGTGATTCGCGACGAAGGCCGCCGGATCGGTCACGCGGTACTCCGCGAAGTCGTTCGCGTAGTACGTCGGGCCCTCGCCGCCGGTCGCGCGGGTCGTCCAGACGACGCTCCCGGCTTCATCCAGCCACCACCGGGCCTCGACCCACGCGGCCGGCACGAACGCGAGGGCGGCGGGCCAGTGAGCGGCCATCACCCAGGCCCGACGAGCCTCTGCGTCCGGTCCTCGAGGCGGTCGGCGAGCTCGCTCATCGCGTCGTACACCTTGTTCACCCGGGACACGTACAGCGCGCGCGCGCCGCCCCAGGCGCTCACGACCACCGCCGCTGCGCCCACCACGCCCGCGACGACCGGGAGGTGCATCAGCTTCGGGATGATCCACGCGACGTTGGTGCCGAGGCCTCCGCCGACGCCGCCGATGATGCCGCCGAAGAGCCCACCGGCGAGCTGCCCGGCGTTCACCTCGACGCGGATCACCGTCCTCCCGTCGCGCGGCAGCACCGAGATCGACACCAGCCCGCCGGTCGTCATGCCGGTCCACGTCAGCGTGCGGCCCACGGCCGCGAGCTGCCCGGTGTACGAGGTGATGCCGCGCACCACGTCGACGATCTCCGCGGCGAGGTGCTCGTGCTGGTCCGCGGTGAGCTCGCCCTCCACCACGCGCTCGAACGTGCGGCGCGTGGGCGCGCCGACGAACCGGGTCGTCTTCGCCTTCTTCCGCTCGGTGACGTCGCGCGCGGCCCGGCGCAGCACGGTGGGATCCAGCCCCGACTCCTTCGCCAGCGCGGCCAGCTCCTCGTCGGACAGCCCGGCCTTCTCCACCTGCCGCGCGCGCTCGAGCCGGGTCGCCCGCTCGAGGATCTCCTCGACCTCCGGCCCGGAGACCTGCGAGGAGGGCGGCCGGGTGCGCTCCGGGCTCACTTGCGGCTCAGGTGGAGCCGGATCTCGCGCACGGCCTTGCCGGCGAACGTCTCGACGCGGCTCGCGCCGTCCTTCGTCCAGCCGTGCTTCTCGTAGAAGGCGAGCGCGCGGGTGTTCTTCTCGAAGGTCCACGCGGTGAGCGGGTGGAAGCCGCGGCCGTGCAGGTCCCTCGCGCAGGCCGACAGGAGCGCCGAGCCGACGCCCATGCGGCTGCGCTGCTCGAGCACGTACAGGGCGCCCAGCTCGCCGGTGGAGGTGCCCGCGCCGGCGTCGCGCGACGGACCGGTGGCCGCGAAGCCCGCGAGCTCTCCGCCCACCAGGCCCAGCCACACGCGGATCGCGGGGATGGCGAGGGCGCCCTTCCACATCACGGCGCGCTGCGCGACGTCGAGGCTCGCGAGGTACTCCTGCGGCAACAAGTCCCGGTACGCCCACTTCCACGCGGCGACGTGGATCGCCGCGATGCGATCGGCGTCCTCCGGCCGCGCCTGTTCGATGGTCACGTCCACGCCGACGATTGTCCGCCACAAGGCGCCCCGCGGGAAGCCTTCGCGCCGTCTCGGGGGAACGATGGTTTCCGGTCGGTGCACAGCGGTCTGTCCTGGCGTGTCGTGCTAAGTGGCCTCTTCGCAGACCACCTCACGCCGTCGGGGAGCACCACATGAGCACCACGATCCGTCGCATGGGCGAGCGTTTCGCCGCTGACCGCAACTTCACGCTGGACGAGGCGAAGCAGCTCGTCGCGCAGGCCCAGAAGAACGGCATCGTCTCGAGGAACGAGAAGGCCGCGCTGAACCAGATCATGACGAAGTACGCCGACGCCTTCGCGCCCGGCGCGCTGGACGTGATCAGGGCGCTCATCACCCCCACGCCGCCGCCCCCGCCGCCGCCTGGGACGCAGCCGATCAACCTCGACCCCGGCGGCGGCAACCGCCCGGTGTGGCTCAACGCCAGTGGCGTCTTCACCACCAGCGCCGACGGCACGTCGCCGGCGAACGACGTGGAGCTGGGCGACGCGCTCTTCAAGGCCGCCGAGGTGGCGGACAACGCCCGCGCGCCGATGCTGGCGTCCGTGCCGCTCGCGCTCCGCGAGAAGACCTTCGAGCAGCTCAAGCTGTCGCTGGCCCGCGTGCCGGCCGACGGTCAGCCGCCGGCCGGCCTGGACAAGAGCCAGGCGCTTCAGCTGCGCGCGTCCGCCGGCGCGGTGCTGTTGGATCTCATCAACGCCTCGCCGGAGCCCGCGCTGCAGAAGGCGGCGGTGGAGACCTACGAGGCGCTGGTGCGCGCCGAGACGGACCCCCGCCTGCGGGAGAACCTGATCTTCCACTTCGCCAACGCGCCGGCCGCACAGTCGGGCGAGGTGAAGGCGCTGGCCGACGTGCTGATGAAGGACCTCGCGCCGTCGAAGCCGCCGTACGACAAGTGGTTCGCCAACGGGAACAAGACGGTCAACCTGGCGTGGACGGTGGGGCAGGGCGAGTTCTGGAAGGGCTTCACGAACTACCTGAAGCAGAACGGCTTCAAGCCGGTGGGCCCGGAGAACCAGTACGGCGTCAGCACCTACGAGGCGACGATCAACAAGCCCGGCGTGGGCGAGACGACCTTCCGCATCTCGGTGCGCGAGGGCGGCACCAACATCCTCGCGCCGATGAACGACCCCAACGTGCACGTCGTCGGCTACGACGGCCACTCCAACTGGGGCCGCAACATGTCGTCGTCGGTGAGGAACGGCCCCGAGGCGCCGAACGGTGGTGACGGGAAGCTGCTCTTCTACAACCTCTGCGTCGGCAAGGGCGTGCTCGACCGCGTGAAGGAGAAGTACGGCAACACGCAGGTCGTCACGACCTACGCGGCGTCGAACTTCTACACGGACAGCTCGGGCCAGATGACGCGCGGCGAAGGCGTCCAGGCGCTGATGGCGCTGATCAACGGCATCGCCGGGCGCAGCGACTGGCAGGCGATCCACCAGAGCATGAACCGGGCCGCCGACATCGGCTGGGGCCGCACGTGGGACAACTACCTCACGCCGATCTCCACGCTGACCCGCGAGAAGGTCCTCGACCGCGACAACGACGGCCAGGCCGACTACCTCGACAAGCACTTCAACTACTCGACGTTCAAGGTGCCCGAGGACACGGCCCGCGAGTTCCAGCCGGTGAAGCAGTCGCGCGACGCCTCGGTGCTCGACGGAACCAAGGTGTTGGTGTCCGCGAACATGATCAACACGCTCTCCGAGTTCAGCGGCATCCTCGACCGCGTCAACCCCGACTCGAAGGTGATCGCCGGCGGCTGGTACGAGCCGAAGATGGGCGAAGCGAAGGACGTGGTGCGCTTCGCCGAGCAGAAGGGCCGCGACGGCAAGACCGAGTACGTGATGACGTTCAACGCGCGCTACTCGCACATGAGCGAGGAGGCGATGCGCGCCACCACCGCGTACGAGTTCACCCGCTACATGCAGGACTCCGGGAAGCTGCGCATGGACCCGGTGGACGCCAAGCTGGCCGGGCTGCTCGCGTTCGGCCAGTCGCTGGCCGTGGACGAGGGCTACCGCGACCGGGACGTGTGGGCGAACTTCGTGAAGCGCTACAACTTCCCGGAGACGATCTCCCTGTCCGACGTCTCGAGCGCGCTCGCGGCGCACACCGGCCACAACTACGCCGGCGACTCCGCGGGCGTGCGGAAGCTCAAGGAGCTCATCGGCCCCGACGCGCTCGCCGCCCTGGCGCGCCCCGAGGTCGGCGTGCCCGTCACGGTGCTGTGAACGTCGAACCCTTTGAATCGACGGGAGTTGTGGCGATTTGCCTACACGGGCACACAACTCCCGTCTGCGCCCCGCCGAGAATTGGGCCAAGTTGACACGTCCCCCGGACTTTTGAGGAGTTTGCCTATGCCGATGCGCATCAAGGACAGCCGGATCCGCACCTTCACCGAGACCCTGCAGCGGGACGCGAGCCCGAAGATCACCGACGCCAACGTGCTGAAGGTGCTGGCGGCGGTGGGCGATGGGCAGAGCAAGTCGGCGGACCAGGCGCTGGCCGAGCTGACGAAGCCGGGGATCACCCGCAGGGAGCAGTTCGAGATCGCGGCGAAGGGCCTGTCGAAGTCCGAGAAGAGCGACCTCGGGCAGCTCCTCGACAAGTCGGGCTTCCAGATGGAGCCGGGCGCGAAGAACTTCCTCGAGGCGCTGGTTGGCCGCGCGCCGCTGCAAGAAACGTTCGGGCCGCTGACGATCATCGGCGACCAGAAGAACGGTATCCAGGGCATCGCGAAGCCGGGCGTGACGATCGAGGCGATCAACTTGTCGGCCGCGCCGGCCGGCCGCCTGCACCTGGCGGACACGATGGTGATCGGCACCGCCGACGCCTCCGGCAAGTTCCTCGGCACGATGCCGGACGTGCGCGAAGGCGACCTGATCCGCATGCGCACGCGCGCGGCCGACGGCTCGACGAGCGACTGGCTCACCATTCAGGCGAGGGGCATCGAGGCGAAGGACACGCGCAACGCGATCGTCAACCTCGAGCGCATGGATCTTTCGGCGGGCACGGACGGCGTCAGCGTCACGCACAACACCGCGCGGCCGCTGTCGGAGCCGGGCGCCACGCTGCGCTTCACCAACGTCCGCACCGGCGAGAAGGTGGACGTGAAGGTGACGGACAAGGGCTCGCTGCCGGAAGGCCTCAAGCTGCCGGGCAAGGCGGGCGACGAGTTCAAGGTGGCGGCGAGCGACGGCGCCAACAACGTCGACTTCGCGACGGTGGCGGGGACGCTGAAGGTGCCGGGCGGCATGGGCGGCGGCCACCGCGTCGACCTGCCGGACCCGGCGATGCACAAGGACGAGTTGAACGCCGACGGCACCCCGAAGTTCAAGCTCGAGCGCTTCACGGGCCCGCTGTTCATCGACGGCCCGAAGGCCGAGGACGTGCGCCAGGGCGCGATCGGCAACTGCTACTTCCCCGCGGCGATGGCGGCGGTCGCGGCGATGCGCCCCGACGTCATCCAGAACATGATCAAGGAGAACGGGGACGGCACGTACACCGTGAAGTTCAACTCGTCGTCGAGCTACGGCGGCGGGCGCCCGGTGGAGATCACGGTGGACGGCGATCTCTACGTGCGCAGCTACGGCGGCCCGGTGTACGGCGGCTCGCTGGGCGGCTCGACGGCGCCGGACAAGATGGAGCTCTGGTTCCCGCTCATCGAGAAGGCGTACGCCCAGTGGAAGGGCAGCTACGACGCGATCGGCAACGGCGGCGTCGCGGGCCAGGTGATGGCGGAGGTGATGGGCAAGGGGTACCGCTACGAGAACCTGTCGCCCGCCAACAAGGACCGCATGTTCGACCTGATCCAGAAGGCCGCGGCCAACAAGCAGCCGATGGCGGCGGGCACGTACGGCACCGAGGACGCCTCGCGCTACACGAACACCGGCGTCTACGCGCACCACGCGTACACGGTGCTGGGCGCGGTCGAGGAGAATGGCGTGAAGTACGTGCAGCTGCGCAACCCGTGGGGCCAGTCGGAGCCGGGCTACGACGGGAAGAACGACGGCATCTTCAAGCTGGAACTGGACAAGTTTGTGACTCTGTACCGCGCGCTGCACGTGGTGAACCCGTAGAGGAGGCGCCATGGCGAAGCCCCCAGAGTTGATCGACGAGGTGTTACCTGGCGCCGACGCCGCCGTGCTGGCCGAGGTGACGAAGGTCGTGGTGCAGGATCCACAGAAGCCCTTCACCGGCGATCCGATGGCGACCAGCACGCCGCACGAGGCCGCCCGGCAGGTCGTGGAGCTGAAGGTGCAGAAGGTGCTGTTCGGCGGGCTCGCGAAGGAAGGCGCCACGGTGCAGGTCGTGAAGCCGTCCGGCGCGTACGCGCTGCGCGCGGGGAACCACGGGCCGTTCGTCCTGAAGAAGGGCGAGGGCACGGTGGAGATCCTCGGGCGGTACGGCCCGGACACCTGGCCCGAGGGCCTCGTGAGGCAGGCCGCGCAGAAGCACGGCAAGCTCTGACTCGACTTTCACCGTTTCGCGGCATCGGCGAGGCGGGGACATCGCGGTCGGGCGGGCCTCGCGACGTCAGTTGCCACCGCCGAACTTTGCCACCGGCGAACTGCAGAGCTTCACGACCGCCGGCTCTCGATGGAGAAGTCGCAGGTCAGCCGGCTCGTCCGGCGCCTCGAGCAGGGCCTGCAGGTCGCGCTGCTCGTTCGCACGATGCGTTCGGTCCGCCCCACGCCCGAGGGCGAGTCGCTGTTGAGTCGCGTTGGTCCGGCCCTCGAAGAACTCGACCGC
>JBFMAB010000037.1:0-50868 GCA_040755835.1 Myxococcota bacterium
CGCTCGTCCTGCTCCTCGGCGCCCTCCTCGTCCTCGGACGGGCGGGCCTCCTCGGCCTCGGCCTCCGCGGGCTTCTTCGCGCGCTTCCTGGGCTTGTCATCGTCCTTGGAGCGACGCTTCCTGGGGGTTTCCTCGGACTCGGACTTCGAACGCGCCCTGGCCATGTGTCGTCGGGGGAGTCGCTACGCGGGCTGCCTGCTGCTGCGACGTTCCACTGGGGGGTTGCCGTGGTTGTACGGAGGACCGGCGCCCGACGCGGGCGCGCTGCCCTGACAGCGGGCGCAAGGTACGGGGCGGACTCGCGGGTGTCAAGGTGTTCTCGCGAACGCGGGCTCCGCCCAGGCACGTCAGGCGCGGAATCGAACGCCGGACTCGGCACCACGTCGTCCTGCGCCCCCCGACTTCCCGCGCCCGGGACAGGCGACGGCAGGAGCAACCGGTCAGGGCGGGTCCCGCTTCTCTTCCCTCGCGGGAGGTACGTCGCACTCTCCGCTACACTTGTGGAAGAGCCTCTCGCAGTCCTTCCGGCAAGGCCCGATCGTTTTCGGAAACACCGTCTTCGAGCACGTATTCCTGCACATGTCGAGGTCCACCTCGCACCGCCGCTTGCACGGAGTTTCGTCGGCGAGCGCGAAGGGGGCGAGACACACCGCGACGACCATGATGGCTCGGCGAGTCAATCGGCACCTCTCGATCCAGCGCGATGTCGAGGGGCCATGCTACTCCGTCGGCTCGCCCCCGGACCAGCACCGGACGCACGTTCACGCCTGAAGGCTGATCGGCGGTGGCCTTTGTGGTTCAAGGCGCCCGGGAGGAGTCCGAGATGAACGTCGCCGACCGGGTGAAGGAGCTGAAGGAACAGCTCGCCCACCACGACTACCGCTACTACACGCTCGACGCCCCGGAGATCTCCGACGCCAGCTACGACGCCTTGATGCGAGAGCTGAAGGCGCTCGAGGAGCAGCACCCCGAGCTCGTCACGCCCGACTCGCCGACGCAGCGCGCGGGCGGCGCCGCGCTGGACAAGTTTGCCAGGGTGACCCACCGGCAGCCGATGCTGTCGCTCGCCAACGCCTTCAGCGAAGAGGACTTCCAGGAGTTCGACGAGCGCATCCGCAAGAGCCTGGGCGTCGAGGTGGTGGACTACACCTGCGAGCCGAAGATGGACGGGCTGGCCATCGAGCTCGTCTACGAGGGCGGAGAGTTCGTGCAGGGCTCGACGCGCGGCGACGGCGTCATCGGAGAGGACGTGACGGCGAACCTGCGCACCGTGCGTAACCTGCCGCTCAAGCTGCGCGGCGGGGACCTGCCGAAGCTGCTCGAGGTGCGCGGCGAGGTGTTCATCCGCTCGGCGGACTTCGAGAAGATGAACGCGCGGCTCCTGGCGCAGGGCGAGGAGCCGTTCGTCAACCCGCGCAACTCGGCGGCGGGCAGCCTGCGGCAGCTGGATCCGAAGATCACCGCGAGCCGCCCGCTGTCGCTCTTCGTCTACGAGGTCGGCGTCGTCGACGGGAAGACGTTCACCTCGCACCGCGAGAAGCTGGATTGGCTCGCGTCGGTGGGCCTGCCGGTGAACCCGCGGCGCTACGACAAGCAGGGCGTCGCCGGCGTGAAGGAGGCGTACGAAGCGCTGCTGAAGGAGCGGCACGACCTGCCGTACGAGATCGACGGGCTCGTCGTGAAGGTGGACGATCTCGACGCGCGCGCGCGGCTGGGCCAGGTGTCGAAGTCGCCGCGCTGGGCGATCGCCTGGAAGTTCCCGCCGGAGGAGATGGAGGCGACGGTCGAGGACATTCGCGTGCAGGTCGGCCGCACCGGCGCCATCACGCCGGTGGCGTGGCTCAAGCCCGTCTTCGTCGGCGGCGTCACCGTGTCGCGCGCGACGCTGCACAACGAGGACGAGCTGCGCCGCAAGGACGTGCGCATCGGCGACCAGGTCTTCGTGCGCCGCGCGGGCGACGTGATCCCCGAGATCGTCAAGGTCATCACCTCGAAGCGCACCGGCACCGAGAAGGAATTCGTCTTCCCGGCCGAGTGCCCGGTGTGCGGCTCGAAGGTGGAGAAGGAGGAGGACGGGGCGATCGCCCGCTGCACCGGCAAGCACTGCCCGGCGAAGCTGGCCGGGCGCATCCGCCACTTCGCCACGCGCTCCGCGATGGACATCGAGGGCCTCGGCGAGAAGCTGTGCGAGGCGCTCGTCGACGCGGGCAAGGTGAAGTCGGTGGCGGACCTCTACCGGCTGGGCGTCGGCGAGCTGATGACGCTCGAGCGCATGGGCGAGAAGAGCGCGCAGAACCTGGTCGAGGCGATCGCGAAGTCGAAGCGGACGACGCTGCGGCGGTTCATCTACGCGCTCGGCATCCCCGAGGTGGGCGAGGCGACCGCGAAGGCGCTGGCCGATCACTTCCGCGACGTGACGAAGCTGATGGGCGCGTCCATCGACGAGCTGCAGGCGGTGCGCGACGTCGGCCCGGAGATGGCGCGCGCGATCCACGGGTACTTCGAGGACGCGGACAACCGCGCGGTGGTGGAAGCGCTGCTCGCCGCCGGCGTCACGCCCGAGCCGCCCGAGGCCCCGGCGGACGGCGGCGCCTTCGCCGGCAAGACGGTGGTGCTGACCGGCACCCTGGCGACGATGACGCGCGAGGCCGCGAAGGAAGCCATCGAGCGCCGCGGTGGAAAGGTGTCCGGCAGCGTGTCGAAGAAGACGGACTTCGTCGTCGCCGGCGAGGAGGCGGGCTCGAAGCTGAAGAAGGCGAACGAGCTGGGCGTGAAGGTACTGACCGAGGCGGAGTTCCAGGCGCTGCTCGACGGCGCCGGCCGGTAGCGCCGTCAGGCAAACGGGTTCAACAGCGGCACACCGAGGCCTTCGAAGTCGGCGGTGCTTTGCGTCACGACGACCGACCCGGTCACGAGCGCCGAGGCGGCGATGAGCAGGTCCGGCAGCGGCCGGGGACGTCCGGCGCGCTCTGCCCGCTGCTTCAGCTGGCCGGCCGCGCGCGCCACCACGTGGTCGATCGGCACGAGCTCGTGCGCCGGCGACGACAAAATGCCCTCGAGCCACGTCGTGAGGTCGCCCTGCCGAGAGGTGGGCGCGCGCGCGATGCCGAACTCGATCTCCATCACGGAGACGACGCTGAGCTTCACCGTCGACTGCCGCGCCATCCACTCGATGACCCTGGCGTTCGGCGCGCGCTTGAGCGCCTCGCTCAGCACGTTCGTGTCAAGCAGGTGCACTCAGTCCTCACCCAGGGCCGGGGACTCACGATCGTCCGACAGGCGCCGCGGCGGCAGGTCGATCGACAGGTCACGCCCGGCCTTCAGCCGCTCGACCGAGGCGAGCCAGGCCTGCATGGGCGTCTCGCGCGGCTGCGCCTCGAGCTCCGTGAGCCTCCGGTACTCGTCCATCGAGAGGACCACGGCCACCGCCTCGCCGCGGTTCTCGATGACCTGCGGCGCGCGTCGCGCTTTCGCGAGCAGCGCCGACAACTTCGCCTTGGCTTCGGAGACGCTCCAGCTCATGACCAGATTCAAGACTAGTGATGACCATCTTGCAGGTCAATTCAGACCTCGGGCGGCGGCGCCGGCGGCGAACGACGGAACAGGCTCACGGCGAACCAGACCGCCACGGCCAGCGGGAGCGCTGCCCGCGAGCAGGAGCAGAGGCGTGCCCGACAGGGCGCTCACGCCCCCCCGGCGACCGCGCGCCGTCAGCGCTTCCTGAACTCGACGCGGCGGTTGGCCGCCCAAGCCTCTTCGTTCGAGCCGCTCTGCAACGGCCTGTTCTCGCCGTAGCCGACGGTGTCCAGCGCGCCGGGGGAGCAGCCGAGATCGACGAGGTACTTCCGCACGGACGCCGCGCGCTTCTGCGACAGCACCATGTTGTACTCCTCGGTGCCGCGCTCGTCGGCGTGGCCCTCGAGCGTGAAGCGCAGGCTGCCCTTCTTGATGCAGTCGGCGTACGACGAGAGCGTCGACTGCACGGACGGCGTCAGGCTGTACTCGTTGAACTCGAAGCGCACCGGCTCGAACGTGCACGCCGGGCCCGAGGCCGCGACCGTCACACACTTGCCGGCCTTGCAGCCCTGGCCCGACGGGCAGTCGTCGTCGGCCGCGCACTCTGCCTTCGGGCCCGCGTCGACACACTTCCCGCTGCTGCACTTCTTGCCTGCGCCGCAGCCCGAGTCGCCCGTGCACTCCGGCTTGGGGACGCACTTGTTGGCGTCGCACACGAAGCCTTCCTTGCAGTTGGCGTCCGTCGCGCACTCCTGGCACATGCCCTGGACGCAGACCTCGCCCTTCTCCTTGCAGTGCTCGTCGTTGTCGCACTTGGGGTAGGTGGGCGGGCAGGCCGTGAGGAGCCCAACGGCGCCCAACAGAACCGGGAAAAATCGCGACGTGTGCATGAGTGTGTGTGCCTCCGCGGGGGGAGAAAACACCGCGTGCTTACAGGCGATTCCGGCAACTCACAAGCACCGACACGTTGACGGCATTCAACCAGCCGTTGGATTTCCGCGCACCGGGAGGTGTTGGCACGTGGCTTTCAACGCACGAGCGTGTCGCGATGAAAGCGCGGCAAAATAGCCACACGCCGTCCCCGGAGAGACACACACATGCCCGCCACCGTCCTCATCGTCGACGACGAACGCAACATCCTCCTCACCTTGAGCCAGGCGCTGCAGCTCGAGGGCTACACCACGGAGGTGGCCGCGAGCGCGCAGGTGGCGCTCGACGTGCTGGGCGCGCGGCCGGTCGACGCGGTGCTGATGGACGTGAAGATGCCCGACATGGACGGGCTGGCGGCGCTGGGGAAGATGAAGGCGCTCAAGCCCGAGCTGCCCGTCATCATGATGAGCGGCCACGGCACCATCGACACCGCGGTGAAGGCCACGCACCTCGGCGCGCGTGACTTCCTCGAGAAGCCGATCAGCCGCGACCGGCTGCTGCTCGCGCTCAAGAACGCGCTCGAGCTGACGAAGATGGAAGCGGAGCTGGCCGCGCTGCGCGCCGAGGTGGGCCGCTTCGACATGGTGGGCCAGGGCGAAGCGATGAAGCGCATCTACGCGCTCATCCAGCGCGCCGCGCCGTCCGAAGGGCGGGTGCTCATCACCGGCGAGAACGGCAGCGGCAAGGAGCTCATCGCCCGCGCCATCCACCAGCACTCGAAGCGCAAGGGCGGGCCGTTCGTGAAGCTGAACTGCGCCGCCGTGCCGCACGAGCTCATCGAGTCCGAGCTCTTCGGCCACGAGAAGGGCAGCTTCACCGGCGCCATCACCGCGCGCCGCGGAAAGTTCGAGCTGGCCGACGGGGGGACGCTGTTCCTCGACGAGGTGGGCGACATGCCGCCGGCGATGCAGGCGAAGCTCTTGCGCGTGCTGCAGGAAGGCGAGCTCGAGCGCGTGGGCGCGACCGAGACGCTCAAGGTGGACGTGCGCGTCATCGCCGCCACCAACAAGGATCTCGAGAAGGAGATCGCCGCCGGCCGCTTCCGCGAGGACCTCTACTTCCGCCTGAACGTGGTGCAGATCCACGCGCCGCCGCTGCGCGAGCGCCGGGAAGACCTGCCCGCGCTCATCGACGCCTTCATGGACGAGGCGTGCCGGAAGAACGGGCGCAAACCGCTGCGCCTGGTGCCCGAAGCGCTGCAGCGCATGGCCGAGTACGACTACCCGGGCAACGTGCGCGAGCTGCGCAACCTCGTCGAGCGCCTGGCGATCCTCTGCGAAGGGCCGCTCGTCTCGCGCGCCGACGCCGAGGCGCTCATGCCGCGACGCCGCGCCGCGGCGCCTGCGTCCATCGGCGCGGAGGCCTCCTCGACGCTCCCCATGGACGCCGCCCCCGCGCCGGCCGCGCCCACGATCATCGTGCCCACCACGCGCTTTCGCCCCGACAAGTCCTTCCGCGAGCTGGTCGAAGAGGCCGAGCGCGACATCATCCTGGGCGCGCTCACCTTCACGAAGGACAACGCCACCGAGGCCGCCCGCCTGCTCGACCTCGAGCGCGGCCACTTCTACAAAAAGATGAAGAGCCTCGGGCTGCGCCGCGCCGGCGGGGAAACCCAGGTGGGGGCCGAGTCGTAGAGGGTTTTTGCGACGCAACACGGCCCGCTGACATCTGTTCTCGCGACTCGCCGGTCAAGCCAACATTCGTCAGTCGAATTCGACAGTTCCGCATGGACTGGCGGATCGCGACCAGTATGGTGCGCCGCGCAAGAAACGCCCTCCATGGGGGCGGGCGTGCGGAATCGAACGCGAGGAGCACACAGGTGAAGGTCGGAATCGAAGCACTGGGCGTCGCCGTCCCGTCGACGTACCTCGAGCTGTCGCTGTTGGCGGAGGCCCGCGGCGTGCCGGTGGGCAAGTACCTCGAGGGGCTGGGTACGCGGCGCATGGCGATCGCGCTCCCGGACGAGGACACCGTGACGCTGGCGGCGCGCGCCGCGAAGGTGGCGCTCGAGTCGTCGGGCACCTCGCCGGACGCGATCGGCCTGCTCGCGGTGGGCACCGAGACGGCGGTCGATCACTCCAAGCCCGTGGCGAGCTACGTGCAGGGCCTGCTCGGCGTGGGCCGGCGCTGCCGCGTCTTTGAAACGAAGCACGCCTGCTACGGCGGCACGGCGGCGCTGCAGCTGGCGCTCGACTGGATCCGCTCGGGCAGCGCGCGCGGCCAGAAGGCGCTGGTGGTGTGCAGCGACATCGCGCGCTACGGCCTCCACACGCCGGGCGAGCCGACGCAGGGGGCGGGCGCCGTGGCGATGCTGCTGTCGGACGACCCGGCGCTCGTCGAGTTGGACGCGGGCAAGTCGGGGGTGTGCGCCATCGACGTGCACGACTTCTGGCGGCCGCTGTACTCGAAGGACGCCTTCGTCGACGGCCACTACTCGGTGCAGTGCTACCTCGACGCGCTCGCCGGCGCGTACAACCACTTCAAGGAGCTCGAGGGCGACGTGGCGCCGCCGGCGCGCTTCAGCGATCGCTTCGCGGCGCTCGCGTACCACGTGCCCTACGGGAAGATGTCGAAGAAGGCCCACCGGCACCTGCGCCTGCAGGACGGCGACGAGGCCGGCGACGCGTCGCTGGAGCGCCTCGTGGGCCCGTCGCTCGACCTCCCGTCGCAGGTCGGCAACATCTACACCGGCAGCCTCTACCTCGCGCTGGCGAGCCTCTTGGACAAGACGCAGGCCAACCTCGACGGGCAGAAGATCGGCCTGTTCAGCTACGGCTCGGGCAGCTGCGCCGAGTTCTTCCAGGGCACGGTGACGCCGGGCGCGCAGGCGCGGGTACGAGCGCTGGGCCTGCAGGCGATGCTGGACGCGCGGCGCGCGCTGTCGCTGGCCGAGTACGAGGCGGTGATGACCGAGCGTGAGGCGCTGGACGAGCGGCCGCTGACGCCGGCGCCGGCGGACGACTTCCGCTTCCTCGGCGTGGACGCGCACAAGCGCACCTACGTCGCCCCGCGCGCCTGAGGTTGTTCCGGACCGGCCGCGCGGACACTACAGTGCGCGCGACCGACCGCCGTGCCCACCTCCCCCGCCGTCCGCCGCACCCTGACGCTGTCGATCCTCGACGGCGTCTTCTATTCGGTGATGGTCGGGGCGGGGGAGACGTACTTCAGCCCGTACGCCATCGCGCTGGGCGCCTCCAACCTGGTGCTGGGCCTGCTGGTGGCCTTCCCGGTGCTGGTGGGCTCGCTGGCGCAGCTGTGCGCCGAGCGGCTGCTGGTGCTGGCGGGCAGCCGGCGGCGGCTCATCGTCGCGACGGTGGCGCTGCAGGCCGCGTGCTTCCTCCCGATGATCGCCGTGGGCCGCTGGGACTCGCCGGCGCGGGCTACCGTCTTCCTCGGCATCGTCTGCGTGTATTGGGCGTTCCAGCTGGTGGCCGGGCCCGCGTGGAATTCGCTCATGGGCGACCTGGTGCCCGAGGCGCAGCGCGGCACGTACTTCGCGCGCCGCAGCCGTTTCCTGCAGCTCGCCACCTTCCTCACCATGCTGGGCGCCGGCGGAGTGCTGACGGTTTTCCGCGAGCGCGGCGACGCGCTGGCGGGCTTCGCGACCGTCTTCCTGGTGGCGATGGGCGCGCGGCTGGTGTCGATGGGCTTTTTGGCCCGGCACCACGAGCCGCCGATGGCCGCGCCGCCGGCGCGACGCACGTTCTCGGCCGTCGTCGATGTGCTGAACAATCCCGCGCAGCGCCGGCTCATCCGCTACCTCACGACGATGAACTTCGCGGTGTACCTGTCGGCGCCGTACTTCGCCGCGTACATGCTGCGGAAGCCGGAGCGCCACGGCCTCGCATGGAGCTACGCCACCTTCACGCTGGTGACGGCGGTGGCGGTGGTGGCGAAGTTCCTCTTCCTGCCGCTGTGGGGGCAGGCGGTGGACCGCTTCGGCAGCCGCAAGGGCCTCACCTTGTCGGCGTGGCTCATCTTCGCGCTGCCGCTTCCGTGGCTCTTCCCCACGGGCAACGCCGCGCTGCACCTCGCCGTCATCGTCGCCGCGCAGGTGTGGTCGGGCCTCGCCTGGGCCGGCCACGAGCTGTGCAGCTTCAGCTTCCTCCTCGACTCGGCGCCGGCGGCCGATCGCGCGCGGCTCACCTCGGCGATGAACGCCATCAACGGCGTGATGCTGTTCACCGGCGCGACGCTGGGCGGGGTGCTGGTGGAGTCGGTGCCCGCGCCGTGGAACCCGTTCTTCGTCGTCTTCGTGGTGTCCAGCTCGCTGCGCCTCGTCACCTGCCTCACGCTGCTGCCTGGCATCAAGGAGGTGCGCGTCGTCGAGCACATCTCCTACCGCGACCTCTTCTTCCGGGTGGTGTCGGTGCGCCCGCAGCTGGGGCCGATGCTGCGCTTCTTCGCGCTCCCCCGCCGCGAGCGCGGCCCCGACGACGCGGACTGAGTACACTGCCGAGTTCCCGATGCAGACCGTCGTCCCCCCGTTCGCCCGCTTCCAGACCGTGCTCGCTTCGAACGTCTACCTGCTGGACGGCGGCAAGGGCGATCGCTGGCTCATCGACTGCGGGCACTGGTCCGAGCGCTTCCAGCTGCTGCGCGAGCTCAAGCGCACGGGGCTCAAGCCCAGCGAGCTCACCGGGGTGCTGCTCACGCACCGGCATTCCGATCACGCCGGCAACGCGGCGTTCCTGCAGCGGGAGTTCGGCCTGAAGATCTACGCGCACCGTGCTGACGCAGCCGTGCTCGAGGGCTCGGCGGAGCGCTACGCGCTGGCCCGCCGCGGCGCCTTCCACGAGCGGCTGCTCGGGCGCATCGAGAACCGCTGGCCTGCGCGCGTGCGGGTGGACGGCGTGCTGGAGAACGGCCAGTCGATCGCCAGCCTCGAGGTGCACTGGGTCCCCGGCCACACCGAGGGCTCGGTCTTCTTCCGCCACGCAGGCACCGGCTGCCTGCTCACGGGCGACACGCTGCTCACGCCGCGCGCCCCGCTGCACCTCGTGCTGGACGTCGTTCCGCCCTACCCGGCCTATTCCATCGATCTCCGCCAGGCGTGGGAGGCGATCGATGAGTTCCACCGGCAGGGCTACGCGTACGAGCACGTGCTGGCCGGCCACGGGAGACCGCTGGTGGGGAACGCCCGGCAGCGCGTGCTGCGGGCGCTTCAGGGCCGCGTGCGGCGCCGGTACTGACTCTCGCGCTACACGACGCCGGCGGCCTCGACGTGCACCTCGCCGCCGCGGCGGAAGCGCACGTCGTAGAGCGGCAGACCCTTCGCCAGCGCGCCCAGCGTCTCGGCCAGCTGCTGCCCGCCGAGCCGCGCCTGCTCCTCGACCAGCGCGGTCAGGTCGTCGGGTGAGAGGCCCAGGTCCAGCTCGCGGCAGAAGAAGCGGCTGATGAGGCCGCGCTGGTACGCCGTCACCTCGGGGTGGTTCACGAACACCTGCAGGCCCTGCACGTTGGGCGAGACGAGCGGCACCTGCGTGTACGGCTGCACGTCGTCGAGGTGCACGCTGACCACCGCGCCTTCCCGGTGCCCGCCGCCCAGCGGCACGAACTCGAGCTCGACGAGGCCGTTCCACCGCGACGTGAAGTACGCGCGCAGGAAGGCCTCGACGAGACCGCTGCGCAGGCCGTACGCCTCGCTCTTCGTCAGCATGAACTTGAGGTGCCCGCAGCCCACCGAGTCCGGGTGCACGAGGTGCTCCAGCACGTACGGGCGCACCGCGTCGGGCGGGCCGGCGGTGAAGCGGCGCCAGGCCTGCGGCGGATCGGTGCGGGCCGGCAGTGCGCTCTCCGGGATGCGCGGATCGGCCCGCATTCGCGCGATGTACCGGTTGAGCGCGCCCACGTCGCTGTGCAGGTAGAAGTGGCCGAAGGCGTCGACGTAGCGCCCGAGCAGCGCGGGCAGCGCCTCGGCGGCGATCGGCCGGCCGGTGACGCGCTCGCAGGCGCCCAGCGCGAGGAGGAGCTCGCCCGCGTCGCCGCCGGGCGTGCCGACGACGCCGTGATCATCGCGTCCGTCCACGCAGCTCGTCTTGCCGTGCAGGAGGAAGGCCGCCACCTTCGCCCAGCGCACCGAGCGGGGATCGCCCAGGTGCTCGACGATGTCCTCCCGGGTGAGCGGCCGCTTCTCGGTTTGTTTCACGGGCACCGACGGCGCGGCCAGAGACGTGCGCTGGGCCACCGCCGCGTCGCGCGAGGTGGCGAAGCCGCGATCCTTCCACGCCTGCACGCCGCCCTCCATGGCCGCGACCCAGTCCATGCCCACCGCCGCGAGGCGCCTCATGGCGTCGCCGCTGCGCTGGCCGTCGCTGCAGACGAGCACCAGCAGCGTGTCGTCCATCACCTCGCGCGCGACGCGCTCGATCTCCGACGCTGGAATCCACGCGCAGCCCGGCAGGTGCCCGAGCGCGCCGGAGAGCTCGTCCAGCTCGCGCACGTCCACCACCTGTACCGCGCGGCCCTGCTCGGCGACGAACTCGGGCTTGAGCCACGCCACGCCGCGCTCATCCCGGCGCACCGCGGTGTTCCAGTTCACCCGCAGCATGCGCTCGGCGAGCTCGGCTTCGGACAGGGGACGGCCGGGCGTGAAGTCGTACGGCTTGCTCATGAGCTGCTCTCCGTGTGCGTCAGAGGAGGACGGGCACGCCGCCGAACAGCGTCGCCTTCGCGGGCTCGGGCAGCTCCGTCTCGCCGAGCTGCTGGCGGACGTTGATCTCGATGGTGCGGCAGATCGCCCCGAGCGCGAGCCCGTTCGGGCCCAGGGAGAACGGATCCTCGAGGATGCGGCCGAGCGTCTCGAGCACCAGGAAGGCCAGCGACAGGCCGAGGAGGATCGGCAGGTTCTGCGGCGACAGGTGCTCGACGAGGCCCAGCGGCAGCACCATGATGAAGACGCGCGTGAAGCGGTGGGTGAAGACGCGGTACGCGGTGGGGATCGGCGTCGACTTGATGCGCTCGCAGCCGCCCTGCAGCGAGATGAGCTCGGTGAGCGTGCGGTCGAACAGCTCGAGCCGGTGATCGCTGAGCCACCCCTTCGCTGCCCAGCGCGCCACCTCCACGCCGTTCTCGTGCACCAGCCACGCGCCGACGTTCTTCTGCGCCTTGAGCGCCTCGCGCTCGGCGTCCGGCAGGAAGGCCGCGAGCTCCTCGAGCGGGTCCGCGCCGCGCAGCTGCTGTTTGAGCGCGTAGAGCCACGCCACGTGCCGGTACACGACGCGCTGTTGGGCGGCGCGAAGCTCGGCGGCCTCGGCTGCGGTCGCCACCGGCAGCGTCAGCACCTGCCGGGCGAAGGCGCGCGACTGGTTGACGATGCCGCCCCACAGCTTCCGCCCCTCCCACCAGCGGTCGTACGCGGAGTTGTTCCGAAAGCCGAGGAAGATGGCGAGCGCCACGCCGGCGATCTGGAACGGCACCGGGGTGAACGGCAGGTTGATCGCGAAGACGCGCGTCGTCACCCACGCCGCCGCCGCCACCCCGGCCGTTGCCAGCAGCCAGGGCGCGTGCAGGCGGAAGATGACCTTCCAGGGCAGCCGATCTCCGATGACCACGTCGTCTCGCTCCCTCGAACCGTCAGCAACGCGAAGTCCCGAGGTAACCGCGTCCCCGGCGGCTTGCCAAACAAGAAGGACTGAAGTGCGACCGCGCGTCAGTACACGCCGTACTGCTTGCGCAGGGCCTCGTGCTCCTCCGCGTTGCGCGATGGGTGCAGCACCTTGTTCGCGTCGTGCAGGTAGTAGAGGAACTCGCTCGGCGTCGGCTTGAGCGCCGCCTCCAGCGACGCGCGCGTCGGCGCGCCGATGGGCGTGGGCGGCAGGCCCTTGCGATAGCGCGAGTTGTACGGGTCGTTCTTGTCGCGCAGCTTCACCAGGAACTCCTTGCGATCGTTCCACTCGGCGAGCTCGTACCGGCTGGTGGCATCGACCCCCAGCGGCAAACCCAGGTCGATGCGCTTCCAGAGGATCCCCGCCACCAGCGGGCGATTGGCGGGCGTGGGCTCCTCGCGTTCCAGCATCGAGGCCATCGTCACCACCTCGTGGAGGCTGCGGGTACCGCCCTTCAAGTCCGCCTCGAGCGGCGTCCACACGCGCGCGGCGAACTGGTCAAGCTGCTTCTGGACGAGCTGCCTCACGTCCACCTTCCCCTTCGGGAGGTTGTACGTCTCCGGGTACAGGTAGCCCTCGAGCGTGCCGTCGGGCAGCGGAAAGGGCGCCTTGTAGCCGTCGGCGCTCGACGCGGCCTTCAGGTACGCGCCCGGGTCCGCCCGGCCCGCCGCCACCAGCGCCGCGTCCACGTCGCGCAACCGCCAGCCCTCCACGACGACGAACGGCTCGTCCTCCGCCAGCGGCGACTGCTCCAGCGCGTCCGCCAGCTGGAACGCCGAAGCACTCTTCGAGAGGCGGAACTTCCCCGCCTTCAGCTTGAAACCGCCGCGCTTCCACACGACGTAGCGGAAGATCGTGGTGTCCTCGATGAGCCCGGCCTTCTCGAGCTGCGCGGCCACGGAGCGCGCGTTGGCGCCCCTGGGCACCTCGAGATCCACGGCGTCGCCGCCGGGGCCCGGGGCGTTCGCGCGGGAGTCGAGCGAGAAGACGACGACGCCGGCGGCTCCCAACGCGAGCACCAGGAGCAGCAGGACCGCCACGACGAGTTTCTTCATGCGCCCCCGACTGTCACCGGGCCCGCGCCGCGAGGCAAGCGGTTGGCGCCCGGAGGATGGGCAGCCTCCGCTCGACCGCGTCCAACAGCACCGTCTCCGGCGACACCGGCGGCGCCAGGATGCGGACGAACGGGGCGGTCACTCGAAGACGACCTGGGTGCCCGCCTCGCCTCTCAAGGCGCGCTCGACGGACAGGGCGTCGCAGATCACGGCGCGACGGCCGGGAGCGTTCACGAAGCGCACGCAGGCTTCCACCTTCGGCGCCATGGTGCCGGGGGCGAAGTGCCCTTCGGCGAGGAGATCGCGCAGCCGCGCCGCCGTCACCCGCGTCACCGGCGCCCGCTTGGGGCTGGTGAAGTCGGTGAAGGCCGTCGGCACGTCGGTGACGACCAGGAAGAGCGATGCGTCGAGCGCATCGGCCAGCAGCGCCGCGGTGAGATCCTTGTCCACCACCGCCTCGACCGCCTGCAGGTGCGTGCCTTCACGCGCCACGGGAATGCCGCCGCCGCCGCAGGCCACCACCACCGCCCCCACGCGCACCAGCGTGCGGATCACATCGACCTCGAGGATCTCGAGCGGCTCGGGCGAAGGCACCAGCCGGCGCAGCCCTCGGCCCCCCGGATCGGCGCCCACCTTCATCCCGTGCTTCTCCAGCGACCTCGCGCGGGCCTCGTCGAGCAACGGCCCCACCGGCTTCGACGGGGAGTGGAACGCCGACGCGTGGCGATCGACGACCACGTGCGACAGCACCGCCGCCACCAACCGCCGGTCGCCCGTGTCCGCCAGCACGTCGCGCAGCGCCGTCGCCAGCACGTCGCCCAGCTCGCCCTGGGTGGTGGCCACGCAGGTGTCCAGGGGCAGCGGGTAGGCGCGCTCGCCGGCGATCTCCACGCGCACCAGCTGGTGGCCCACCTGCGGCCCGTTGCCGTGCGTCACCACCACGCCGCCGGCCAGCTTGAGCAGCGGCGTCAACCGCGCGGCGACGGCGGCGGCCAGCTCGCGCTCCAGCGGCACCGACACGGCGCCGTCGGGCCCGGCGAACGCGCGGCCGCCGAGCACCACCACCGTCGGTCTGCGGGACGCGGTCGAGCCCATGTCCGCGCGTCTGAGCAACCCATGTGCCGGGGACTTTCCCCATTGATCCGCCACGCCGGTCTGCAACCTTTGCGTCGGCGACCCGGTCCCCGCAGACGTTTCCGGCTCGTCAGGGGCCTCCGTCCGCGCGGCAGGCGCTGCACACCTCGACCCGCGCCGGGGGCGCGTGCCGTTTCTCGACCAGGTACGCACGCGCCAGATCGACGCGGCGGCGGCAGGCTTCTCCGGTGCCGGTGGGTCCGAGGTCGACCGCTCTACAGCTCGCTCACCTTGCGGGGTGACCGGCGCCGGCTGCGTCGAGCCGCGACGCGACAGCGCCTGCTTCGCGCGATTGGCCAGCCCGTCGAGGGCCGGCCCCACCAGCAGGCTCAGCGCCGTCGACGCGATGAGACGGCCGGATGCGCCGCCTCGTTGAGCGCTACTTGCGGCTCGGCGCCGGCACCCCGTGGGACGCCATGAGCGGCGCCAGCAGGGCCCCGCCGCCGGTGTTCTCCGGCAAGAGCGTGACGGGCGCGCCGCTCTCCAGGAGCCGCTGCGTCTCGAGCAGCTCGAACATCGCTTCCATCACCTCTGGATCGGCGGAGATCGTCTGCAGCGCCTTGCCGACGATCATCGGGCGCTGCGCGGCGGCGCGGGCGAACTCGGCGGCGGCCTGGCGGTCGGCCGACGACTTGATGATGTTCACCTGATTGGTGCCGTCCTGGCGAATGGCCGACGTCACCTGCCGCAGCCGGTTGACGACCTTCTCTTCGATCTGCCGGATCATCGCGAGGTCGCGGAAGTGCACCTTGCGGATGTAGACGCTGCCCAGCTGGTAGCCCCACTCGAGCGAGCGCGGGCTGACCTCGTTGCGTACCGCCTGGCTCATCACGTGGCGCGTCTCGAGCATGTCGGCCAGCTTCATGTTCGACAGCGTGCGCACGGCGGCGTTCGACACGTTCGCGCGCAGGGAGCCCCGCGGATCCGTGTTCTTGAACAGGAAGCCGACGGGGTCGTTGACGAACATCTCGTACCAGATGCCGATGCCCATCGGAGCGCCCTCCTCCGAGTTCACCGCCTGGCTGCGCAGGTATTCCTGGTCGAGCCGCAGATCGACCGTGTGCACCTTGCCGAACAACGGGATGAGCGCGGCCTTGAGGCCGAGCTTCGCCCACAACAGGTGCAGGCCGGGCTCGGAGATGGTGCCGATCACCTCGCCGAAGAGCGTGAAGACCTTCGCCCTGCGCTCCTCGACGGTGGTGTACAGGCCGAAGGCGCGGGCGAGCGCCAGCGCCATCGGGAAGCCGATGAGGAAGAAGAAGAAGCCGATGATCATCGAGACGAGGAAGCTCACGACTTCACCTCCAGGAACGCGGCGCGCGCCTTGGCGAACAGCGACAGCTTCACGTTGCGGACATAGGCCTTGAGGATGCTCCCGCCGCCGCCCTGCTTCTTCAGGTCGGCGAGCTGGTTCGCCATCTGCAGGAGCGGCTCGACCTCGGCCTGCGCGTTGAGTGACTCGATCTCCACCGCGCGCTTGGACTGGACGATCTTCTGATCCGCGGAGGCTTGCGCGAGCGACACCTCGGCGCCGACCTGGTTGTGCGCGGTGTTGATGGCGGCGAGCGCGCTCTCGACCTCCGGCGGCGGGTCGATGCCGGTGATGAGCGACGCGTCGAGGATGATGCCGTAGCGCGCGGCCGAGGACATGCAGCCCTTGTCCATCTCCTCGTTGAGGAGCCGGAGGTTCTTGCGGAGGTCGTTGATCGACACGCCCGCCGACGCCGAGACGTCGCTGGCGATGGGCGTGTTGGCGGGCAGCAGGCCCGCGCCGCCCTCGGGCGCCTCGAAGGACGCGATCTTCTGGCGGAGGATGGAGATGAAGTAGCCCAGCACGTGCACCAGCGGGCGCTTCACGCCGAAGATGTACGCGTAGAGGTTCTGCTCCGACAGGCGGAAGCGGATCTGCCCGACGAGGCCGATGTTGAGCTGGTCCTTGGTGACGGCGTCGAGCATCGTGCCGCCGCGGTTGGCGTTCACGTCCTCGGGGTCGTACGCGAGGTTGACGGTCTCGGTGGCGACGGAGACCTTGTAGACCTTCTCCCACGGCCACTTGAAGTACGGGCCGCCGGGCGGGATCACCTCCACCTGCGGGTACTTGTAGCGCTCGCGCTCGTCGGGCCGGAGGAACTCGGCCATCGGGTTGTCCAGCGTCGTGCTCTGCAGTCGCTTGGCGCGCCCGAACGAGGTCTTCACCGCCCGCTCGTTCTGGTTCACCGTGAAGAAGCCGAAGATGACGTACCGCAGCGTGAACCAGCCGAAGGCGCCGAAGAGGAAGCCGGCGAGGCTGAAGCTCAGGTTGTCGTCCATGTGGTCCCACCCCTTTCGGGGCGGACCTTAGCGGAACGTCGCCCAGACGGGCGCGTGATCCGACGGCTGCGTGCCCTTGCGGGCCTCGCGGTCGACGTCCACCTCTTCGCAGCGCTCGAGGAGCGGCGCGGTGACGAGGAGGTGATCGATGCGCAGGCCCTGGTTCTTGTGGAACGCGCCGGCGCGGTAGTCCCACCAGGAGAAGCGGCCTTCCTCGCCGGGGTGCTTCGCGCGGAAGAGATCGACGAGGCCGTTCGTCTCCATCACGTGCTTGAGCGCGCTGCGCTCGCGCGGCGTGAAGAGCGTCTGCCCTTCCCACAGCTTCGGATCCCACGTGTCGATGGGCTCGGGCGCGACGTTGAAGTCGCCGCACACGAGGAGCGGGCCTTTCGAGCGCGGCTCGAGCCAGCGGGCGAGGCGCCCGTACCACTCGAGCTTGTACTCGTAGGCCTCGGAGTCCACCGACTGGCCGTTGGGCGCGTAGAGGTTGACGATGGTCACGCCGTCGACGGTGCCGGCGATGAGCCGCGCCTGCGGATCGCCCGGGCCCATGTTGCGCGCGACGTCGGTGACGGGCGCCTTCGAGAGGATGGCGACGCCGTTGTACGTCTTCTGGCCGAAGATCTCCGCGCGGTAGCCAAGCCCCTGGATCTCCAGCAGCGGGAACTGCTCGTCGGTGCACTTGAGCTCCTGCAGGCACAGCACGTCGGGCTGCCGCGTCTTCAGGTAGTCCAGGAGCCGGTCGAGCCGGGCCCGCACGGAGTTGATGTTCCAGGTGGCGATCTTCACGGCGCGGCGTTGTAGCGCGCCAGCCAGGCTCATCGAGTGATTTCGCCGTCAGACCCGCAGCCACCGGCCCCAGCGTCGCTTTGCGTACATCGTCGGGGCTCGCTTTTCGTGAAGGAGCCAGCAGGTCCGAAAGTCCTCTGAACGAAACCAGTACCGGCACTTGCAGCGCAGCACGCCGCCTTTCTCCTGCGGCACTTCAACGGGCACGGCGACGAGGTGATCAATGGAAGCCAGTACCCATCCGCCCTCCTTCTGGTCGAACGTCCCTGGTCCGACGAGCTGTCGCATCGCGATCCACTCGAACTGCGAACCAGGACATCCGCATCTCTCGCAAGTCGGCATCCGAGCGACAAAGAGGGGCTGCGCCAATAACTCCCAACCGACAGCGCCCAGGACGAACGCGAACGCAAGTCCCATCGCCCAGCCTGGCTCCCCGATCGAAATCAGGCCCACGACCAGAAGCATGACCAGCAGGCCAACCCTCATCCACATGCGGCGTCGCTCGAGCTGTCGTTCACGGCCTCGGGCCCCACAGATAGGAGTAGTACTCCGCGACCGGGTCGAACACGGCCTGCCTGCAGCTCATCGTCGCACCGCACCCCGCCACGCCCGCCATCGCAGCGTACGAGACAAACCGAAACGCTGGCGTGGGCCCGGTCGAAAGGAGGTCGATCGCCTTGGACGCGCTGCCCGATGCGAACGCACGAATCCAGCTCCCGTCGGCTCTGTCCAACAGACGTTCGCCGCGCAACACAACTGCCTGGAACGAGTTGCCTTGCGGCAGCAGCCGGTAGGTCGCGTCCTCGACTGCGGTCTGACCAAGTTCGTACAGCGCCTTGTTGCGCAAGGAGCTTGTCAGCCACGGCATGTCGTTGGAAGCGCCACTGAAATACCAACTTACCCCGCGAGCCGCCCTATTCAGTCCACTTCCATGCACGAGCCCCAGCGCAGTCGTGGATGCTTCGAACGCGCCCAACGTGTTCTCGAAGTCGTACCGCCATACCTCCTCGATCGGCGGCAATTCGACGCCGTTCACGGTTCGTGCGTTGGGCACTCCCATCTCGGATAGCGCACGCCTTTGTTCAAAGCGGTCCAGCTTGGCGAGCCAGTCGAGATTCCGCCGCTGATTCTCACCCGTGACCGGCGTGCCGTGACTCGGATGAGACGATGGTGCTGCAGGAGCTTGTGCCGCGTCGCTCGCTGGCGGTGGTGAGCCCGTCGCCTTCGGTGCGTCGCTGGCCGGCTTGCCAGTCGAGTCATCCGCCCTCCCCGCATCGCCTCCCGTCGGCGCGCCGCTCGGCGTCGATGGGCTGGGTGACGAACGCCCGCCGAGCGGTATGAACGAGCTGACCGCGCCGAAGATCGTGCCCGCCACCGCGAGCGCCCCGATGACGATCTTCGCCCACAACGGCAGCGTGAAGAGGATGACGAAGACGGCCTCGATGCCGAAGAAGCCGCTCGGGTCGACGAAGTGCACCGGGTCGTTGTGCACGTACGCGTACCGGTTGAAGGCCTGCCCGAAGCCCGGCGCCGACACCACCGGGTCCGCCGACACGAAGCGGCCCGTCCGCTGGTCGTACAGGCGGCCCTTCATGTTGGTGAGGCCGAAGGCGTCGTCCGGCTGGTGCCCGGTGAAGCCGACGTTCCGCGTGTGCGCCTGCGGCGTCGCCGCGAGGAAGACGTCGTCGGGGTTCCGCTTCTCGCCGAACGGCTCGTACTTCGCGCGCTCCACCAGCACCGGGCTGCCCGGCGCCCCGCCCGTCACCGCGTCGGGGCTGCCCAGCGCGTCCTGGTGCACGTAGTTCGCCGTGACGGTGCTGCTCCATTGCCCGAAGGCCGCCGTCTGCGTCAGCTGCGCCACCAACCGCCCGGCCGCGAAGACGTTGTGCGTCCGCACCTGCTGCTGGCCCACGCCGCCCACGTCGCGCTCCTCGAAGACGCCGCCCACCGTCACCCGCACCGTGCTGCCGCGCGTCTCCAGCACCCGCTGGTGCCCAGCGTCGTAGCGGAACGTCGTCGTCCCGCTGCCGGTGATGCCGTCCACCACCTCGCGCGGCAGGTTGAAGTGCGTCCACGTCAGCCGCTTGTCGCCCACGTCCGTGGGACTCGACGGCGCGCGGTGGTGGAACACGTCCGTCTGGTTCCCCGCCGCGTCGTAGCGGAAGCGCGTCGCCGGCGCCGTGCCCTCCGTCGTCGAGGTGAGCGCGTTGACGCCCGCCGACAGCATCGCCTGCGGGCCGTAGCCGTTCACGACGTTCGTGCCCGCGCCGCCCACCACCGTCCGCGACGTGAGGTTGCCGGCGTCGTCGTAGCCGTATTCGAGGATGCCGCCCCGGCACGACAGGTTCACCTTCTGCTCGACCCGCCACCGCTTCAGCCGGTTCGCGAAATCGTGCTCGAAGTACTCCGACAGGCCGCGCGTCGGGTCGTGCCTCGCCACCACCGCGCTGCCGAGCCCGTACTCGTACTTGAGCTGCTGGAACACCTCGGGCCCACTGCCAATCTGCGCGCGCTTCTCCGTCGACTGGTACGTCAGCCGGTAGGCGTCGTCGAACGTTCGCCGCGTCACCGCCTGGTTGCCGAACTCCTCGGCCACTACCTGGCCGGCCGCATTGACGTCCTCCACGTGAAACAGGCGCGACTGCTGCGAGCTGGACCAGAAGACGTTCTTCACGTGACCGCTAACGTCGAACTCCACGGCCGTGGCGAAGCCGCTGGGGTAGCTGTGACCTGAGACGCGACCGTTGTCGTCGTAGCTGGTGGCGAAGCCGTAGGTGCCGCGGCCGGGGATGGCCCAGCTCTGGCTCGCGGGCTGAGACAACGCATTGTACCCGTAGCTGGTGACGACGCCGTCCATGCTGGTCGCCGACTGCAGCGCGCCCTTGCCGTTCGGTGCGGTGTCCCACACGAAGGTCTCGGTGTTGCTGACGAGCCCGGCCACCACGCCGCCCGCGGGCGTCAGGGTCGCGCTGGTCTTTCTCCCGAGCCCGTCGAACATCGTCGTCACCGTCGCCCCGCGCGCGTCCTGCGTCCACTTCTCTTCGTCGAACGCGTTGTAGTGCGTCTCCGTTCGTCCCGAGTCGGGGTCCACCAGCGCTTCTCGCCGACCGAGCGCATCGTAGGTGAGAACCCGCTGACGGCCGAGCGGGTCCGCCACCCGCGTCAATGTGTCGAAAGGCCCGTAGTCGTAGTGCGTGATGAGCTGCCGACTCCCGTCGAGCGTGGCGCTGTCGGTGAGCCGGCCCTTCGCGTCGTGAGTCAGCGTTGTCAGCATGCCGCGCGCGTCGGTGAGGCGCTGCACCAGGCCTTCGAAGGCCACCGCCTGCGTGTCGCCCGACGCGGTGTTCTGAACGGACGTCTCGCGGCCGAGCTTGTCGAAGGTGTGCACCACGTACTCGGGCGTCTTCCCTTCGAAGAACGGCAGCGACTCGTGCGTGAGCCGGCCGAGCCTGTCGTAGCTCGCGGTGCGCACCACGGTCTTCCCGCGCCAGCCCGTCGAACTGACGCGAATGGCACGGCCGAACGCATCGAAGCGCGTCGTGCTCACCTGCTCCGAGGTGACGGCACCGGTCACGAAGGTCAGCGCGTCTCTCGCCTCGAGGAACCCGTCCACCAGGCTGTACGTGACGCGGCGCTTCGGCGCGCGCGCGTCCTCCACTTCGCGCAGACGGCCGAAGCTGTCGTATTTCCAAACGGTTGCCTGCGCATTCAGGTCGTCGCGCTTGGCCAGCAGCGCGAGCGAGCGTTCGTACCAACGCTGGCTTGCGAGCGGCGGCGCGGTCAGTTGTGGGAACACGCGGTCCACGACAGGGAACATGCGCTCGGCTGGATCGAAGTCTGTCTCAACCCGACGCGTGACGGCGTTGGCCGTGTCAGTCCAGTCGGTGCGGAAGACGTTGTTCGCCACGTCACGGGTGTACTCCTTGCGAAGTTCGAAGTCCGAGGTCGACGAGGGCACGGCCTTCATCCGCGTCTCGCGCCAGAGCAGCGAGGTGCCGCTGACATACTCGTAGTCCATCGTCCGGGAGGCCGGGGCCGCGCCGGGCTCCACGCTCGTCACCGTCGTCGTGCGCGGCAGGCCGAGCAGCCAGTTCGTGGTGTCGGCGGGATAGAGCGTCGTGGTGGTGGACCTCTCGTGCACCCCTCCCGGCGGGTTTGAAGGCACGCCCCCACCGGCCGTGAAGTCTCCCGCCCATGAGGACTCAACGGTGCTGACCGGGGTGCCATCCTGCAGCAGGGTCGTCTGGCGCGAGGACCGGAGCGCCGGCAACGAAGCGAGCGAGGAGCCCAGCGGCACCGGACACGCCAGCGGTGTTCCGCCAGACAGCACGCCCTCCCGTTCCGTCGAGTCCAGCGCGGTGCCCGTGAGATGCACTCGCGGAGTGCCCGGCGTGGCACCCTCGCTCCAACCGGCGGTGGTGGACGCGGTGACCTCGACGCGCATCGCGCGCCCGGTCTCCGACGCCTGACTCCGGAGGTCGATGCAACTCGACACCCGCTTCGGCTTGAAGGCGAACGGGTAGAAGTACCGACTGGCGCACGTCGAACCGCTGCAGACAACCCGGTCCGCCGGCTTCACGCCGTACTCCATTTCCTGCACGGCCCCGCTCACCTCGTCCTTCGCCGTCACCCGGGCGAACCCCAGCCAACCCCGCCCGAGCAGATCGATCCGACCGTCGCTGTAGGAGTAGGTGGTGGTGTTGGTCGCGGGCGCGGGCGTCACGCTCGGGTCCTCGGCACGGACGCTGTGCTGCTTGACGACGAGCATCCCGGACTTCACGCAGACCTGGCCAACGTCGCAGCTGGCCGCAGCTTCGTAGCTCGAAAGCCCCCCTTCGAGAGGGACGTAGCCGAAGCTCTCGAGCCGGCGCCCCTGGCTCACCGACTTGATGAGGCCGGGTCGCTCGCCTTCGTGCTCGCGCATCATGATGTTGTTGCCGCGCACCAGCACGATGTCGGCCAGCGTGTCGCCGGTGACGTCGCCAACCCGGACGTTGAGGCTCGGCTCGTCGCCCCAGAACTCACCGCTCTGGGGCGCAGCGCCAAAACGATTCTCCAGGACGCCCATCTCCGTGCCGAGTGGCTGCCAATGGCCCCACTTGGCGAAGCTCAGCATCTGGTTGGTGCCAAGCGTGAGCAGGTCATCACGGCCGTCGAGATCCACATCGGCGACACGGAACAGGTCGAGCTTCCAGTGAGTCGCTGGGCTCGAGTGCGTGGCCGTGAGGACGTTCGCCCGCGCGCCCAGGTTGCCGAGGCCATCGTTGCGCTTCAGGCCAAGCTCCTGCCGCTCCGTGAAGGGTGCATTGATCCAGTACGGCTCGCCAAAGACGAGGAGATCTGGGAAACCGTCCCCGTTGGCCTCCAGCATCATCGACATGCCGATGTAGTCGGGGCTGTCCTCCACCGCGCCCACCTCGATCGGCGAGAACGTGTTCGGCCCGACCATCTGTGCGCGTCGGAGCACGCGAGACAGGAGCCCCGCGGGCCGCGAGGGCGTGAGCGGGTTGTCGCTCGCGTCCCGGAACTCCCAGCTGTCATCGATCCCGTCGCGATACACCGCATCAACGAGGCCGTCGCCGTTCATGTCCGTGACGAAGTTCTCCAAGCCGTAGCTGCCAGTCCCGCTCCGATTGACACCGAATCGAGTGCCCGCAGGCCGGGTCGCCCTCGCGGAAACAACGACCTGCGTCGCTCCGGCAGGAACACTCGCCGAGCGCACCACGTCGCCGGCCGTGCACTGCTGGCAGTTGGCGGTGGTGCCACCGCCAGCCGCCCAGCACTTCGCGGTCAGCGCGGTGCCGGGGATAACTCCAGCCTGCGGGCAGGTCTGTTCGAGCCATGGCTGTGGCGCAGAGAACTGCAGGTTCCCGGGCGTCGACTGGTTCCAGTACACGACCAGGTCTGCCGGTGGGTAGCTGGTGCCCTGCACGTTGCGCCAGTCGGCGTCGAGCACGTCGGGCTTGCCGTCGCCGTTGAGATCGCCGACGAGCGCACGGCCGCTGAAGCTCGTTCCGAATTGCGTGAAGTCGGGATGCTGAACGAAGTGGGGCGTCCAACCCGGGCCGAGTTGGTTGACGTAGATGGTGTAGTAGCTGATCGCGCTCGCGGCCGGAGCGACCGGCGCCAGCAGCTCCGAGCGACCATCGCCGTCGAAGTCGAGCGCGAGGGGAAAGGGCGATGCCGGCTGGAAGTTGGTGGGACCACCGGGGAAGAGGTCGAACTCGCCGCCGAAGCCGCCTGCGGGGAACGCGCCACGGAGCTGCAGGCGGGCCTTCCACACGCCGGCGGTCTGATAGGCCAGATCCTGCAATCCGTCGCTGTCGAGGTCTGCGACCACCACGCCCTCGATCGACACACTGGCCGACGCAATCAATCGCTCGTTCTTGAACTTCACGCGCGCATCACTCAGCGAGAAGACGATTGGGGGCTTGCAGGCGGCTGCGCCGTCACACTCCTTCACCTGCTCCAGCACGTCGTGGTGGGTCGATTCTGGAGTCGGCCAGCTCGCGCGGTACACGAGTTCATACTTCCGGGCGACCGCCGTCGGGCCATTTCCGCCGGTCACGCCGGTCGGCGCGCGCATCTCGATCGTCTTGAGGCGCTTCGTCGTCGCGACATCACCGCCCATGACCTGATGGTGCAGGGGGTTGTTGCGGACCTCGTAGACGAAGCGAACCGAGCGCGTCGCCGGTAGGCCCGCGGCGTCATTGCGCGCGTACTCAATCTGCAACAACTCTCCTTCGGCGCCGTAGGTGAAAGTCATCGCATTGCCCGCGGCATCACGAGTCTCGGAAAGCAACCAGGCGAATGGGCTCGATACGCCCTGCGGTTGGCGCTCGTGCTCGAAAATTCGCCGGCCGCCGTCTGGAGCGCGAACCACCCACCGGTCCGCCGGTGCGGGTTCGTAGGTGATCTTGCGGTACGACTCAGGATCCGTTCGGTACTCATTGGGTGAAGCTTCCACCAACCGACTTCCGTCCAGACAGAACGCGCCCGACGTGGCGGCACTCGCCCACACCGCGGCTCCGTCTTGCGCCGGCGTCTTGCCGCAGCGAGTGACGGCGGAGGCACCCGACAGCGCCCAGCCCAGGCCGAGAAGACCGTCGCCACGGTTCGACGAGTAGGACAGCGCCAACTCCGGCTGCAGGCCCGCTCGGCCAGGCGGTACCCACAGCGGAATCGTCACTGACGACTGCCCGTCAGGCGAGACGTCGGTCGTGAAGGGCGTGCTGCCCACGAGTCCGGGCGAGGGAAGGAGCGCCCAGTCGACCGGCGCGCCAGCAGGTAGCGGCTGGCGCTTCGATGAGGCGACGCGCGCGGCCGGCCGCCTGGTCGCGGCTTCCGACGGCCGGTGTTCGCACGCCAGCATCAGCTGCGACAGGTGGAGGTACACCACGACCATCGCGAGCGCGCGGAACGTCCTCGTCGTGCGCATCATGGCGAGCACCCCACGACGGCGCAGCCGCTCTCGTCGACCAGTCCGTCACAGTCGTCGTCAACGCCATTGCACGCCTCGGGCTGGCAGGCACTTCCTGATGGTGGTGGCCTGGGCGGCGGCTGGAACTCCGAGCACGCGTACGAGGCCATCGGCGTGAACGGGATGTTGAACGTCGGAAAGCGGACTGTGACCCGGGGCTTGCCGGCCTGCCAGCGCTCGAGCCCGAACCGCGCGTCCTCGTACTCCGCAGTCTCGCCAGGAATGCAGCCACCCCAGTCGCACTCGGGCTTCTCGCGAGGAATCGCCACGGCGCCACACGGCCCGAGCAGCGTGTCCTGCCGGTGAAAATCGTCGGCCATGACCGCGCGCGGGCCGAACCCGACCACGTCCGCGTACCCCGAGACGGATGCCGGCACGACGTACCACTCGGTCGCCTGCAGATTCCCGCCCGAGTTCAGTCCCAGGTCTCGCGCGACGATGACGAGCTGTGCAGAGAACGAAACGCCGATCGCCTGGTCCGCTGCGACGCCCAACGTGCTCGCGACGTTGCCAAGCGTCGCGTAGCGGACGGCCTCGACTCGCGAGACCTCCTCGCCGGCGCCGACGCTGCCCTCTGCGAGCAGCCGAAGGAAGTCGGCCTCGCGCAGCACCACCGCGTCGCCGAGCTGGGATTCGATCGGGATCTGAGACGCCGCAGAGTCCTCGATGTTTGCGTCCGCATGGGGCGGCTCGGGCGGTGCGCAGGCATCGCTCGACACGTCGCCGCTGCAGTCATAGGCGTTCTGCTCGGGGTTGCTGCCTTCGGCCGGGCGCGCAACCACGAGGTGCGGAAGGAAACCGCTGCCGTTCGCAGCGTTGAGTGGCGCGCCGCTCTCGAGGTTCTCCACCACCGACGGACCAAGGCCGAGCGTCGCGTCCTCCCAGGTGCTCCATTTGTGAGCGTCACCCGTTTCGACGAGCGGGCGACAGCCTCGCCCTGGAGCGAGACAAGAAGCGGGTTTCAATTCATGGTCCGCCAGGGCGAACTGCGGCAAGACACCGTGCAGGCCGGTGCCGACCACGTGTGCCGCGACGAGGTAGAAGTCGCGGGACTCGAGGTGCCCATATCGGCCCACATGCAGGTCCCGCGCGACGATCAGCCAATCGGACTCGAAGGTGTCCTCGAGTTCGTCGGCATACACACCGAGCGTCACCCCATTGGTCGCGGCGGCAGCGGCGAACGCGGCGCCGGATCGGGTCTTCGGCTCGGCGGCCGCGCGCAGTTCCCCGGAAAGAGACAGCCAGGTTGTTTCGGAGATCAACACCGGCGCTCCCGCCTCGCGCGCAGCGTCAGCAACCGGCATCGAGTCCACCAGTTCGTCGAGCAGGCTGATCTCCTCAACGGGCAGCGCCTGACGGCCGTGCTGTCGCGTTGATCGCGCCTGCTCCTTGCACGCTGAGATGCCCACCACGACGACGAACGCCAGAGCCAGTCGCTGCATGTCCCCTCCGAGCCGACGCGAATATGGCCTAGCGTTATACAGCAGGCATCGCCACCTTTAAACTGGGGGGGTGTTTTTGATGTTTCGGGTCTTTGCGTGCTGCGCCGCCTATCGTGCTCTGCTGGGTCTGGATCAAGCGCAACTCGGACCGGGGACTGTTGCCGCCTGAGAAACAGTGTGCACTCCGGTTCCCAATTGCGCGCCGCTCGTAAGGTGGGGCACTGTGCGCTTCAGCAAAAGGGGACAGTGAAGGCCGTGCCATGAAGGCGCTCCTCGTCGCCCTGCTCGTCTCGCTTCCCGTCGCCGCCGCCGCGCCCACGGTCGCGATGAACTCGCACATCCCGTCCGCGCAGGACTCGCAGCTGATGGCGCAGCTCGGCGTGCGCTCGGCGCGCATGGACTTGAACTGGTTCGACTTCGAGCCGCAGCAGGGCCAGTGGAACTGGGGCTACCTCGACGCGAGCATCTCCGCCGCGCGCGCGAACGGCCTCTCGATCTACGCGACCATCGCCTACACGCCGAAGTGGGCGTCGTCGGTGCCGAGCTGCACGCAGTTCGGGTCGACCAACGCATCCAAGTGCGAGAACAAGCGGCCCGCCAACGTCGCGCACTGGACGAACGCGGTGACGACCGTGGTCAACCGCTACAAGGGCCAGGTCGAGTGCTGGGGCATCTGGAACGAGCCCAACCTCGGCACCTTCTTCGACGGCAACCAGGACCAGTTCGTGAACGAGATCTTCCTGCCGGCGGCGGCGGCCATTCGCGCGGCGGATCCGGGCGGGAAGATCTGCGGCCCGGAGCTCGCCGGCCTCGCGGCGTCCTCGCAGTGGAACGGCGACAAAGGCACGTGCGTGTTCGGCCAGTGCATCCGCAACGGGTGGGAACGCGACCTCGGGCAGATGCTCACCCGCGTCGGCAGCCACATCGACATCGTCACCCACCACATCTACAAGGGCGACGCCGCCGGCGTGATGCAGGGCCTGCTCGACGGCGAGACGACCGCCGGCGTGCTGGTCCACGACTCGGTGAAGAACGTCATCGCGTTGAACGGCGGCGCCAACAAGGAGTTCTGGCTCACCGAGACCGGCTGGGAGCACCCGCCGCAGGGAAACATGGCTCTCCCGGACGTCGCGACGCGCATCGTCGACCTGTACGCGAAGCAGGAAGAGGTCTGCGCCGGGACGTACGCGGGCTCGCTCGTCGATCCGTGGCGGAACTGGACGCGGACGTACTACTTCCACTTCCCGTACGACCCTGGGAGCGGTTGGGGGATCGTCGATCAGAGCGGCGGCGCGCTCGCGCCGTACTCCGCGCTGAAAAACTGGACGACCGGGCGCACGACGACCGCGTGCGTGTTCGGGCTGACGCCGGGGCTGGATGGTGGCGTGGTGACGCCGGATGCGGGCACGTCGGATGCCGGGGTGGATGCGGGGATGCCGGACGCGGGTACGGGTGGTGGGGCGGGTGGCGGCGGTGGGAGCGCGACGGGCGGCGGTGGTGGCAGTGCGACCGGCGGTGGTGGCGGCGCGGCGACCGGCGGCGGTGGCGGCGCGGCGACCGGCGGCGGTGGTGGCGCGGCGACGGGCGGCGGTGGTGGCGCAGCGAGCGGTGGCGGCGGTGGTGATGCGACCGGCGGCGGCGGTGGCTCGGGCGGCGGCGGTGAGGCGCCCGATGGTGGCACTGCGACGGGCGGTGGCGGCGGTGGTGAGATGGAGCCCGTCACCGGGTGCGGGTGTGATTCGTCCTCGGCGCCGTCCGTGTTCGCCGCGCTCGTCCTGTGCGTCGTGTCGGCGGCGCGACGGCGTGGGAAGCGTCGCCCCTCTCCCTGACCCTCTCCCCAGGGGGAGATGGAACTAGCCGCCGGCCGACGTGTAGTGGCCGATCGACCGGAGCCACACCAGCCGCGCCAGCGTCGCGAAGGCCAGCGCGCCGACGACCGCGCCCACCAGCGCCTGCGGCGCGAGCCGCCCGAGCAGCGCCTCGGCGGGGAACGTCGTCATCACCGTCAGCGGGATCACGAACGTGAACACGAAGCGCAGCGCGCCGCGGAACACCGCGCCCGGCCAGCGCGCCGCGTCGAAGATCGAGCTGAACAGGTACGTGAGGTTGTCCACCTTCACCACGAAGAACGCCGCGCTGACGATCAGGATCCACAGCGAATAGAGCAGCCACGTCGCCACCGCGAGCAGCAGCAGCGCCATCAGCACCCCGCCGATCGACGGCAACCGCCCGAGCCGGTGGAACGCGATGCCCAGGATGACCGCGGCGTTCACCACGCTGAACACCCGCCACACCTGGAAGCGCGCCGTCGACACCAGGAACTGCGCGTCCGCCGGCTTCAGCAGCACGAAGTCCAGCGTGCCCTTCCGGATGTGCTCGATGACCGCCTGCAGCCCCGGGTTGATCGCGCCGTCGAGGATCCCCTGCAGCAGGATGAACCAGCCCGTCACCACCAACGCCTCGCCGAACGTCCACCCGGGAATGCCCGGCCGCGTGTCGCTGCCGTACACCACGAAGAGCGGCACCACCGCCGTCGCCGCCCAGAAGATCGAGATGACGCCGTCCACCAGGAAGTCCCAGCGGTACTGCGCCGCCAGCAGCATCGACGTGCGCAGCTGCAGCCAGAGCAGTCGCAGGTAGCGCGTCATCGCCTCACCCGCCGAACGCCTGGAAGCGGCGCACGCCCACGCGCCAGAGGCTCAGGCTGAACACCATGAAGCCGAACGCCCACGCCCACTGCCGCGCGAGCAGGCCGAGCGCCTCGGGCAGCGCGTGCACGCCCGTCGCCAGCTCCACGGGCAAGCCGAGCTGGTAGCGGAACGGCAGCCACGCCGTCACGTCGCGCAGCCACGACGGGAAGAGATCGAGCGGGAACAGGTAGCCCGAGAACACGAAGAACGCGGCGAGCCACACATCCATGATCTTCACGCTCGACTCCATCGAGAACGACAGCGCGCCGATGGCGATGTTCGCGAAGAAGTTGATCATCCACCCGCCGACGAGCGACGCCACGAAGACCAGCCACGTCGCCCAGTGCCGCTCGAGGTGCGCCGCGCCCGGGCTGAAGAGAAGGATGACGATCACCGGCAGCGTCACCAATAGCCGCAGCGGGAGGAACGCCAGGTTCTGCACCATGTACAGCAGCACCGGGTGGACCGGCCGCAGCAGCTTCATCGACAGCGTGCCCTGGCGGACCTCGTAGTTGATCTCCCACGCCGCCCAGCTCGAGATGAGCTGCCGCACGATGAAGGCCGACAGGAAGTACGCCACGAAGCTGCCCGTCGCCCAGGTGCGGCCCGACACCGACGGCACCGGCGCCACCTCGGACACCGCCGTCCACACCATCAGCATGATGAGCGGCATCGTGGTGGCGAAGACCCAGACGATCATCTCCGCGCGGTACGCCACCGCCTCGGCGAAGCCGATCTTCAGCATCGTGGGGATCGCCTTGAGCAGCCGCCGCACCTACGCCGCCTCCGCCGCTTCCCGCGCCGCGCGGCTGCGGGAGAACAGCTCGCTCATCACCTCTTCCAGCGGCGGGCTCTCGACGTTCAGGTCCACCACCGGCAGCGTCTTCAGCGCCTGGCCCACCGCCGCGTTCACCGCGTCCTGCGCGACCTGGATCACCGCCTCCGCCGCCTCGTGCTTGACGACCGTGCCCAGCGCCGCCACGTCGGCCCGAGCGACCTCCTGCGAGAAGCGCAGCGTGATGCGCTTCTCCGGCCGCACGCGCTGCACCAGCGAGTCGAGCTTCCCGTCGAAGGACAGTTGCCCCTTGTCGATGACGATGACGCGCGGGCACAGCGCCGCCACGTCGTCCATGTAGTGCGACGTGAGGATGAGCGTCGCCCCGTGCCGCTCGTTGTATCGGCGGATGAAGTCGCGCATCACCACCTGCATCGACACGTCGAGGCCAATGGTGGGCTCGTCGAGGAACAGCACCTTCGGGCCGTGCACCAGCGCCGCCGCCAGCTCGCACTTCATGCGCTCGCCCAGCGACAGCTGCCGCGTCGGCTTGGTGATGAGATCGGCCAGCTCGAGCAGCGACACCAGCTCGTCGAGGCGCTTCCGGTACTCGTCGCGCGGCACGTCGTAGATGGCGCGGTTCAGCTCGAACGTCTCCGCCGGCGGGAGATCCCAGAGCAGCTGCTGCTTCTGCCCCATCACCAGCATGATCTTCTTCAGCAGCGCGACCTCGCGCTTCTGCGGGTTGTGCCCGTCGACCGTCAGCTCACCGGCCGTCGGGTGCAAGAGGCCCGACAGCATCTTGAGCGTCGTCGTCTTCCCGGCGCCGTTGGGGCCCAGGAAGCCCACGCGCTCGCCGGGCTGGATCTCGAAGTCGATGCCGTCGACCGCCTTCACCCAGGTGTACTCGCGCTTGAAGAGCGCCTTCACCGCCGCGCCGAGGCCGGGCGGGCGCTTGTGCACGCGGTAGTGCTTCTGGAGCCCCTTCACCCGAATCATTTCAAGGGCCGTCTTAACGGAGCGGCGCGCCACCGGCGACGTTTCCGCGACGGTGGTGTACGAGCGCCCTCGTCATGTCCGGCGACGCGATGCGCGACCTCGAGCGGTGGATCCCCCGGCTGCTGGCCGTGTGGCGGCAGCAGCGGCGCTCGCGCGGCGGCGGCGGAAAGCTGCGGCACGATCGCCACGGGCGCGGCGGCCCTGGGCGCGGGCACGAGCGGCCGCTGCCGGAGACGCAGCTCACGCCCGACGAGCTGAAGGAGGTCGGCGCTGGCGTGAAGGCGCTGTCCCACGGCCTCACCCGCGAGCGCGAGCTGGCCGGCGCGCGGTACATGGACGATCCGCGGCTGCTCGGCGCGTACCTGCTCTTCTATTGGCCGGTGAGCTACGCGCAGGCGCGCGCCACGCTCTCGGAGCTGCCGCGCCCGAAGGCGACGCTCGACCTCGGCTCGGGCCCCGGGCCGATGGCCTTCGCGGCGCTCGACGCCGGCGCGTCCAGCGCGGTGGCGGCGGACCGCAGCAAGCCCGCGCTCGAGCTCGCGAAGGCGCTCGCCGCCGAGGCGGGAGAGCCCCTGTCCACGCGCGAGTGGGCGCCCGAGCGGCCGCTGCCCGACGGGCAGTTCGATCTCATCACCATGGGCCACGTGCTGAACGAGCTGTACGACGGCGACATCGGAAGGCGCGCGGTGCTGGTGGAGAAGATCCTCGAGCGCGTGGCGAAGGGCGGCACGCTGCTGGTGCTGGAGCCCGCGCTGCGTGAGACGTCCCGCGCACTCCTGCAGGTCCGCGACGTGTTGGTGAGCCACGGCGTCGCGGTGCGCGCGCCGTGCCTGTACCGCGGCGCCTGCCCCGCGCTGGTGAAGCCGTCCGACTGGTGTCACGCCGAGCGCACCTGGCGCCTGCCACCTCTCGTCGACGCGATCGCCCGCGCCGCCGGCCTGCACAAGGAGTCGCTCAAGATGAGCTACCTCGCGCTCGCGCCGAAGGGCGAAGGCTGGGCCGAGCCGCCCGAGGGCGCGGTGTTCCGCATCGTCTCGGAGGCGCTCGAGGGCAAGGGCCGTCAACGCTTCATGGGCTGCGGGCCGAGCGGCCGCGTCGGCCTCGCGATGCAGGACAAGCACGAGACCGAGCGGAACCGGCTGTTCTTCAAGCTGCAGCGCGGCGACGTGGTGCGCGTGACGGCGACCGAGGAGCGCGGCGACGGGCTGGCGGTGTCCGACGCGTCGACGGTGGAGATCCTCGCGAACGCGGGGCGCCCGGTGCCGTCACGGTCGTGAGCGGGAGGGCTGGCCGCGCCGGCTCGTGTGCCAGACGCGCAGCACCGTGACGACGCCGGCTTCGAGGTGCTGTCGCCCGACGCCACCGACGACGGCCCGGCGCGCGCGATGAGCCACGCGCTCGAGTTGAACCGGCAGCCGCACTTCCCGTGGAACCTCGAGACGGAGCTCTTCAGCCACTACACGCTGGTGCGCCGGAAGGAGTGACGCGTCACTCGTCGCCGAGCGCGTCGTGGGCCTCGTCCACGAAGCGGCCCGACGGGTACTCAAACAGGTACTTGCGATACTCGTTCATCGCCTGCCGCGGGCGCAGCTGCGACGAGAAGCACCGCGCCCGCAGCACGCGCGCCTGCTCGGTGCGGGTGTTGCGCTCGGCGTCCTGGGCGATGTCCTCGAGGCCGAGCAGGTAACGCTCGCACTCACCCTTCCCCATCGCCGCCTCGGCGCGCTGCAGGAAGAGCGTCTCGAGATCCTTCGGCGCGACGCCCTTCTTCCCCAGCTTCGACGGGGCGCGCGCGGGCGCGGGCGGAGGGGCCGCCGCCCCGGGCGCCTTCTCCGGCAGCGAGGCCCACTCGTCGGCCTTCGGCTCCGGCATCGGGGCCCACTCGTCGGCCACCTTCGGGGAGGGCGAAGGCGCAGCCTCGGCCTTCGGCGCCCTGTCGGGCATTGGCGCCCACTCGTCGGCCCTGGGCTCGGGCATCGCGGCCCACTCCGCGGGCTGCGACGCGGGCTTCGGCTCCGGCGCCGGCGGCATGTTCCTCAGCACGCCGCCGGCCATCGACGGCCACGCGTCGCCCGGGCCTGCGACGATGATCTCCGTCTTCGGCTCGATGCGCGTCGCGATGGGCGCGCTGGGCGTCGCCTCGACGGGCGCCTCCACGGCTGCGACGGGCTCCTGCACCGTCACCTGGCGGCGCTGCGACTCCTCGGCCGACAGCCGCGGCAGCCCGCGCGGCGCGCCACTCGACGCCACCATCGGCGGGGCGCTCGGCCGGCCGCCCACCGCAGGCACCACCACCTGCTTCTCGATGGCCGCCGTCGCGTCCGCCACCTCGGTCAGCTCGGACAATTCACGCTCGAGGCCCGGCGTCAGCTTGAGGCGCTGCGGCTTCTCGCTGCGCGTGTCGAGGCGGATGCGCTGACCCGCGCCCACCATCAAGGCGTCGCCGTTCGGCAGGTCCACCTTCACCCTGCCCTCGGACACCGCGACCTCCATCGCGTCGCCGGAGTTCGACACCGCGAACACAGTGCCCACGACGTGCACCGTCAGCCCGCCGGTGTGCACGACGAAGCCGCGGCGCTCGGCGTGCGACGCGCGCACCGCCACCCGGCCTCGCTCCAGCGTCAGCGCCACGTCGTCCACGTCCGCGCGGGTGAGGGCCAGCTGCGTCCCGCCGGCCACGCGCACGTGGCTCTCGTCGGGCAGGTGCACGAAAGCCTTGCCCGCCAGCGAGGTGCGCAGGACGTCGCCGCCGGACAGTTCGGCGCCGCCCTCCACCGCCGTCGTCTCGCGGCCCACGCGCGTCAGCCCCACCGCGCTGTCCACGCGAATCGTGGGCCCGGCCGGCGGCATGGGAGGCACGTCAGCCTCCGCAACCTTGGGCGCCGGCGACGGCGCCTCGACGCGGAGGAGCGCGAAGGCCCCGGCGGCCAGCGCCGCGGCGACCGCGGCCGTCATCGCGAAGCGGAACATCCACGGGCGCCGCGCCTTCGCCGCCAGGCGGCGCTCCACCAGCGCGCCCACCACCTCGTCGGATCGCGACCAGTCCATCACCGGCCAGGCCTCGCGCGCCGTCTCCAGCGCCTCGCGCGCCACCTGCACCGTCGCCAGCGCCTCGCGGCACTCGGGGCAGTCCTCGAGGTGCGCGTCCACCATGCGGCGATCGCCCTCGTCCAATTCGCGCGCGGCGTACTCCCACAGGCGCGCCTCGTCGTGGCGCATCATGGCCGCGCCTCCTCTGCCCGCGTCAGTTCCCGCAGGGCCGCGGTGAATTCGAGGCGCGCGTGGTGCAGGCGCGATCGCACCGTGTTGTACGAGCTGCCCACCGCCTGGGCGATCTCCTCGGGGCCCATGCCGCAGAGCTCGTGGTACACGAAGACGATCCGCTTCTTCGCGGACAGCGTCGCGAGCGCCTGGTGCACCAGCCTCGCCGCCTGGGCGGCCTGCGCGGCGCGCTCGGGGTCCTCGCCCGCCGCGATGCGATCGGGCACCTCTTCCATCACGTCCTCGCGCCGGCGCCGCCACCAGCGCAGGTGCATCAGCGCGACGTTCGCGCACACCCGGTAGAGGAAGGTGCGGAACTGCGACTCGCCGCGGAAGCCCGGCACCGCCTTCATCAGGCGCACGTAGGTCTCCTGCACGAGATCCTCGAGATCGGGCCGGCGCCCGACGAGGTGGAACAGCGTGCGCGCCACGTCGTCGCGCGTGAGGCGGTAGAGCTCCTCGAAGGCCAGCGGATCGTCGTCCTTGATGCGCTCGACCAGGCGCAGCAGCCGCGCCTCGCCCTGGGCCGTCGGCGGAGGCGTCGGCACGAGCCTCGGCAGTGGAAGCGCAGGGGCTGAGGATGACACGGTGGACCTCCCGTCGTGGCGTCCCGGACGGATAAGCCCCCGGGTTGATTCACCTTCTCGTGTGGGCGGCCGAGCCAGCCGGATCATGCCGGGTTGGTTGCCGAAGCCCGGAGATCTGATCGACGGCCACGGCTGACGCCGCGCAGGCCACTCCAGCGCGACGCGACGCGCGTGATCGCTTTCGCGAGACCCGGCATCGAACGCGTCTGAGTGCGGCGACGAGCGCCGCTCAACCGACGGAAGAGGCTCCCATGACGACGACGATGAAGTGGACGAACCCGCTGCACCTCGCGCTGCTCGCCGTGCCGCTGCTCGCGGCCTCGGGCTGCACCATCTACGACTACAACGGCTGGGGAGACGAATGCACCTTTGGGTGTCCGGGCTCCGCCTGCACCCAGACCGCCGACTGTCACTCGTCGTGCGCCTGCAACGCGGGCACCTGCGAGAAGCAGGCGACGTGCACCACCGCCAACGACTGCGGAAGCGGCGAGAGCTGCGTCTCCGGCGTCTGCCTGCCCTTCTGCACGCGGAACGGCGACTGCCACCAGGGCCAGTTCTGCCTCGGCGGCGCATGCCGCGTCATCCCGCCCGGCACCAGGATGTGCACCTCGAGCCAGCAGTGCGGCCTCGATCCCTGCATCAACGGCTATTGCGTGCGGCCGTGCGCGTTCGATCTCGACTGCGGCCCCGGCAACAGCTGCCAGGACGGCTTCTGTGCGCCCAACCGCTCGACGCCTCCGCCGGACGCGGGCACGGGTGGCGGCGCGGGTGGCGGCGGCGGCACGAGCACGCCGGACGCCGGCGCCGGCCACCCGACGCCTCCCTCGAGCTGCACCTACAACGCGGACTGCGGCCAGGGCGCGTGGTGCGTGAACGCGAAGTGCTTCTACGGCTGCAGCGCGGACTCGGACTGCAACGCCACCGAGTCGTGCCAGGGCGGGCTGTGCCGCCCGCGGCCCACCGGCAGCTGCTCGAACGCGGGTGACTGCGGCTCCAGCGCCGACTGCGTCGACGGCACCTGCCGCGACCGCTGCTCGAGCGACGCCCAGTGCGCGAGCGGCAACACCTGCCGCATCGGCTACTGCCTGCCGCCCACCTCCGTGGTGTGCACGACGAACTGCGACTGCCCCACCAGCCTGCGCTGCGTGAGCGGCACCTGCCAGCCGTAGGTCGCTCCGCCCGACGGTCGCGGGAAGGCCCTCTCCCCCGGCGGGGAGAGGGCTTTTTTGTGAAGCGCTACTTCGACAGCGCCTGCGCCAACTCCTCGTAGAGGTGAATGGCGCTCTTCACCGACTTCTCCCAGTCGCCGACGTGGAGGCTCTCGTTCTCCGAGTGCGCGTTGGTGTACGGATCTTCGACGCCGATGAGGAGCGCCGGCACGCCGCCGAGCTCCTTCGAGAACGGCTCGACGAAGCCGATGGAGCCGCCGCAGCCGATGGCGACGGCCTTGGTGCCGAAGCCCTTCTCGAGCGCGCGGAACGCCGCCTGGAACGCCGGGCCGGCCGGATCCGTGTACCACCAGCTCACCGCCTGGTCGGGCTTGATGCTGACCTGCAGGCCCCACGGCACCGCCTTCTCGAGCGCGGCGATCAGGCGCTTTTGCACGTCGGCCGGATCGAGGTTGGGCACCAGGCGGATGCCGACGCGGCACCACGCCGACTCGCAAATGATGTTGCGCGCGTCCTTCCTGCTCGACGCCTGGATCGCGTTGACGGTGAGCGACGGCTGGCGCCAGTTCGTCTCCCATGGGTGCCGGTCGCCGCCGAGGAGCTCGACGCCGTCCAGCATGCCCGCCTGCTTGCGGAAGTGCGCACGGTCGCCCGGGAGCGCGGCGATGGACTTCTTCTCGGCCTCGGTGAGCGGCTTTACCTGCTCGGCGATGCCGGGGATCGCGATGGAGCCGTCCGGGTTGGTCAACGTCGCCAGCATGCGCGCCAGGCCCATCACCGGGTCCGGCACGGGGCCGCCCCACATGCCGGAGTGCAGCGACTGCTTGAGCGCCTTCACCTCGACGTCGACGGTGACCAGACCGCGCAGCGCGGTGGTGACCGACGGCAGGCCGGTCTCGAAGTTCGACGTGTCGGTGAGGACGATCGCGTCCGCGGCCATCAGCTTCGCGTGCTTGCGGAGGAACGCCGACAGGTGCTCGGAGCCGATCTCCTCCTCGCCCTCGATCAGGATCTTCACGTTGAGCGGCAGGCTGCCGGTGCCGGACAGCCACGCGTCGACCGCGGAGCTGTGCACGACGATGCCCGCCTTGTCGTCGGCGGCGCCGCGCGCGTAGAGGCGGCCGTCGCGCTCGGTCGGCTCGAACGGCGGCGAGGTCCAGGCGCTCTCGTCGCCCGCGGGCTGCACGTCGTAGTGCGCGTACAACAGCACGGTGGGCTTCCCCGGCGCCTTGAGCAGTTCCCCGAAGACGTACGGGTGCGCGCCGTCCACCTCGAGCAGCTGCACGTTGGTGAAGCCGCGCTTCTCGAGCAGCCGGGCGGTGGCCTCGGCGCTCTGGCGGACGAACTTCGGGTCGAACCCCTCGAAGGACACCGAGGGAATGCGGACCAGGTTCTTCAGGTCCTCGAGGTACTCGGTCTTCTTCTTCGCAAACGTCTCGAGCGCGCGGTCGGTGGACATGCCGCCCCCTTTACCGCATTCGGGCGCGGTGGGGGCCGGCTTAAGGGCGTCACTTCACGACGCGCAGAAGCTCCGGGGGCAGCGTGTCGCGCACCGCGGGGAACACCTTCACCAGCTGCTCGGCCATGGGCCAGAGCTCGTGGGCGAGGTAGCCGTAGAAGCGGACGCGGCTGATGCGGCTGTTGGGCGTGCGCGCGAGGTGGGCCTTCAGCGTCTCGGCGGCCACGCGCGTGGGCTCGGCCACGCCGAGATCGCCCGTGCCCGCACCCAGCGCGCACATGGCGACGGACAGAGGCTCGCCGCCGGGGATGGCCTCGAGCGCGCTCCAGAGGTTCTCGCAGCCCAGGCGGACCGTCTCGACGCTGGGGAAGGACTGCGGGCCCATGCCGTGGCGGTAGTCCATGACGGCGACGTGGGCGACCCACCTCGCGCGCGGGTGCGTGCCGGCGCTGGTGACGAGCACCTGCGACGGCGCCATCGGGCCCCGAAACGTCGCCTCGAGCGCCCGGTGCACCTCGCCCTGGAAGGCCGGGCCGCACGCGCGGCGGATCGCGCCGGACACGCCGCTGCCCAGCGTCGCCTGCGTGTTGGAGGCGTTGACGAGCACCGTCTCGTGCCCGTCCGTCAGGCTGCCCTGCGCGAACTCGATCTTCGTCATGGGGTGGCCTCCAGCTGCCCGACGACGACTTTACACCGAAGGCCCCCGTTCCGCACGGCAAACCGGCGGGTCACCGGCAAGCCCAGGTGCAGCGCGCCTTCTTCGAGGAGGAAGGCATAGCGCCAGACGGGCGCCGCGCGGCGGATCGCCAGGCCCAGGCCGCGGTACAGCGTGGCGAGCTCCGAGCGCTCGCCCACGCGCTTGCCGTACGGGAGGTTCGCCACGAGGAGCCCGGGCCCGGGGCGCGCGGGCAGCTTCGTCGCGTCGAGCCGCTCGAGCGTGAGCCGCTCCAGCACACCGGCGCGCTTCGCGTTGCGCCGCGCGGTGCCCAGCGCCCCGGCGTTGAGATCGCTGCCGAACATCGGCGTCGGCGTCGCCGGCTTCTCGCGCGGCAGCGCGCGCCACGCGGCCTCGTCGTGGGACGGGAAGTCCTCGAAGGCGAAGCGGCGGTTGCGCCCGGGCGCGAGGCCCGCCGCCCACTCCGCCGCCTCGATGAGGAGGGTGCCGGAGCCGCACATCACGTCCCACAGGGGCTCGCCGGGCCGCCAGCCCGCGAGGCGAAGGACGCCCGCCGCCAGCGTCTCGCGCAGCGGCGCGCGCCCCACTTCTTGCCGGTAGCCGCGCTGGTAGAGCAGCTCGCCCGAGGTGTCGACGGACACCACGCAGCGGCCGCCGTCCATCCGCGCCTGGAGGAGCGGCCCGGCGCCGCCCTGCCCGGCCAGCTTCGTGAGCGCGTCCTTGAAGCGGCCGGTGCCGTCACCGGCCTCGAGCGTGAAGGCGTGGCCCCAGGGCGAGAGCGAGACGCGGGAGAGCTCCTGCGGCGTGGAGACCGACGCGACGCGCAAGAGCACGCGGCTCGCGACACGGCTCCAGAGGTTGAGGTGGCGGAAGGCGCCGTCGGGTGCGGTCACCTCGACGCCGCCGGAGGTGACGCGGCCGGGGAAGCCGAGCTCGGCGAGCTCTGCCCCGAGCGCGGGCTCGAGGCCCGGCGTGCAGCTGACAAACAGCGTCTGCGCCGACATCACGTCTTTCCCCACCCTGACCCGCTCCCCCGATGGGAGAGAGGGACGCCTGGTGCTCAGCCGTACAGCTCGCGCACCGCCTTCGGGCGCACGCCGGTCGCCGAGAGCAGCGCGTCCAGCTTCGCCTTCGCGTCGCGGCTCTCGCGGTGCACCTTCCGCGCGAGGATGAGCTCGTTCTTCAGGCTGTGCTCCCAGCCGGCGAGCTCCGTCACCGTCACCTGGTAGCCGAAGCTCTCGAGCAACAGCGCCCGCACGACGTTGGTGAGGTGCGAGCCGAACTCCCGCCGGTGCCACGCGTGCGTGAAGAGCGCCTCCACCGCCGGCTGCACCTGCGCGCGGACGCCCTTGAGCTGCTGCGCCACCTCCGCCTGGCAGCACGGCACGAGCGCGACGTGGTCGGCCTTGCGCCTCACCGCCACGACGATCGCGTCGTCCGTCGCCGTGTCGCAGGCGTGCAGCGCGGTGAGCAGGTGCACGCGCTCGGGCACTTCGGCCTGGGCGATCCGCCCGGTGGCGAAGCGCATGCGGCCGTAACCCATCGCCCCGGCGCGCTCCGCGGCCTTCCCGGTCAGCTCCGGACGCGGCTCGACGTTCCACAGCTCGCCGGCGTCCCGATCCTTGAAGAACAGCTCGTAGAGGATGAAGCCGAGGTACGCGTTGCCGCTGCCGACGTCGACGACCACCGGCTCGGAGAAGCGCGCGAACACGTCGTCCAGCGCCGGCGCCAGCAGCCCGGCAAAGTGGTTCACCTGCTTCAGCTTGCGGCGCGCGTCGGCGTTGAGCTGCCCGTCCCGGGTGACGAGGTGCAGCAGCTTCAGGAGCTCGACGGACTGGTTCGGCAGCAGCTCGCGCCGCACGGCCTTGCCGCTCACCTGTCGGCGCGCCTCGCTCACTTCAGGTTCGTCAGACCGCGACGACCTCGACCAGCTCGGGGAAGGCCTCGCGCAGGCGCGTCTCGATGCCCATGCGCAGCGTGGCCGTGGAGGACGGACAGCCGGAGCAGCTGCCCTGCATGTGCACGTACACGGTGCCGTTCTCCACCCGGTCCAGGGTGATGTCGCCGCCGTCCATCGCGACGGCCGGGCGGATCTCCGTGTCGAGGATCTCCCGGATCCGCGCCTCGAGCTCGCCGCCGCCGGCCGCGGCCGCGTTCAGCCACTGCTCGAGGACGTCGGCCTTCACCACCTCGTCGCCGGCCGTGAGGTGCTGGTCGAGCGCGTTCATCACGCCGTCGTTCAGCTCGTCCCACTCGCCCTCGTCCCCCTTGGTGACGGTGACGAAGTTGGTGCCCAGCATCACCGCGGTGACGCCCTTGATGTCGAAGAGCTTCCGCGCGAGCGGCGACTTCTCCTCGGCGACGTCCTTCGACTGAAAGTTCATCGCGCCGCGGGGCAAGAGCGCGGTGTCGACGACATACTTGAGGGTGCTCGGGTTGGGGGTCCACTCGAGCTGGATGTTGACGGCCATGGACCATCGCCTCCTTGCGAAAGCCGGTACGGCCTTCAGTTAAGGGTGAACGGCCCGAAAAGCAAGGCGGCCCCGGCTCAGGCGAGGAGGTCGGATTCCGCTCTGAAATCGCCGAGATCCAACTCGACCTCCAGCGGGAGCGCGCTGTCGATCTCCAGCTCGCGGGGGATGAGGTCGAGGTCCTCGGCCGCTGGCGCCGACGGCAGCATCGTCGAGACGGGCTTCGCGACGGTAGCCGGGCCGGCCGGCTTGCCGGGAATGGGCAGCATCTGGTTCGCGTCGCGCACGTGCTGGACGAGCTGCCGGGCGACCAGGTCCACCATCTGGAAGGCGAAGCGGTGCCCCGAGGCGAACAGCGTGTCGAAGTCCCGCTCGCTCATGCGCAGCAGCGTCGCGGGGCCGGTGGTGACGCAGCTGGCGCTCCGCAGTCCGTTGTCGATGCAGGCGACGACGCCGAACATCGAGCCCGCGGGCAGGTTGGCGAGCGTCTTGCCGTTGCGGCCGACGGACACCTCGCCCTCGACGATGAAGTACGCGCCCTGGCTCGGCTCGCCCTCCGCGAAGATCGGTGTCACTTCGGCTACGTCCAGCACCTCGAGCTGCTGCGCGAGCGCGAACTTCACCACCGACGGCAGCTGGCGAAACGGCGGGAAGCGATCGAGCAGCGCGACGTCGGGCCGCGGACCGGGAGGCAAGGGCGGCGTCTCAATCTTCGAGTGCCCCGACGCGACGATGCGCTCGTTCGTCTGCCGCAGCCGCACGCAGAGATCGACCGCCAGCTTGCGGAGGATCTTGAAGGCCGCGGGCGTGAAGGTCGACCGCATCGCGTGGAACGCCTGGGCGTCGATCTCGTGGGCGTGCCCGCCCTGGGTGACGATGGCCGTGCCCGAGCGCGCGCCGTCGTCCACCAGCGCCATCTCGCCCAGGACCTCCCCGCCCCTGGCGTAGGCCACCACCACGGGACGCGCCTTGCCTGCGGTCGAGGCCACCGACACCTCGACGCCCTCACCCAGCACCCACATCGCCTTGCCCGGGTCACCCTCCCGAAACAGGACCTGGCCCGGCTCCAGCTCGATGGGCCGGAGCAGCCGCAGCACCTCCGTCAGGTCGTCCGCACCGACGTACTGGAACAGCGGAATGCTCTTGATGAAGGCCTCGAGGGCCGGGTTGGGCGTGGCCACAAGGGACTTTCCTAGCACGACCGCGCGACTACACTGCCGCGGTCCATGAAAAACCTGACCGTGGTGCTGTCGGTGACCGTGGCGCTCGCCGCCCCCCCCGCGTTGGCCCAGCGCATTTCCTTCGCCGACTTCAGCGGCCCCGGCGCCGGCGCCGTGCGGAACCAGCTCGTCACCGCGGTCTGCGACACGGCCGACTGCATCGCCGCCGCGAAGACGACCACCCGCGGAAAGCCCGACTGGAAGAAGGCGAAGAAGGCCGCCGTCTCCTTCATCGTCACCGGCGCGGTGGTGAAGAAGGGCAAGGGCAAGGCGCTGGACCTGCAGGTGCTGGACAAGGCCGGTCCGGCGAAGGCGCGGCGTACCTTCCCGCTGGAGAAGAGCGGCACCCTGTCCGCGAAGAACCTGCAGGCGGCGATCGAGCTCATGCAAGGCGCCTTCGGCGGCGGTGGCGAGGCGACGCCGCCGGTGAAGCCGCCGCCGCCCGAGCCGAAGAGGCCCGAGCCCGAACCGAAGAGGCCCGAGCCCGAGCCGGCGAAGCCCGCGCCGGTGGCCTCGAAGCCCGAGCCCGAGCCGTTGAAGCCCGCGCCGGAACCGGAGCCGGAGCCCGCGAAGCCCGGGAAGAGAACGAAGAAGGGCGCGCAGGGCCCCCTGTTCCTCGCGGCCGAGGTGGGCGCGTCCGTGCTGGGCCGCAACCTCGACTACGTGCAGGCGTCGACGCCGAACCTGCGGCGCTACGCCATCTTCCCGTTTCCGCAGATCGACGCGCGCGTGGAGTTCTACCCGCTGGCGCTGGTGCGCGACGACGGGCTGTCGGGACTGGGCGTGGACCTCTCGGTGGGTCTGGCGCCGTACCTCAAGTCGCGGCGGCAGAGCAGCGCCGAGGCGTACCCCACGTCGACGATGCGCATCGCCGGCGGCTTCCGCTTCCGGTGGTCGCCGTTCGACTCGTACCGCGCCGCCGTCATCCCCATGCTGGGCGTCGACGTCCGCAGCTTCACGGTGGGCGCGACGTCCGACGGCACCACGCTGGACGGACTGCCCAACGTCAGCTTCGTCGGCCTGCGCGCGGGCCTGGGCCTCGAGCTGCCGATCCTCACCGACCTGCTCACCTTCTTCGGCCGCTTCTGCGCCGTGCCCGTCTTCTCGTCGGGGCAGCTCATCAGCTCGGCGTACTTTCCCAACGGCTCGACCTTCGGCCTCGACGCGAACGCCGGGCTCTCGCTCAAGGTGCTGTCCTTTCTGTCGATCCGCGTGGCCTTCGAGTTCGAGCAGTACGCGTCGAGCTTCAAGACCGAGGCGACGGACACCTACGTCGCGGCCGGCTCGGTCGATCGCTACCTCGGCGGCAGCGCGGCGGTGCGCCTGGAGTTCTGAAGAGGGCGCAGGCGTTCAGCCGACCACGCGGTTGCGGCCGGTGCGCTTCGCCTTGTAGAGCGCCTGGTCGGCCGCCTTGATGAACTGGAGCGGCTCGGTCATGTCGCCGGTGAGGTCCGCGACGCCGACCGAGATCGTCACCTCGATGTCCTTCCCCTCGAAGCTGAAGTGGTGATCCTCCACCAGCTTCCGGAGCTTCTCGGCGAGGCGCCGGGTGTTCTCGCCGCCGGCCTCGGGGATGACGTAGGCGAACTCCTCGCCGCCGTAGCGCGCGAAGCACTCCTCGCGGCGGACGCGGCCCTTGATGATCGCGGCCAGCTCGCGCAACACGTAATCGCCGGCGAGGTGCCCGTTGGTGTCGTTGATCGACTTGAAGTGGTCGATGTCGAACAGGATCAGGCACAGCGAGCGGTTGTAGCGGTGAGCGCGGCCCATCTCCTTCTCGAGGAACTCGAGGAAGTAGCGCTTGTTCGAGATCTGCGTGAGGCCGTCGGAGATCGTCAGGTTGTAGATCTCGTCGTGGTACTTCGACTCGATGTCGCCGCCGCTCAGGAACTTGAAGATCGCCCCGCCGACCTTGATGAGATCGCCCGAGCGCAGGGGCTGCATCTCGCGGATCTCGTCGTCGTTGAGGTAGGTACCGTTGGTGCTCCCGAGGTCCTCGACGAAGTACTTGCCGTCCCTCCTGCGCACGCAGGCGTGCCGCCGCGAGACGTTGTCGAGGTCGACGATGATGAAGTTCTTGTCGTCGCGGCCGAGCGTGAATTCGTCTTCGCCGGTCAGGACGTACTTCTTGCCGAGCTCGGGGCCGTAGATCACCACCAGGCAACTCTCGGAGTTGACCTCGATGCGGTCCTTGAGCTTCGAGATCTTGGTGACGCGCGTCTCCTGACCCGACATGCGAGATCGCTTCGTAGCACACCGCGCCCCGCCGGGCCCTGAACTCGTTCGGGGTAGTCCGGTGTGAGCCTCTCTTGCGGCGCCGGGCGGCTGAGCGCGCGTGGTACCCTCTCGCGCACCATGCGGGCCGGAGTCGTCGTCGGAGTCGCTGTCGCGGTGGCCGCGGTCGGTTGCGTGAAGCGGATCATCCGCCCCCCGGCCGAGGCGTACGTGGAGCTGGCGGGCCGGAAGGCCAGCTACCGCCAGTGGGCGAAGACCGAGGAGTTGTGCCTGCAGGACCCGGCCGTCTTCCAGGGCGATCTCGAGTCGATGAACCAGTTGCTCGCCGTCTTCCTGGAGAAGACGTCGGCGGGTCTGGACGGCGCGTGGGGCGACGAGCAGATCGGCGTGTTGGAGGACGGTCAGGTGCTGCTCCCGCAGCCGCTCGCGCTCGAGGCCGCGTCCATCGAGGCAGCCGAGCTGTCGCAGTGCAAGTGGACCGGGCTCCAGCAGGCGAAGGAGCTCAACACCATGGCGAAACGGCGCCTCGAGCAGGCGCCGGATCTGCTCAAGGTGGCCAGGGCGCGGCGCGCGCTCGCGGACTGGAAGGCGGCGCACCCGGCGGTCGAGCAGCAGGCGCGCGAGCAGCACTGCGCGGCCCCGGCAAAGCAGCCGGTGCTGTTCCACGCGTGCGAGGACGAGGCGAGCCGGCTGGAGTGGCACTTCTGCGACGGCTCGAAGGTGGTGGCGTCGCCGGGCAACCTGCCCACGTGGCAGCAGCCGCAGGCGCCCGCGCCGGAGCCTTCGGGCGCGAAGAAGGCGAAGGCGAAGAAGCCTCTGCCGAAGCTCCCGCCGCCCGAGGTGTACCTGGACCTCGCGTCGAAGTACCCGGCGGGCGACGTGGTGCGGGCGCCGAAGATCCCGAAGATCGTCCCGGTGAAGAAGGACGACGGCGCCGAGGAGCCCGAGGCGATCTGACGCGCTGACTACGAGACCGCCTGCGCGACGTGCCCCGCGGCCCAGCGCGCGATGCCGAAGATCGTCTCCTGCGGGTTGACCCCGAGCGACGTCGGCAGCACCGAGCCGTCCACCACGAACAGGTTGTCCATGGTGTGGAACTTCAGGTGCGGATCCACCACGGATCTGTCGGGATCCTTCCCCATCGGGCAGCCGCCCATCTGGTGGGCGGTGACGATCTTGTGCTTGAGCGGCCCGTACGCTGCGGCTTCGAGCTTCGAGATGTCGGCCTCGGACTCGAGCACCAGCGGGTCCATGTGCAGTGACATGACCTTCTTCGCGCCGGCGGCGAACTGCAGCTTCGCCATCTCCACCATCGCCACGCGGAACGCCTCGGCGTGCGCGTCGATGAACTTGTACGACAGCGTGTAGCGCGTGTACGCGCCGTCCTTGAGCGCCACCGTCGCGCCCTCCTCGTCGGGCAACAGGCCGTCGACGGTGATGCCGATCATCGCCTGCAGGTTGGGCAGCTGCTCGAGCATCTCCTGGAGCTGCGCGCCGGTGCCGGTCGACACGGTGGACGCGAGCATCGGGTGCACCGGCGGCACCTCGAGGAAGAAGCCGACCTTGCCCGGCCCGCGCTCGATGAAGTGGTGCGAGTACACCGACTGCGGCGCACCGGAGAAGGCGCGGATCTCCCGGTCGAACTGCGCCAGCATCACCACCACCGGGTGGAGCCACGTGCGGCGCCCCACCCGCCCGTCAGCGTCGAGGCCCGAGCGGAGCAACAGCCCCGGTGTGTTGATCGCCCCGCCGCTGCACACCAGCAGCTTCGGCTTCACCGTCAGCGTCACGCCCGACGGCCGGTTCTTCACCGGGTCGAGGATGTCCGCGCGCACCGACTTGACCTGCCGGCCGCTCCAGTCGATCGCCCGCGCCGAGGCGTTCGCGTACAGCGTGAGCCCCTTCTCGACCGCGTCCGGCAGCACCGTCACCAGCATCGACTGCTTCGCGTCCACCGGGCAGCCCATGCCGCAGTAGCCCAAGTTCAGGCAGTTGTTCACGTTGCGGCGGATGAGCCCGCGCTCATAGCCCAGCTTCCCCAGGCCGTCCCACAGCGCCTTGTTGTTCTCGTTGATCGCCTCGAGCGGCCACTCGGCGATGTGCAGGCGCTTCTCGATGACGTCCCAGTGCGGCGACAGGACCTCGGTGGACAGCGTGTCGACGCCGTGCACGTCCTTCCAGATCTTCAGGATGCGCTCGGGCGTGCGGAAGCTGGAGCACCAGTTCACCGTCGTCCCGCCGCCGACGCTGCGGCCCTGCAGCATCGACACCGCGAGGTCGTCCGTCGTGCGGTTGCCGAGCTCCTGGTAGAGGTTCGGGAAGGCGCGCGCCTCGGTCATGTCGAACTCGCGGCGCGTGTGGTACCCGCCTTCCTCGAGCATCACGACGGTCTTGCCGGCCTTCACCAGCTCGTGCGCGATCCACGCGCCGCCCGAGCCCGAGCCCACCACGCACACGTCGCACGTGATCGTGGCGTCCTGCGTCACCTCGTCGCCGGTGTAGATGCGCCCGGTCACGGCGTGCCTCCGTCGACGGCGGCGGGCGCCGCGGGCGCTTCCAGCATCACACCGTTGCCCATCGGGCGCGCCTCGCCGTTGCCCTTCCACACCGGCGCGCTGGCGTCGTGGATGCCCGGTGGCGGACCGGGGTACTTCGTCGAGGGCCAGGTCGCGGGGTTGCCGTAGTAGGCGCTCATGACGATGGTGCGCAGCGCGAGGTAGCCGGTGCGGCGCAGCGCCAGGCGGCTCGTCATCCACTCCTCCAGCACCGCCTGCTGCTCGTCGGGCGACAGCTGCGTGAAGGGCGTGGTGCGCAGGCCGAAGAGGAAGTTGGGCAGCGCGTTCTCGAACAGCATGAGCAGCTGGTTCAGCTCGACGCGCGACGAGTCGTCCACCATGGCGAGGATCTCGTCGACGGCCTTCGCCGTGCCCAGTGCCTCCGGTGGGGGGAAGCCCGGGCGCGGAGGAATGAAGCGCTCCACCAGCGCGCGCACCACCGCGTAGCGGCGCGCGTCGAGCACCTTGAGGCCCGCGGGCAGCTCCACCAGGGCGCTGCGCTTGAGCGCCAGCCACGTCCCGCCGCCGAGCGCGAGCAACAGGCCGCCGAACAGGCCTCGCTTCAGGAAGCCGCGGCGCGTGTCGCGGGCGCCCGGCGGTGGCAGGTACATCTTCATGAGGTGCGAAGGCTAGCGCGGGTCGTCGAGCGGCGCGCGCCCAAGCGACACGTCCGTGGCGCGCGTCACCAGGATGTCGCTCGACGGTTCTGCTGGCAGGCGTACAGTACCCGCCATGTCCGGGAACACGCTCGCCATGATCCTCGCGGGAGGCGCCGGCACCCGCCTCGAGCCCCTCACCAGGGAGCGCGCGAAGCCCGCCGTGCCCTTCGGGGGCCGCTACCGCATCATCGACTTCTGCCTGTCGAACTTCGCCAACTCCGGCGTCTACAAGATGAAGGTGCTGACGCAGTACAAGTCCGACTCGCTGAACAACCACCTGTCGCGCACCTGGCGGATGACGGCGTTCCTCGGCCACTACTGCGAGACGGTGCCCGCGCAGATGCGCACCGGCGGCGACTGGTACAAGGGCTCGGCCGACGCCATCTACCAGAACCTGAACCTCATCACCGACGAGAACCCCAACCACGTCTTCGTCTTCGGCGCCGACCACATCTACATGATGGACGTGCGGCAGATGCTGGACTTCCACGTCACGCGGCGCGCGGACTGCACGGTGGCGGTGATCCCCGTGCCCCGCGAGCAAGGCAGCCAGTTCGGCATCCTCGAGGTGGCGCCCGACGGCGAGGTGCGAAACTTCCTCGAGAAGCCGAAGGATCCGCCGCCCATGCCCGGCGACCCGACCAGGTGCCTCGCGTCGATGGGCAACTACATCTTCTCGACCGAGACGCTCATCCGCGAGGTGACGGAGGACGCCAGGAAGGACGGCAGCGCCCACGACTTCGGCAAGTCGATCCTCTCCACGTTGAACCAGCGCGCGCGGGTTTACGCGTACGACTTCTACCTGAACGACATCCCCGGGCAGGGGCACCGTGAGCGCGGCTACTGGCGCGACGTCGGAACGCTGGACGCCTACTTCCAGGCGAACATGGACCTCATCCAGGTCGAGCCGATCTTCAACCTGTACAACACGCAGTGGCCCATCTTCACCGGCCGCACGTCGAACCCGCCGGCCAAGTTCGTCTTCGCCGACGAGACGAACAACCGCGTCGGCAAGGCGACCGACTCGCTGGTCAGCGAAGGCTGCATCATCTCGGGCGGCCACGTGAACCGCTCGGTGCTGTCGCCGCGCGTCCGGGTGAACAGCTGGGCCACGGTCGAGGATTGCGTCGTCATGGAGAACGTGGAAGTCGGCCGTCACGCCGTCGTGAAACGGGCGATCATCGACAAGAACGTGGTGATCCCCGCGAACGCGCGCATCGGCGTCGACCCCGAGGAAGACAAGAAGCGATTCCACGTGACCGAGAGCGGGATCGTGGTGATCCCCAAGGGCGCGCGGGTCGCCTGAAGCTAGTGCACCGTCTCCTCGGCCTCGCTGAAGAAGCCGCAGCGGCTCGGCGTCGGGCGATTAGGCGCCTCCTTCGGCACGCGCGCCCACGGCGCGTCGGTGTGCACGTAGTCGAACCACACCAGGCGATCGACGTCCGGGTGGCCGGTGCCGGCGTTCCACGCGGGCGGGTGCGCCTTCGCCTTCGCCTCGAGCTCGGCGGCCCGCGCGGTGGCCTCGTCGAAGTAGCGGCGGCGCTCGGCGCGGATCTGCGCGCTGGACATGGGCTGCTCGTGATCACCGGCGGCGAAGCTCTGCGCGGCCTCCACCAGCGCGTCGACCGTGAGCTCGATCGGCTTCACGTCGGTCATCGGGCGGTCGACGTGGCGCCACACGCCGTCCAGCCAGCCCAGCCGGTACTCCTGCAGGAAGTGGTGGCCGTGGTCGGCGACGAACTCCACCGCCGCGAGCAGGAACTCGATGTCGTCCTCGCTCGAGTAGTACGGCAACGTCACCCGCACCCAGCCGGGCTTCACGCCGCCCAGCCCCCGGGCGATCTGCCGCCGGTAGTCCTCGCTCCTGGGCCGGTCGATGCCGAGCAGCCGGTGCCCGTACGGGCCCGCGCAGCTGCAGCCCGCGCGGTTTTGAATGCCGAAGAGATGGTCGAGCAGCGCCGACACGAAGTCATGGTGCAGCCGCTCGATGTTGAAGCTGATGATCGGCAGCCGGGGCAGGTTGGTGGGCCCGAGGATGCGGATCCTCGGATTCCGCTCGAGGCGCTTGAGCGCGCGCTCGGCCAACGCGAGGTCGTGCTCGAGGATGCGCGCGGGGCCCGTCATCTCCTTCACCAAAAAACCAATGCCCGCGCGGATGTCGCCGAGGATCGCCGGTGTGCCGCCCTCCTCGCGCTCGTCGAGCCGGCCCACGTAGTCCACGGACACCGGGTCGAAGGACGCGACGTAGTCCACCGTGCCCCCGCCCGGCCGCTCGGGCGATCGGGTCTGGAAGAAGTCCCGGTGCGCCACCAGCAGCCCGGAGCCCTCGGGCCCGCCGATGAACTTGTGCGTCGAAAGGAACAGCGCGTCGATGCGCTCCGCCTCGTCGGCCGGGTGCATGTCGATGGGCACGTACGGGCCCGCCGCCGCGTAGTCGAAGCACGCGTACGCGTCGTGCCGGTGCAGCACGCGGGCGATCGCCCTCACGTCCGACAGCACGCCCGTCACGTTCGAGGCCGCGCTGAAGCTGCCCAGCTTCATCGGCCGTGCCTCGTAGTGCGTGAGCTTCCGCTCGAGATCCGCGAGATCGATGGCGCCGTCCGGCGTCAGGCCGACCTCCACCACCTCGGCGATCGACTCGAGCCACGGCAGCTCGTTCGAGTGGTGCTCGTACGGCCCGACCAGCACCACCGGCCGCTTCTCGCGGGGGATCTGCTGCGACAGCCCGTAGGCGCGCTCGAGCGGCTCGCTGATGCGCCAGCCCAGGAGGCCCACCAGCTTGTTCACCGCCGCGGTGGCCCCGGAGCCGACGAAGAGCACCTCGTCCTTCGGGCCCGCGTTGACGGCCCGGCGAATGACGCGCCGCGCTTCCTCCCGCAGCTCCGTCATCACCCGGCCCGTCGACGAGATGGCCGTGTGCGAGTTCGCGTAGAACGGGCGCACGCGGCGCAACCACGCCTCGACGAAGTGCAGGTAGCGCCCGGTGGCGGTGAGATCCGCGTACGTCACCAGCCGGCGCCCGTACGGCGTGTCCAGCCACGCGCGCCGCCCCACCTCGTTCTGCCGGATGAAGGCCGCCACTTCCTCGAAGGTCTGCATGGACACCGCGCCTACCACAGCCGGCACGCGCGCTTCGACTCGCCTGCGCCTGCACGCTATGACGCGGCAGGAAAGTGACGCCTCCGCCCTCCGCTCCCCGCTGGCACGACGCCCCGCGGCCCTCCCGGGGGGGACGCTGACGATGCGCGCGCGCGCCTCGTCGCTGTTGCCGTGGGCGCTCGGCCTCTGGGCCGTGGGCGTGCAGGTGCACGAGCTGCCCGCCACCGTCGGCGCGTGGGCGACGGCGCTGCTCGCGCTCGCGGTGCGCTGGCCCCCGCACGCGCCGCGGCCGTGGGCGCTGCTCCTCGGCTTCGTCGGCCTCGCCGCGGTAGCGCCGCTCGTCGGTGGACACCCCCCCACAGGCACCGGCCTCGCCCGCCTGTCAGACTGGCTGCTGGTACCCGCGGCGGCCGTGGCGGTGGCCTCGGCCAGCCCACGCGCGCTGAGCCGCGTGGGCGTGGCCGCGGGGGTGACGTTGCTGGTGTCGGTGACGGCGGCGGCGCTGCAGCACTTCGGCGCGTGGCCGGGGCCCGAGGTCGCGGCGCCGCTGGGCCACCTCAACCTGGGCTTCGATCGCGTCTACGAGCCGGTGCCGGGGCGCAGCGATCGCTTCATGGCGGGCGGGCTGCTCTTTCACCGCCTGAAATTCGCCAACGTGACGGCGGCGGCGTGCACGGCGGGCGCGGCGGCGGCGGCGTGGCGCGTGCCGCGCTGGCGCTTCCTCGCGGTGGCGACGGGCGTGGGCCTGTT
>JBFMAB010000038.1:0-48059 GCA_040755835.1 Myxococcota bacterium
CCTGAACCGGCAACCGACCGCGGTCCGCAGGCCGAACGGACCGCGAAGCAACGAAGCGAACGAGTCATGAATCTCACGAACAACGATGCCGGCCTCGCTGACCGGCGTTTCTCAACACCCTGCTAGAGCGGCGCGCGTCATGGCCCAGGCACCGATAGTCGAGGTCGATCCCGTCCATCCGCAGCCGCGCGTCGTCGAGCGCGCGGCGAAGGTCCTGGAGGACGGGGGCCTCATCGCCTACCCGACGGACACGTACTACGGCATCGGCTGCGACCTCTTCTCGAAGAAGGCGATCGACCGGCTGTACGGCCTCAAGGGGCGCGATCGGAAGAAGCCGCTCGCGTTCCTCTGCCCGGACCTGTCCGACGTCGCCAAGTACGCCAAGGTGTCCAACTTCGCGTACCGCTTCATGAAGCAGCTGACGCCCGGCCCGTTCACCTTCGTCCTCGAGGCGACGCGGCTGGTGCCCGAGATGATGCAGTCCAAGCAGCGGCAGGTGGGCATTCGCGTTCCGCAGGCGCCGCTGATGCTGGCGATCGCGGCGAAGCTGGGCCGGCCGATCGTCACCACGTCCGCCACGGACCAGGACGGCGAGGTGTTGACGGACGCGCGCAGCATCAAGGAGGAGCTGGGGACGCGACTGGACCTGATCCTCGACGGCGGCATCCAGCCGTCGGAGCCGTCCACGGTGGTGTCGCTGATCGGCGACCAGATCGAGGTGCTGCGGCAGGGCAAAGGCATCCTCGTCATGGACGAGTAGTTGCGCCGCGCGGGCCAAAGGCCCGATCCTCTGCCGCCATGCAGTCGGCGCTGCTCGATCACTACGTCACCTTCCTGCGCGCCGAGCGGAACCTCGCGCCGAAGACGGTCGACGCCTACGCCATCGACGTGCGGAGCTACCTCACGCACCTCGCCGAGCGCGGCGTGTTGGTGGAGCGCGCCAGCCGCGAGGACGTGCTGGAGCACCTCGCGTGGTTGGGGAACCAGGGGCTCTCGCCGCGGAGCCGGGCGCGGCACCTCGCGGCGCTGCGCGGCTTCCACAAGTTCCTCGAGGACGAGAAGCTGTGCGCTTCGAATCCGACCGAGGATCTCGACACGCCCAGGCACGCGCGGAAGCTGCCGGCGTACCTCACGGTGGACGAGGTCGAGGCGCTGCTCGGTGCGCCGGATGAGGCGAAGGCCGTCGGCTGCCGCGACCGCGCGATGATCGAGGTGCTGTACGCGACCGGCCTGCGCGTCAGCGAGCTCATCAACCTGTCAGTCAACGACGTGAACCTGGTGGACGGCTTCGTGGTGGCCTTCGGCAAGGGCCGCAAGGAGCGGGTGGTGCCGCTCGGCCGGCACGCGATCGACAAGCTGCGCGCGTACCTCGCGGGCCCACGGGCGGCGATCCTGAAAGGCCGGGAGGCGAGGGCGCTCTTCGTGACGCCGCGCGGCAAGGGCTTCTCGCGCATGGGCTTCTGGAAGCTCTTGCGCCGCTACGCGCGGGGCGCGGGCATCACCAAGGCGCTGTCGCCGCACAAGCTGCGCCACTCGTTCGCCACGCACCTCGTCGAGCGCGGCGCGGACCTGCGCGCGGTGCAGGCCATGCTGGGCCACGCGGACCTGTCGACGACGCAGATCTACACGCACGTCAACACGACGCGGCTGCGCAACGTCTATGAGCAGCACCACCCGCGGAGCCGGAAGGCGAAGAGCCGGTAGAGCGACATGGATCTCCTCCTGCTCCTCGTCCAGGTGCTCCTGGTCGTCCTGCTCGTCGTGATCCCGCTCTTCAGCGGCTACGACAAGTGGCAGGCCTGGTCGCCGCAGCGCAGGTTGATCGCCGTCGCGCTGGCCGCCGGCATCGCCGTCGTCGCCTTCGGTCAGTACCGGCACATCGTGAACCTCTCGAGCGGCGGGCTGGAGGCGGCGCTCTCCGGCAAGCCGGTGCTGCGCGGGCCCTGGTACGCGCGGCGCGTCGCCGTCTCGCTGTGGGAGTGGCTTTGCACCGTCGCCGCGGGCAGCGTGCTGCTGGCGCTCACCGTCGACGCCTGGCGAAGCCGCAAGAAGAGGAGGGCTGCGGGCTACGCGGCGGTGTTCGGCCTGATGCTGGCGTTGGGCGCGCTGCTCAAGCTGCGCACCTGGAGCGACTGACAGCCAGGTTGTTTGACGCGGGAAGTCGGACTACGCGAGCACCCCATGCGAATTCTCTCCGGCGTCCAGTCGTCCGGTCGCCTGCACCTCGGCAACTACTACGGCGCGATCCGCGAGTTCGTCCGGCTCCAGGACGAGGGCGAGGCGCTGTACTTCATCGCCAACCTGCACGCGCTCAACACCGTGCACGATCCGAAGGTGGCCCGGCAGCTCACCTTCGAGACGGCCTGCGCCTTCCTCGCGCTGGGCCTCGATCCTGCGAAGGCGACGCTCTTCCGCCAGTCGGACATTCCCGAGATCACCGAGCTCATGTGGATCCTCGGCACCGTCGTGCCGGTCTCCAACCTCGAGCGCGCGCACAGCTACCGCGACAAGATCGAGAACAAGGGCATCAAGCACCCCGAGTTCGGCCTCTTCGCGTACCCGGTGCTGATGGCCGCGGACATCCTCCTCTACGACTCGGACATCGTGCCGGTCGGCCGGGATCAGAAGCAGCACCTCGAGTTCGCGCGCGACTGGGCGACGAAGTTCAACGTCCGCTACGTCCCCGGGTACGATCCGCAGGATCCGGCGAAGAATCCCGGCGTCTTCAAGCTGCCCGCCGAGCGCATCCGCGACGAGACCGCGGTGGTGCCCGGCCGAGACGGCCAGAAGATGTCGAAGAGCTACGGCAACACCATCGATCTCTTCGCCACCGACAAAGAGGTCGAGAAGCAGGTGAAGTCGGTGAAGACCGACTCGACCGCGCCGGACGCGCCGAAACCCACCGAGGGTCAGCCGCTCTACGAGCTCCTGAGGGTCGTGCTCCCGCCGTCCGAGTTCGCACAGGTGGACGCCGAGTGGAAGGCCGGCGGCGATCCGAAGAAGGGCTACGGCTACTTCAAGGGCCGGCTCCTCGACGGCTACAAGGCCACCTTCGAGGCGCCCCGCAGGCGCTACACCGAGCTGGTGAACGATCCCGCCGAGGTGGAGCGGATCCTCCAGGCGGGCGCCGAGAAGGCCCGCGCCTACGCCGCCCCGGTGATCCAGCGGGTCCGCGCTGCAGTCGGGCTGTAGCACGCTGGAGGAGCAAGGCGTTCGGGCGGGGTTGTGGTACACCGCTCCGACGCCGATTTTCCGGCACCTGGAGCGAGCGAGCGCCCGACGTGGCTGACGTGAAGGACGGGAGTCCTGCACCGGATGATGTGCTGAACGAGGTGAGCGCCCCGCGCGACGCCTTCCGCATCGCTCTGCCCAACTTCGAGGGCCCGCTCGATCTCCTGCTGCACCTGATCCGCGAGCACAAGCTCGACATTCTCGACATCCCCATCGCGCTGATCACCGAGAAGTACCTCGCGCACCTCGAGCTGATGCGGGAGATCAACCTCGACATCGCCGGCGAGTTCCTGGTGATGGCGTCGACGCTCCTGCACCTCAAGTCGCGCATGCTGCTGCCGCGCGAGGAGACGCCTGCCGGTGCCGACGGAGACGTCAACCAGGAGCCCTCGGACCCGCGCGCCGAGCTCGTGCGCCGGCTGCTCGAGTACCAGAAGTACAAGGCCGCGGCCGACCAGCTGCTGGGGGCGGACCTCCTCGATCGCACCGTCTTCACCCGGAAGGTGCGCCACGAGCAGGTGCCGCTCGATCCCGACGAGATCGGCCTGCAGGAGCTGTCGATCTACAAGCTGATCGAGGCGCTCGACCGGGTGCTCAAGGCGCTCGAGCCGAAGAAGCAGCACGAGGTGATGCGGGAGCGCCTGTCCCTCTCGCAGGCCATGTACCACATCGCGGCGAAGGTTCGCGCCAGCGAGAGCGGTCAGGTGACCTTCTTTTCGCTCTTCGAAGGGCAGCGCGTCCGCAGCCAGGTGGTGATCACCTTCCTGGCGCTGCTGGAGATGTGCAAGCACCGGCTCTTGCGCGTGTTCCAGGCCGAGGACAGCGACGACATTCTCATCACCGCGCGGCCGGACGCGCTCGCGCAGTTCGGCGCCGACGACACACACACCGCGGAGGAGATCGAAGGTGAGTACCAATAAGGCCGGCGACGAGACCGGCAGCGGCGGGCCTGGCCCGTTCTCCGAGGAAGAGGTCGCCGCCGTCACGCAGGGCCCTTCGGGCGATCCGGAGCTGGATGAGGTCGACGCGGCCGAGATTGACGCGCCCGAGCTCGAGACGCCGTTCGAGAAGATCGTCGCGCACTCGCGCCGCCTGTCCGCGAAGCAGGTGAAGAACGTGCTCGAGAGCCTGCTGTTCGTCGCGCCGCAGCCGCTCAGCCTCGACCAGTTGTACGACGCGACCGGGATCGATCGGGAGAGGCTCCAGAAGGCCCTCGAGTCGCTGCAGGCCGACCGCCGCGAGGGCGTGTCGGGGGTCGTGCTGACCGAGGTCGCCGGCGGCTGGCAGTTCCGCACGGCGCCCGAGTCGGGCGAGTACGTGCGCCGCTTCCTCAAGGTGAAGCCGCAGCGGCTGACCCGCGCCGCGGTGGAGACGATGGCGATCATCGCGTACCGCCAGCCGGTGACGCGGCCGGAGATCGAGGACATCCGCGGCGTCGACTCGGGCGCGGTGCTCAAGGCGCTGCTCGACCGCCGGCTGATCAAGATCGTCGGCAAGAAGGAAGAGGTCGGCCGGCCGATCCTCTATGGCACCACGCGCGAGTTCCTCGAGTTCTTCGCGCTGAAGGACCTGAACGCGCTGCCCACGCTGCGCGAGTTCCAGGAGCTCACCGAGGAGAGCCGGGAGATCGTCGAGAAGGAGGCGCCCAAGCCCGTCGCCGGCATCGTCGACGACCTCGCCGACGCCAGCTTCCGGGCGCGCGTCGCAGAGGCGGACAAGGCGTCGGAGGCCGCGCTCGAGGAGCTCGAGCAGGCGATCCAGCAGGCCGACGTCACGTCGAAGACGGCGGACAAGGTGCTCAACCCGCCGCAGCCCGCGGCCGCCAAGGACGGCAGCGATAGGCCGGCCCCCACGACGGACAACCAGTGAGCAGGTACCCATGGAGCGCCTCCAGAAGTTTCTCGCGCGCGCAGGCATCGCCTCGCGCCGCCATGCTGAAGGACTGATCACCGCTGGCCGCGTGAAGGTGAACGGCGAGGTCGTCACCGTGCTCGGCACGCGCGTCGACGCCGGCAAAGATCTGATCGTCGTGGACGGGCGACCCGTCACCGCGTCGGACGAGCGGCACTGGTTCCTCATGTACAAGCCGCCCGGGGTGGTGACGACGCTGTCCGATCCGCAGGGCCGCCAGACGATCGCCGACTACACGAAGGGCCTCGGCCTCCGCGTCTTCCCCGTCGGCCGGCTGGACTTCGACGCCGAGGGTGCGCTGCTCGTCACCGACGACGGTGAGACGGCGAACAAGCTGATGCACCCGAAGCACCAGGTGCCGCGCGTGTACCTGGCGAAGGTGAAGGGCGTACCGGACGAGGCGTCGCTCAACCGGCTGCTCGAGGGCGTGCGTCTCGAGGACGGCGTGGCGCAGGCGGTGGAAGCGCGGATCTACGAGAAAGCCGATCGCAACACGTGGCTCAAGCTCGTCGTGACCGAGGGCCGGCAGCACCTCATCAAGCGGCTGTGCGCGGCGATCGGTCACCCGGTGGTGCGGCTGTTCCGTCCGGCGCACGCGGGCCTGTCGGTGAAGGGGCTGCGGCCCGGCGACGTGCGCGCGCTGACTGCCGAGGAGGTTCGGCGCGTGAAGGCCGTCGCCGAGGGGAAGGCGGGCCCGGAGCCGGAGCTGCTCCTGCCCGCGCGGCGGCATGGGCACACGTCGAACTCACCGGAAGCGGACCGTGACGAGGGCGACGACGAGTCGAACCCCCTCGCTGCGAGCGGTGCCGACGCGGTGGCGCACTCCGCCGGGGCGGAGACCGTGGCGTCCGAGGCGCCGCGCGAAGAGCGACGTTGGGACTTCACGCGCGGGGCCGACCGGCCTCGCGACCGGGAGCGGAGCGGCTCCTCGCGTGGTGGACGGCGTCGCGAAGGGCAGGGCGGTGGGCACGGTGGCTTCTCGCGCGGCGGCGAGCGCTCCGTCGGCTCCTCGCGGGGCGAGGGGAAGTCGGGTGGCTTCTCGCGCGGCGGCGAGCGCTCCGTCGGCTTCTCGCGGGGCGAGGGGAAGGCGGGCGGCTTCTCGCGCGGCGGCGAGCGCTCCGGCGGCTTCTCGCGGGAGGGGAAGTCGGGCGGCCTCTCGCGCGGCGGCGAGCGCTCCGGCGGCTTCTCGCGGGGCGAGGGGAAGGCGGGCGGCTTCTCGCGCGGTGGCGAGCGCTCCGGCGGCTTCTCGCGCGGAGGAGGCAAGCCCGGCGGAAATGCCCGCGGCGGCAAGCCCGGCGGCGGGTGGCGGGGCGGCGGCCGCCGCCGGCCCCGGTAGTGTCGGTCCCGTCCAGCGTGCACGCATCCCTGACGGATCTCCTCGGCTGGTTCGGGGCTCGCCCTGCGGCTGCCGGCGGTAGGCTTGTCCCCGCTGGCTCCGAGCCGAAACGGATTGAGCGTGGTCCTGCCACTCAGAGGCATCCATGTCGGGCGCGTTGCTCCACAAACAGGTTCATGCGCCAGTAGATACAAGTGCCTTCGAGAGGTTGTACGCCGAAGGGTTCTCGTGCGTGTGGCGTCTCCTCCGCCGGCTGGGAGTCGCGCCGAGCCACCTCGATGATGCCACCCACGACGTCTTCGTCGTCGCGTGGCGACGCCTTGGCGAGTTCCGGGGCCGCAGCGCCCTGCGCACCTGGCTCATGGGAATCGCGGTGCGGGTCGCCTCGGACTATCGCCGGAAGGCGCATCGACGGTTCGAATCGCTCCCCGACGAGCTACCCGGGCTCGAGGATCCGGAGCAGCAGGCCCGCGAGCGTGAGCTCATCACCGTGACGGTTGGCAGCGACTGGACCGCGTCGGCCATGGCGAAGCGGGTCGTGGACGGGCTGGCGAGGGTGGACGTGCGCTCCGAAACCTGCGGCTTCAACTGCCGCTCGCTCGTCGTCGCGCTCGAGGACCAGCTCGCGCTCCGGAACGCCACGGCGCAGGTGTCGCAGCGGCTGGCCAGCTGTGCCTTCCGCCTCGACCTGACCGATCGGCCCCGCGGCCTCGAGGTCGAACTCGGAAACCAGGCCCTGGCGCCCGACGCCTACCGTGTGGCAGGGGACCGGGTGTGGCTCGGCGACGGGGCCTGCGCCAGGTACCGGGCCGGCGCCGAGGTGGCCTTCTTCGCGAAGTAGGCAGCGCGGAAGCGCCCGGGAAGAGTTCGGTCCTGTGGTACAAGCGCCACATGACGCGCCGGGCGCTCTTCGCCTTCGCTCTTGTCCTCCTCGCGAGCTGCTCCGGTGGTCGCGACAAGCTGATCGCCGATCTCCAGAGTGCTCGTCCCGAGGTCCGCGCGCTCGCCGTGAAGCAGCTCGGCGAGAAGTTCGACTCCGACGACGTGGGCCTCTTCACGCAGGCCGCGCGCGACCCCGTTGCCATCGTCCGCGCCGAGGCGATGACCGCGCTCGGGAAGAGCCAGGACGCGCGGGTCGTCGATCTCCTCGGCGAGGCGCTCGGCGATCCCGACGAGCAGGTCCAGCTCAAGGCCGCCGCCGCGCTCGCGAGCATCAAGTCGCCCAAGGCGCGCAGCTACCTCACGCTGCAGTACTCGCGCCGCGGGCGCTCGACGCGCCTCGCCATCGTCCAGGCGCTCAAGGGCGCCAACATCCCCGGCGCCATGGCGTCCGTCGTCGCCGCCGAGGCGTCCGCCATCTGGGAGCGCAACGTCAAGGTGCTGCAGGACGGCACGCTCCCGGAGCGCGTCGGCGCCGCCGAGGAGTTGGGCCGCTCGGGCCGCCCCGAGGCCGTCAACCGCCTCGTCCCGCTGCTCAAGGACAACCAGGTCGTCCTCGCCGCCGCCGCCGCGCGAGGCCTCGGGCTCGCGGGCGATCCCCGGGCCGTCGCGCCGCTCACCGCGCTGCTCGATGAGAACTTCCCCGAGCTGCGCGAGTCCGCGTGCGAGGCGCTCGCGGCGCTGGGCGACGTCGCCGCCGTCGACAAGCTGCTCGCCGTCGCCGAGGAGAAGAGCCCCACCAGCTCCGTCGCGACCGCTGCCCTCATCACCTTGCCGAAGACGCCGGAGACGGCGAAGGCGCTGTGCCAACTCGTCCTCACCGGCGCCGAGCAGGACGTGCAGGCCGCCGGTCGCGAGATGCGCCGCCGCGGTGGCTGCCCGCCCGAGCCCATCGTCGAGAAGCTCAAGTCGGGCTCGCCGCAGGCCGGGCTCGCCGCCGTCGTCGCGCTCGGCCCGACGCTCCAGGACATGGCGGCCAAGGTGACGCCGCTGATCACCTCGAACGACGCGCAGACGCGCAAGCTGGTCGTCGACGCCCTCGTCGAGCTGGGCGACCCCGCGTCGGGCGCGGCCGTCATGAAGGCGTGGGAGGCCGAGCTGAAGGCGCTCGAGCCGGTGCGCGCGGACTGGGTGCCCGCGGCGCTGCCCACCGAGTACGCGCCGGGCTTCGACCCCTCGCAGCCGCTCCCCATCGATGATCCATCCGCCGTGGTGCGCTCCCGCACCGCCGAGCTGTTCCGCCGCATCGACGCGCTCGACGCGCAGCGCGCCCAGCAGGCGGGCAAGACGCTGGTGAAGCCACAGCCGCCGCGCGAGGTCGCCGACGACGGCACCGAGGACCAGGTGAAGGTGCTGGCGTCGCTCATCCGCGCCATGGGGCGATTCAAGATCGCCGGCGCCGCCGAGCGCGTGCGGCCGTACACCCGAGACGGCAGCGTGTCCCTGCGCGCCGCCGCCTGGGTCGCCCTCGCCTCGCTCGGGGAGGACGCGCGCGAAGGCCTGCTCGACGCCGAGCGGACCGTGCAGGCCGCCACCGCCCAGGCGCTCGCCGACGCCGGGCCCGAGGGCCAGCGCGTCGTGTTGCAGACCGCGGGAACGCTCGCCGGCGACCGCACGCGGCTTCTCGAGCCGCTGCGTGGCGTCGCACCCCCGAAGGACGGCGCGCCCGCGCTCGTGGCGATGATCAAGGAGGGCGGGGCGGAGGCCGCGCTCGCCGCCTCGGTGCTCGGCGACATGCAGGCGGCCGATGCCGTGCCCGCGCTGCTCGAGCTCCTCGACGATCCGACCGCCGTCGCGCGCCGCGAGGTGCTGCTGGTGCTCGGGCGGCTCAAGGATCGCCGTGCCGCCGACGCCGTCGCCCGCGATCTCTACAGCGATCGGCCCGAGGTCCGCGCCGCCGCGGCCGAGGCGCTCGGCGAGCTCGGCGCGAACCAGCACCTCGAGGCGATCGACGCCCTCAAGGGCGACTACTACCGGCGCGTGCGGGACGCGGCCTCGGCCGCCGTCGCGCGCCTCGGCCCCTCGAAGCCGGCGGGGGGCGGCCCCTGATGGACGTCCGCGCGCTCAAGGAGAAGGCGACGCAGCTCTTCTCCAAAGGCAAGTTCGCCAAGGCGGCCGAGGCGTACGACGAGTATTGCCGCGCCGACGAGAAGGATCTTCAGGCCCGCCTGCGGCTCGGCGATGCGTGGGTGAAGGCCGGCAAGAAGGACAAGGCGATCCTCGCATACACCTGGGCCGCCGAGGGCTTCGCCCGCGAAGGCTTCCTCCCGCGCGCGATCGCGGCCAGCAAGCTGGTGCTGGAGATCGATCCCGCCCACACCGGCGTGCAGAAGATGCTCGCCGACCTGTACGCGAAGAAGTCCGCGCGCGCGGCGCCCAGCGCCTCCATGCGCGCGGCACCTTTGCCGCCGCTGGCGGGCACCGGCGCGGCCGACCCGCGCGCGATCGACCTCGAGGCGCCGAAGCCCCCTGCGTCGGCGAAGCCGAAGGCGCCGGCGCCGTCGCCGATGAACCGGGCCGACGCGCTCGAGCTGGAGCCTTTCGAGATCCCCGGCGGCGACGCGCACTCCAGCGTCGGCGGCATGGCGGCGACGAAGGGCCCCAGTCCGCTCACGCGCGGCGACGCGATCGAGATCGAGGTCGAGCCCGAGCGGTCCACGTCGCGCCAGGTGCCCGAGGCCGCGTCCATCGAGATCGAGTTCGGCGGCCCGGTGACGGGCGAGGTGGAGATCCCGCTCGAGGCCGGCCCCCTGGCCGACGCCGATCAGCTGCCGGCCGAGCTGCAGGTGCCGGTGCTCCAGGGCTCGCCGATCGAGGCGCCGCCGCCGGTGGTCGCCGGCACGCAGCTCCCGCCCGAGCCCGCGCCAGGCTCGAGCGACGACGCCACGCCCGTCTCCGCTCTCGACGCCGAGGCGTCAGGGCTCGCGCCGACCTCGTACGAGCTCGACGTGCCGGCGCCCTCGGCGCTGACCGACGAGATCCCCGAGGAGGCGCCGCCACCGGCACCCGGGTCGCCGCCCGTCGACCCACCGCCCCCGAGCGCCCCGGTCGCCGCCGTGAAGGACGCGCCCCCGCCGGCGCCGCGAGAGGAGCCGGAGGACGGGCTCCTCCGCTCGCCGTCGCCGGTGCCGTTCGCGGTGCCGCCGGCGCCGCCGGAGGTGATCCCCGCCCGGCCGAAGTCCGCCGACGCCGCCGCGCCGCCTGGCCTCAAGCCGCGAAAGGGGGATGCCGCCGCGCCGCCTTCGGCCTCGCCGCCGTCCCAGTCGTCGCCCTCGGGCAGCCGGATCTGGCTGCCGCCGGGCTTCGGGCCCGTGGCGGCGTCATCGCCGTCCGGGCTCACCGCCGCGCCCACCGCGCCGGCGGCGCGAGGTGATGCGCCCGGCGCGTCCGATCTCGAGCGCAGCCTGCAGGCCTTTGCGCAGTTCGACGCCGGGGCGCCCGCGCCGGCCGCGGCGCGTCCCGCCGCGCAGGGCTCGGCCTTCACCGAGCTGGACCTGGACCTGGAGGCGGGCTCGCTGCTCCATGCCGTGGACGCCGCCGCGCAGCGCGGCCTGTCCGAGCGCGGGGCTCCGCCCGCGCCCCTCGTCGAGGAGGCGATGGAGGCGCCCGAGGAGCCGCGCCTCGAGGCCGGTGACCTGCCGAAGATTCCGCTCTTCTCCGATCTCCCCGCGGACGCCTTCATCGCGCTCTTCGAGAAGTGCCCGCTCCGGCGCTTCAAGCCCGGCGACCGCGTCATCCAGCAGGGCTCGAAGGGCGACGCGTTCTACGTCATCTGCGCCGGCGGGGTGCGCGTCCTGCGCGCCGACGGCGAGGCCGAGCGTGAGCTGGCGCGGCTCGACGAAGGCGCCTTCTTCGGCGAGATGGCCCTGTTGTCCGAGGCGCCGCGCAGCGCGTCCGTCGAGGCGACGCACGAGGACACGCAGCTCCTCGAGATCAGCGCGGGCGTGTTGAAGGAGCTGTCGGCGAACCACCCGTCCGTCTCCGCGGCGCTCAAGAAGTTCTGCCGGCAGCGCCTGCTGTCGAACCTGATGCAGAGCTCCGCGCTCTTCCGTCCGTTCTCGAAGTCCGACCGCCGCGATCTGGTGCAGAAGTTCCGCGCCCGCGAAGTGCGCCGCGGCGAGACGTTGATCCACGAAGGCAAGACGAGCGACGGCCTCTACGTCGTGCTGTCGGGCGAGGTGGACGTGCGGGTGAAGGGCCGCAAGGTGGCCTCGCTGCGCGAGGGCGAGGTGTTCGGCGAGATGTCGCTCCTCACGCGCTCGGTGGCCACGGCGTCGGTCATCGCCGTCCGTCACACCTCGGTGCTGCGGCTGCCGCGCGAGGACTTCGATCGGCTGATCCTGAGCCACCCGCAGATCCTCGAGCACGTCGCCGAGCTGACCGACGAGCGACAGAAGGCGAACGCCGCGGCGCAGATGGTGTGAGCGCGGCTCACTCCGGGCGGTGGAGATGCTCGAGGTACTCCTCGCGCGTCACCAGCCCGGACTCGATGAGGATCTCCAGCAGCACGCGCAGCGCGCGCACCTGCGAGGTGGAGATGGTCTCCAGCCCCTGGACCTGCTCGCGCAGCACTGCGACTTCCTGCTTGAGCGCGGCGAGCTCGCCCGGCACCGCGGCAGGCGCGGGCGGCTGGGCCGGCTTGACGGACGGGCGGGCCGAGGGCTGTGACGGCGGCGCGTCCGGCGCCTCGCCCATGAGCTCGTCGAGCTCGAAGGTCGTCTCGTTGACGCCCAGGTTCTCGGGCCGCAGCGTGCGCGTCGGCACGACGTTCTCACCGAAGTAGTACTTGCGGATCGCCCGATCGATCGCCGAGCCGGTGGCGACCGCGAGCTCCAGCTTCATGTTGGTGGCGAACTCGAGCTCCTGGATGTGCTCGACGTTGGTCGGATCCGACGTGGCGATGAAGAGCGTGTGCCCGTGCGCGTCGACGCCCAGCGGGAAGACGCCGTAGCGCTCCGCGAGATCCAGGCGCAGGCAGTCAGTGATCCGCTCGGGCAGCTGGGCCTGATCCAGGTCGACCGTGCGCAGCGACAGCTGCTGCGCCAGCACGTTGACCATGTCGGCCTCGTTGACGAAGCCCATCTCCACCACGGTGCGCCCAAGGCGGCCGCCCCACTTGCGCTGCTCGTTGAGCGCGGCCTTGAGCTGGTCCTCGTTCAACAGCCCCGCCTCGACGAGGAGCTCACCAAGGCGTCGACGACGACCTGTACCGGGAGGCAAACCCACCCCCGCACCGTACCAGTGGGCGGGGACAGTGAAAACTTCCGTGGCCGTTGAATTGGGGACTACGGGGCCGGAGCCGGCGTAGGGGCCGGGGCCGGCGTGGGCGCAGGCTCGAGGCGCTTGGCTTCGGCCTTCTCGGCGGCGGTCATGGGCTTGAGGCGGAGCAGCTTGTAGCTGCCCTTGCCGTCCTTCAGGGTGAAGGTGGCGGCGATGCCCACGGCCCTGCTGCCGTCGTTCATGTCCCAGCCGACGGTGGAGTCGGCGGGGCCGGGGTTCAGGTAGAGGCTCTCGGAGGCCTCGCCTTCCTTGAGGAGCTGGGTGCCGGCGGCGTCCTTCGCTGCGCGGGCGCCGGCCTCCTTGATGTTGCTCGAGAAGCCGAAGGCGATCTTCCCTTCGGCGATGGCCCGGGTGATGGCCTCGTCGCCGACGTTCTCGGTGCCGCCGGCGACGTCGAGCGCCAGGTTGCCCTGGCCGTGCGGCGGGCCGTGTGACACGAGCGCGACGGGCGTCTTCGCCAGCTTCGCCTCGCGCACCACCTCGTCGAGCGTCGACTGCAGGTACTGACAGCTGGTCGCGCAGCCGAAGTACTTCGGGTCGTGATGACCAGGGAGGCTGATGAGCGTCAGCTCGGGGAACTCGACGACGCGCACCTCGTTCATGTTGATGATGTTCGGCAGCTCGGCCTTCGCGGCGTTGACGCCGTCGGTGTACTCGCTGCGGCACTCGCGGTTGCCGATGATGACGAAGACGGGGAGCTTGGTCTTGCCGAGCTCCTTGAGGACGCGGGCGATGCCCGAGGCCACCTCGCCGGAGTCGCCGGTGACGACGATGGCGTCGGCCTTCTCGTCGGTGAAGAACTTCACATACTTCTTGAGCGCCACCATGTTGGCGCCGGAGTCCTCGTTGATCGGCCCGAGCACGCCGAAGGTCAGGGCGCCGTCGGCGTCCTTGTCGGCGAACGACAGGCGCGCGCCCGACAGCTTCGCCGTGCGCTCACCGATCTTGAGCTCGGTGACGGGACCTGGATCGATGGGGGCGGCGCACTCCCTGTCGGCACGCGGGGCGGGGGCCGGCGGCGGCGGCGGTGGCTTCACCTCGGCCTTCGGCGGCGGCGGCGGCGTCTCGGCCTTCTTCTCGGGGCAGGCGGACAGCACCAGCGACAGCGACAGGCCACAGACCGCGGCAGACGCGCGACGAAGGCTCATGGACTTGCTCCCCTCCACGGAAGTCAGTGAAAACAGGCCGGCGTCTCGTACCGGAAACGGACTCGCTGGTCCAGCGCGTTCGGGGTAGGAACCCGTGCATGCGCCTCGTCGTCGCAAGCCTCGCCGCGCTGGTGGCCAGCGCGTGCGCCCACAAGCCGCTCGCGGGTGCCGATCTCGATCGGGTGCGACAGGTCGCGTTCCTCGCGCGCATCGCGGAGGACGCGGGGCCGAAGTCGACGGTGTTTCGCGACGACTCCAGCTACCGGCCGAAGCTGGCGCCGCGGCGCATCGACGACGCGGAGGCCGATCGCCGGCTCGCGCTCGTGCTGGCGCAGGGCAACAAGCCCGATGCGAAGCGCAACATCAAGGCGACGCGCACCATGTCGCGCTTCGAGGTGGCTGACACGCTGCGGGCGGAGACGCTCGGACGGTTGCCGGACGAGGCGCCCTGGCGCGGCGTCATCGACCCGGTGCTGGTCGCGCGCTCGCTCGAGAGTTTCCTGGTGCAGGAGGTGCCGGCGAACGCACCGGACTACGAGCGGCTGCGGCAGCATGAGGTGGACACGATCGTGGAGATCGTCGTCGAGGACTTCGGGATGCGGAGCGAGGACGGCAAGGCGGGCGTCTACCTGAGGGGCTTCGCGCGCATGTTCCGCCTCGACGGCGGCGAACTGTACCACCGCTTCTTCTTTTCGGACGATCTGAAGGCGGGCCTCGAGCCGCTCGATCCCTTCAAGGTGGCGCGCGACGCGTCGATCTACACGGGGCGGCTCAAGCAGATCCTGCTCGGCGTGGCGGACCAGATCGCAAAGGACCTGAACCCGCCCGAGCGCCGGCCGCCGACGCCCGGCGCGATGCCCGATGACGGCCCGCCGAAGCGCTTCACGCCGGATCAACCGCCGCTGCCGGAAGACGATCCGCTCTGATTGAGCCGGCTGCGCCAGGGCGCTTCGTTTCGGTGGGGCTGTGCCGCTGCGCCTGCGCCGGTGGAGCGTCTCCTCGCGCGAGCGGCGCGCCTCTGCGGCATCGGGGAGCATCGCTGCGGTCGCGCTCGCCGCGGCCGTTGCTGCGTTCGGTGTGCGGGGGAATTCGAGGCGCGCCGGTGGGGAGTGGGGCGAGCCCAGACCGGCTGGAAAACCGGAGGGCCGCGGTAGGTGCAGGGGACGGAGGGCGGTGGGAGGGTCACCGCCTTTCGCAGCGCACCCCTGGCGGCTCACCCCGGCTGCGGCACAGGCGCGGGTTTCAGCAGCGGCGTGAAGACGAACACATCCAGCAGGAACGCCACCAACACCCCGCACGCGGTCCCGATGACGTCCAACGTGAAGTCCTTCCACGACGGGTGGCCGAGGCCGGCGAGATCGAGCAGCTCCTTCGTCGCCCCGGCGAGGAGGCCGACGCCGGCGCCGACGGCCAGCCGCACCGGCCGCCGCTCATCGAACGCCCCGGTGAAGCCGTACGCCGCGCCGGAGATGGCCGCGGAGAGGCCGAAGTGGAGCGCCTTGTCCGGCCCCCACCAGGGATCGGGATCCGGGACGGCCTGTGCGTGTGCCACGCGCGGGAGCGCGAGCAGCAGGACGAGCGCGATGGCGAGCCCTCCCCGGTTCGTCGAGGCCATGCGGGCGGGCAGGGCGTGGCACGAAGGCTCCTCCGCGCGGCTGGCGGAGACGCCGACGACGCCCGTCGCGCGGGCACTCGTCCTGCGCTGGCCACGAAGGCGCTCGGCCGCGCTGACGAAGGGCGGGGCGCTCGTCGTGCCGAGGTGGGCCAGTGAGCGCCGCCGCACGGCCGCACCTCCTCACCGCCGCGCGCGACGCCTCCGCACCGCGAACGCCAGCACCGGCCACAGGGCGAGCGGCGAGGCCGTCACGCCGCAGCCGCACCCCTGCGAGGAGATCGAGCCACCGCCGGCGCCGCCCTGACCGCCGCCGGTCCCCGAGGCGCCGCCGCCGGCGCCACCGGAGCCGCCGCTGCCGCCCGACCCACCGCCGGTGCTCTGCTGATCCTGGCAGTAGTACCGCCCGGCGAGCGGGAGGCACTCGGTGAGGATCGGGCAGTTGAGCGGCGCGTTCGGGTTGCACTCCGCGCGGCACGCCCCGCTGAGGCACCGCGTGCCCGGCTGGCAGGCCTTCACGTCCGGCTGGCTGCCGCAGGCCTCGTTCTCGTTGGCGATCTGATCCGCGCACGCGCACACGCCGGTGCCGCTGACGTCCGTCTGCACGCACGTCGAGCAGCTCGTGCCGACGTTCACGTTGCACGTCTCGTAGCAGCGGCCGAGGTAGCAGCTGAGGCCCGCGTTGCACTGGCCGGTGTTGGTGCACGGCGCGCACTTGCCGCCCGCGGTGCCGGGCAGGCACACCGCGACGGTGCCCATGAGCTGGCACACCTCGCCCATCGGGCACGAGCCCTGGATGCCCGGGTTGCACTGCGCGCGGCACAACGGCTGCGGCGAGCCGATGCACACCAGGCCCGTGCTGCACACGGCGATCTGGTTGCCGGCGATGACGCCGCACGGCTCGCCAACGCGCACCACCTCGTCCGCGCAGGCGCAGGCGCCGTTCCCGCTCCCGAGGTCGAAGCACGCGCCGCAGGTGCCGGGATTGGACGGGTTGCAGAAGCCGTGGCAGCGGCCGGCGATGCACTGCAGGCCCTGCGAGCACTGGCCGTTCTGGCACGGCTGACACGCGGTCGGCAGCGTGTTCACCGCGAGGCACACGCCGTCCATGTTGTTGGTGAGGCCGATGCACGTCTCCGGCGCGGTGCAGGTGGTGAGCGCGCAGCCCTGGCAGAAGCCGCCCGCGGCGTTGCCCTGGCAGCAGCGGCGGCAGAAGGCGATGGTGGTGCTGTTGGGATCGAGCACGCACACGCTGCACGCGCCGCCCTGCGCCGTCTTGCAGAAGTTCGACACCTCGCAGCGATCGCCCGGGTTGCCGGTGGGCACGCAGGTGCCGCCGGTGCACGCGTAGCCCAGGGGACACTGGCTGCCGTTGGTGCACTGGTTGGTGCAGGTGGTGTTCGGCACACAGTAGCCGCCCGAGGACGTCTGGAGGCACGTGTTGTTGGCCGGGCACTGCGACGGCGCGCTGCACGTCGACGAGCACCAGGAGATGCCGGTGTCGGTGTCGCGCAGGCAGACGCCGGTGCTGCAGTCCTGGCCCGACGCGCAGAACTTGCAATGATCGGTGGCGCCGATCTGCGGGAGGCACGCGAAGCCGCTCGTCGACGCCTGGCACGCGTAGCCGGCCGGGCACGTCTGGCCCGCGGCGGTGCAGTCCTGCGTGCAGATCTTCTGGCTCGCGCCGCTGGGGCCCTCGCACACGCGCCCCTGCGCGCAGGTCGCCGCGGTGGTGCACGGCTCGCCCTGGCCGCCGCCCGCCGCGTAGACCGAGCAGACGTCGTCGGTGTCCGGCTGCTGCAGCACGCGCTTCACGTCACCCTGCGCGACGTTCGCGTACATCACGGCGATCGACGCCAGCGTGTGATCGAGCCCGAGGAAGTGACCGGCCTCGTGCAGCACCACGGACTCGAAGTCGTAGAAGAGCGCCCGCCCGTCGTTGGCCCAGTCGACGTTGTTGTTGAGCTCCATGTCGCCGTCGATGATCTGGCCGTTGGTCGTGTAGTACGTGGTGGTGGTGAGCCCGAGCGTCGCGGCGGAGTAGCGCCAGTCGGCGCCCTGCAGCCAGATGACGTTGTTGGTGGTGTCGCTCCCATTGACCGCATTGGTGCCCTGCGGCGAGTTGAAGGTGCCGCCGTAGTTCACCTCCCAACTCGTCGGGCACGCGCTCACGCGGGACGTCGTCCAGTTCTTGAAAGCCTCGACGGTGCGCGTCTGCACGGTGCTGTAGGGCACGACGCCTCCGTTCAGCGTGGTGCCACCCTTGTTCCCGATGGAGGCGGCGATGCGGTAGTTCGGCAGGCAGCGGCCGCCGACGCACGTCTCGGAGCCGAGGCACGTGGGCGGGCACGCCGAGAGGGACCAGCGGTGGCCGCTGGGGGTGGCCTGCGCGACGGCGGAGCAGGCGAGGGCGAGGACGAAGGCGGCGCGGATCACTTCGCACCTCCGGCGGCGGCGCGCACGCGCGCGAGGAAGGCGTCGGGCAGGCCGAGCACCTCGGCGTCGTCCACGGGCTTCACCGTGTCGCGGCTGCCCCGGCGCGCGAAGGACAGGCCCGAGAGGTCGCGCACCGCCAACACGCGGCCGAGGCGGCGCTCGAAGCTCACTTTGCCGGCGGCCAGCCCGCGCACCACGTACACGCCCTTCTCGTCGGTGGCGGGCTCGAGGAAGAGCACGCAGTCCTCGCCGGGCGTGAAGCGCGCGACGCCCGACACGCGCTGGCCGATGGATCCGACCTCGCCGCCCGGCTGCTTCACCAGCAGCGTGCGCGGGCCCTGGCCTTTGAGCGTCTCGGTGACGGTCAGCTCCGTCCAGGTCCAGATCTTCCGCTCGCCGGCGTCCCAGGCGGCCATGGACTGCTGAGCGGTGGCGCGGACGACCAGCGCGGACTGGCGCGTCATGTCCTCGATCGACTCGGCGATGACCACGGTGGCGAAGGCGGTGCTGGCGAGCAGGGCCAGGGCCGCGAGGGAGATTCGAAGGAGGACTCTGGGCATGTGCGCTCCGGCGGGCTTCGGCCGTGTCTGTGCGCCCGCCTCTCGGTGCCGACAGTCTAGCCGGAGGGGCGCGCCGCAGAAACGTGTCCGTGCAGGGCAGCGGTGTAATGTCGCGGGCCATGTCCGGGCGCGTCGTCTTCTTCGTCAGTTCCGGCGGCTACGAGGCCGCCTGGCAGTCGATGTCCATGGGCATCACCGCGACGGCGATGGGCGACGACGTCACCTTCGTGTTCGCCTTCGATGCGCTGCGGGCGCTGGCGAAAGGCGCCTTCGGCAAGCCGCTCACCGATCGCGAGCGCACCGAGTTGACGCGGGGCGACGGGCTGGGCGCGCCGCTGCCTTCGCGCATGCTGGCCGACGCGCGGTCGATGGGCGCGAAGCTGGTGGCCTGTGACACCACCGTGAAGCTGTGCGGGCTGGTGCCCGCTGACCTCGAGGCGAAAAAAGTCCTCGACGAGGTGCTGGGCCTGCCCCAGATCTGGGCGTTGACCCGCGGGGCGCGGATCCTCAACTTCTAGAAAGTTTCGAGGATGCGGATCTCGACCTGAACCGGGTTCGCGGTGGTCGAGGCGCGGATGTCGTCACAGATCTGGCCGGTGAAGGTGACCTTGCCCGCCGCGTACGTCCAGGTATCGGGGGCGGCCGGGACGTTCTTCCCGTCGACGATGACGGCGAGGTACTCCGGGCGGCTGGGCTGCGCCTGCAGTGGGAACTCGCAGGCATCGCCCGAGATGTTGTCGATGATGTCGCGCAGCACCTGGCTCAGCTCGTTCGCATCGGTCGCCTGGTAGAACGCCTTTGCGCAGAGCTTGGTGCTGGTGTCGCACGTGTTGCCCGCACCGCACTCCGCGTTCGTGCCGTTCTTGCACGCGCGCGGGAAGTCGCCGGCCTGGGCGATCGCCTGAAGCACGTTGGGCGCGTCACCTACCGCGGTCTCGGCACCGAAGCCCACGACGATCGTCTTGATGCCCTTCATCTTGTTGGCCTGCGTGACGGCCACGACCGCGTCGGTGTCGAGGCAGCCGACCTGGCAGAGCGTCTGGCACGAGGTCAGCGTGCACTTGCAGCGATCCTGCTGGGCCTGGCATACGCCGCCGCCGCAGCTGCCGCAGATGCCGGGATCGCAGGTGCAGACCTGGTTCGGGTTGCCCATGTTGCAATTCGGCAGACCGTCAGTGAGCAGCAGGATGAAGTCGTCGCGGCTGTCGCCGGTGTCGAGCAGGCCGGGGAGCGTCCCGACGTACGCCAGCGCCGCAGCGGTCGGTGTGCCGCCAACGGGCGTGACGCTCTGGATGCGCATGTTGATCGCCTGCGCGTTTGCCGCGAGTGCGCCGTCGGTGCCGTTGTCGTCGACCGTCGGGGCCGGCAGGGGCACCTCGACGTTGGACGGCGCGGTACACCCGACGTCCACGGGGTAGAAGGTCAGCCCCATGCGCGCGTCGGTCGCCGACTGCGTGAGGAACGCCGACATCGCGTTGCGGAGATCGCTGATGCGCGTGGGGCAGCTCGCCGGGCACGGCGACCCGGGGCCGCAGCCCGCCGGGCAGTTGGGGTTCGCCGGGTTGATCGGCGCCTCCATCGAGCCGGACTTGTCGACGAGCAGCATCATGTTCGGCCGCAGGCGGCGGGCGACGATGGTGTACGGCTGTGTCGTCTGCGCGACGGCGAGCGGAACGACGGGCTCGAAGTCGTAGGTCATGCAACTCGCTGCAAGGCCGAGAACGGTGAGAGTCGCGATGCGGCGCATGAGGGCTCCGAATCCATGCTGGAGCCCTTCCCCAGAGGCTCCGTCGAATGCCGCTACCCTAGATGATGTGGGTCGTCTTGACAAAGGAGAGGACTCCCATCGCGGGCCGGCCGCCGGTGCGGCACGCCGACGGGCCGGACGAGGCGGCGGCGCACCCCGGAGGACAGACTGGATCCGCCGGATAGGACCGGGTTCCTCGAGTGGAGACGCCGAGGTGTCGAACACGATCGTCACCGCCGGCGCGTCGCCCTTCGCGACGATTCGCCACCGGGCCGTCGTCGGTGCGCACGCCGAGACGTTGGCGGCTGCTCACTCGTCGAATCCGCACCCGTCCAACACCAGCACCGCACCGAAGAGGGCGCGCTGCACGGGCATCCTCCCGGCATGTCGCAGGCACCCGGCCGCCGAGACAATCGGTCGACGCGCGCGAATTCCGGTGGGGCGCGGCCGTCGGTGCTACACCTTCGAGCGCCGATGAAAGTGGTGATCTTGAGCCGCAGCCGGAGCATCCCGTCGACGCGGCGGCTGGTGGAGGCCGCGCGCGGCCGCGGCCACACCGTGCGGGTGATGAACCCGGCGCACGTCTCGGTGCACTTCGACCGCAAGGGCTCGCGCCTCCGCTACCGGGGGAAGGTCCTAAAGGCGCCCGACGTGGTGATTCCCCGCATCGCCGCGTCCATCGCCAGCTACGGCCTGCCGGTGGTGAAACAGTTTTCGTCGCACGGCGCGGTGACGATGAACTCGGCGTACGCGATCGGCCTCGCGCGCAACCCGGCGCGGTGCTTCCAGAAGCTCTCGGCCAACGGCATCGACATTCCGTCGACGGTGATGGCGCGCGACGCGCAGGAGCTCAAGGCCATGGTGCCGCTCGTCGGCGGCGTGCCGGTGCTGGTGAAGCTCCTCGCCGGCACCGAGCGCCGCGCGGTGATGCTCTGCGAGACGGAGCAGTCGCTCGAGGCCGCGCTCGAAGCCGTGCTGGGCCTCGGCCACAACATCGTCATGCAGGAGTACGCGCGGAAGGCCGGCCGCGACCTGCGCATCTTCGTCGTCGGGGGCAAGGCGCTCGCCGCGGTGTCGCGCGTTCCCCGCCCGGGCAAGGCGTCGCGAACGCTGCAGCGGTTCGCGCGCCTCGAGCGCTGCGTCCTCACCGAGCCGGTGCGGCGGGCCGCCGAGGCCACCGCTCAGCTCCTGCAACTCGAGGTCGGCGCGGTGGACCTGCTCGAAGCGAAGGCCGGCTCGCCGAAGGTGTTCGAGGTGAACCCCTCGCCGTCGCTGCCGGACATGGAAGCGGCCACCGGCGTCGACCTGGCGACCGCGATCATCGAGCGCGCGGAGGCGCTCGTCGCGGCACGCAATCAGACCGCGTGAAACCGCGCGGCACTCGTGGCACAAGGAGACCCATGATGCGCACGTTCCTGGTGGTGGCGGTGCTCGCGGCGATGCCCGCGCTCGCGGAGACCGACGTGAAGGACCTCTACGACGTGTCCACCGAGGGCACGTCCACCTCCGTGAAGGCGGGTGAGAAGGGCACCGTCGTCATCGCCTTCAAGACGAAGGGCGCCGCGCACGTCTCCGACGAGGCGCCGCTCAAGATCGAGCTGTCCGGCAAGGACGTGAAGCTCGACAAGGCGAAGCTGACGCTGGCCGACTCGGTCGCGAAGAAGGAAGACGGCGGCAAGGCCGTGCCGGATCCGCGCTTCGAGGTGGGCTTTTCCGCCGCCGCGAAGGGCAGGGTGACGGTCGACGCGAAGCTGACCTTCTTCATCTGCACCGACAAGATCTGCGCCCGCCAGACGAAGTCGCTGTCGCTGCCGGTCGACGTCCAGTGAGCGACGTCATCTTCGGCATCAACCCTGTGCTCGAGGCGCTGCGCGCGCGACCGGAGAGCCTCGAGCGGCTGTATGTCGTGCACGGCGCGGTGAACCAGCGCGTCGCCGGCGAGATCTTCAGCCGTGCGCGCGACGCGGGCCTGCGCGTCGAGACCGTCGATCGCGAGCGCCTCGCGCGGCTGGCCGGGGGCGGCGTGCACCAGGGCGTCGCCGCCGAGGTGCGCGAGTTCGAGTACGTCGAATTGGCCGAACTCATCGAGCAGGCGAAGGCGTCCGATCGCCCGCCGCTCGTCGTGGTGCTGGACGGCATTCAGGATCCGCACAACCTCGGCGCGATCATCCGCACGGCGCACGCCTTCGGCGCGCACGGCGTGGTGATCATGAAGGACCGGGCCGCCGGAGTGACCGGCGTGGTGGTGAAGGCGTCGGCCGGCGCGACCGCCCACTGCCCGGTCTGCCGGGTGACCAACCTTTCCCGCGCCCTCGAGGCGCTCAAGGAGGCGGGCTTGTGGACCGTCGCGGCGGACCCGGGCGGCGACCAGGACCTCTGGCAGTCCCGGCTCGACGGACCCCTGGCCGTCGTGGTGGGCGCCGAGGGCGCCGGGGTGCGCAAGGGCGTGCTCGGGCACTGCGACTTCCGCGTCCGCATCCCCATGGTGGGTCAGGTCGCATCGCTGAACGCGTCCGTCTCCGCCGGGGTGCTGCTCGCCGAAATCGCCCGCCAGCGCCCGCGCTGACCGGGCGGCTCTGATCTCCTTGACTTGCCGACGAGCGCATGGGTAGAGAGCGCCGCCCTGTGTCGTAAGGGTGGCGGGAGGCAGGATTCCTCGTGCAGTTCTGGAGCCTTGCCGGTGTAGCTCAGTTGGTAGAGCACCTGATTTGTAATCAGTAGGTCGCGGGTTCGAATCCCGCCGCCGGCCAGGAAGACCCGAAGCGGGGTCGAGGCGGGGAAGAGACAAGTGAATAGGTGCGATTCCCTTTCGGAGGGGTAGCCAAGTGGCCAACGGCAACAGACTGTAAATCTGTCGGTCCCCGACCTTCGGTGGTTCGAATCCACCCCCCTCCACACCGAGATCGATCGTCACGCGGGGATAGCTCAGCTGGTAGAGCGTCAGCCTTCCAAGCTGAATGTCGCGGGTTCGAATCCCGTTCCCCGCTCCACCTCGATGAAGCACACGCAGTCCGCGGTTTGAAGTCGCAGCACCAGCAGTCGAAGGAGAAGAGAAGAGCAGGCAGTGCCCTGATAGCTCAGTTGGCAGAGCGCATCCTTGGTAAGGATGAGGTCTCCAGTTCAATCCTGGATCAGGGCTCCATTTCGCAGCACGCGCTTCGCAACAGCCCACACGAAAGAAGGACCGACATGTCGAAGGAAAAGTTCGAGAGAAACAAGCCGCACGTCAACATCGGCACGATCGGCCACGTTGACCACGGCAAGACCACCCTCACGGCGGCGATCACCAAGGTGCTCGCGAAGTCCGGCGGCGCGACCTTCCTCGCGTACGACCAGATCGACAAGGCGCCCGAGGAGCGCGCCCGCGGCATCACGATCTCGACGGCGCACGTCGAGTACCAGACGGCCAACCGGCACTACGCGCACGTCGACTGCCCCGGCCACGCCGACTACGTGAAGAACATGATCACGGGCGCTGCGCAGATGGACGGTGCGATCCTCGTGGTCTCCGCGCCGGACGGCCCGATGCCGCAGACGCGTGAGCACATCCTGCTCGCGCGCCAGGTCGGCGTTCCGTACATCGTCGTCTTCCTGAACAAGGTCGACATGCTCGATGACCCGGAGCTCCGCCAGCTCGTCGAGGAGGAGGTCCGCGACCTGCTCAAGAAGTACGAGTTCCCCGGCGACAAGACCCCGATCATCCCCGGTTCGGCCCTCAAGGCCCTCGAGGGTGACACGTCGGAGATCGGCGAGCCCGCGATCCTGAAGCTGATGGAGGCGGTCGACACCTACATCCCGACTCCGCAGCGCGCGATCGACAAGCCCTTCCTGATGCCCGTCGAGGACGTGTTCTCGATTGAAGGCCGCGGCACCGTGGCCACCGGGCGCGTGGAGCGTGGCACGGTGAAGGTGGGTGACGAGGTCGAGATCGTCGGCATCCGCCCGACCGCCAAGTCGGTCGTCACCGGCGTCGAGATGTTCAAGAAGCTGCTCGACAGCGGCATGGCCGGCGACAACATCGGCGCGCTGCTCCGCGGCTTGAAGCGCGACGACGTCGAGCGCGGCCAGGTGCTGGCCAAGCCCGGCTCGGTCACGCCGCACACCAAGTTCAAGGGCCAGGTCTACGTGCTGTCGAAGGAAGAGGGCGGCCGCCACACGCCGTTCTTCAAGGGCTACCGCCCGCAGTTCTACTTCCGCACCACGGACGTGACGGGCACGGTGCAGCTGCCCGCCGGCGTCGAGATGATCATGCCCGGCGACAACACCACCATCGAGGTCGAGTTGATCACCCCGATCGCGATGGAGAAGGAGCTCCGGTTCGCCATCCGCGAAGGTGGCCGTACGGTGGGCTCCGGCGTCGTGTCCGAGATCATCGCCTGACTCGCGTCAGCTCGCCCGGGCGAACACCCGGGCAGCGCGCACCCGGCTTGACACGAGGGGAAGGCTCTGTCAGAGGGCCTTCCCTTCTGTCGTCTGGGAGAGCACTTTTGAGGAGTTGAACGTCATGCCCAAGGGCAATCGCAGCCTGATTTCGCTCGAGTGCACGGTCTGCCGTGATCGGAATTACACGACCACGAAGAACCGGAAGAAGCAGCAGGACAAGCTCGAGCTTTCGAAGTTCTGCCCCCGGTGCCGGAAGCACACCGCGCACAAGGAAGGCAAGGTCGGCTGACCTGTCGTGGGTCCGCTGAGCCTCACCGCGTTTTCGTAGGCCAGTAGCTCCAATGGTAGAGCAGCGGTCTCCAAAACCGCCTGTTGGGGGTTCGAATCCCTCCTGGCCTGCCAGATTGTGACAATGCTCGGGGCGCCGGTTGGAATCGTCCAGCCGGCGCCCGTCGAGCGAGATTGGAAGACGGAGCCATCGAGCCATGTCGGCCACGGAAGCGAGTCAGCAGGCGAACCGCGCGGGAATGGACCGCCAGCGGCTGGTCGTCATCAGCTACCTGGTGTTCGGCATCATCCTCGCGCTGTTCTTCGGGCACATGTTCGACATGGCGCTCGCGGCGCTGGGCGTGAAGAACGCGCAGGTCGTCGAGGGCCTCTCGGAGCTGAAGCTGGCCAACGTGCTCGGCTTCGGGCTCGCGGTCGCGCTCGGCGTCTGGGCGTGGACGAACCCGAAGGTCAAGGCGCTGTCCAACGAGGTCGCCGAGGAGCTGATGCGCGTCACCTGGCCCAGCTGGGACGAGACGCGCGCCTCCACGGTCGCCGTGGTGGTCGCCTCGCTCGTCGCCGCCTTCATCCTCTTCGGCATGGACTCGCTCAGCTACAAGCTGATGGTCGATTGGCTGCCGATGATCTGGGGGAAGCTGTGATGACCGACTCGGACAACGCCCTTCCGAAGAAGTGGTACGTGGTGCACACGTACTCGGGCTTCGAGAACAAGGCGAAGAAGAGCCTCGAGGACAAGATCAAGATGGAAGGCCTCCAGGAGGACTTCGGCGAGATCCTGGTCCCGACCGAGCAGGTGGTGGAGATGCGCGACGGCCAGAAGCGCACCACCCGCCGCAAGACCATGCCGGGCTACATCCTCGTGCAGATGGTGATGAGCGACCGGGCGAAGAGCCTGGTGAAGAACACGCCGAAGGTGACGGGCTTTTTGGGCGCGCAGGGCAACGACGACCCGCCGCCCTTGCGCGAGGCCGAGGTGCTGCGCCTCACCACGCAGCAGGCCGAGGGCGGCATGCGCCCCAAGCCGCGCGTGCAGTTCGACGAAGGCGACACCGTGCGCGTGATCGACGGCCCCTTCGCGAACTTCAACGGCACCGTCGAGGAAGTGAACCCCGAGAAGGGCCGCGTGAAGGTGCTGGTCAGCATCTTCGGGCGCTCGACTCCCGTCGAGCTGGACTTCATGCAGGTGGAGAAGACGACCGCCTGAGCCGAACTCCCCGGCATGTCGCCGGGCGTAGAGACGTGGGAGGCGCCTGCACCGGCGCCGCTTGGACCACGGGAGCATCACCGCAATGAAGAAGGTCACAGGTAGCTGCAAGCTGCAGATCCCCGCGGGGAAGGCGAACCCCGCGCCTCCGATCGGTCCCGCCCTCGGTCAGCTGGGCGTGAACATCATGGAGTTCTGCAAGCAGTTCAACGCCAAGACCCAGGCGCAGATGAAGGACGCCCTGATCATCCCGGTGGTCATCACCGTGTATCAGGACCGATCGTTCACCTTCGAGCTCAAGACGCCGCCGGCGTCGGTGCTGCTCAAGAAGGCGGCCGGGCTGCACACCGAAAAGAAGAAGGGCTCCGGGGCGAAGAAGCCCGGGAAGGAGACGGTTGGCAAGGTGACGAAGAAGCAGGTCGAGGAGATCGCGAAGCAGAAGCTCCAGGACACCACGGCTGGCAGCCTCGAGGCCGCGATTCGCACCATCGAGGGCACGGCCCGGTCGATGGGCATCGAGGTCGGCTGAGTCTCGCGTTCCTCCTCACACACTTTTTCGAAAGGACATCACCATGCCTGGCAAGAAGTTCCGTAAGGCGGCCGAGAAGGTCGACCGCAGCAAGCGCTACTCCATCAGCGAGGGTTTCCAACTCCTGAAGCAGACCACCGAGTTGGCGAAGACCAGGTTCGACCAGACGGTCGACGTGGCGATCAACCTCGGCATCGACCCCAAGCACGCCGACCAGATGGTCCGCGGCGCCGTCGTGCTGCCCCACGGCACCGGCAAGACGCTCCGCGTGGCCGTGTTCGCGCGCGGCGAGAAGCAGGCCGAGGCCACGCAGGCCGGCGCCGACATCGTCGGTGAGGCGGATCTGGCCAAGAAGATCGAAGAGGGCTTCATGGACTTCGACACGGTCATCGCCACCCCGGACATGATGGGTATCGTCGGGCGCCTCGGGAAGGTCCTCGGCCCCCGCGGCCTGATGCCGAACCCGAAGGTCGGCACCGTGACGATGGACCTCACCAAGGCCATCAAGGACGCCAAGGGCGGCAAGATCGAGTTCCGCGCCGAGAAGGCGGGGATCGTCCACGCGCCCGTCGGCAAGGCCAGCTTCACCGCCGAGAAGCTGCAGGAGAACTTCAACACCCTGATCGAGCTCATCATGAAGATGAAGCCGGCCACCGCGAAGGGCGTGTACCTCAAGGGGATCACCGTCTCGTCGACCATGGGCCCGGGAATCAAGCTCGACACCCAGGAGATCCTCGCTCGCTACAAGTGACCGGCGCTCGAACGGCACGGGCCGCTGGGCCGGCTCCGTCGGAGCCGCGCTTCGGCGTGAGGGGGAGTTGACACGCCGCGCCGGCATCGTGTAAGCGCCCCGAGCTTTGCAAGGCCGACGCCAAGGGGCTCCGTTCCCCGAAGCGTCAAGACAAGAAAATACCCTGGACGAAGACAGCAGGGACTCACGTGAGTCGGCTGTTCGGCCCCTGGCAACCCCGCGCAGGTGGGCGGGGGGTGGGTCGCACGGCGTTCCACGCGGGTTTAAACGGCAGCCTGTTTCCGAAGTTGAGGAAGGGCCGCCCTGCCGAGACGGGGAGCGGTGAAGAAGAAGACGGAAGGCATTTCCGGCTTCGCCTTCGAGCAGCTCTCGCTCCGTGCACTTTGCGCCAGGAACGCAGGAAGGGAGGTGACAAGGTGCTCAGGAGCGAGAAGGAAACGATGATCAGCGAGCTGAACGACAAGTTCACGCGCGCGAAGGCTGTGGTGGTGGCCGAGTTCTCGAAGCTCGACGTCGATACCGTCAACCGGCTTCGCAAGAAGCTGCGGGAGGGCAAGGTCGAGTGGAAAGTCCTCAAGAATACGCTCGCGCGTCGCGCGGCGAAGGGGACTGACGTCGAGAAGGTGTCCGACGACTTCGTAGGGCCGGTGGCGATGGCCATCTCCTACGACGACGTGGTCGCGCCGGCGAAGATCCTGGTGGAGTTCGCCAAGGACCTCGAGGCGATTCGGATCCGCTCGGGCGTCGCGCAGGGGCAGAAGATCGACCCTGCCGGCGTGATGGCGCTGGCGAAGATGCCGGGCCTCAACGAGCTGCGGGCGTCGATTCTCAGCATGCTCAACCAGCCTGCCACGAAGCTGCTGCGGACGATCAAGGAGCCCGGCGGCGCGCTGGCTCGGGTCATCAAGGCGAAGTCAGAGAAGCAGTGAACCCATTCGGGAAGTCTCCGTTTTCAACCAACCCGTTTTGAAGGACTGAAGGGAAGCAAGTCATGGCGGACATCAACGCGATCGTTGACCAGCTGTCGTCGCTCACCGTGATGGAGGCGGCGGACCTGGTGAAGAAGCTCGAGGAGAAGTGGGGCGTGTCGGCGGCGGCGGCGGTGGCCGTCGCGGCGGGCCCGGCGGCGGCCGCGGCCCCTGCCGAGGAGAAGACCGAGTTTACGGTCGTCCTCGCGAAGGCCGGTGACAAGAAGATCGACGTCATCAAGGTCATCCGCGAGATCACCGGCCTGGGCCTGAAGGAGGCCAAGGACCTGGTCGAGGGCGCCCCCAAGACCGTGAAGGAGAGCGTCTCGAAGGACGAGGCGAACAAGATCAAGGAGAAGCTCACCGCGGTCGGTGCGGCCGTCGAGCTGAAGTAATCCGAAGATCGAAGTGGTTTTCGAGGGGAGCCGATGGCCCGCGAAGGGTCATCGGCTTTCCCCGTATGTAGAAGCTGCTGCTGCTTTTGGCGCTGGGGCTTCCCAGCATCACACCGAGCCGACGAGAGAACGAATGGCCACCCTGCAGAACAACTTCCGCGTTCGGAAGAGCTTCGCGAAGATCAACAAGGTCATCGAGATCCCCAACCTCATCAACATCCAGAAGCAGAGCTACGAGAAGTTCCTGCAGGCGGACGTGGCCCCCGAGAAGCGCGAGGACGTGGGCCTGCAGGCGGTGTTCAAGTCGGTCTTCCCCATTCGGGACTTCAACGAGACCAGCTCGCTCGAGTTCGTCAGCTACAACCTCGAGAAGCCCAAGTACGACGTCGACGAGTGCCGGCAGCGCGGCATGACGTTCGCTGCGCCCATCAAGGTCGTCGTGCGCCTGGTCGTCTGGGACAAGGACGAGGAGACGGGCGCGCAGTCGATCCGCGACGTGAAGGAGCAGGAGGTCTACTTCGGCGAGATCCCGCTGATGACCGAGAACGGCACCTTCATCATCAACGGCACCGAGCGCGTCGTGGTGAGCCAGCTGCACCGCAGCCCGGGCGCGTTCTTCGACCACGACAAGGGCAAGAGCCACTCGTCAGGCAAGCTGCTGTACAACGCCCGCGTCATCCCGGCGCGCGGCTCGTGGCTCGACTTCGAGTTCGATCACAAGGATCTGCTGTACGTGCGCATCGACCGCCGCCGGAAGCTGCCGGTGACGGTGCTGATCCGCGCGCTCGGCGCGGTGCCGGACGCGGCGAAGAAGAATCCGCTCGAGTTCCGCGGTACCACCGAGGAGATCCTCAACTACTTCTACGCGACCGAGACGATCTACCTGCACTCGGTCGACGAGTTCGAGAAGTCGGTCGACTTCGAACTGCTCTACAACCAGCGCGCGACGCGCGACGTGAAGACGAAGAGCGGCGAGGTCATCGTCAAGAAGAACCGCAAGTTCACCCGCGCGGCGCTCAAGAAGCTCGAGGCGTCGAAGATCACGCGGCTGCCGATCGACGCGGACGAGCTGTTCACCAAGGTGTCGGCCTACGACGTGGTGGACGAGACGACGGGCGAGGTCCTGATCGAGTGCAACGAGGAGCTCTCGCCGAACACGGTCGAGGAGCTGGTCAAGCGCGGCATCAAGGAGATCAAGGTCCTCTTCATCGACAACCTGAACGTGGGGCCGTACCTGCGTGAGACGTTGTTGATGGACAAGATTGAGACTCCGGAAGAGGCGGTGATGGAGATCTACCGCCGGGTGCGCCCGGGCGACCCGCCGACGCCGGACACCGCGATCAACCTCTTCAGCAACGTGCTGTTCTTCAACCCCGAGCGCTACGACCTGTCGAAGGTCGGCCGCCTGAAGCTGAACAGCAAGTTCGGCCTCGAGGAGCCGCTCGACAACCAGGTGCTGTCGAAGCGCGACATCCTCGAGACGATCCGCTACCTGATCGACCTGAAGAACGGGAAGGGGCAGATTGACGACATCGACCACCTCGGCAACCGGCGCGTGCGCGCGGTGGGCGAGCTGCTCGAGAACCAGTACCGCATCGGCCTCGTCCGCATGGAGCGCGCGATCAAGGAGCGCATGAGCCTCCAGGAAATCGAGACGCTCATGCCGCACGATCTGATCAACGCGAAGCCGGTGACCGCGGTGATCAAGGAGTTCTTCGGCTCCAGCCAGCTGTCGCAGTTCATGGACCAGACGAACCCGGTGTCGGAGGTGACGCACAAGCGGCGCCTGTCGGCGCTCGGGCCCGGCGGGCTGACGCGTGAGCGCGCTGGCTTCGAGGTGCGCGACGTGCACCCGACGCACTACGGCCGCATCTGCCCGATCGAGACGCCGGAAGGCCCGAACATCGGCCTCATCTCGTCGCTCTCGTCGTACGCGCGGGTGAACGAGTTCGGTTTCATCGAGACCCCGTACCGCAAGGTCGAGGGCGGCGCGATGACGCCCGACGTGGCCTTCTACTCGGCCCTCGAGGAGGAGAAGCACACGATCGCGCAGGCGAACGTGGCGGTGGACAAGAAGGGCAAGTTCACCGGCGAGCACGTGCAGGCGCGCCGCGGCGGCGAGTTCGTGCAGGCTCGCCCCGAGGACGTGAACCTGATGGACGTGTCCCCGAACCAGCTGGTGTCGGTGGCGGCGTCGCTGATCCCCTTCCTCGAGAACGACGACGCGAACCGGGCGCTGATGGGCTCGAACATGCAGCGCCAGGCGGTGCCGCTGGTGCGCACGGCGGCCCCGCTGGTGGGCACCGGCATCGAGTCGGTGGTGGCGCGTGACTCCGGCGTCTGCGTGGTCGCCCGGCGCGACGGCGTGGTCGAGTCGGTCGACGCGAGCCGCATCGTGGTGCGCGCCGAGGTGCCGGCGTCCTTCTCGGACGTCGCGAGCGAGGTCGACATCTACAACCTGGTCAAGTACCAGCGGTCGAACCAGTCCACGTGCCTCAACCAGAAGCCCATCATCAAGAAGGGCGACAAGGTGAAGAAGGGCGACGTGCTGGCCGACGGCCCGGCGTGCGAGACCGGCGAGCTGGCGCTCGGCCAGAACGTGGTCATCGCGTTCATGCCGTGGCAGGGCTACAACTACGAGGACTCGATCCTGATGTCCGAGAACATCGTCAAGAACGACGTGTTCACGTCCATCCACATCGAGGAGTTCGAGTGCATCGCGCGTGACACCAAGCTGGGCAAGGAAGAGATCACCCGCGACATCCCGAACGTCGGCGAAGAGGCGCTGAAGGATCTCGACGAGTCCGGGATCATCCGTATCGGCGCCGAGGTGAAGTCCGGCGACATCCTGGTCGGCAAGATCACCCCGAAGGGCGAGACGCAGCTGTCGCCCGAGGAGAAGCTGCTCCGGGCGATCTTCGGCGAGAAGGCGGGCGACGTGCGCGACACGAGCTTGCGCGTCCCGCCGGGCGTGGGCGGCACGGTCATCGGCGCCAAGGTGTTCAGCCGCAAGGGCGTCGACAAGGACGAGCGCGCGAAGCAGATCGAGTCGATGGAGGAGGCCCGGCTCCTGAAGGACCAGAACGACGAGATCAAGATCCTCCAGGACTCCGCGTTCAGCCGCATCCGCAAGATGTTCCTGAACAAGGAGGCGCAGTCGAAGCTCATCGACGACAAGGGCAAGCAGCTCTTGAAGAAGGGCGACACCCTGAACGACGAGCTGCTCGCGCAGATCCCCTACAAGTACTGGGGCGAGATCTCGGTCAACGAGCAGATCGACCAGAAGGTCCGCGACATCCTCCGGAACCTCGAGGAGAACAAGGAAGCCGTGAAGCTGGCCTTCGGTGAGCGCATCGCGCGCATCAAGAAGGGCGACGAGCTGCCGCCTGGCGTCATCAAGATGGTGAAGGTGTTCGTCGCCATCAAGCGGAAGCTGCAGGTCGGCGACAAGATGGCCGGCCGCCACGGCAACAAGGGCGTCGTCTCGCGCGTGCTGCCGGTCGAGGACATGCCGTACCTGGAGGACGGGCGCCCGGTGGACCTGGTGCTCAACCCGCTGGGCGTGCCGAGCCGCATGAACATCGGTCAGATCCTCGAGGTGCACCTGGGCTGGGCGGCGCGCGGCGTCGGCGAGCGGCTGCAGAAGTACATCGACGAGAACTACTCGCCGGACGCGCTCCGCAAGCAGCTCAAGGGGGTGTACGACGACGAGAAGTTCCACGAGTTCCTCGAGAAGCTGAGCGACAAGGAAGTCGTGGAGCTCTGCCGGCGCCTGCGGAAGGGCATTCACGTGACCAGCCCGGTGTTCGAGGGGGCGCACGAGGATGACATCCAAGGGCTGCTGGAGAAGGCCGAGCTGCCGAAGACGGGCCAGATGACGCTCTTCGACGGCCGCACCGGTGAGCCGTTCGACCAGGACGTGACGGTGGGCGTCATGTACATGCTGAAGCTCCACCACCTGGTCGACGAGAAGATCCACGCTCGCTCGATCGGTCCGTACTCGCTCGTCACCCAGCAGCCGCTGGGCGGCAAGGCGCAGTTTGGCGGTCAGCGCCTCGGCGAGATGGAAGTGTGGGCCATGGAGGCCTACGGCGCCGCGTACTCGCTGCAGGAGTTCCTGACCGTGAAGTCCGACGACGTGGTCGGCCGCACGCGCATGTACGAGTCCATCGTGAAGGGCGACTACACGCTCGAGTCGGGCCTGCCCGAGTCGTTCAACGTGCTCCTCAAGGAGCTCCAGGCGCTCGCCCTGGACGTCGAGCTGCTCGAGACCGCCCCGCCGGAGCGCCGCCGCGCCTCCATCGTGGTGGACGAGCCGACCAGGTCCGGCACGGACGCCTGAAGCCTTTCCTGAACCCTTTCTCGAAACCATCAATCGCAAGACCCGGGTGACTCTGTGAAGGACATCTTCAATTTCTTCGAGAAGCCGAAGGATCCGCTTTCGTTCCAGGCGATTCGCATCGCCCTGGCCTCGCCGGACAAGATCCGCCAGTGGTCGCACGGCGAGGTGAAGAAGCCCGAGACGATCAACTACCGCACGTTCAAGCCGGAGCGTGACGGCCTGTTCTGCGCGCGCATCTTCGGGCCGGTGAAGGACTACGAGTGCAACTGCGGCAAGTACAAGCGCATGAAGCACCGCGGCGTGGTGTGCGAGAAGTGCGGCGTCGAGGTGATCCAGTCGAAGGTGCGCCGTGAGCGCCTCGGCCACATCACCCTGGCGACGCCGGTCGCGCACATCTGGTTCCTCAAGTCGCTGCCGTCGCGCATCGGCAACCTGCTCGACATGACGCTCAAGGACCTCGAGAAGGTCCTGTACTGCGAGTCGTACATCGTGCTCGACCCGAAGAGCACGGAGCTCGAGAAGGGCGAGCTGATCACCGAAGAGCGCTACCAGAAGCTGGCGGCGGAGCACGGCGAGGAGGCGTTCGTCGCGGCGATGGGCGGCGAGGCGGTGCGCGACATGCTCAAGGCGATCAACGTCGACCAGCTCGCAGAAGAGCTGCGCGCCGAGATGAAGGTGACCACGAGCGAGGCGAAGCGGAAGAAGATCGCCAAGCGCCTCAAGGTGCTGGAGTCGTTCCGCTCGTCGGGCCCCGCGGGCCAGCGCAACCTTCCCGAGTGGATGATGCTGGACGTGATCCCGGTGCTCCCGCCGGACTTGCGTCCGCTCGTCCCGCTCGACGGCGGCCGCTTCGCGACGTCGGACCTGAACGACCTGTACCGCCGGGTCATCAACCGCAACAACCGCCTGAAGCGGCTGCAGGAGTTGAACGCGCCGGACATCATCATCCGCAACGAGAAGCGGATGCTGCAGGAGGCCGTCGATGCGCTGTTCGACAACGGCCGCCGCGGGAAGACGATCACCGGCCCGAACAAGCGGCCGCTGAAGTCGCTGTCGGACATGCTGAAGGGCAAGCAGGGCCGGTTCCGCCAGAACCTCCTCGGCAAGCGCGTCGACTACTCGGGCCGCTCGGTCATCGTGGTCGGCCCCGAGCTCAAGCTGCACCAGTGCGGCCTGCCGAAGATCATGGCGCTCGAGCTCTTCAAGCCGTTCATCTACAACAAGCTCGAAGAGAAGGGCTACGTCACCACCATCAAGTCGGCGAAGAAGATGGTGGAGAAGGAGCGCCCGGAGGTCTGGGACATTCTCGACGACGTGATCCGTGAGCACCCGGTGCTGCTGAACCGCGCGCCGACGCTCCACCGCCTCGGCATCCAGGCGTTCGAGCCGGTGCTGATCGAAGGCAAGGCGATCCAGCTGCACCCGCTGGTGTGCACGGCCTTCAACGCCGACTTCGACGGCGACCAGATGGCGGTCCACGTGCCGCTGTCCATCGAGGCGCAGATGGAGGCGCGCGCCCTGATGATGTCGACGAACAACATCCTGTCGCCCGCGAGCGGAAAGCCGATCATCGTCCCCACGCAGGACATGGTGCTCGGCATCTACTACATGACCCGCCCGCGCGAGTTCGCGCTCGGCGAGGGCATGACGTTCGCGTCGCCCGACGAGGTGCGCGCGGCCTTCGACCAGGGCGCGGTGCACCTGCAGGCGAAGATCAAGTGCCGCGTGCGCGGAAAGATCTACGACACGACGGTCGGCCGCGTGCTGCTGTCGGAGATCGTGCCGGAGAAGGTCAGCTTCGACGAGGTGAACAAGGTCCTCGACAAGAAGCAGCTCGGCAACCTGATCGACACCTGCTACCGCCTCACTGGCGAGAAGGAGACCGTCCTCCTCGCCGACAAGATCCGCTCCTACGGTTACACCAACGCGACGCGCGCCGGCATCTCGATCGCGCTCAAGGACATGGTGATCCCGCCGGCGAAGCACGAGCTGATCGACGCGGCGCAGAAGGAGGTCACCGAGGTCGAGAACCAGTACCTCGAGGGCCTCATCACCGTCGGCGAGCGCGGGAACAAGGTCATCGACATCTGGGCGCAGACGACCGAGGCCATCACCAAGAAGATGATGGAGCAGATCTCCGAGGAGACGGTCGAGGGGATCAACAAGGACGGGAAGAGGGAGAAGCGCACCCAGAAGTCCTTCAACCCGATCTTCATCATGGCCGACTCCGGCGCCCGCGGTTCGACGCAGCAGATCCGCCAGCTGGCCGGCATGCGCGGCCTCATGGCGAAGCCGTCGGGTGAGATCATCGAGCAGCCGATCACCGCGAACTTCCGCGAAGGCCTCTCGGTGCTTCAGTACTTCATCTCGACGCACGGCGCGCGCAAGGGGCTGGCGGACACGGCGCTCAAGACGGCGAACTCTGGCTACCTGACTCGCCGCCTGGTCGACGTGGCTCAGGACGCGATCATCACCGAGTACGACTGCGGCACGCTGGACGGCCTCATGATGGCCGCGCTGGTCGAAGGTGGCGAGGAGATCGAGCCGCTGGCCGAGCGCATCCTCGGCCGCGTGGCGCTCGACGACATCCACGACCCGGTGACGGGCGAGGTGCTCGTGCGCGCGAACGAGGAGATCGACGAGCAGCGCGTGCAGAAGATCGTCAACGCAGGCCTCGACCGGGTGAAGATCCGCTCGGTGCTGACCTGCCAGACGCGGCGCGGCATCTGCGTCGAGTGCTACGGCCGTGACCTGGCCCGCGGCCGCAAGGTGTCCGTGGGCGAGGCGGTCGGCGTGATCGCGGCGCAGTCGATCGGCGAGCCCGGTACGCAGCTGACGATGCGCACGTTCCACGTCGGCGGCGCGGCGATGAGCAAGTCGCAGCAGTCCGAGCTGATCGCCCGGTTCGCCGGCACCGTGAAGCTGGCCACGCTGTCGGCGGTGAAGCGCGAGGCCGGCCACCAGGTCGTCACCAACCGCAACGGCGAGATCGTCATCGTGGACGGCTCGGGCCGCGAGCGCGAGCGCCACAAGGTGGTCTACGGCGCGCACCTGCTGGTGAACGAGGGCGAGAAGGTCGAGCCCGGCGCGAAGCTGGCCGAGTGGGAGCCGTTCGCGATCCCGTACCTCTCCGAGGTCGGTGGTGTCGTGAAGTTCGAGGACATCATCGAAGGCGTCACGATGAGCGAGTCGATGGACGAGGTCACCGGCTTGTCCCGCCGTACGATCATCGAGTCGCGCGACCCGGAGGCCCGCCCGCGCATCACGATCCGTGACGGCAAGGGCGAGGTGAAGATGCTGCCCAACGGCCAGCCGGCCAGCTACTTCCTCCCACAGGGCGCCGCGCTGGCGGTGGACGACGGGCAGGAGATCACCCCCGGCGAGGTGCTCGCGCGCGTGCCGCGTGAGACGACCAAGACCAAGGACATCACGGGCGGTCTGCCGCGCGTCGCCGAGCTGTTCGAGGCCCGCAAGCCGAAGGATCACGCGATCATCGCGGAGATCGACGGCGTGGTCTCGTTCGGCAAGGACACCAAGGGCAAGCGCAAGCTGATCCTCACCCCCGAGGTGAACGGCGAGCGCCGCGAGGATCTCGCGAAGGAGTACCTGATCTCCAAGTCCAAGCACATCACGGTGCACTCGGGTGACCGCGTGCGCGCCGGTGAGTCGCTGATGGACGGTGCGGCCAACCCGCACGACATCCTGAGGGTGCTGGGCGAGAAGGAGCTGGCCCGCTTCCTGGTCGACGAGATCCAGGAGGTGTACCGGCTGCAGGGCGTGAAGATCAACGACAAGCACATCGAGACGATCGTCCGCCAGATGCTGCGCCGCGTGCGCGTCACCGACGTGGGCGACACCGAGTTCCTGGTCGACGAGCAGGTCGAGAAGTGGGTGTTCGAGGAGGAGAACGAGAAGGCCCTGAACAACGGCCGTCGGCCCGCCGTGGGTGAGCCGCTGCTCCTCGGCATCACGAAGGCCTCGCTGTCCACCGAGTCCTTCATCTCGGCGTCGTCGTTCCAGGAGACCACCAAGGTGCTCACCGAGGCGGCGATCTCCGGGAAGGTCGACTACCTGCGCGGCCTGAAGGAGAACGTGATCATGGGCCGCCTGATCCCCGCCGGTACAGGTCTGCCGAACTACAAGCACCTGGACATCCAGGTGGACAGCCCGGCCGACGAGATCCAGAACATGGAGGACGCCCTGGCGGCGACGCACGCCGGCGACCCCTCCGCGCTGTCGGCGCCGACGTCGGCCCCGCGGCCGGAGTCGGGCGTGGCCTGAGCCACCGGCCGTCGCGCTCCCTGACGCAACGGGGTGGTTTCCCTCGCGGGAGCCACCCCGTTGGTTTCTCACGCGGTCCCTCTTGTCATTGGTAACGCGCCGCGTTATACGCGGTGCGTCAAAAGGAGGGCATCGCAATGGCGAGCCGGAACAAGCAGGCCGTGGCACCGAAGGGCGCGAAGGACGTGCAGGACTTCGTGGTGGCGCAGCTCGAGGAGGCGCGCAAGCGCATCCAGGCGTTCGAGAGGGAGCTGGTGAAGCGTGGCCGGGCGCAGCAGCGGGAACTCGAGAACGTCATCAAGTCCATCCGCTCGGGCAGGCAGCTCAAGGTGTTGGAGAGGCAGGCCACCGCGGCCACGAGCGAGGTGAAGAAGCGCCTCGACGCCTTGCAGACGTCGGTGCTGGGCGCGCTGGGCGTCGCCTCCCGCGAGGAGATGCAGCAGATCCACCGTGAGCTGGCGCGGCTCACCAAGCGCGTCGACACGCTCGTGTCCCGCCGGCCCACGGCCTGAGGCCCAAAGCCTCGCTGAGTCCCTCCCGGCGGCGACGCCGGGCAGGGCGGGGGCTTGCCCCGTTGTCAGGAGATGTGTTGAGAGGTGCGTCATGGAGCCAACGGCCAGGGACAAACGCACCGTTCCGGACTTCTTCCAGCAGGTGTGGAGCCAGGCACTGGTGACTGTCACGGGTGCCGAGGAGGAGGTGGCGAAGGTGTTCGGCCGCCTCCAGGGGATGGTGGGGTGGAGCCAGGAAGAGGCTCGTCGGCAGGTGCAGCACTTCACGGAGCGTCTTTCGACCCAGCGCCGGGAGCTGGAGCGGCGGGCCGAGGAGTCGGTGAAGGCCTCGGTGGCGAGGCTGAAGGTGCCCCGGCGCGACGAGGTGGCCCAGCTGAACGCCCGCCTCGACGCGCTGGTGCGCCGGTTGGAGGGGTTGACGAAGTGAAGTGGGCCTTGCCAGCGCTGGCGCTCGCCAGCTTCGCGGTGACGGCGGTCGAGCTGAGGCCGTTGCTCAAGCCGCCCCCGGCGGCGCTCCAGCCGGTGGGCGTACAGGAGATCCGCCACCCGGACTTCGAGCGCATCGACGCCGTGCTGAAGGCGCGGGCGCCGGGCTGGGGTCTGCGGCTGCGCACCCAGGTGGGCCAGGCGATCGCCGAGGAGGCCGAGGCCGCGGGGCTGGATCCGATGCTGGTGCTGGCGATCATCACCGTCGAGTCCGAGTTCCATCAGGAGGCGACCAGCGTCGTCGGCGCGAGGGGCCTCATGCAGGTGCGCCCCAGCACGCTCTACTTCATGGCCGAGAAGGAAGGCCTCAAGCTGTCCCGCGCGGAGCTGGACGCGGACCCGTCGCTCAACGTGCGCCTCGGCGTGCGGTACCTCAAAGCGATGAAGGACACGTTCAAGGGCAACCTCGAGCTCGCTCTCATGGCGTACAACGCGGGCCCCAACCGCCTCGCGCAGGCGCTCAAGGCGCGCAACACCGAGGCCTACCAGGGCTACGTGCGCGCGGTGCGCCGCCACTTCGCTTCGCTGCGCCTCTCCCACGGCGCGCCCGGCGACTGGACGTTCGCGTCGCGCTGACCTGCGGTAGACACCGGGTATGACTACGCCGGCCACGTCCGTCCAGGAGCGCTACGCCCCCCACAACGCCTGCTTCGGCTGCGGCCCGTCGAACGCGAAGGGCCTGCGGATCCGCAGCTTCCAGCAGGGCGACCGGCTGGTGGCGACGTGGACGCCCGAGACGCACCACGAGGCGTTCCCCGGCGTGCTGAACGGGGGAATCATCGGCTCGCTGCTCGACTGTCACTGCAACTGGGCCGCGGCGATGCACATGATGCAGGCGCGCGGCGCGGACAGCCCGCCGTGCACCGTCACGGCGGACTACGCGATCACCCTGAAGCGTCCGTGCCCGACGGACGGCCCGCTCCAGCTGTCCGCGAAGGTGGTCGAGCACGACGGCGCGCGCTGCGTGGTGGAGGGCACCATCGAGGCGCAGGGCAAGGTGCGGGCGACCTGCCGCGGCACCTTCGTGGCGGTCGAGCCAGGGCACCCGGCGTACCACCGCTGGTAGCGCCGTTCGTCAGGCGTTGTGCCGGTTCAACTCCCGGCTACGCGGGTGGCGGATGTCGGTGCCCTTGACCATGTAGACGGTCATCTCGGCGATGTTCATGGCGTGGTCGCCGATGCGCTCGAGGTGCTTGGCGACGAAGAGCAGGTTGGTCGCGCGGCGGATGTTGCGCGAGTCCTCCATCATCAGGCCGATCAGCTCGTTGAAGAGCTTCACGAAGAGCGAGTCGAGCAGCTCGTCGTTGGCCAGGATCTTCAGCGCCGCGTCCGCGTCGGCGCGCACGAAGGCGTCCAGCGCGGCCTTGAGCTGCTGCTGGGCGAGCTCCGCGAGGTGCGGGAGATCGCCGTAGATCGGCATCGCCTCGGAGCGGTTCAGGTCGACCGCCCGCTCGGCAATGTTCACCGAGAGATCGCCGATGCGCTCGAGGTCGGTGACGATCTTGAGCGCGGTGGTGATGAGCCGCAGATCGCTCGCGGCCGGCTGGCGCAGCGCGAGGATCTTCGCGCACAGCTCGTCGACCGCCACCTCGAGCCGGTTCAGCTCGGCGTCGGAGGTGATCACGTGGTCGGCCAGCTCCGAGTCGCGGTCGGCCACGGCCAGCACGCTCTCGGCGATCATCGCCTCCGCGCGGGCGCCCATCGCCAGCAGCCGGTCGCGCAGCGTGGCCAGCTCGCGCTCGAACGTCTTGTCGGTGTGGCTGCGGCGCGTGACCATGGCGGTGACGTTACTCCCGCGAGCACAGGTCAGCCGAACTTCCCGGTGACGTAGTCCTCGGTGCGGGACTCCTTCGGATTGGTGAAGATCTGCTCGGTCGGGCCCACCTCGACGATCTCGCCCATGAGGAAGAAGGCGGTGCGGTCGGACACGCGGGCCGCCTGCTGCATGTTGTGGGTGACGATCACGATCGTGTAGTGCGCGCGCAGCTCGTGGATCAGCTCCTCGATCTTCGCGGTGGAGATCGGGTCGAGCGCGCTCGCGGGCTCGTCCATCAGCAGGACCTCGGGTTCGACGGCGAGCGCCCGGGCGATGCACAGGCGCTGTTGCTGGCCGCCGGAGAGCGCGAGCGCCGAGTCGCCGAGGCGATCCTTCACCTCGTCCCACAGCGCGGCGCGCTTGAGGCTCACCTCCACGCGCTCTGCGAGCGCCGACCGGTCGTGCTGACCGGCGATGCGCAGGCCGTACGCGACGTTCTCGAACACGCTCTTGGGGAAGGGGTTCGACCTCTGGAACACCATGCCGACGCGGCGGCGGACATCGACCACGTCGAGGCGATCCACCGGCTGGCCGTCGAGCAGCACCGCGCCGTCGGCCTTCGCGCCGGGCACGAGCTCGTTCATGCGGTTGAGCGCGCGCAGGAAGGTCGACTTGCCGCAGCCCGACGGGCCGATCAGCGCGAGCACCTCGTGCTCGGAGACCTCCACCGACACCTCGTGGAGCGCGCGCACGTCGCCGTAGTGCACGCTCAGGCGCTTCGCTTCCATCTTCGGCCGGGGCGCGCTCATGCCGACAGGCGCCTCCGCGCGCGGGACCGCAGGACGACGGCGAGCAGGTTGAGCAGGAAGGTGAGGGCGAGCAGCACCAGGACGGTGCCGTACAGCATGGGGCGCGCGGCGTCGACGTCGGGCGCCTGCGTCGCCAACACGTATGTGTGGTAGCCGAGGTGCATGAACTCAGAGGCGAGGCTGTCGGGCAGCTCGGGCATGAAGAAGGCGACGCCCGTCAGCAGCACCGGCGCCACCTCACCCGCGCCGCGTGACACCGCCAGCACCGCCCCGGTGAGGATCCCCGGCAGCGCGCCGGGCAGGGTGACGCGCATCAGCGTCTGCGCGCGGGTGGCCCCGAGCGCGAGGCTGGCCAGGCGCAGCTCCTGGGGCACCGCGCGCAGGGCCTCCTCGGTCGCGACGATCACCACCGGCAGCGTCAGCACCGCCAGCGTCAGCGCGGCCCACAACAGCCCCGGCTGCGCGTAGGTGAGGCCACCGCCGGCCGCCGCGTCGAGGCTGCCTCCCACGGTGTGGACGAAGAAGCCCAGACCGAACAGCCCGAAGACAATCGACGGCACGCCCGCGAGGTTGTGGATCGCCGCGCGCACCAGCCGCGCGAGGCGGCCGGCGGGGCGGGCGTACTCGTGCAGGTACACCGCCGTGGCCACGCCGAACGGCAGCACCGCCACGGTCATCAACAGCGTCAGCACCGCGGTTCCGTAGAGGGCGGGGAAGATGCCGCCCTGCGTGAAGTCCTCGCCGGGCCCCTCGGTGAAGAAGCGCCAGCTGAGCGCGGCCCAGCCGCCGCCGACCGCGTCGATGAGGATCACAGCCAGTCCCAGCAGGATGAGCGCGGCGGCAGCGCCGGTGAGGCCGCCGAAGACGCGCGACAAGGCGTGACGCCGCTGGCTCGTCATGGCGCTCCTGCGCCTTCGCGCCGGCGTACGCGCGCGCGCACCCAGGCGCCCGCGGTCGCGTTCAGCACGAGGTTGAAGATGAACAGCAGCACGCCGAGGAAGAAGAGCAACGAGTAGTGCATGCCGCCCACCACCACCTCGCCCATCTCGGCCGCGATGGTGGCGGCCACGGTGCGCGCCGGATCGACGATGGAGCCCGACACCAGCGCCGCGTTCCCCGACGCCATCAGTACGATCATCGTCTCGCCGGCGGCCCGGCCGAAGGCCAGCACGCACGCGCCCAGCACGCCCGGCGCCGCCGCCGGCAGCACCACGCGCACCGCCGTCTCCCAGCGCGTGCCGCCCAGCGCGAACGACGCCTCCCGCCAGGTACCGGGCACGGTGGTGAAGGCGTCTTCGGCGACGGTAAAGACGATCGGCACGATCGCCAGGCTCATCGCCACGCCGGCGAGGAGCGCGTTCAGGCGGTACGGCAGCTCGAAGGAGTCCTGCAGCGCCGTGGCCAGCGTGGTGAGCGCGAAGAAGCCGAGCACCACCGACGGCACGCCGGCGAGCAGCTCGACGACGGGCTTGAGGAGCTCGCGCAGCCACCGGGGGGCGAACTCGCTGGAGAACAGCGCGGCCGCCACGCCGACGGGCACCGCGAGCGCCACCGCCACGCTGGACACCTTGAGCGTGCCGAGCAGCAGCGGCACGACGCTCACCTTCGGCACCTGCGACACCGGCTGCCAGATCAACGCGTCCGGCTGGCCGGTGCGCCACGGCTGCGGGAGGAACAGCTTCGCGAGGCTCGCGTCCGACCGCTGCGCGGGGTCGAGGAACAGCGGCAGCGCCTCTTTCGCGATGAACAGGAGGATCAGCACCACCGCGGCGATGCCCACGAAGGCCGCTGCGGTGACTGCGAGCTCCACCAGCTTGTCCGTCAGCGCGCCGCGGGGGCGCGCCCGGCTTCCGCCCTGCAGCAGGCGGCGGGGGTGGGGAACGGGGAGGACGCGGTCAGGCACGGCGCGTCACCTCAGCGAGAAGAAGCCGGCGGCGCGGGCCTGGGCCTGGGCACGGTCGGACAGCACGAAGTCGAGGAAGCGCCGCGCGGCGGGCGATGGCTCCGGCGGCAGGTAGAAATACAGGTCGCGCGCGAGTGGGTAGCTGCCGTCGCGCACCGCCTCGGGCGTAGGGTGGATCGCGCGCTCGCCCACCTGGATCCCCAGCGTGGCGACGCGGCGCGCGAAGGCGGCGCCGCCGAAGCCCAGCCCCCAGCGCTCGCGCGACACCGCGTTCACCACGGCGCCGGTGCCCGGCAGCGGCTGGGCGCGCGGCGCGAACTCCTCGTTCTCCAGCAGCCGCTCGCGCACGAAAGCGTACGTGCCCGACGAGTTCTCCCGCGTGTAGAGCACGACGAGCCTGTCGGGCCCTCCGACGTCGCTCCACCGCGAGACGTCGCCGAGGAACAGCGCCCGCAGCTGCGCCAGCGTCAGCGCCCGCACCGGGTTCTCCGCGTTGACGAAGAAGGCGACGCCGTCCCGGGCGACGGCGACCTCCCGCGGCGGGGCGCCGTACCGGGCGATGAGCCGCTCTCGCTCCCTGTCCGAGATGGGGCGCGATGACATGGCCACGTCGGTGCTGCCGTTCTCCAGCGCCGCGAGGCCCGTGCCCGAGCCGCCGCCCGTCACCTGCACCTCGAGCGCCGCGTCCTCCTTCATCGCGGACGCGGCCCAGCGCTGCACCAGGCCGACGAGCGTGTCGGATCCCTTGACGGTCAGCGGCTCGGCCAGCGCCGGCGCCCCGAGGAGCGCCAGGATGACGGACAGCGCGCGCATGTCACGACGTCGCCGCACGCTTCGCCTCGTCCGACATGCGGTAGCCCACCCCGCGGACGGTCTCGAGGTAGTGGCGCACCTCGCCCAGCTTCTCGCGCAGCCGCATGACGTGCGTGTCGACGGTGCGCGTCTCGAGCGGGCTGGTGACGCCCCACACGTCGGCGAGCAGCTGCTCGCGCGACTGCACGCGGCCGGCGCGGGCCATCAGGTGGTGCAAGAGCTTGAACTCCAGCGCGGTCAGCTCGACCTCCTGCGCGCCGACGTAGGCCCGGTGCGCGCCGAGGTCGATCTCCAGCTCGCCCAGCCTGAGTCGTTCGCTGCGCTCCGCCGTCGCCGCGCGCCGCAGCCGCGCCCTGAGCCGCAGCACCAACTCGCGCGGGCTGAAGGGCTTGGTGACGTAGTCGTCCGCGCCCACCTCGAAGCCCTCGACGCGGTCGTCCTCCTCGCCGCGCGCCGTCAGCATGACGATGGGAACATCCTTCGTCTTCGGATCCGCCCGCAGCCGCCGGCAGACCTCCTTGCCGGACACGTCGGGCAGCAGGAGGTCGAGCAGCACCACGTCGGGCACGCGCGCCTTGGCCAGCGCGAGCGCCTTCTCGCCGGTGGAGGCGATCGCCGTCTCGAGCCCAGCCTGCTTCAGGTTGAACTCGACCAGGCTCGCCAGATCCGCCTCGTCATCCACGATGAGTACGTAGCCCATGGCGGCACGGGAACGTAGGCACCTGGTCAAGGCGTGGCCGTGAAGGGCTTGTAACAACTTTACGACGCCTCAACTCACCGGAATCACGAGTCGCTCGACGCCGCGCGCGGGGGATCGCCCGTCAGCTCGCCGGGTTCCTCGCTCGACGGGGCGGTCTCGGCGGGCGCCTCGTGCTTGAGCTCCGTCTCGGGGAGCAACTCGTCGGCGGCCTCGTCCAGCTGGGTGGACTGCCCCGGCGGCGGCACCAGCGCGGGCGGCGGCGGCAGCACCGGTGGCGGGGCGCCGTGCCTGGACAAGCGCAGCATGCCGGGCGTCACGCCGGGAGGCGGCTTGAGGTAGGGCGGCAGGCCGGAGTGGCGGCGCGCGGCCTCGGCGAGCAGCGAGTGGTGGCGGTACTTCGCCTCCACCATCTTGTGGATCAGCATCGGTGCGCCTGGCACGCGGCGCTCGGTGAGCGACTGGGTCGCCTTGCGGACGGCGTAGCGCACGCGGCGGATCTGCACGCGCCAGCCGCGCGGCGTCCAGGTGAAGAGCCCCCACGCCGGCCGCAGATCGCCGTCGCGCGGGATGCCGGCGGACGCCACGTCGGCGATCACCATGCGGCCCACGCGGCGCCGGTAAGGGAAGTGGAGGTGCCCGAACGCCACGGCCGCGGCGTCGAGGTGCGCGAGGAATTTCCGGAGCGTGCCCTCGTCCAGCGTGGGCTCGAGGGACTCCTCGAGGTTGCGCGGGTTCGCGTGGCAGACGAACAGATCCTGGCCGCGGCGCGGCGAGAAGCGGGTGGAGAAGGGCAGCGTGGCGAGCGCGGCGAGGCGGGTGGGGCCCAGCTGCGCGCGCGTCCAATGCAGCAGGCTCGTCTTCCAGTGGTCGCGCTCGCGGTACGCGCCGCCGAGGTAGATGCCGGCGAGGTACGCGTCGGTGTTGCCCATCAGCAGCGCGTGGCAGTGCGACTGGAGCAGGTCGAACGTCTCCGCGGGGTGCGCGCCGCGCAGGCACAGGTCTCCGGCCGCCACGATCGCGTCCGGGCTCTGGCGGCGAATGTCGTCCAGGACCGCCTCGGCGGCGGGGAGGTTGCCGTGGACGTCGGCGAGCACTGCGACGCGCATCGAGATCCGGAGTCTACTTCGGGGGCGGCGGATTCCTAAGCCGGCGGCTCCGGCGGGGTCGGCGACGCGCCCGCGGCCGGCGGCAGCTGCACGAAGAAGGTGGAGCCCCCGCGGGCGCCGCTCTCGACGCGCACGTCGCCCTTCATGGCCGTGGCGAGGTGCTTCACGATGGACAGGCCGAGGCCCGTGCCGCCCATGTCGCGCGAGCGGCCTTTGTCCACCCGGTAGAAGCGCTCGAAGATCCGCGGCAGGTGTTTGGGCTCGATGCCGGGCCCGTCGTCGCGCACCGACAGCTCGACGTTGCCGTCGCGCCGCTGGGCGCTCACCCAGACGTGGCCGTTGGGCGGCGTGTACTTCACCGCATTGTCGACGAGGTTGAGGACGATCTGCTCGACGGCCCGCTGGTCGCCTAGCACCCGCGTGCCCGGCGCGATCTGCAGCACGAGCTGCGTGCCGCGCGCATGCGCTTTGGGCCGCACCGTCTCGATCGCCTGGCGCGCCGCCTCGGACAGGTCGACGGGCTGCTCCGCGAGCTGGATCTGCCGCGACTCGAGGCGCGACAGCTCGAGCAGGTCCTCCACCAGCTCGGACAGGCGCTCGGACTGCCGGTGGATGATGTCGACCATCTTCGGGGCGTTGTCGGGATCCTTCAGCGCGCCGGCCTGCAGCGTCTCGGAGTACCCGCGGATCGCGGTGATCGGCGTGCGCAGCTCGTGCGACACGTTGGCCACGAAGTCCTTGCGCACCTTCTCGAGGCGCCGCAGCTCGGTGACGTCGAAGAACACCGCGGCGCTGCCGCCCAGCTCGCGGCCGAGCGGCGACACGTGCACCGACAGCACCGCGGGCCTGACGCCCTCGACGTTCAACTCGAGGTTCGACGCGAGGCCGTCCCGGCACGCCTGTTCCACGGCGCGCTGGAGCTCGGCGCTGCGCAACAGCTCGAGCGGTCGCTGTCCGACGATCTGCTGGCCGGTGTAGAGCAGCTCCTTGAGCGCGTTGTTGTGTTCGACGACCGTGCCGTCCTCCGAGGTGATCCACACGCCTTCGCGCATGCCGTCGATCACCGCGCGTAGCACCGCCAGTTTGCGCGCCAGCTCCTTCGCGTCGGCGGCGGTGCGCTGCACCGTCTCTGCGAGCGCCGTGGGATCGTCGGACTCGCCGGGCGCGCCCTTCGACTCCACCACGAGGCCGCGCGCGGCGGCGGCGTAGGCGTCGGCGCGCCGGCGCCACACGGTCGACACCCGCCAGGCCGTGAACGCGGCGGCGAGGCCCGCGGCGGCCCCGGCGACCCACGACGACCGGGCGTCGGAGGTGGCGACGTACGCCAGCACCGCCGCGCCGAGCGCGGTGACGAGGGGCCAGACGAGGGGCCAGACGAGGGCTGCGCGCCGTTCCATGCTCACGCACCTGGCGCCTGCGGCGTCATGTCGTCAAGCCACGAGCTTGTAACCGACGCCGCGGATGGTCTCGATGATGTCGCCCGCCGGCCCCAGCTTCTCGCGCAGGCGCTTGATGTGGGTGTCCACCGTGCGGGTCGTGATGTCGGCGTCGATACCCCAGACGTCGGAGAGCAGCGTCTCGCGGGTTTGCACCCGGCCGGGCCGCTCGAGGAACGTCTTGAGCAGGCGGAACTCGAGGGCTGTCAGCACCACCGGCTCGCCTTTCACACGCACCTCGTGGCGCTCGGTGTCGAGCACGATGTCTCCGGCCGACACCACCCGGGCGTCGGCCGGCGGCGCGTCGCTCTGGCGGCGCAGCACCGCCCTGATGCGCAGGAGCAGCTCCTTCACCGAGAAGGGCTTGGTGACGTAGTCGTCGGCGCCCAGCTCGAGGCCCTTCACGCGATCGCTCTCCTCGCCGCGCGCGGTCACCATGATGATCGGCAGGTGCTTCGACTCGCCTTCGCGGATGAGCCGCGCCACCTCGCTGCCCGCGATGTCGGGCAGCATGAGATCGAGCAGCACCAGGTCCGGCTTGAACGTCTTCACCCGGCCGACGCCAGCCGCCCCGGTGCGCACGACCTCGGCCTCGTGGCCGTCGGCCTTCAAGTTGTAGTCGAGCAGCGTGCCGAGGTCCTGCTCGTCTTCGATGACGAGGATGCGCGCCATGTCCGCTTCCTAACGCAAGTCGAGTCGTGGCATAAGCGATGACCGTTCGCCATGTCCGCGGGGAAACCGGGCAAAGAGAAGCGCAGGGAGCAGCGCGTGCCGGTCGATCTCTGGATCGAGGCCGAGCGCGACGGCGAGCTGTACTACCAGCGCGCCTCGAACCTGTCGGTCGGCGGCGCCTTCTTCGCCCAGACGATCCCGCTGCCGCTCGGCACGCGGGTGACGCTCAAGTTCACCCTGCCCGGCGACGCGCAGGAGATCGCCTGCGACGGCGAGATCGTCAGCGCCAAGGAGCTGGGCATGGGCGTGCAGTTTCTGGATCTGACGGACGCCGATCGCGGGCGCATCGAGCGGCTGGTGAACCGGCTGACGCCGAAGGCGAAGGGCTGACGGTGTCAGGCGCAGCGCATCGTCGCCGCAGGAGCGTCCAGTTGATGGGTGCCCGGCGGGGTTGAAGAAGCTGACCACCGCTGCGGGCGCGAGGAGAGGCGCGGAGAGGTGGCTGCGATATGGCGGCCCACCGAC
>JBFMAB010000039.1:0-22871 GCA_040755835.1 Myxococcota bacterium
TGAACCGGCAACCGACCGCGGTCCGCAGGCCGAACGGACCGCGAAGCAACGAAGCGAACGAGTCATGAATCTCACGAACAACGATGCCGGCCTCGCTGACCGGCGTTTCTCAACACCCTGCTAGAAGCGGCCTCCCACCGCGACGCCGGCGCCGTCGGGGCTCGCGACGGGCGCCACGTCGACGGGCACGGGGTTCTTCACGTCGAGGACGATGAAGACGACGGTGGCGATCGCCGCGGCGCCGGCGACGCCGAACGCGACGTTCGCCGCCACGGCGTTGCGCTGGGCGTCGAGCGCCTGCTGGCGCGTGCCCTGGTACACCATGGTTTCGGCGTCGTAGCCCTCGAGCAGCTTCCTCTCCTGCGAGCGCGCGGTGAGGCCGAAGTACAGGCCCACGCCGCCGGCGGCGACGGCGACGGCGCCCGACGTCCACGTGTACCAGGACAGGCGCACCTGGCTGTCGGGGCCGGCCGCGCCGTCCTTCTTCGCGAGGCCGGGCACCACCTGTTCGTCGGGGATCTCACCGGGCTTGAGCAGCAGCTTGAAGCTCTCCACGGTCTCCTGGTTCGGCTCGACGTTGAGGAGCCGCACGATGGACAGATACTTGTTCCGCTCGAGGCGCACCTCGTACTTGCCGGGCTTGAGCGTGAGCGTGACGGGCGTGACGCCGACGAAGTCGCCGTTGACCGTCACCTGCGCGTCGGCGAGGTTGGACGTGATGGTCAGCTTGCCGCGCGCCTCGCGCTCGCCGCGCAGCAGCGGCGGCACCGCCTGGTCCACGTCCTTCTGGAAGCGGCGCGCGGCGATGAGGATGGCGCGGTCGACGTCGGCGATGACCGCGAGGTCTTTCAAGTCCATCAGCCACAGCTTGAGGATGTAGTGCTTCTCGTCGCGGTCCAGCCTGCCCAGCACCGCGCGGCTGGCGCCGGAGCCTTCGAGCAGCTGCGCGGCGCAGGCCACGTTGCCCGCGCACTTCTTGAGCTCGTCGTACTTCTTGCCGTCGAGCTTCGCGCGGAGCAGCTCGGGCGGGACGAGCGGGAGCTTCTGCGCCTCGGCGGCCTGCACGATGGAGCGCGTCACCTGCGCGCCCAGACCCATCATCAGGTCCGGCGCGTCGACGTCCACGATGGCCACCGGGCCTGGCGCGGCGGCGAGGAATGCCAGCAGGGCTGGCACGACGGAGGTCATCCGTGGAACATACCGGAGGCATGGCCCCAGTCGAGCAACAGCCGTCCGGTTCGGTGGATCCGGAGGACCTCGAGGACGAGGCGGGCTTCTGGCCCGACGGCGAGGCGCCGCCGGCGAGCGACCTGGTGTTGATGAGCTACACCGTCGAGGCGAACTACGCCGGGTGGCGGCTGGACAAATACCTCTGCGAGAAGATCAAGCGGGCCTCGCGCACGCGCGTGCAGGGCTTCATCGAGAAGGATCTCGTCTCCGAGCGGAAGCTCAAGCCCTCGACGCTGGTGTGGCCGGGGCTCACGTTCCAGCTGCGGCGGCGGATGCTGCACGAGCCGAAGGTGCCGCCGCCGGAGGCGCTGACGGAAGTGCACCTCGACGACGCGATCCTCGTCGTGGACAAGCCGGCGGGCCTGCCGATCCACCCGACGGCGCGTTACCACCACGGCACGCTCGTCTCGCAGCTCGCGGTGAAGCACGGGAAGGACTTCCGCGCAGACCCGGCGCACCGGCTCGACCGCGAGACGAGCGGGCTGGTGGTGTGCGGCCGCACGCTCGAGGCCTGCCAGCGGCTGGTGAAGGCCTTCAAGGACGGCGAGGTGGAAAAGCAGTACCTCGCGATCGTCGAGGGCTGGCCCGCGCAGGACGAGTTCGAGGTGGACGCGCCCATCGCCGAAGGCACCGAGCGCATCCGCATCGCGGTGCGCATCGATCGCGCGGTGGGCAAGCCGGCGAAGACGCGCTTCCGCGTCCTGCGTCGCTTCGAGCGCGACGGCGGGACGTTCGCGGTGCTGCGCTGCTTCCCGGAGACGGGCCGGCAGCACCAGATCCGCATTCACGCGCAGTTCGCGGGCTACCCGCTCGTCGGCGACAAGATGTACGGGCCGGACCCGGGCTACTTCGATCGCTTCTCGAAGCGCTGCCTCGAGCCCGAAGCCTGGGAGCGCCTTCGCCTCGAGCGGCACGCGCTCCACGCGGCGTACCTGGCCTTCTTCCACCCGACGACGCGGCAACGGGTGGAGTTCGAGTCGCCGCTGCCTTTCGACCTGCAGGACTTCGTCGACGGGAAGCCGCTGCCGGAGCGCACCCAGGGATGAATTCCCGTGGGCTCGCTCGGGAAACGGACGCCGCCCCGGACCACCCGCGATCTTCTCCTCGGGCTCGAAACGGGCACGTTCCTGGCGAAGAGCGCCTTCGTTGCCGGGTCACGTCGCCAGCGGCGTCGGGTACTTCCCGCTGAAACACGCGGAGCAGAACGAGCGGCCTTCGGGATCTCCCGCCGCCGCGTGGAGCCCGCCCAGCGACAGGTAGCCCAGCGAATCCGCCGTCACGTACCGGGCGATCTCGTCGACGGTGTGCGACGCGGCGATCAGCTCCTGCCGGCTCGGCGTGTCGATGCCGTAGAAGCACGGCCACGCGGTCGGCGGGCTCGAGATGCGCAGGTGCACTTCCTTCGCACCGGCGCCCCGCAGCATCTTCACGATTTTCCGGCTCGTCGTGCCGCGGACGATGGAGTCGTCCACCACCACGACGCGCTTGCCCGCGAGCGTCGACACCACCGGCGCGAGCTTCAGCTTCACGCCGAAGTGGCGGATCGACTGCTGCGGCTCGATGAAGGTGCGGCCCACGTAGTGGCTGCGGATGAGCCCCAGGTCGTAGCGAATGCCGCTCTGCTCCGCGTAGCCGATCGCCGCCGGCACGCCGGAGTCCGGCACCGCGATGACCACGTCGGCATCGATCGGCTGCTCCCTCGCGAGCTGGCGGCCGAGGTTCTTCCGCACCTCGAACACGCTCTGGCCGAACACCCGCGAGTCGGGCCGCGCGAAGTACACCAGCTCGAACACGCAGCGCCCCGGCGGCCGCTTCTCCAGCGGAAAGCTGGACTTGAGCCCGTTCTCGTCGATGACGAGCAGCTCGCCCGGCTCGAGCTCGCGCAGGAACTCGGCCTCGATCAGATCCAGCGCCGTCGTCTCGCTCGCCACCACGTACGCGTTCTTCAGCCGCCCCAGCACCAGCGGCCGGAAGCCGATCGCGTCGCGCACCGCGATGAGCTGCCCGTCGTTCAGGAAGACCATCGAGAACGCGCCGTCGAGGTGCCGCAGCGCGTCCACCACCCGGCCTTCGAAGGTCGTCGCCTTCGAGCGCGCGATGAAGTGGATGACGTTCTCGGTGTCCGCATCGGACTGGAAGATGGCGCCGGACTGCTCGAGCCCCTTGCGCGTCGCGTCGGCGTTCACGAAGTTGCCGTTGTGCGCCACCGCCATCTGTCCGCCCGAGAAGCTGACCAGGAACGGCTGCGCGTTGCGCACGTGGCTGCCGCCGGCCGTCGAGTACCGCACCTGGCCGATCGCCGCCTTGCCCGGCAGTCCCTCGAGGACGGGCGCCGTGAAGATGTCCGCCACCAGACCCATCGCCCGGTGCAATTTCAGGGTGTGGCCGTCCGACGCCACGATGCCCGCCGACTCCTGCCCCCGGTGCTGCAGCGCGTGCAGGCCCAGGTAGGTCAGGTTCGCCGCTTCCTCATGGCCGAAGATGCCGAAGACGCCACACATGCGTAGAGTTGTCCTGTGGTTGCGGGTCGTTCGGGCGTGTAGCCGAAGTACCGGCGCGGATCCACGCGTGCCTCTCCCGGTGTGGTAGGACGCGACGCGTCGTACGGGGCGGAAGGTTCTCGCAGAAAGGTTGCACACGGTGCCTCCCGGCGGGGTCGACACGAGCGGACGGGTGAGCAGCCTGTACCGGAAGTATGGTCCGGCGATCTATTCGCGGTGTCGTCGTCTCTTGAGGGACGACGCGCTCGCGGAGGACGCCACGCAGGAGGTCTTCGTGCGCGTGCTGCGCCACATCGAGAGTGCTCCCGACGACGCGGCGGCGCTGGCGTGGATCTACCGGATCAGCACCAACTACTGCCTCAACCAGATCCGCGATCGCAGCCGCCAGGCCGAGCCGACGGCGCCGTCCGACCTCCCCGAGGCGTCCGGCGACCACCCGGAGCCCGAGCTGATGGACCGGGACCTCGCGATGAAGCTGGTGTCGCGCGCGCCCGAGAAGCTGCGGGCCGCCGCCGTCCTCTACTACGTCGACGGCATGGAGCAGGAGCAGGTCGCCAGGACGCTGGGCATCTCGCGGCGCACGGTCATCAACCGGCTGCAGGAGTTCACCGAGCGCAGCCGCAAGTTTCTCACCCGCGAAGGAGACGCCGCATGAACACGCGGGGCCACCTCTCTTCCGAGACCATCGATCTCCTCCTCTTGTCCGCGCTGGACGCCCGAGAGGCCAACGAGGCCAAGGCGCACCTGGACTCCTGCGAGTCGTGCCGCACCCGCTGGCGCGAGCTGAACGAGGACAAGCAGAAGTTCGAGCAGTTCGTCTTCGCGCGCACGCTGCCGAAGGTGGAAGCGCGCCTCGAGAAGGAGCGCGGCGGGGCCGGCTTCTTCGAGCGCATCCGCCTCGCGATCCTCCTGCCGGCGGTGGGTCTGGCGGCGGCGGCGGTGTTCGGCGTCATCACCGCGACCGGGCCCGGGACGCAGACGGAAGACGAGCTCTACATCGGCCTCAAGGGCGCCGCGCCGTCGATGGAGATCGTCGCGCAGCGCGGTGAGACCCAGTTCCCGGTGAAGCCGGGCGCCGAGCTCAAGCCGAAGGACCGCCTTCGCTTCGTGGTGAACCCGGCGGGCTCGCAGTACCTGCTCATCGCGTCGAAGGACGGCGCCGGCGCCTTCACCGTGTACCACCCGTTCGGCGCGAGCGAGTCGACGCGGCTGGCGGGCTCGCTGCCGAAGAAGCTCGAGCTCCCGGGCTCCGTGGAGCTGGACGAGACGCTGGGCACCGAGCACGTCGTCGCGGTGTTCTCCGACGCGCCGGTGAAGGCCACCGACGTCGAGGCGGCGATGAAGGCCGACCCGGCGGCGCCGAAGCTGCCCAACGCCCGCGTGCTGGTCTGGGAATTCCAGAAGGCGCCGTGAGACGCTTCGTCCACACCGGCGCCCACTCGGCCCGGCTGGTGGGCGCGCTGGCTCTCTCGGTGACGCTGCTCGCGAGCGGCGCGCTCGCCGAGACGCGGCGCATCGCCATCGTCGTGGGCAACAACGCCGGCACCGGCGACATGCCGCCCCTGCGCTTCGCCGAGAGCGACGCGGGGAAGATGGCGCGCGTGCTGGTCGAGCTGGGCGACGTCACGCCCGAGAACGTGCTGCTGCTGCAGGGCCGCGGCGTCACCGAGCTCGAGCAGGCGATCGCCGACGCGAAGGAGCGCGTCGCTCTCTTCAAGAGGAGCCCCGACGTGCGCAGCGTGGTGCTCTTCTATTTCTCGGGGCACTCCGACGGCGAGGCGATCGAGCTCGGCCGGGAGAAGCTGGCGTACGCGCGCCTCAAGGCGCTGCTCGGCGGCACCGGGGCCGACGTGCGCCTCGCCATCGTCGACGCGTGCCGCTCGGGCGCGGGCCTGCGCGAGAAGGGCGGCAAGCCGGCCGACGCCTTCACCATCCGCCTCGCGGACACGCTGCAGGCCACCGGCGAGGCGTTCATCACCTCGAGCGCGGCGGACGAGGCGGCGCTCGAGTCGAACGAGGTGATGGGCAGCTACTTCACCCACAACCTCATCTCGGGCCTGCGAGGCGCAGCCGACACGTCGGGCGACAAGCTGGTGACGCTCGCCGAGGCGTACCGCTACGCGTACGACCGCACCGTGAGCGCCACGGCGATGCTGCCGGTGGGCGCGCAGCACCCGAACTACGACTACCGCCTGTCGGGCCAGGGCGAGCTGGTGCTGGCCACGCTGCTCAAACCGTCGGCCGCGCTGGTGCTGCCGCAGGCCGAGCGCGCGCTGGTGGTGGACCTCGCCCGCGACCAGGTGGTGGTGGAGGTGCCGGCCGGCCCCGCGCGTGAGGTGGCGCTGTCGCCCGGCGAGTACGGCGTGCGCCTCTTCAAGGGCGGGCAGGCGTTTGGCGGCCGCGTGAAGCTGACCGAGGGGATGACGCACGCGGTGAGCCTGGACGAGCTTACGCCGGTGGCGTCGTCGGTGCTGGTGGCCGCCAAGGGCGGGCCCGCGGTGGTGCGCGCCGTCGAGGCGCAGCCCGCGCCGCCGTCGCTCGGCTTCGGCGTGTCGCTCGGCGGCACCGGCCGCATCCTCGCGGACCCGGCGACGAACCCGTCGCCGAAGTGGCAGCTGCGCATCGGCTTCGAGCCGCTGACGGCGCGCTTCGGCGCCGCCGGCCCGGTGCGTTTCCAGGGCACGCTGCACCTGTTGGCGCTGGGCGAGATGAGCTTCGACGGCGCCCCGCCGGGGCAGGAGGCCGTCAACGAGGGTGGCGCGCAGCTGCGCGTCGGCTGCCGCGCGTCGGCGTCCTGGTGGCGCCTCGAGCTGGGCCTGGGGGTCGAGGCCGGCGTGGGCTTCCTCTCACAGCTGTACGGCAACCGCGCCTCGTCGCTGGCGCTCACCGCCGCACCGCGGCTCTTCCTGCGCTTCCACTTCACCGAGCGCGTGGCCTTGAGCGTCGACGGCGACCTCGCCTTCACCGGCGTCACCATCCAGGACGACGCCGGCACGCGGCTCCAGTGGTACGCCTACCCGGGCGTCGCCGCGGGCGTGATGGGCTTCTTCTGAACGGGCGCGAGAGATCTTCTTCCCCGGCAAGGACTCCTCCGCGCAGCAGGCCCTCGCGCTGGACATGGTGAACGCGGTGGGGCCGCACGCCGGGCTGGAAGAGGTGGCGCTCGACTGCGGCCGGGACGCCTTCGCCAGATGCGCCCGCGCGACTTCCACCGCTTCCCCTGAACGAATGGAGGCGCTTTCCGCTTTCCGAGCGACCTTCGCAACCAGCCGGCGTCGTTCGGGAATTCAGCCTCGAAAAGGCCTGCACACCCGGAGTGGGTGGTGGGTTTCTCCCGCGCAACGGGTTGCACCGCAATTCACTCGCCGCGGGACGCGGCATCACGGGAGCAGTCACATGGGCATGCTGTTGTTGATCGTCGGTTTGGGAATCCTGGCCTTCGGCCTGATGCAGCACCTCAAGGGCAAGCGGATTTTGGCGGCGCCCTTCAAGAAGACGGGGGACATCGCCAGGAACCCGGTGTCCGAGGACCCGAAGGGCGCGATGTCGACCGAGGGCAAGGTGCTGGCGCCCGCGCAGCCTCTGCTGTCGCCCGCGTCGAAGACGCCGTGCCTGTACTACGAGCTCAAGATCGAGCGCATCTACGAGAAGACCGAGACCACCCAGGACGGCACCAAGACGGTCAAGGGCACCGAGACGCTCGACACCATCAAGGGCGGCACCGTCTTCGCGCTCGATGACGGCTCCGGGCGGCTGGAGATCGACGTCAGCAAGGGTGCCGACTTCGACAACATGAAGGACGGCTACAAGAAGGAGCTCAACGGCTGGGGCGGCAGCTCCAACGTGCAGTTCGGCGAGTACTCCTATGACGTGCCCGTCATCGGCTCGGACAAGGGCTGGACGATCGGCTTCAAGGCGACCGAGAAGTACGTGCCGGTCGAAGGCAACCTCTTCGTCCTCGGCAAGCTCGAGGGCGCGAAGCTGGTCAAGCCGGGCTGGCGCTCGATGGTGGCGTCGAGCAAGGGCCGCGAGGGCCTGCTCGGCAGCATCCAGAAGAAGAAGAAGTTCTCGTTCATCGGTGGCGGCGCCGCGGCGGTCCTGTCGATTCCCCTGATGATCTTCGGGCCGAAGGCCGACCCGAACGCGCCGTCGTACTTCTGCGAGTCGCAGCTGACCGACGCCCGCGGCCGGTGCAACGACTCGGTGAGCAGCGTGTCCGGTGAGAAGTACACCTGGACGGTGACGAAGCCGGGCCAGTACGAGCTCGAGGTGTTCGCCCCCGCGAAGAAGGTCGCGTTCGATCCGCAGATCATCGTGAAGGACGCGCAGGGCGAGGTGGTCGCCGACGTCGAGGGTGGCGTGGGGCTGAACGCGAAGGCGTCCGTCGAGGTGAAGGCCGGCACGTACACCATCACGGTCAAGCCGGGCGACGAGTACATGGTGAAGGGCGGCTTCTCGTACGAGCTCGAGATCCGCAGCCTGAACGCCGCGCCCGCCGCTGCGCCGGTGGCCGCCGCCGAGGGTGAGGCCGCTCCCGCCGCCGAGGCCGCTCCCGCCGAGGCCGGCGCCTACAGCGCCGACGAGCTGGCCGAGCGCGTCGACTCCCTGAACGCGCTCGCGCCGGACACCTACAACGAGGGCGAGTTCAGCTTCACCTTCACCAGGCTGACCTGCGACGCGAAGGACAGCTGCGAGCTCGCCTTCACCGCGCAGCACCACGACACGAACAAGACGTACACTTCGTCCGTCGCGGTGAAGGGCTTCGACAAGCTGAAGCTGTCCGACCAGGACGACTTCAAGTGGGAAGGCTCGTTCGACGAGAAGGTGTCCACTGCGCTGCTCGACTGGGAAGCGAAGCCGGTGAATGGCTCGCCGTCGCAGAAGGCCGCCAAGGCACCCGCGAAGGCGGCTCCGGCGAAGAAGGCCCCGGCGAAGATCGCCGCCCCGAAGCCGGCCCCGAAGGCGAAGACGGTCGCGAAGGCGAAGTCGCCGCAGCCGAAGGCGGCCCCGGCCCCGGCCCGCGCCGCCCCGGCCCCGGCGCCGAGCATCAAGCGGTCGAACAAGAACCTGGCGGACTGAAGCGCACCTCCGCGGACCTGAAGTGACGGCCGCCCGGGCTCCCCTCATGGGGAACCCGGGCGCGGTCGTTTCTACGGCAGGCCGTCCGGCTGGCCGAGCGGCTCCAGCACGTGCGACGCACCGGTCTCGAGGTGCACCTCCGGGCCGGACAGGCTCCGCGTCGTCGCGCTGGTGACGGCGGGGGTGGCGGCGGCCTCGCTGCTTTCCTGGCCCATCGGCCTCTTCATCAGCGTCTCTCTCTTCGACGCGCCGGGCTCGGAGCACAACCGCAGCCTCATGGCGCTCGCCTGGTCCATCTGGACCTACGGAGCCACGGCCTTCGCGGGCGGCATCGCGGCCTTCGTGTGTGTGGGGGGCGCAAGCGGTACCGCGCGGCCGTCATCGCCGGTGGGCTGCCGCTCCTCTACGCGCTCGTCGTGGTCGCGCTCTTCGTCGCGCTGCTGCTCGCCTGCGACGGACGGACCCGCTGCTGAGCGCGGGCGACGCGCCGCCGATCTGCTGCTACGAGGAGCCCCCATGCGAATGACCCTGCTCCTCGGCGCCGTCGTGTTGACCGCCTGCGGTCCCGCCGCGGGCTCACCCTGCTCCACCCCCGGCGCCATGGCGTGCGCCGGCGCCTCGACGGTCCTGATCTGCGAAGGCGGTCAGTGGATCGGCTTCCCGTGCCCCAGCTGCTCGGGCCAGAAGTGCGACTGGAAGGGCGCGCAGACAGGCTGGCCGTGCCCGCGCTTCGCCGACACCTTCGGGAGCTGCAACTACGACGGGCGCCTCATCGGCTGCTATTGGTCCGACCTCACCGACGCCGGCACCTTCGTCGAGTCGCCCTGCCCCGCGTGCGTCGCCGGCAAATCGCTCGAGGAGCTCGGCCGCTGCACTGCCGGTCGCTGCAGCTGCCAGTAGCCGCCGTCGCGGACGACACCACCATTCCGCCCAGAGGGCGCCGCGCAGCCGACCGCGTTGCCGGGGCCCACACCGCCGTGACGGGGGCGCGCAGGACGGCATGGACTCAGCGCCCGACGGGCCGACGCACGCTTCAGGGCGACGCGTCGGGGACGGGGGCCCCGGCCGGCGCGTCCTCCGCGCCAGGCGCCGGCGCGGTGCCACCGGACGCGTCCTGGATGGAGGTGAGCCACGCGAGCACGTTGGTGAAGTCTTCCCCAGAGAGCTCCTTCAGCGCGCCGTTCATCAGATCGTCCCCCTTCGGCCCGCGCGCCTGCTTCTGCAGCTCCTCGAAGCGCCGCTGGAGGTAGGCGGGGTACTGGCCGACGAGCCTCGGCGCGCTGCGCGACTCCTTCCCGAGCCCGCCGTCGCCGTGGCACTTCGCGCACTTCCTGCCCCACAGCGCCTCGCCCTTCGCGACGTCGCCGTCGACGCGCGGCACGACGAGGACGCGCTCCATCGCGAGCAGGCGATCGAGCGCGCTGTCGGTCTCCTTGAACTCCGGCGGCTTCGTCGGCAGCTCGATGAGCACCAGGAACGCGGCGACGTCCTCCATGTCCCGCTCCGACAGCTCGCGCGGCTCGGTGTACGGGAACATGGGGATGTTCATCCGCTTGCGCTTCTGGAAGGCCTTGAGCGACTCGACGATGAAGGACGCCGGCTGCCCGGCGAGGCGCGGGTACTCGCCGCCCTTCCCGCCCTCGCCGTTGGCGCCGTGGCACGACGCGCACGGGCCGTACACGTCCCGGCCGTTCCGCACGTCCTGCGCGGACGCGGCGAGCGGCGCTGCGACGGAGAAGATGAACAGCGCCCGGACGATCCACCAGCTCATACGTCGCCTCATCGCGCGGCAGGTTGCAGCGGAACGCCGCGTGGCACAAGCGGGCCGCGACGCGCCGCGCCGCTGCGGGCGAGGAAACGGCGCGGGCGCCTCGAATCCGCCGGGGACCGTCGGCCAGAAGTCGGGCACGGCATGGGCCCGAGCCACACGGCGTTCGACGCACCGCCGCGCGCGCCATGGACGGGCTCATCGTCGAGCGCACGCCCACCGGGCGCTTCGCCAGGGTGAGCAAGTGGATGCGCGCGTGGCAGCTCGAGGGCGCGAACGAGACGACCCCGGGCCCGCGCCTCGACGGCGTGCGCGAGGTCGTCGAGGTGACGCGGAAGCGCGTGGCGTAGCGCAGGCTGCGGAACCCGGGGAGAGGCGTCAGTACGGCCGCCACGCCTCGACGGTGCTGCCGCCCGGAGAGCCCGCGCGGCGCTCGGCGCTCACGACGGTGATGCGGAGCAGCTCGCCGGCCCGCGCGGTGTGCGTGACGAGCGCCGCCGGGGCCACCCGCCACTCGAGCGCGCGCAGCTCCTCCCGAAAGGCTGCGAGCTCGCGCTGTACCGAGGGCGAGCGGCGGTCGAAGGTCCGTTCGAGGATGGCCATTTCGTCAGCGTCCCAGGAACTCGTCGATCGCGGCCTTGAGCCGGTCCCAGCTGGTGCCGTTCACGGCGACGGAGAGCTGCCCGCGCTCCAGGCTGTCGAGCTTCTCCGCGCCCTCCGGACTCAGGAAGACGGTCTGCCCGTCGACGACGCGCCGCTCGGTGTACTGCTCCGTCGCCTTCGAGTTCGCGTCGACGCTCTCGAAGTGCAGCGAGCCCATGCCCAGTCCGTCGCTTCCCCGAATCGCTCGGTCTCCCACAGTGCCTCCCTGGTTGGTGGTTGAGCGGGCCTCCCCGCAATCGCGATGCCTACGCAAGTCGGGCACACCACTGGACCCGCAGCGGGGCCGCGTACCGCGCGCGGGACGGGGGTCGCCATGAGAGGACGGCCCGCCCTTTCCGTGCTTGGCGACGGACCGGCCTCGTGCGACGAGGCGCCCATGAGCACCGCGTCTCCATTCCGCCCCGAGCGCTGGCGTCCCGTCGAGGGCGCCGCCTTCAAGGACCTCACCTTCCACCGCGCGGTTGACCAGGGCACCGTGCGCATCGCCTTCAACCGGCCCGAGGTGCGCAACGCGTTCCGCCCCCGCACCGTCGACGAGCTGTACCGCGCGCTCGAGCAGACGCGCTTCATGACGGACGTGGGCTGCGTGCTCATCACCGGCAACGGCCCCAGCCCGAAGGACGGCGGCTGGGCGTTCTGCTCCGGCGGCGACCAGCGCATCCGCGGGAAGGACGGCTACCAGTACGAGGCCGGCGATCGCGAGCTCGACCCGGCGGGGCTGGGACGCCTGCACATCCTCGAGGTGCAGCGGCAGATCCGTTTCCTGCCAAAGGTGGTGATCGCCGTGGTGCCCGGCTGGGCGGTCGGCGGCGGCCACTCGCTGCACGTGGTGTGCGACCTCACCATCGCGTCGAAGGAGCACGCCGTCTTCAAGCAGACGGATCCCGACGTGGCGTCGTTCGACTCGGGCTACGGCTCGGCGCTGCTCGCGCGGCAGGTCGGCCAGAAGCGCGCGCGGGAGATCTTCTTCATCGGGAAGAACTACTCCGCGCAGGAGGCCTTCGAGATGGGCATGGTGAACGCGGTGGTGCCGCACGCCGACCTCGAGGAGTTCGCGCTGTCGTGGGGCCGGGAGATCAACTCGAAGAGCCCCACCGCGATGAAGATGCTCAAGTACGGCTTCAACCTCCCCGACGAGGGTCTGGTGGGCCAGCAGCTGTTCGCCGGCGAGGCGACGCGGCTCGCGTATGGCACCGAGGAGGCGAAGGAAGGGCGCGACGCGTTCGTCCAGAAGCGCAAGCGTGACTTCGGGCGCTTCCCCTGGTCGTATTGAGCGCCCGTCACCGGCACATGCGTGCGGCGCAGACGCCGTCCGTGCACGCGAGCCCGGGCACGCAGGGGTGGGCCGCGTCGCACGGCGCGCCCTCGGACACGCCCCGGCTGCACACGCCGTCGATGCAGGCGAGGCGATCGCAGTCGGCCAGGGGTGCCGCCCAGCTGCTGGCAGAAGGAAGGTGGACAGCGAGCAGCGTGTTCCACCCCCGCACCGGTTTGGCTCCTCGCGGCACGACTCGCCCGAGCGCAGCGCGTCACCGCAGACGCCCGCGCGGCAGGCCAGCCCGAGCTGACACGGCGGGGCGCCCGCGCCGACCGCGAAGAGCTGCGACGCGCACGCCTCGCCCCGCGACGCACACCGTTCCGAAGACACAGGGGCCGGCGTCGCACGCGGTACCCACCGCGAGCGGCGCAACGCATTGGCCGTCGACGCACGTCAGCCCCGGGCGGCACAGCTGACCCGCCTGGCCATCACAGAGGAAGAAGTCTTCCCGCGTCACGCACCATTCGTCGAACGGGGAGCTCGCGCCGTCCTCGACCGGGTGAAAGCAGCTTGCTGCGGACAGGACGACGACCACCGACAGGGGGGCGAGCGCATGGCCGCCACGTACGTCGTGACGCGCGGAAAACTCAGCCCCGCGAGCGCGCGGCGGGCCGCGATTTCCGTCGCTTCCCCAGGGCCCGCGCCCGTAACTCCTCGCCGCCGCGAGCGATTTGCCGCGCGACATTCGCTGCACACCTCCGGGGGGTGGTGGGTTTCTCCACCGCACACGGGGGGCGGACCCCGGTTCTCAACACAACTCGCCGCCGCGCGCGGCTTTCACACTGGAGCGTCCAGATGGGTGTTTTGTTGCTTATCGTCGGCCTCGGCGTCCTCGCCTTCGGTCTCATGCAGCACTTCAAGGGGAAGCGGATCCTCGCGGCGCCGTTCAAGAAGACCGGTGACATCGCGAAGAACCCGACGTCGAAGGACCCGAAGGGCGCCATGTCGACCGAGGGCAAGGTCGTCGCTCCGGCGCAGCCGCTGCTCTCCCCCGCGTCGAAGACGCCGTGCCTGTACTACGAGCTCAAGATCGAGCGCATCTACGAGAAGACCGAGACCACCCAGGACGGCACCAAGACGGTGAAGGGCACCGAGACGCTCGACACCATCAAGGGCGGTACGGTGTTCGCGCTCGACGACGGCTCCGGCCAGGTCGAGATCGACGTCACCAAGGGCGCCGACTTCGACAACATGAAGGACGGCTACAAGAAGGAGCTCAACGGCCGCAGCTGGGCGTCGAACATCCAGTTCGGTGAGTACACCTATGACGTGCCGGCGATCGGCTCGAACAACGGCTGGACGATCGGCTTCAAGGCCACCGAGAAGTACGTGCCGGTCGAGGGCAACCTGTTCGTCCTCGGCAAGCTGGAAGGCGCGAAGCTGACCAAGCCGGGTTGGCGCTCGATGATGGCGTCGAGCAAGGGCCGCGAGGGGCTGCTCGGCAGCATCCAGAAGAAGAAGAAGTTCTCGTTCATCGGTGGCGGCGCCGCGGCGGTCCTGTCGATTCCCCTGATGATCTTCGGCCCGAAGGCCGACCCGAACGCGGCTGGCGCCTCGTGCCCGTCCCAGATGACCAACGAGCGCCTGCTGTGCCACGACAACGTCTCGTCGAAGTCGGGTGAAGACTACACCTGGACCGTCACCCAGCCGGGCCAGTACGAGCTCGAGGTCATCGCGCCGGCGAAGAAGGTCGCGTTCGATCCCCAGCTCATCGTCAAGGACGCGCAGGGCAACGTGGTCGCCGACGTCGAGGGCGGTGTGGGCATGAACGTGAAGGCCACCGTCGACGCGAAGGCCGGCACGTACACGCTCGTCGTGAAGCCGGGCGACGGCTACATGGTCAAGGGCGGCTTCTCCTACGACTTCCACATCAAGAGCCTCAGCGCCGCGCCTGCCGCCGCGCCCGTGGCCGGTGGTGACACGCAGGTCGCCGACCCCATCGCCGCCGACGACGCCGCGCCCGAAGGCCAGGACGTCGCCGCCGCCGCCCCCGAGGCCCCGAAGCCGGCCAAGAAGGGCCCTGCGAAGAAGAAGAGCAAGAAGTAACCAACCTCTTGGACCGCTCGCGCCGCTGACCGGGCCGGCGCTGCAGCGGACGAACGGGCTCGACCCTGAAAACGGGTCGGGCCTTTCGTGTTTTCTGCACGCCCACCTTGTCCTGCACTTCCCTGCCTCGTCGCGGGTCTCGCTCACGCCATGCGCCCCGTCCTCGTCGCCGCCTCGCTGTCCCTGGTCGCGCTGTCCGCGTGCCAGACGTCGTTCAACCCCTGCGTCACGCTGTGCGCCGAGACCCCTCCGGCCGAGTGCGTCGACGGGCAGACGCTGCGCTCGTTCACCGTCAGCCCACAGTGCGACGACGGCTGCGTCTTCCTCCCGCAGGATCGCCGCTGCGACGTGGCGTGCCGCGACGGCGCGTGCGTGCAGGACGCGACCGGCGGCGGCACCGGCGGCGGCGCGATGGGCGGCGGCTCGGGCGGTGGTACCGGGAGCTGCGACAACGTCACCTGCGGCTCGCCACCTCCCAACGCCTGCGACGACGCGCAGACGATCCGCATCTACGAAGCGTCAGGCACCTGCAACGCCGGCCAGTGCAGCTACGCGGCCCGCACCGAGACATGCACCGGCGGCTGCGTCAACGGCGCGTGCCTCAACAACCCGTGCCAGGGCGTCACCTGCAACACGCCGCCCGCCAACCGCTGCTTCGACGCCAGCACCCTGGTGGTGGCCTCGACGGCCGGCACCTGCTCGGCGGGCACCTGCCGCTACGCGGAGTCGCTCGTCCCCTGCCAGTTCGGCTGCGCCAACGGCGCGTGCGTGAACGACCCGTGCGCCGGCCGCACCTGCAACCAGCCGCCGGCCACCTTCTGCCTGTCGGCCACGACGCTGCGCACCTACCAGACGGCCGGCACCTGCTCGGGCGGCAGCTGCCTCTACCAGCCGACCGACGCCACCTGTCCGTTCGGCTGCGCGAATGGCGCGTGCAACAACGATCCGTGCGCGGGCCGCACCTGCAACCAGCCGCCGGCCGCCGCCTGCATCACGCCCACCACCCTGCGCGTCTTCTCGTCGACGGGCACCTGCTCGGGCGGCGCGTGCACCTACGCGCCGCAGGACACCACCTGCCAGTTCGGCTGCATCAACGGCGCGTGCGCGAACGATCCCTGCGCGGGCGTCAGCTGCAACACGCCGCCGGCCAACAGCTGCCTGAACCCCACCACGCTGCGCACCTGGGCCACCCCGGGCGCCTGCGCCGCGGGCGCGTGCAGCTACCTCCCGCAGGACACCACCTGCCAGTTCGGCTGCGCGAACGGCGCGTGCAACAACAACCCCTGCGCGGGCGTGTCGTGCAACGCGCCGCCGGCCGCGAGCTGCGTCAACGCCACCACGCTGCGCACCTTCACCGCGCCGGGGAGCTGCTCGGGCGGCGCCTGCAGCTATGCACCGCAGGACACCACCTGCCAGTACGGCTGTGCGAACGGCGCGTGCGCGAACGATCCCTGCGCGGGCGTGACCTGCACCACGCCGCCGGCGTCGGCCTGCGTGACGCCCAGCACGCTGCGCACCTTCGCCCCGTCGGGCGTGTGCAGCGGCGGCGCGTGCAGCTACACGCCTGCCGACACCACCTGCCAGTTCGGCTGCAGCAACGGCCGCTGCGAGAACGATCCGTGCGCGGGCGTGTCGTGCACCACGCCGCCGGCGCGCACCTGCGTCAACGGCGCGGCGCGCGTCTATTCGCCGACCGGCACCTGCGCGGGGGGCACCTGCGGCTACACGTACACCGACACGCTGTGCACCAACGGCTGCGCGAACGGCGTGTGCAACCCGCCGGCGTGCGGCGGCGTCACCTGCAACAGCCCGCCCGCGCCGACCTGCACCAGCGCGAACCGCATGCGCACGTATTTCCCGCTCGGCATCTGTCAGGCGAACGTCTGCAGCTACACCTCGTATGACGTCGACTGCAGCCAGGGCTGCATCAACGGCGCGTGCATTCCGGGCAGCTGGACGCTCGAGTCCACGCCCTTCGGCTCCACGCTGAACAACGGCAACGGCGTCATCGACGCCGACGGCGAGCCGGTGCTGGTGGGCTGCGACTCGGGCTCCGTGAAGGTGCGCCGGCGCACCGCCCAGGGCTGGAAGGAAGAGGTCGTCGACAGTTCCATGGGCACCTGCGAGGCGCGCGTGGTGCTCGACGCCACCGGCGAGCCGATGGTGGCGTACACCGACGCCATCAACGACGACCTGCGCTTCGCGATGCGCAACGGCGGCAGCTGGTCGCCCAGGGAGCTCATCGCCAACGTGGGCCAGGTGGGCGACGGGCTGTCGCTGGCGGTGACCGCCGCCGGCGTGCCGTTGGTGACGTACCGCGCATACGACTCGGGGAGCGGCACCAACGAGATCCGCATGGCGACCCGCCTCAACGGCGCGTGGACGGAAGAGGTCATCCCCGGCGTCACCGGCTGGGAGACGGAGCTCCGCCTGGTGAACGGCGCGCCCACCGTGCTGGTCCCGGGCTCGCCCACCACCTGGGTGGCGACGAAGAGCGGCTCGAGCTGGACCGTCACCACCACGCCGACGGGCAACGGCAGCGTCAGCGCGCTCCGGCCCAGCTTCCAGGTCGTGGGCGGCAAGCCGCGCTTCCTCGTGAACGCCGCGAACCCCATGACCGGCACCTCGACCTGGCGGCTGCGCACGGTGGACGGCAACGACGCCTTCCGCGAGGAGCTCGTCAACGAGCAGCCGCTCGCCTTCCGCGTCGACGGGCCGCCCGCCATCTTCCTGCGGCGCCCGACGGGCACGTACACGACGACGCCCGTCATCCGCGTGCAGAAGAACGGCGCGTGGGAGCAGCTCATCAATCCGGTGCCGTGGGGCGGCAACCTCGGCGCGCCGATGCTGTACACCGGCGGCACGCGGCACGTGTTGGTCGACACCTCCGCGCGGCGGCTCTTGTCGCCGCCCGGCGCCTGCGTGCCGGTGTGCAGCGGGCGGGCTTGCGGCGACGACGGCTGCGGGGGCTCCTGCGGCAGCTGCGGCGCCGGCACCAGCTGCGCGGCCACGGGCGTGTGCAGCGCCTTCACCGAGACGACCATGCCCGGCTGGACGCCGTCGCGCGCGGTGCTCGGCGCCGGCTCGACCGTGCAGGTGGTGGAGTCGGGTTCCTCCTCGTACCTCGCGCCGCTCCACCGCGCGCGCACCGCCCTGGGCTGGAGCCCCACCACCACCGCGGTGGGCCCCGCCGCCGCGCTGGGCACCGCGTCGTGGCTGCCGGTGGACCCCAGCGACAACCCGCTGGTGCTGCTCAACGGCACCATCGGCGGCCAGGCCGGGGCCCACCTCGCCACGCGCAGCGGCGCCACCTGGAGCACCACGCAGGTGAGCACCACTCAGGGCGGCTTCTTCACGGTGGACGCGAGCGGCAACGCCGCGTTCGTGCAGTGCTCGACGTCGGCCGTCTCGGTGCGCACACGGCCGTCCGGCGGCAGTTGGGGCGCCCCCGTCACCGCGTACACGCGGCCGTCGGGCACCGACTCGCTGGGCTGTGTGGACGCCGCCGTCTCGCCGACGGGCGCCATCGCGGTGCTGACGACGCGCTCCTACTACGTCGGCTCGCCGACCTACTCGTACCGCTACGACTTCGGCGTGGTGACGAACGAGTCGGGGAGCTGGACGTGGGTGACGGTCGCCAGCGGCATGGCGAACTACCCCGGCGGCCAGCTCCGCATCGACTCGGCCGGCGCCATGCACGTCTTCTCGGACGCGGCGTACCGCGTGCGCCCCGCCGCCGGCGCCTTCACCGCCGAGACCATGCCGACCACCTGGAGCACCACCACGAACTACGCGGTCGCCATCGACTCGAGCGGCGCGTTCCACGTCGCGTGGGCCACCGGCTCCGGGCCGGGGGCGAAGCTGACGTTGGCGAAGCGCACGGGCGCCGGCACCTGGACGGAGACGACCACGCCGCTGCTCGTCACGGTGGACTCGGGAACGAACAACGCTGCCAGGGTATTCGGCCTCGCCTTCGACGCGGCGAACAAGGCCCACCTGCTGCTCGACGCGGGCGGTACCTACCGCGCGCTGACGAAGTAGCGCCGCGGGCGAGAAGCCGCGTATGACGGCCGGCGTGCGACGTCGGCTCCTGCGCGCGCTGGTGGTGGTGGTGCTGCTGGCCGTCGCGGCCTGGGGCTGGGCGTCCGTCGATCGCTGCGGTGAGTGGACCGCGTCGCCGCCCGGGCTGGTGGGCATCGGCCGGGCCGCGGGGCCGTTGCGCGTTGGCGCCGCCGTGGTGCCCTTCGTGCCGAGGTACCCCGTGACGCGCGCGGGCTACGGCCCGCCGCGCTCGCTCGCCGATCGCGCGGCGCTCGACGTCGCGGCGCGCGCCACCGTCGTCGAGGTGGGCGGCCAGCGCGTCGCGCTCGTGGTGCTCGACACGCTGCTGGTGACGGCGGGCCTGCGAGCCGCGGTGCGCGAGGCCACGGGCGTCACCACCTGGCTCGCCGCGACGCACACGCACTCGTCGCTGGGCGGGTACGATCCCCGCCTCGCGTCGGAGCTGGCCGCGCTCGGCAGCTACCGGGCCGACGACGAGGCCGCCATCGTCACGGCGGTGAAGCAGGCCGTCGCCGACGCGACCGCGCGCCTGGCGCCGGCGCAGCTGGAGGTCGCCACCACCGAGACGCAGGGGCTCAACGTCGCCCGCAGCGGCCGCGTCGTCGAGCGGACGCTGACGCGCCTGCGCTTCACCGGCAGGCACGGGCCCATCGCGCAGTGGATCGTCTTCTCCGCGCACCCCGCCCTGGCGCCCCGCCGCGGCGACGCGCTCGAGCCCGACTGGCCGGGCCGGCTCGCGTCGGCGCAGGAGGCGAACGGCGGCCCGGTCACGCTCGTGCTGCAGGGCGGCGGCGGCAACGCGTCGGTGGACCGCGCGGCGGCCTCGACGCCGGAGGCCTTCGCCACCGCGCTCGCGGCGCGCGTCGCGGCGCTCGACGCCGACGGTTCCGGCGAAGGCGCGCAGAATGGCTCGGGCGGCGCCAGCACGACGGACGCCTCGCGCGGCGCCGGCGCAACGGACGGCTCGGCGGCGGACGCGGCGCGCGGGTCGCTCGCGGCAACCGACGGCTCGCGCAGCGCCGGCACGACGGACGGCTCGCAGACGGGCGCAGCGGCGGCTGGCGCGCGTGGCGTCGACACGGCGGACGCCTCACGGGTTGACGCGACGGGCGGCTCCAACACCGGCGCGACGGGCAGCCCGCGCGCGGCGGACGCCTCCGCGAGCGCGGAGTCGCAGTTCAGCGCGGCGCCGGACGCGAGGCCTCTTGCGCCCGCCGCGGCGCTCGAGCTCGCCTGGGCCGACGTCGCCTTCGACCTCCCGCGGCCCGACGCGACGCGCCTCGCGCCAGCGCCCTTCCGCGCCGCCGTCGACAACGTGCTCTGCGACGACGCCGAGCGGCAGGCGCTGCTGTCGGCGCTCCGCCTGGGCCACACCACCGTCCTCCTCGTACCCGTCGAGCCGTCGGCCGAGGCGGCGCAGGTGCTGACCGAGCAAGCCGGCGCGGCGCGCGTGCTGTCGCTGGCCAACGGCTACCTCGGATACGTCGAGCCCGACGGCGTCGCGCGCGCGGGCGGCGGTGAATCGCGAAAGCAGTACTTCGACGCAGGCTTCCTGCAGCGGCTCGCGGAGGCGGCGCGGCTCGCCGGGCAGGCCGTGGCCCCGGCGCGGTAAGGCCGGGCTGGTCGGCCGGGGACGGGCGCGGTCGCCGCCTCCCGGGCGCGCCCCGGCGGCGCACGGGAGCACCCCGTCACGCGAGCACTCCCACGCTCGCCTCGTCACGGCCGCCGGACGCGACCCGCGGGGGCCCCGCGCGCCGGTGCTCGCCCGGCCCCTCGCTCCGCCGGAGTGATCACCTTCCGGCGCGCGGGCAACCAACGGGCATGAACGCGACGCGCCTCGTGGCCTTGACCGCCGTGCTGTTCGCCGTGCCCGTGCTGGCCGGGCCCGCGCTCGAGCTGGAGGTCGGCGGAGGCGCCTTCGACGTCCGCGCGCCGCAGCCCACCTTCACCGGGCGCATCGGCGTCGATCTCCTCGGCTTCGTCACGCCGTCCTTCCGCGTCACCTCGCTGACGCCGCTCTCCGGCGCGACGAGCGCGTGGCTCATGCTGGGTGAGGTGCGCCTCCACACGCCGGGCCCGGTGCAACTGACCGGCGGCGTGGCGGTGGGCTTCGCGACCGCCGACGTGACGCACGTGGCTCCCCTGGACACGAGCGTGACGCGGCTCGCGCCGTGGCTACAGGCGGACCTGGGGTTGCGCGTGGTGCTCGGGCGCTTCTGGCTGGGCGCGGCGGTGACGAGCGCGCCCTTCCAGCGGCAGTGGATGGGCACGCTCCACCTCGGCGTGTCCTTCTTCGGGAGCTGAGGCGGCGCTTCAGTCCTCGGACGGCGGCTCGCCCGGCGGCAGGTCGTCCGCGGGCGGCGCGTCGTCCGTCGGCGGAGCGTTGTCCGCGGGGCCATCATCCATCGGCGGGCCGCCACCGGGTGGAAGCTTGGGCATCGGGGCATCGCCCGCGAGCAGGTCCACGGTCTTCCCGCCGACGTCGGCGGTCAGCGAGTCGAACGTCCACTGGCCGCCCTTCTTGCTCGCGCGCACCTGCATCGAGCCCTTGCCCTTTGGACCTTCGAGCGGAATCGTGAACTCCGCGCTCCCACCGCCGCCCGACTCGTTGACGCTGCCCTGCAGCATGAAGCCGGGCGTCACGGGCGAGCCGAGCGCGGCCGTCACCTCGGGGTTCTGGTTCGCCTTGGCCACCGCCTCCGCGAAGACGGGCGTGCCCTGGATCACCCTGGTCACCGTGAAGTACGTGCCGATGCTGAACACGCCGCAGCACAGGAGTGGCAGCGCGCACCCCAGGCCCACCACCCACTTCCAGTTGCGGGAAAACCAGCCCGGCTGCTGCGCGGGCACGCCTGCCTGACCCTGCGGTGTCATTGTCCCCCTCCTTCGCCGGCGCTCCGCGCCGGACGTGTCAATCGACCAGCTCGATCTTCGACTTCTTCTTCCGCTTCTTCCACAACAGCACGGTACGGCCCAGCGTCTGGGCGACCTCGCTGCCGGTCGCGGAGACGAGTTGCGCGATGGCGAGCGCGCGCTCGTCGCGATCGGCGGCGATCTTCACCTTGATGAGCTCGTGGTCGGCGAGCGCCTGCTCGATGGCGGAGATGACGCCGTCGGTGACGCCGTCGGCGCCGACCTGCACCACGACGCTGAGGTGGTGACCGAGGGCACGCAGCTGGCGGCGCTGCTTTCCATTCAGGGGCACGGCGGGCTCACTTCATCAGGCGCAGCTCGCGCTGCGCGTCGATGTGCTGGGGGTCCATCTTCACGCACTGCTGGAAGGCCTTCTTCGCGGCGGCGTTGTCGCCATTCAGCTTCGCCATCATGCCGATGAAGAAGTGCGCCGCGGCGACATGCGGGTTCTTCTTGAGACCGTAGTTGATGTCCTTCATCGCCTCGGTCTGGCCGAGTTTCTTGTCCGGGAAGCCGAAGAACTTCGCGTAGCCGCGCCACACGTAGAACTCGCCTTCCTCGGCGTTCGCCTTGATGGCGTCGTCGAGCATCTTCACGGCCTCGGAGAACTTCCGGGCCTTCACGAGGATGCGCCCCTTCTCGAAGAGCTCTTCGGCCAGGAAGAGCGCCGAGACGTCGACCTTCTCACCGGTGCCGCCCGCGTCGAGCTCGGCGATGTACTCGGCCTTGAGCTTCGGGTCCGACAGCACCCGGTTGGCTTCGCCCACCAGCGCGAAGATGTCGGCCTTGGCCTTGGCGAGCGCCTCGGGCGTGCCGGGGGACACGGTGTCCGGGTGGTAGCTCTTGGCCAGCTTGAAGTAGGCGGCCTTCACCGCGCCGGGGTCCGCGTCCTTCTTCACGCCGAGCACCTCGAAGAACGTCTGCTTCTTCATCTGCGCGAAGAGCGCCTGGAGCTGCTTCACCTCGGCCTCGACCGCCGCGTTGGAGGCGGGCGGCGCCGCGGTGGGCGGGGCGGCGGTGACGACGGGTGGTCGGGGCACAGCCGCCTGCGGTGGCGCGGCGGGGGCCGGTGCGGCGGCGGGCGCAGCCACCGCGGGCTTCGGCTGCGACGGTTTCTGCCCGGGGTACGGCACCGTCATGCGTGGCGCCTGTGGCAGCACCGGGTTTCCGGGCGCGGCGATGCCGGGCGGCGGCCCGGGCACGCCCGGCGCTCCGGGAGGACCCGGAATGCCCGCGGCGGGCGGCGGCCCCGGCACAGCGGCGGGCGCTCCGGGCGGACGCGGCACGCCGG
>JBFMAB010000040.1:0-12641 GCA_040755835.1 Myxococcota bacterium
CTGAACCGGCAACCGACCGCGGTCCGCAGGCCGAACGGACCGCGAAGCAACGAAGCGAACGAGTCATGAATCTCACGAACAACGATGCCGGCCTCGCTGACCGGCGTTTCTCAACACCCTGCTAGCGCGGCCGCGCCGTCACTGTCCAGCCTCCGCTCGTCCGCGAACGCCGTGCGCGGCTTCCCCACATCGGCTTTGCGCGAGGTGCGCTCAGGCGCCGCGGGTACACTGTCGGCCGCGCCGCCATGGAAGTCGTCATTCGACCGGTCAACGACGTGTTCTTGAGAGAAGTCGTCTTTCCCGCGTTCGAGCTGGGGGTGGTCGACAAGGTGCCGGCGATCGAGCATCTGCTGCGCCACCTGAACGACGAAGAGACGCGCGTGCTGCTCGAGCTCGTCATGGAGCACGGCAACTCGGCCACCTTCTTCGGCATGAACGACGAGCGGTGGAACGAGGCCGTCTACCGCCTGCTCTTCTACGAGTGGATCGCCGACTCCGAGGGCTGGACGCTGTCCCACCCGTACGTCGGCTACGCCGCGCCGTGGGAAGAGAGCTTCCACCTGTCGCTGATGCTGGAGGACAGCGACTACCCGTACTTCGACGACGAGCGCGCCGACCTCTACCGCCGCGCCTTCTGGGGCCAGCCGAAGAAGCACGTCGGCCTGTCGTCGCTCATGTGCGGCGCGTGGGATCCGGTGCCCAGCTTCCCGCCGGACCAGGTGCTCACCACCGAAGGCAACGGCCTCTACAACCCGCGGGCGGGCATCGCGCGCGCCGACTGGGCGTGGCGGCCGATGTTCACGGTGAACCAGTGGGCGGCGAAGCTGCCCAGCGCGCTCAACCGGCTGCTCGACCGCGAGGTGAAGCGGCTGCATCCGATCGATCCGCCCGAGCGCTTCGAGCTGATCGACTTCTGGCTGGGCCGCGTGCCCGAGCCGCCGGTGCTGGCGGTGTCCTTCTCGGGCCTGGGCCCGCGCGCGCACGAGTGGCTGCGGGAGATCGGCCAGCTCGCTCACCTGGTGCGCGACGCCGCCGCCTCGCAGCAGGGCCTCACCGCGGTCATCACCCGCCGCGCGGTGCACCAGCTCGAGCACTTCCGCGAGGAGAGCGGGGACTGACGCGGTTTCAGACGGGTGTCAGACGTAGAGCGCCCAGGCGGCGATCGCGAGGAAGAGCGCGATGTCGGCCTGCAGCGGCACGTCGCCCAGCAGCACCTTCTCGGGCGCGCCGCCGGCCCCGCGCTTGTGCACGAGGAAGAGGTAGCGGAACACGCCGTACACGACGCAGGGCACGGTGTACTTGAGCCGGTCGCTGCCGACGCGCGTCACCGTCTCGTGCGCGGTGGTGTACAGCCCGTACGCGAGGATCGCGCTCGCCGCGCTGATGCTCATCATCTGGTCGATCATCGGCAGCGAGTAGTCGGCCAGGTTGCTCCGGTGCGCGGTCGCCGCGTCCTCGAGGCTGGACAGCTCGGCGCGGCGTTTGGCGAAGCCCAGGAAGACGGCGCCCAGCAGCGTGCAGAGGAACAGCCAGTTCGACACCTCGACGTTGATCGCCACCGCGCCCGCCACCACGCGCACGATGAAGCCCAGGGCGATCGCCATCACGTCGAGGATCACCAGCTTCTTCAACACGCCGGTGTACAGCACCTGCAGGAGCAGGTACCCGGCCATGATGCCGAGGAACGGCGTGCCGACATACCAGCCCACCGCGCCGGCGCCACCCCAGCACAGCGCCACCAGCGTCATCGCCGCGCCGAAGCCCAGGTGGCCCGCGGCGATCGGCCGCTTGCGCTTCTCGGGGTGCAGCCGGTCCTTCTCGCGGTCCACCCAGTCGTTGACGACATACACGCCGCTCGCCAGGAGGCTGAAGGCGAACACCGCGGCGAACGCGTGGGCGAGCAGCCCCCTCTCGAAGATCCCGCGGGCGAAGAGCAGCGGCACCAGCAGCACGCCGTTCTTCGTCCACTGCTTGGGGCGCATCGCCCGAAGCATGGCCACGGGCAGCGCGGGGCGGTGGGGGTCGAGGGCCGTAGTCGTCACGATCGCCCCACGCCGTACCACGTGAAGCCCAGCTCGCGCAGCGGCGCCGGAGCGTAGATGTTGCGGCCGTCGAACACCACCGGCGCCTTCATCAGGCGCTTCATCCGCGCGAAGTCGGGCGCGCGGAACTCGTTCCACTCGGTGACGACGAACAGCGCGTCGGCGGCCTCGAGCGCGTCGTACGGCAGCGCCGCGAAGGACACCCGCTCGCCGTAGTGGCGTCGGGCGTTGGGCACGGCGACGGGATCGAAGGCCGTCACCTGCGCGCCGCGGGCGAGCAGCGCGTCGATGAGCGCCAGCGCAGGCGCCTCGCGCAGGTCGTCGGTGCGCGGCTTGAACGCCAGCCCCCACACCGCGAAGCGCCGCCCGGCGAGGTCGCCGAAGTGCTTGACGGCCTTCTCCACCAGGATCGTCTTCTGGCGCTCATTCGTGGCCTCCACCGCGGCGAGCAGCGGCAGCTCGAGGCCCGCCTCGCGGCCGGTGGCGAGCAGCGCGCGCACGTCCTTCGGAAAGCAGCTGCCGCCGTAGCCCACGCCCGCGTAGAGGAAGTCGGCGCCGATGCGCGAGTCACTGCCCAGGCCCTGCCGAACCCACTCGACGTCGGCCCCGACGCGCTCGCACAGCGCGGCCATGTCGTTCATGAAGGAGATGCGCGTCGCCAGCATGGCGTTGGCGGCGTACTTGGTCAGCTCGGCCGAGCGCACGTCCATGAAGAGGATCCGCCTCTCGCGGCGGAGGAAGGGCGCGTACAGCTCCTCCATCACCTTGCGGGCGCGGTCCGACTCCGCGCCGATGATGACGCGGTCGGGCTTCAAGAAGTCGTCGAGCGCCGCGCCTTCCTTGAGGAACTCGGGGTTCGACACCACGTCGAAGGGGTGCGTCGTCTCGGCGGCGATGGCCGCGCGCACGCGATCGGCGGTGCCGACCGGCACGGTGCTCTTGTCCACCACCACCGCGTAGCCGGTGAGCGCCTGGCCCACGGCCTTCGCGACGGTCAGCACCGGGCGCACCTCGGCCTCGCCGGTCGCCAGCCCTGGCGTGCCGACGGCGATGAAGACGGCCGTGGCGCCCGCGACACCCTCGCCCACCTCGGTGGAGAAGGTGAGGCGCTGCTCGCGCACGTTCTTGGCGACGAGCTCGGCCAGGCCCGGCTCGTAGATCGGCACCTCCCCGCGGCGCAGGGCGGCGATCTTCCCCGCGTCGATGTCCACGCACGCGACCTCGTGGCCCGCGTCGGCGAAGCAGGTGCCCGCGACGAGGCCGACGTAGCCGGTGCCGATGACGGCGATTCGCATCGGCCGGGGCGTCTACCCCGCGACGGGCCTCAAGTCACCCCGCGAGCAGGGCCCGCAGGGCCTCTTCGCCGCGGAAGGCGTGGGTGCGATCGAGGTCGGCCTTGGGGGCCACCACCAGCCGCTCGAGCAGCTCGCGCACCGGCAGGGACAGCGACGGCTTCAGGCGGGCCGCCGCCGCGGCCGTCTCGGGGAAGAGGCGCTCCACCAGCAAGAGCGCCGCGTACAGCCCGCGCTCGGCCTTCCACGCGGCCGCGCGCCGCAGCACCGTGTCGGCGTCTGGCGCGCGGGAGTACGGTCCGCCCAGCGACGGGGCGCCCAGCACCAGCTCGCGGAGGTCGATCACCTCGATGAGCGGCGCCTCGAAGCCGACGCGCGCCAGCATGAGCGCCTGCAGGAGGAGCGCGTCCTCGAGCTCCAGGCGCCTCAGCGACGGGCCGTACACCTTCAGCGGCGCGGCGCGGGTGAGCAGCCCCTCGTCCTCGGCCGGGTCCCCCACGAGCGCGGAGTGGAGGAACACCAGCGTGCGCGTGTCGTTCAGCACGCGGTCGGCCTTGTGCGGATCGCCCGAGGCGTCGTCGGGGCGGAACTGGCTGCGCCGCAGGTAGTTCGCGAACGGCTCGACGTCGGCCTTCGGCAAGAGGAGGCGCAGGTCGATGACGGGGCGGAACGCGACGTGCGGGTACAGCGCCTCCGCGTACGTGGCGGCGCCCAGCAGCGCGACCCGGCGGCCCTCCAACTCGTCGACGGCGCGCTTGAAGTTCACCAGCTTCATCACGTTGTCGTTCGCCGTGCCCTGGTAGATGGACAGGAGGCGATCGCGCACCCACTCGGGCGCACGCGACGAGGGCAGCTTGTACTCGAGGTTGTAGGCTGCCAGCGGCGCCAGTCCCTGGGCGATGGCCCAGTCGGTGAAGCGCTCCCACGGCGCGTCGCGCAAATCGACGCGCGGCGGCTCGAAGGACGACAGCGCGCGGAACAGCTCGAGCATCGACAGGGCCATGATGCCACTCGTATGCCGACGGTGTGCTACAGGCGGCAAGCGAAAATGCGCGCCGCCGCCCTGCTCTTCCAGCCCGACGCCGCCGCCGAGGCCGCGCTCACCGCCCGCGGCTGCGCCGTGGCCGTGACGGGCCGCGACGTCCCGGCCGGCTGGGGCGCCGCCGTGCGGGACCTGCTCGATCGGCACCCGGCGCCGACGCTGGCGGTGGATCCCCGCCCGGGGGAGTTGGACGCGCTGCTCGGCCCCGTGGAGCGCGACGAGGCAGACGTGGTGCTGGGCCGCCGCCCGCACGTGCCGCTGGCGGAGCGGGCCGCCAACCTGGTGGCCTCGCTGGCGCTCGAGGGCGAGCGCCCCTGGGACGCGCTCTCTCCGGCGCGCGTCTTCCGCGTGGCGGCGTTGGCCTCGGAGCCGGTGAAGGCCTCGGGCGACGAAGCCGAAGCGGAGGCGCTGGTGAAGCTGGCCGCGCAGCGCTACCGCGTGGCGGAGGTGGAGATCGCGGCACGCCCCCCGCGCGCGCTCAAGACGGTGGCGGCGCTGGCGCGCACCTTCGGGCGCTACGCGACGGTGCAGGACGACGCGGACAACCTGCACGAAGGGTACACCGCGCTCGCGCACCTCGAGGCGGCCGCGCCCAACTACAACGCGTGGCTCGGCCAGACGTTCGCGCGCTGGGCCGGCAGGCGCGTGCTGGAGATTGGCGCGGGCATCGGCTCCATCACCGCGCACCTCGCGCCGGGCCGCGAGCTCGTCACCGCGCTGGAGGTGGACGACTTCTACGTCCGCCGTCTGAAGAACCGCTTCCGCGCGCAGCCGCAGGTCGAGCCGTACCACTCCGACGTCGCGCTCGCTGACTGGCAGTCGCTGCGGCAGCGGCGCTTCGACACGGTGCTGCTGTCGAACGTGCTCGAGCACATCCCCGACGACGCGGGCGCGGTACAGACGTTCGCGAAGATCCTCGATCCCGGCGGACGGCTGCTCCTGTACGTGCCGGCGTTGCCCGCGCTGTTCGGCAGCATGGACGAGGCCGTCGGCCACCACCGCCGGTACCTGCCGTGGAGCCTGCGCGCGGTGCTCGAGCCCAACGGCTTCGACGTCGAGCACCTGCAGTGGATGAACCTGGTCGGCATTCCCGGGTGGTTCGTGAACGGCCGGCTGCTCAAGAAGCGCGCGCTGCCGCCGCTGCAGCTGCGGCTGTACGATCAGATCGCCCCGTGGCTCGCGAAGGCCGAGGCACACGTGCGCCTGCCGATCGGCCTCGGATTGCTGTGCATCGCGCGGCGGCGGGGCTGATGGGCGAGGTGGAAGAGGTTGGGGACGTGCCCACGGCCCCAAACCGCTTCCAGCAGAATGTGTTTGCGCGCGGCGCTTCGGGGATGCAGGGGGCAAGGACGCGTGACGCGGCCGTGCCCGTCGCGATCAGCCGCGCGGCGCCCACGACCTTCGCGAGGTGGTTCGTGGAAGAGACATGGGACGTGGGCACGGCCCAAACCTCTTCCACTTCGAACCGAGTCACATGCGGTCCCTGGCCGGCGCCGCGGGGCTGCGCGCAACGGGCACGGCCGAACCCCCTGGCGCCCGACCACCTCGAGGCAAGACGGGCCTGTGACCCCACGGTCGCTCACTGCCTTCAAGGCAGCCCGACGCACCGGGCGAGCGTTGGACGGCAGATCGGTGACGCAGGCGGCGGCGTGGTGCAGCAACTCGAATCACAGACTCGTGCGACTTCACAGGGGCATCGGAGCCCGAAGCGCGCCGCCCAGCCAACGACTCGGCCCAAGGAAGACGAGCCTCTCCACGCCCAGCAAGACCACGCCGATCACCGGGAGCCTCGTACGCCGGCCGAGGTTCTACCTTCGCATCCCTCACCTCGACGGGCGCTTCAGCCCCAGCTTCGCCATGCGGTACACCACCGTCCGCCGCGGCATTCCCAGCCGCGTCGCCGTGGCCGTCACGTTCCACCGCGTCCGCGCGAGCGCCTCGAGCAGCACCTCGCGCTCCGCGGCCTCGAGCGCGGCCCGGTAGTCCTCCGCCGGCGCGCCGGCGGACAGCCGCTCGGGCAGCGAGTCGCGGCCCACCTCGTCGCGAACCGCCAGCCGCGCGGCGCGCAAGAGCGCGTTCTCCAGCTCGCGGACGTTACCGGGCCAGCGCCACGCGCCCAGCAGCGATCGCGCCTCCGCGCCCAGCGTCAGCCGCGGCCGGCCCATGAGGCGCCGCGCGCGCGCGACGAAGAGCTCGGCCAGCGCCGTCACGTCCCGCGGCCGCGCGTGCAGCGGCGGCACGTCCACCACCACGTCGAACAGCCCTCCCGCCGGCGCCCGCCGCGCCGTCGCCAGCACCCGCGTCTTCGCGCGCCGCGCCAGATCCACCACCGCCTCGGACGGCAGGCTGTCCAGCTCGCGCACCAGCAGCCAGTCCGCGCCTCCGCGCGCCAGCGCCGCGTCGAGCGCCGGGCCGTCCGCGGCGCTCACTTCCCGCACCGATACGCCCGCGGCGCGCGCCAGCACCCGCAGCAGCGTGCGCCGGCCGGCCCCGAACGGCCCCAACGCGCACACGTGGCCCGCGCCGGACACCAGCGCGTCGGACTCGAGGAGCGCCGCGAGGCGCACCATCACCGGGTCCGCCCAGGTCGGCTCCACGTCGTCGGCCGCGTCGAGGAGCCGCGCCCACGCCACGCCCAGCAGCGTCTCCGCGTCCAGCCCGTCGACCGGCGAGGCCGCGGCCACCACGCGCGCGCGCGGCCCCGCCACGCCCGGCAGCCGCGCCGTGACGTCAGCGAGCAGCTTCGTCCCCGCCTCCGGCAGCACCGCCAGCAGCAGATCGCCCGCCACCTCCCCCCACGTGGCGACGATGCCGGCTTTCGCCACGTCGTCCACCACGCGCCGGGTGAGCGCCTGCCGCGCGGCGACGTTCAGCGCCGGCGCCGACACCAGCACCACGCCCACCGGCCGCGAGAGGCCCGCGCGCAAGAGCTCCTCTTCGAGGTGCGCCATCAGCTCGTCGTGCGTCGCCAGCCGCGTGCGGCCGGCCGCCAACACCGGCACCGCGACCGCCACCAGCCGCGCGTCGCCCAGCCGCACCTCGTCGCCCGGCTGCAGCAGCGCCTGGCCCGACAGCGGCACGTCGTTGAGCCACACGTCGCCCGCGCCGCGCAGCACCTCGAGCAACAAACCCTCGTCGCGGGCCACCAATGACACGTGGCGCTCGCTGACGCCGGGCGCGCGCACCTCCACCGTGGCGCCCGGCCCGCGGCCCACCACCGTCGTCCGGCCGGAGATCAACTCGACCGGCCAGGTCCGATCGGGCGTCACCACCAGGAGCGACCAGCGCGTCATGTGCGGCGTTGTACCGCACCCCGCCCCATTGAATGCGGGCGTGAATGCGGGCGCGCGCCGCGGCGTCCCTCTTCGCATGCTGACCCTCGCCGCCCTCCTCTCGCTGTCCCTTGCGTCGCCCACCCCGCCCGCGCACGACGGCGCCCGCGCGGACAACCCGGACGGCGGTCAGAGGAAGAAGAAGAAGAAGGGCGAGGACCAGGAAGAGGAGTGCCGCTTCGTCCTCCGCCCGGCCGCCGCGTCCGGCCGCGCTACTTGAACAGGTCGGCCTTCAGCACGACGTTCCCTCCCGGCGGCACCTTCACCGATACCTTCCGCGTCACCCGGAGCTGATTGTTCCGGAGCGTGAAGGTGGCCGTCCCGCTCGGTACCTCGATGGCGGGGATCGGCGTGATGCCGTAGCTCTTCCCGCCGTACAGCACCTCCGCCCACGGGTTGACCCGGACCGTCACCCGGCCCGGCTTGGGCGCCACCTTCTTCGGCGGGCGCGGCGGCGGCGGCTTCTTCACCACCCGCGATGGCTTCGGCGGCGGAGGCGCCTCGACCGGCCCGGCGTCGACGGGCGGCGGCGTCAGCACCAGCTCGGGCATCACGCGATCGTTCGGGCCGACCTCCGTCACGGGGATGACGGGCTGCGGATCGCTGCGCGGCCACACGGCGAGCAGCGTGATGAAGCCCACCAGCAGCGCGGTGCCGCCGCCCACCACCAGCGCGACGATGAGCTGCGTGCGCGGGTTGGACTGGGGCAGCGGCTGCGACGGCACGCGCTGCAGCTGGCCGGTGGAGGTGCGCGACAGCGGGGCCGTGCCGCCGCCGAGCGCGATGGGCTGCGTCGCGCCTTTGGGGATCGCCATCTGCGCGGTGACGCCGACGCCTTCCTCGAGCGGCACGACGCCTTCGTTCACGTCCGCGCTCTGCCGGCCGAACAGCTCGACCAGGAAGTTGGCGACGTCGCCGGGGGGCACGGTGAGGCGGCCCGCGGCGAGCCAGGCCTCGAGCGCGTCGCTCATCTCCTGCGCCGTCTGGTAGCGATCGGCGGGATCCGGCGCCATCGCCTTGCCCAGCACCTCGTTGAGCCCCTCGGGCAGCCGGGGATCGGGCTCGTACGGCGCGCGCGGGCGCGACGCCTCCTCGGCGGTGGCGGGCGCGTTGGCCGGGCGCTTCAGCGTGAGCGCCTCGTACAGCACGATGCCCATGGCGAAGACGTCGGCCCGGCGATCGATGCTGGCGCCGCTCACCGCGAGCTCGGGCGCCATGTACGCCACCTTGCCTTTGGGCCGCCCGACGCGCGTCTCGGCGCCGGTCATCGCCCGCGCGATGCCGAAGTCCACCAGCTTCACGGTGCCCGAGAAGGCGACCAGCAGGTTCTCGGGCGTCACGTCGCGGTGGAGGATGCCCAGCGGCTTCCCGCGCTCGTCCTTGAGCTCGTGCGCGAAGTGCAGCCCTTGCAGGGCCTGCGAGGCGATCCGCACGGCGATGCGCGGCGGCACCTTGAGCTCGCGGCGGCCGGCCTCGTCGAGGAGATCGCGCAGGCTTTTGCCGTGCACGTACTCCATCGCGATGAACCAGCTGTTGCCCTCGTGCTCCAGCCCGAAGACCTGCGCGATGTTCGGGTGCTGCAACTGGCCCGCCAGCTTCGCCTCGTTCAGGAAGAGGTCGATGAAGCCCTGGTCCTGCGCGAGGTGGCGGAGGATGCGCTTGATCACCACCACCTTCGCGAAGCCGGCCGGGCCCTCCTGGCGCGCGAGGAACACCTCACCCATGCCGCCGGTGGCGAGCAACTTCAGCAGGCGGTAGCGGCCGAGCCGGTCGTCCATCGAAGAGCCCGGCCGCACCCTACTTCAGAGGCGCCAGCACGCGCGCGGCCTCGGCGAGCGTCACGCAGCGGCGGTCCTCGGCCAGCCACGAGAACAGCCGCCGCAGCCGCGCCAGCTTCTTCTTCACCGGCACCTTGAGATCGCGCTGCTGCCGCGCGAGCGCCGGGGGAATGCCGTCCTGCTCGTCCAGCACGTCGACGGCGTGCAGCTCGAAGTTGAACAGCTCGCCGCCGCGCAGCGTACGAAACGTCGCCTCCACCAGCGGCCAGGGCATGCTGGTGGCGAAGGTGCCGATGAACGGCAGCCGCGTCACCGGCGCCACGGCCATCGGCAGCTCGAGCAGCGGGGCGTCGCCCCGGCCGTACGGGTGGGCGAGCGACGGGCGGTACACCTCTCGCGGGGCCAGCAGCACCCGCGGGCTGTCGAGGATCGCCCGGGACGGCCGGCCCAGCGCGGCGAGCGCGCCCATCACGCCCGCCTTCGCGAGGTAGTACGGCGCCGCGGGGAAGGCCGACGAGTCGTACGCGTAGCCGCGCTCGGCCACCGCCTGCAGCAAGGCCGCCGACAGCGTGTATCCGGGCGCGCGGAAGCCCACCGGGCCCACGCCCACCGCGGCGGTGATGGCACGGTCGGCGCGTTCGAGGTCGGCGGCGATCGCCTCCTTCGGCCAGCGGGAGAGCGCGTAGTCGTGCGAGAAGCTGTGGCTCGCGAGCTCGACGCCGGCGTCTCGGGAGGCGCGCAGGGCCTCGTCGAGCCCTCCCTGCCCCAGGTCGGCGCCGATGACGAAGAAGGTGGCCGGCACCTTCGCGCGGTCGAACAGCTCGAGGAACCGGGGGATCGCCGTGGACGCCACCAGCGCGCGCGCCGGCTCGTCGAGCAGCGCCTCGTCGAGCCCCTGGATGCGGCAGTAGTGCGGCAGCGAGTCCAGGTCGACGGAGATGGCGCCCAGGCGGATCAACTCGACGCTCCTCGAAGGGGCCCAGCCCCGGCCGTCACTCCCCGCGCACGCGGATCACGTACACCAGCCGCGCCACGTTCTTCAGCACGTTGGGCACGCGCTTGAAGAGGTGGATCGACGGCTGCCGCTTCTCGTGCAGCTGGATGGGGATCTCCCGCACCTCGAGCCCTTCGCGCCAGGCGCGCACGACGAACTCCGAGGCGAACACGTCCATGTCCACCACGCAGCGGCCGATGACCGGCAACAGCTTCTCGCGGCGGAAGGCCTTGAGCCCGTGCGTGTCGGTGCCCTTGAAGCCCAGGCTGATCCGCAGCAGGCCGTTGTGCAGCCGCGTGGCGACCCGGCGAATCAGCGGGCGCTGGTCGGACGCGCCGCGGGCCGCCTTGGAGCCGACGATGAGGTCCGCCTCGCGCCGCTCGAGCCGGGGCACGGCCTGGTCGTAGAAGACGAGGTCGCAGAGATCGATCTCGTCGCAGATGACGAGATCCCCTCGCGCCTTCTCGATGCCCGCCTTCAGCGCCACCCCGTAGTTCGGCCGCTCGCTGTGGAACCAGCGCAGGCGCGGGTTCCTTGCGCACATCGCTTCGAGGATCTCCCGGGTGCGATCCCGCGAGCCGTTCTCGGCGAAGATGATCTCGTAGTCCCACCCCCGCGCGTCGAGGCCGGCCGTCAGCTCGGCCGCGGCCTGCTCGACGATCGCTTCCTCGTTGTAGACGGGAATGACGATGGAAATGTGGGGAGAAGCCGGATCCATGGAGGCGCCGCGCACCTAGCACGGACAATCGCCACGGTCACGGTCATGCAGTAACGTTCCGCCGCTGCCGCACGCCCCGATTTTTCGAGGATCCACATGAAGGTCTCGTGCCCGTCGTGCCAGTCCGGCCTCACCGTCGACGACAAGAAGATCCCGCCCGGGGGGGCGCGCATCAAGTGTCCGTCATGTCAGACCGTCTTCCCGGTGAGGCCCGCCGCCGCGCCGATGGCGTCCTCGCCGTCCGGGGCCGTGCCGTTGCCGGGGATCAGCGCCGGGCCCGCGCAGAAGCAGTCATGGGAAGAAGAGTCCACCCGCGTCGCGCCGGCGGGCGCCGTGCCGCTGCCCGGCATCAGCGCCGCGCCCGCGCAGAAGCAGTCGTGGGAAGAAGAGTCCACCCGCGTCGCGCCCGCGGGCGCCGTGCCGCTGCCGGGCACGACGGCCGCGCAGCCGCAGGCCGCGCCCTGGGAGAGTGAGCCCACGCGCGCCGCGCCCCCTCCGCCGCCGGCGATCCCCGGCGCCACCACGGGCATCGCGCCGCCGTCGAACGCGAGGACTCCGGCGATCCCGGCCCCCACGCCGGCCGCCGCGGTGCCGCTGCCCGGCATCAGCGCGGTGAAGCCGCAGAAGCAGCAGTGGGAAGACGAGTCCACGCGCGTCGCCGACGTTCCGCTGCCCGGCGGCGAGGCGCCGTCCAGCGACATCGACTTCGGCAACTTCGCATCGCCGCCCACCACTGCGACGCCGGCGCTCGACGACTTCCCCGCCGTCACCAGCCAGGAGCCGGCGATCCGCCTCCCAGGCGGCGCCTTCCCGGCGTCGGACCAGGCGGCCACCGCGGCGGTGCCGGCCTTCGTGCCGTCGAAGAGCGCGGGCGCATCCATTCCGTTGCCCGGCGCGGCCGGCGCCCCGCCGCCGCTGCCGAAGAAGGCCGCCGCGCCGCCGCCCATGCCCGCGGTGAAGACGACCGCCGGCCCGTCGATTCCGCTCCCCGGCGCCGTCACCACCGCGCAGGCCCCCGCGTACGACCCCGCCGCCGCGACGGCGGCGGTGCCCGCGTACGATCCCGGCGCGGTGCCGCTCCCCGGCGCCGGCGGCGCGGGCGACGCTCTCGAGGTCGACCTCGGTGGCGGCGACTTCGGCAGCGCCGGCGCCGACCTCGGCGGTGCCACCGAGGCGGTGGAGCTGCCCGGCAGCTACGGCGGTGACGACTTCGGCCAGGCGCCGGCGTCGGTGGCCCCGCCGCAGGACTTCGGCTTCGACCCGCCCGCCGCGCCCGCGCCCGTCTCGGGCGGCTTCGACTTCGGCGCCCCGGCGCCCGCGGCCGCTGCACCGGGCGCCTTCGACTTCGGCGCGCCCGCCGCGCCCGCGCCCTCGTCCAACTCCGGCGGCTTCGACTTAGGCGCGCCGCCGCACCCGGCGCCGTCGTCCTCGTAGGGCGCCATA
>JBFMAB010000041.1:0-173978 GCA_040755835.1 Myxococcota bacterium
CTGCTTCGCAGCCGCCGGGACGTCACCCTTCACCGACTCCTCCTTCGACTCGACCTTCTGCTTTCTCGCCATGGGTGCTCCTTTGCAGAGCCACCCCGGGGCGAAACACCGAAATCAGGGCACTCCCGCACAAAGCCACTGGAATCGAGCTTGTACCCAGCCGTCATCCAGAACCCGCCCACGTTCTGCCAGCCATTGAGAAGGGTCGGAGCGGCGTAGGGCGCGCTGTTGATGGCCTGGTCCTGCTGGAGCGCCGCTACGTCCGTCTGCAGCGTCGACACGTTGCCCTGCAGCGTCGACACGTTGCCCTGCAGCGTCGACACGTTGCTCTGCAGCGTCGACACGTTGCCCTGCAGCGTCGACACGTTGCCCTGCAGCGTCGACACGTTGCCCTCCAGCGTCGCCAGGTTGCTCTCCAGCGCCCTCAGTCTGGCGCCGCCCTGGGTTACGCCACCATCTGCGCCTTCGATCGCCGTCGTGAGCTGCTCGATACGGCTGGCGTTGTCGTCCACCGCCGCCTTCACGGCGCTGAAGTTCGCGTTCACCTCGCTCGCGCGCGCGGGCGTGTTCGGCTGGAACACGTTCGGCAGGGTGACATTGCCGGCCACAGCCCCGCCCGCGATGACCGCTCCGACCAGCAGCGAGGTCCACAGGTGTCTGTTCTTGATCATCATCACGACGAGTTCGTCCTTTTGTAGTAGCTACTGCCAGCTTCCCGTTTCCCAGTTCATCTGATCCCAGTTGTTCGGAGCGTCGGCGCCGGCATCAGCGCCGGCATCGGCGCCGGCATCGGTGCTCGCGTCAACGCCCGCGTCCATTCCGGCATCCTCGGCGCCTGCATCAGCCCCGGCGTCGGCGGCCGCGCCCACGCCTGCGTCGCCCGGCCCGGCGTCCTGGTCCGGCCTCAGCACGCACAGACCCGTCGAGCACATCTGCGTGCTCGGACAACCCAGGTCGTCGACACAGGCCTTTGGGCTGTCACCCGGGCACCCGGCCATACACGCGCCGAGGCTCACCGCTGCGAGCACTCGTGGCCAGACACTCAAGAGCCCCTCCCCGTTACAGCGTCGGCACGCGTCCTAGCCGCTCTGGGGGGGGGGCGTCAAGCGACCCGGATGTTACTTTTTGGACGCGAGGAACTTCTCTACACCCTGCGCCACCGTGGCGAAGTTGGGCTTGATGCGCCCGACGAGGAAGCTCTCCACCGCGGGCCCGACGGTGCCGGCGAGCAGCCGAGGCACGCCCTTCACCTTCGCGGCGTCCACCTTCAGCTCGCCGACGATGCGCAGCTCCGTCTGGCCGTTCACCTCGTGGTACTCGTTGTGCCCGCGCGCGTCGACCGCCTCTCGGAACGCCGGGACGATCGTCTGCCACTCGCAGCGCCACTCGGCCGGCTTCCAGGTCGCCAGGTCGTCCCACTCGAGCAGGTCCTCGGACAGGAACTTCCGCACCACCGAGGGGATCTCGCCGCCGCCCTTCCAGCGGTTCACCAGCTTCGTCACGCCGCCCTCGTCGGTGCGCGAGGTGACGGCGATCGACCGCACGTTCTCGAGGTAGGGAACGAGCTCCGGCAGGTGGTCGCGGTACGCGGCGAACACCTGCTCACGGGGAAACGCGATGCGGGCGGTGACTTCGATCTTCATGGGCGTGCTCCTGGCAGGATCGTGCCGACGTCGGGCGGGGTGTAGCTGAACGTGGGGGACAGGCCGGGCGCGAGGAGCGACGCCGTCAGCTCGGACGACGGCGCGAACGCCGGGAAGGTGGGGTCGAGCTTCGATGGGCCCGCCACCGTCTTCTCGACGATCATCGACGAGTACTGGTCGAGCGAGCTCTCGCGGGTGTTGCCGTTCATCACCACCTCGAAGCCCATCTTCTCGGCGTAGGCGCGCACGCCGGGGATCTTCGACTGCAACGGCGCGTAGCTCTCGGGCGCGACGCCGTTCTCGCTCACCACGAACGGGCCTTCGGGCGTCACCACGCACAGGCTCATGTTGCCCAGCGTGTGCCCGCGGGTGTCGAGGAGCGCCACGCCGCGCCCGAGCTTCACGTCGCCGTCGAGCAGCACGACGCGATCCTCCGGCACCTTGCAGCCGTCGGGGACGTACCAGACGAGGTTCATCGGGTGGAGGTCGTTCACCTCGTCCCACTCGGCCTTCATCACCAGCAGCTTCGCGTTCGGGAAGTACGCGGGCCCCTGGCCGCCGAGCCAGCGCCGCAGCTCCTGCACGTGCAGGTGATCGAAGGCGATGTAGTCGACGTCGCCGGGCTTCAGGCCCGCCTTCTCGAGGTGCTCCTCGACGCGGCCGAAGTAGGTGGGGATCACCTTGCGCGAGAGGAACTGGCCGAAGCGCTTCGTGAGATCCGCGTAGAAGGTCGCCGCGCGCGCGCCTTCGACGTCGGTGGGGTTGAAGAGCAGCGTCTTGCGCCGGCCCTCGTGCTCGAACTGCACCACCTGCATGCGGTTCGTCATCATCACGAAGGGCGCGGGCGACAGCGCGCCGCTCGAGAAGGCGTAGGTGGTCGGGTAGGGGAACGTGACGAGGCGGTACGTCTGGCAGGCCAGCACCGGCCCGTCGGCCAGCAGCGCCTCGCGGGTGGCGAGCGCGGCGCGGCGCAGCTTCCGCAGGCGCTCGGCGGCGCCGCTCTCCTTCCACGCCTCGCGCAGTCCGCCCTTCAGGGGCTCGAAAGGGTGCGTCATCGCGCCCTCCTATTCGTCGTCATCGGCGGAGCGGCGCTTGCGGCTCGAGCCGCCCTCGTCGTCGCCCCCCTCGTCCTCGTCGTCGGAGCCGCGCTTCGACCTCCGTTTCGCGGGCGCCTCGTCGTCATCCTCGTCCTCGTCGTCGTCGTCGCCGCGGCGGCGCTTCTTCGGCGCCTCCTCTTCCTCCTCCTGGGCCGTCTTCTCGCGGCGCGGCGAGTCCACCGCGATCGAGAAGCCCGGGAAGATCGCGAAGCCGAAGCCGCCGCCCGCGCTGGCGTTCGTCTCGTTCGGCGGCTGCCGCACGGTGACGCTGGTGGCGAGGCCTGGCGTCACCGCGAAGGCGACCTCCGGGCGCAGGTGGACCATGCCGAACGCGATGTCGAGGCCCACCGCCGCGCTGATCTGGTGCCCGGTGGTGATGGTGAGCGTGTCCACCTTGTCCTGCACGTTGCCGGTGCCGATCACGTACGAGGACAGACTGCGGTTGATCGTGAAGTCGTAGCCCACGCCGGCGTAGAAGCCGCTGCGGTGCGACACCAGCACCTTGAGGCCGCCGAGGAAGGTGAAGCTCGTATTCGACGTCGGACTGTTCTCCCGCTGCACGCCGTCGGCGCCCGCGGTGTACAGCGCGCTGCCCACGCTGCCGTAGCCGAAGGCCACCGCCGGCAACAGCGCCACGTTCGCGACGCGCGATGTGTTGAGCGTCCACTTCACCCCCGGCTGCACGCCCGCGGGGCTCGCGTGCACGTTGAGCCCCACCTGGTCGGTGAAGCCGTACTGCAGGTTCGCCTCGGCGCCGGGCAGCGCGAAGGCCACGTTCTTCTTCTGGTTGGTGAGCGTCCCGCCCGAGGCGTCCTGCGTCGTGAACGGCGGATCCGTCTGCGTCGCGTACTGCACGCCGGTGAAGACACCCACCTCCATCGCGCCTCGCCCTACCGGCGCCGCCATCTGCCCGAGGGTCATCGAGCGGGGCACCAGACACCCCGTCGACAGGCCCGCCGTCACCGCCAGGCCGAGCAGCCAGAGGCTCGAACGCATCGTCGCTCCCGATTGGAAAGGAATGTCCGCCGCGCATGCTACAAGCTACGCCGCGAATGGCACGGAGAACCGGCAGCGGGGAAGGGCAGGACGAGGCGCACGCGCTCGATCCAGCGCTCGCGAACGACGAGCAGCGCCTCGAGGCGTCGCTCCGCCCGCGCACCTTCAACGAGTACGTCGGCCAGTCGAAGGTCGTCGAGAAGCTGAAGGTGTACGTGAAGGCCGCGAAGGCGCGGAACGAGGCGCTCGATCACTGCCTCTTCTCGGGGCCGCCGGGCCTTGGCAAGACGTCGCTCGCCCACATCATCACCGCGGAGCTCGGCGTGGCGCTGCACGTCACCAGCGGGCCCGCGCTCGAGAAGAAGGGCGATCTCGCCGGCTTCCTCACCAACCTGGGCCCGCGCGACGTCCTCTTCATCGATGAGATCCACCGGCTGTCCGCCGCGGTGGAAGAGTACCTCTACCCGGCGATGGAAGACTTCCGCCTCGACATCACCATCGACTCGGGGCCCGCGGCGCGCGCGATGAAGATCGACCTGCCGCCCTTCACGCTGATCGGCGCGACGACGCGCACCGGCCTGCTCACCTCGCCCCTGCGCGATCGCTTCCAGATCCAGGAGCGGCTCGACTACTACGCGCCGGCCGATCTCGAGCGGATCCTCACCCGGTCCGCCACCATCCTCCACGTGAAGCTCGACCCCGACGGCGCGAAGGAGATCGCCCGTCGCAGCCGCGGCACCCCGCGCATCGCCAACCGGCTGCTGCGCCGCCTGCGCGACTTCGCGGAGGTGGAGGGCACCGGCGTCATCACCCGCGGCCTGGCCGATACCGCGCTGCGCCGCCTGGACATCGATCCCTCCGGCCTCGACCAGATGGATCGCCGCATCCTCCTCACCATCCTCGAGAAGTTCGGGGGCGGCCCCGTCGGCGTGGAGACCATCGCCGCCGCCGTCGGCGAAGAACGCGACACCATCGAGGACGTCTACGAGCCCTACCTGCTGCAGGAAGGCCTGCTCACCCGCACACCCCGCGGCCGCGTCACGACCGCCCGTGCCTGGGAGTACTTCGGGAAAATCCCACCCCGAACCACCAGCCAGGGCGACCTTTTTTGACCGGTCCGTGACTGGGCTGTCACAGCACCTAACCTCTGAAAATGCGGGCGATTCTGTCGCGGCCTCGCAATTCTGAAGTGGAGCATTCATGCTCCATCAAGTGATTTCGCGTGGTTTTTGGAGACGAACCGCCAGTTTCGTGGCATATGGCTTGCCTCACAACGCGCCGCAGCAACTACCCCTGAGCGCGGGACGGGTCATGGCCGGAGACGGATTGCAGCAGCGGACGCTTCGACGAGCGGTGGTCATCGATGGCGTTGGGCTGCACAGCGGGGCGAAGGTGTCGCTGCGCCTGTTGCCGTCGGCCCCCAACACCGGCCTCTTCTTCGTCCGCACCGACCTGCCGCACCAGCCGACGATCCCCGTGCACTCGCGGTACGTCATCGACACCGCGCTGGCCACGACGCTCGGCCGGGACGGCGCGAAGGTCGCCACCGTCGAGCACCTCCTGGCGGCGCTGCAGGGCCTGGGGCTGGACAACTTGCGGATGGAGATCGATGGGCCCGAGGTGCCGATCATGGACGGCAGCGCGGCGCCCTTCGCCCAGCGGATGAACGAGGTCGGCCTGCGTCTGCAGGACGCGCCGCGTCAGTTCCTGGTGATCAAGCGCACGGTCGCCGTCACCGACGGCGACAAGTACGCGACCTTCTCGCCGGCGCGGCGGCTGCGCATCGACTGCACCATCGACTTCAAGCACCCGCTCATCAGCGACCAGCAGTTCACCCTCGAGTTCAGCGATCGCTCGTTCTTGCGCGACGTGGCTCCGGCGCGCACCTTCGGTTTCCTGCGCGACGTCGATCGCCTGCGGGAGGCGGGCCTGGCGCGCGGCGGCTCGCTGGACAACGCCGTCGTCGTGGACGACTTTTCGATCCTCAACCCGGAAGGCCTGCGCTTCCCCGACGAGTTCGTCCGGCACAAGCTGCTCGACGCGCTCGGCGACGTCGCGCTGCTGGGCTACCCGGTGATCGGCGCGCTGACGGCCTTCAAGACAGGCCACGCGCTGAACCAGAGGCTGGTCGCGCAGGTGCTGTCGGATCCGGCCAACTACCAGCTCGTGCGCGCTCGCCCGGTCGACGCCCGCTCCGAGGAACTCGAGCTGTTCGAGCAGGACGGGGTGCTGGCGCCGACCGCCGCGTAACAGGACAGCAGCCCTGAAAAACGTCGTCGCGCTCCGCCGCGCGTCCGCAGTGGTTCGGGGTGGATGACGCCGCCGCCTTGTACGAGACTCGCAGAGGCCCTCGGGCCCCGATGCGCTTCGCCACCGTCCTCGCCCTGTCGCTTCCGCTTCTCTCCGCCTGCGGGACGGAGGCGCTGCGCCCCGTCGGCGGCGAGGTGTGGGTGCAGCCCCGCGCGGTGGACTTCGGCCGCGTGGTCGCGGGCCAATCGGTCGAGCGCACGGTGGAGGCCTTCAACGCGAGCCGCAGCGACCTCGACGTGGCCGTGTCCGTGGCGGGCGTCGCGTTCGGATTGGTCGCGCCGCCGGACCGCCTCGTCCCGGGCAGCACCGAGGTGCGACTGCGCTTCACCCCGGACGAGCCGGAGGCCTTCGACGGCCTGTGCACGATCCGCGTGGCGGGCTTTCAGTCCGTCGAGGTGCCGCTCTCGGGCGAAGGCGCGCCGATCCCCGAGTGCGAGGCGACGCAGGCCTGCCACCAGAGCAGCTGGAGCGTGGCCGAGGGCCGCTGCGTCGAGACGCCGGTGCCCGACGGGACGGCGTGCGAGGCGACGTGCCTCGCGCAGGCCAGCTGCTCCGCGGGCCGCTGCGTGGGCGCGCCGCGGGACTGCGACGACGGGAATGCGTGCACGGTGGACACCTGTCACCCGGAGCGCGGCTGCGAGCACGCCGGCGCGGTGAGCTGCCCGGGGGCGGGCCCGTGTCAGGTGGGCGTGTGCGACCCGCTGACGGGCTGCGGCCTGGCCCCGGCGGAGGACGGCACGCCGTGCGGCCCGCGACGGGACTGCAACGCGGCGGACGTGTGCATCGCCGGCGCGTGCGTCCTGCGCGATCCACCCGACGACTTCGTGTGCGCCGACGAGAGCCCCTGCCAGGGCGAAGGACGGTGCCAGGGCGACCTCTGCGTGCGCCCGCCGGCCACGGTGCTCGCGCCGTCGTGGGAGCGCGGGCGGCTGCCGACGGACGGCGGCACCGGCGATCTCTGGATGGATCTCCTCGTCGAAGCCGACGGGGGGATCACGCTCTCGAGCTACTTCGCGTCGCCGCAGGTGTTGAACGCGCGCTCGCCGACGCCGGTGTCCCTGTCGCACGCCGCGCGCCGCTGCATCCACTGGCGGGGCATGCTGGCGTGCGCGGACTTCCCGGACACCGTCGCCGCGGGCGTCAGCGTCATCGACGAAACGACCGGCAACGTCGTGTGGACGTACAGCGGGATCTCGGGCGACCTGCCGGAGTACGCGGGGCCGACGGTGCAGGTGTACCTCGCGCGGTTGATGGCGATCTCCGATCAGCAGTTGGTGGCGCTGTTCGAGTCGCGGGTGCTGAACCCCGACGGGACCGATCCGCGGTGCCGGCGCTTCGCGCTCGTCGTGCTCGACGCGCAGGGGCAGTCGGTGGTGGCGCAGCGCGTGGAGCACCCGGTGCTCGAGAGCTGCACGCACCCGCACCCCTACGGCGCGGCGGTGGACGTGCGCGGCAACCTGTACCTCGCCTTCACACCCAGCGGACAGGACAACCCGGCGTCCGCGCTCGAGGACACGCTGGTGATCAGCTACACGCCGGTGCTGCAGCCGCGGTGGGAGCGCGCGGTGTCGGGTTTGCCCGGCGGTGAGCTGGCCGTGGCGGGGAATTGGCTGTTCCACGAACGCTCGGCGATCGCGTTCTCGACCGCCGACGGCGCGATCGGCACCGGCATCGCGGTGCCCTTCGGTCACGGTGTCGCGACGCGCGACCTCGTCATCGCCGCGCCGGCGGAGCAGGCGGTGCGCCTCGAGGCGTTCGACGCGGTGAACCTCACGACGAAGTGGCAGCGGCAGACCAACGGCGTGCCGTGGTTCACCGGCGCGCCGCTGGCGTTGGCGCGCTTCGAGACGTCGCATGCTCCGCGGCCGGTGGTGCTGGCTTTCGACAGCGACGGATTGAGCCACGGCGTGAGCGCGACCGACGTGGACACCGGCGCCGAGCTGTTCCGCTGCCCGCTCGACATCCCGGAGGCGCCGGGCTTCGTCGCCCCGTCGGCCGGAGGGCTGGCGCTCGGGACCCTGGTGCCCCCGTTCCCGCCGGGCGTGGACGCGCGCCGGCGGTGCGACCCGCGCTTCGCCCGCGCACGGATGGTGTTCCAATGGTTCGACATGCCGGGCCTCATGCCCGGTGAAGGGCGCTGGCCGGGGCTGAACGGCGGCGTGGGGCACGATCACCGCGAAGACGCCGTGCCCTGACGTGCCGCCCCGAAGCCGCCTCACCCGACGAAGCGCACCAGGCAGTAGTCCTTCTTCCCCTTCTGCAGGAGCAGGAAGCGCCCGTTGATCAGCGACTCCGCCCGCACCGCGGCCTTCGGATCGGTCACCTTCTCCTTGTTCACCGACAGGCCGTTCTGCTGCATCAGCTTGCGCGCCTCGCCCTTCGACCCGAGGAACTGCGTGCGCTCGGTGACGAGGTCGAGGACCGCCAGCCCTCCCGCGAGCGCGTCCCGCGGGACCTCGGCGACCGGCACGCCGGCGCCCTTGAACACCGACTCGAAGCGGTCCTCGGTGAGCGCCTTGAGCTGGTCCAGGGTGCCCTTGCCGAACAGCACGTCGGTGGCGGCGAGCGCGAGCTCCAGCTCGTCCTTGCCGTGGACGCGGGTGGTGATGTCCTTCGCGAGCGCTTTTTGCAGCCTGCGCAGGTGCGGCGCCGCGTCGTGCTCGGCCTCCAGCCCCTCGACGGTCGCGCGATCGAACAGCGTGAAGATCCGCGTGTACGTCTTCGCGTCCTCGTCCGCGGCGTTGAGCCAGAACTGGTAGAACTCGTAGGGGCTCGTGCGCTTGGGGTCGAGCCAGACGTTGCCCTTCTCGGTCTTCCCGAACTTCGTCCCGTCGGCCTTCTTGATGAGCGGCGTGGTGAGCGCCCAGGCCTCGCCGCCGCTCTTCCGGCGGATGAGTTCGGTCCCGGTGACGATGTTGCCCCACTGGTCGCTGCCGCCCATCTGCAGCTTCACGCCCTTGTGCTGCCACAGCCACCAGAAATCGTAGCCCTGCACGAGCTGGTAGGTGAACTCCGTGAAGCTCATGCCCTCGCGGTCCTCGCCGGCGATGCGCTTCTTCACCGAGTCCTTCGCCATCATGTAGTTCACGGTGATGTGCTTGCCGACGTCGCGGATGAACGTGAGGAAGCTCATGTCCTTGAACCAGTCGTAGTTGTTGACGATCTCCGCCTGAGAAGCCCCGGGCGTGAAGTCGAGGAAGCGCTCGAGCTGCTTCTTCTGGCCGGCGAGGTTCTGCTGCAGCACGTCCTCGGAGAGCAGGTTGCGCTCCTCGGACTTCCCGGACGGGTCGCCCACCATGCCGGTGGCGCCGCCGACCAGCGCGATCGGCTTGTGCCCGGCCTGCTGGAAGTGCAGCAGCGTCATCACCTGCACGAGGTTGCCGACGCCCAGCGAGTCCGCCGTGGGATCGAAGCCGATGTAGCCCGTCACGCGCTCTCTCTTGAGCAACGCGTCGGTGCCCGGCATCGAGTCGTGCAGCATCCGCCGCCAGGTCAGCTCTTCGAAGAAGGACGTCGCCATGCGACGGCTCGCTACGGCGTCGTGAGCCGGAATGCAACGCGGTTTCAGGCGCCGATCGAACGAACGGCCTTCGCTTGCGCCGGGGGCAGGGGTGGCCTAGAGCGCGGCCATGACCAACACTCTGCGCATCACCCTCGTCGCGCCCTTCGCCGCCCTGGCCCTCGTCGCCTGCAAGCAGGAAGGCGGGACGGGCTCGGCCGCCACCACCACCGCCGCCGTGTCCGCTGAGAACCCGAACACGCCGGTCGCGAGGTACGGCGACAAGACCATCACCCTGAAGGACGTCGACGCGACGCTGTCGGCCCAGCTCAAGCAGATGGAGAAGCAGAAGCTCGAGCTGCGCCAGCGCGCGGCCGAGCAGATGGCCGTCCAGGAGATGGTCAAGGCCGAGGCGGCCAAGGTCGGTCAGACCGAGGAGCAGTGGCTCAAGGCGAACATCGACGGGAAGATCCCCGCGCCGTCCGATGAGGAGATTCAGAAGGTCTTCACCGAGAACCAGGCGCGCATGCCGCCCGGCGCCACCGTCGAGTCGATGAAGGAGCAGATCATCGGCTTCCTGCAGCAGGACGCGAAGCGCGACGTGGCGATGAAGGTGTTCGACGAGCTCAAGTCGAAGAACAACTACGCGCTGCTCCTCGAGGAGCCGCGGGTCGTCGTCGAGGCCAGGGGCCCGTCGCGCGGCCCGGACAACGCGAAGGTGACGATCGTCGAGTTCAGCGACTTCGAGTGCCCGTTCTGCAGCAAGGCCGAGGACTCGGTGAACCAGGTGATGGAGCAGTACGCCGGGAAGGTGAAGCTGGTGTTCCGCCACTTCCCCCTGTCCTTCCACCCTCACGCCGCGAAGGCCGCCGAGGCCGCGATGTGCGCCGAGGAGCAGGGCAAGTTCTGGGAGATGCACAAGGTGCTGTTCGCGAACCAGCAGAAGCTGGGCGTGGAGGACCTCAAGGCCCACGCGGCGACGCTGGGCCTCGACGCGGCGAAGTTCAACGCGTGCCTCGACGGCGGCTCGAAGAAGGCGCTGGTGGACGCGGACCAGAAGGCGGGCACGGAGGCCGGGGTGAACGGCACCCCGGCGTTCTTCATCAACGGCAAGATGCTGTCCGGCGCGCTGCCCTTCCCGGAGTTCAAGAAGGTCATCGACGCCGAGCTGGCGAAGTAATCCTCCTGCTCCCTACGGGGAGCGGGCCGGGAAGAGGGGGAGCATCGGATGACGGACGCACGCTCGCGCATCGCGCTCGCCGCCGACCTCCCCCTCCTTGATGCGCTGTCGCTGTACGACGCCGTCGCTCCGTACGTCGGCGTCGCCAAGGTGGGCCTGTCGCTCTTCGTCGAGCACGGCCCCCGCGCGGTGGAGGCCTTCCAGGCGAAGGGCGCCCGCGTCTTCCTCGATCTCAAGCTGCACGACATTCCCAACACCGTCGAGCTGGCGGCGGCCCGCGCGGGCGCGCTGGGCGTCGGGTACCTGACGGTGCACGCCGCCGGCGGCCGGGCGATGCTGGAGAGTGCGGTGAAGGGCGCGAAGGACGGCGCGGCGAAGGCCGGGCACGCGCCGCCGGTGATCCTCGCGGTGACGGTACTGACGTCCATGGACGACGCGGCGCTCGCGGAGGTCGGCGTGCCGGTGGCCGCTGACGCGCAGGCAGCGCGGCTGGCGGCGCTGGCGAAGGCGTCGGGCGCGGGGGGCCTCGTCTGTTCGGCGCGCGAGGTCGCGAAGGTGCGCGCGGCGGTCGGACCGGCGTTCGTGCTGTGTACGCCGGGCATTCGCCCCGCGGGCGCGGCGACGGGTGACCAGGCGCGCGTCGAGACGCCGGCGGCGGCGATCGCCGCGGGTGCGGATCTCCTCGTGGTGGGCCGGCCGATCTACGCGGCGGCGAGCCCGCGCGACGCGGCGAAGGCGATCCTCGACGAGATCTCGGCGTAGACGAGTCGCCGTCACCGGCGATCGGCTTCGCTCTGGGCCCGCCGAAACCGAGACGCCCGGCGGCCAGAAGCTCAGGCCGCGGCGAACCTCGATGAGGCTCGGTGGCGGCCAGGCGCCAGGTCGGGCCGGCGCGAGCGCACGGAGTCGAGGTTCGCCTCGGCGGCCCGCGCCGGCGACGGGCTCATCCGCCGCGGGTGTGCATTTCGAGGTGCGGCTGCGTCTTCAGCTGCGCCTGCGTCGCCAGCGGCCCGCGCGCCTCCCGGAGCGCCAGGCGCTGCTCGGCGCCGCGATCGACGCGGCCGGCCCAGGTCTCACGCAGGAGCTGCTCGAGCGCTTCGGGCCCCACGTGCGAGCGGAGCGGGGCCTTCAGATCGAGCCCCTTCGTCGCGTACAGGCACGTGAAGAGCTGCCCGTCGGCCGTCAGGCGCGCGCGGTCGCAGGTGGCGCAGAAGGGCTGCGTCGTCGACGCGATGATCCCGAAGGTGCGCCCGTCCGGCAGCTGGAAGCGCTCGGCGGGGGCGCTGCCGCGGCCGGCGAGCGGCGCCACCGGGCCCAGCGCCGACGACAGCTTCGCCAAGAGCTGCTGCCGCGACACCACCTGGTCCATCGACCATTCGGTCGCGCCGCCGACGTCCATGTACTCGATGAAGCGGACCTCGGCGTCGTGCTTCGCGGCGAAGTCCAACAGCGACAGCACCTCGTCGTCGTTGACGCCGCGGATCAGCACCGTGTCCAGCTTGAGCGGCAGGCCCACCCGCCGCGCCGCGGCGATGCCCGCCAGCACCTGCGCGTGGAGATCGCGCCGGGTCAGCTTGAGGAAGCGCGTGCGCGACAGCGTGTCGAGGCTCACCGTAATCCGCGTCAGGCCCGCGGCCTTGAGCTCGCCGCAGAGCTCCTCGAGGAGGATGCCGTTCGTCGTCAGCGCGAGATCGTCGAGCGGCTTCGCGGCCAGCAGGGCGATCAGCTTCGCCAGGTCCTTGCGCACCAGGGGCTCGCCGCCGGTCAGCCGTACCTTGCGCACGCCCACCGCGACGAAGCGGTCGACCAGCGTGGAGATCTCCTCGAACGAGAGGATCTCCCCCGTCGGCAGCCAGGTGTAGTTCTCCTCCGGCATGCAGTACCGGCAGCGGAGGTTGCAGCGATCGGTGACCGACAGCCTCAGGTTGCGGAGCGGCCGGGAGCACCCGTCGATGGTGTCCCGGTGATTCATGACGAGCCCGGCGAATCTCCGCCCGCCGCTGCGGCCTTGCGCGCCGCTTCTGCCTTCTTGCGCGCGACCATGTCGTCCTTGATCTTCACGAGGTTCGCCTCGCCGATGTCGAGGAAGGCCTTCACGACCTCGGGATCGAACTGCGTCCCCGAGCAGCGGGCGATCTCCGCGATCGCGTTCGCGAAGCTGGTGCCCTTGCGGTACGGCCGGTCGCTGGTCATGGCGTCGAGCGTGTCCGCCACGGCGAAGATCCGCGCGCCGATGTGGATTTCGCCCTTCCGCAGCTTCCGGGGGTAGCCCTCGCCGTCGTAGCGCTCCTGGTGCGAGAGGACGATCTGCGCCGGGATGCTGAGGAAGGGGATCTGCTCGATCATGTTGAAGCCGATGTCGGGGTGCTTGCGCATCTCGACCCACTCCTCGGGCGTCAGCTTGCCGGGCTTGAGCAGCACCGCGTCGGGCACGCCGATCTTGCCGATGTCGTGGAGGAGCGCGCCGCGGCCGATCTCCTCGAGCTCCGCGCCCTTGATCGTCATGCGCGAGGCGATCGCCAGGGTGTACTCGACGACGCGCTGCGAGTGGTCGCTCGTCTCGTGCTCGCGCGCGTCCAGCGCGGTCACCAGCGCCAGCAGCGTGTTCTGGTAGGTCGTCGACACGTCCTTGAGCGCGTTGCGCAGCTCGGTGGTGCGGTCGCGCACCTTGCGCTCGAGCTTCTTCTGGTAGCGCTTGCGGGCGAGCTCGACGCGCCGCTTGGCGAGCGCGCGCTCGATGGAGCGGATGAGATCCGTCAGCTTCGGCGGCTTGAGCAGGTAGTCGACCGCGCCGCGGCGGAGGCAGTCGACGGCCGACTCGGTGTCGCCGTAGCCGGTCAGCATGATGACGGAGGTGTCCGGGTGCTGGTCGCGGAAGGCTTCGAGCAGCCACAGCCCGTCCTTCCCCGGCATCTTCATGTCGGAGATGACCAGCGGGGTGTCCTCGGCTTTGGCGATGTCGAGCGCCGCCTCGGCGCCGCTGGCGGTGACGCAGTTGTAGCCCTCCTCGCGGAGGAGCACCGAGATCACGTCACGGACCGACTCGTCGTCGTCGACGATGAGGATCCGCGGAGGGGGCGGGGGAATCGCTTCCAAGTCGAGGTTGTCCTAACGCGCTGAAGGAATCACGCGCATCCTACGGGGGAAGCCCGGGGAACCGGAAGGGCTGGGAACGTCCCGTTGCACCGCCGTCACGGTGCGGTTGACCGGGCGCGCCGGGCGTGCTGCGCGATTCACGAGTCGCCTCCCGCGGGGACGAGCTCCACCGGCGTGGCGCGCAGGGCCGGGGGCTCGCTGCCGGCCGGCGCGGCGGGGCGGGGCGCGCGGTGCGTCTGGGCCCACATCCACAGGAACGCGACCAGCGCGAGCACCATGAGCACCAGCGTGCGCCGGGGGAAGCGAGGCATGTGCGGGCTTGTAGCGTCGCTCCCCGTCACTGGGAAGTGAGACTGCGATAACCCCTCCGTTAAGACGAAGTTCATTGCCTTGCCGCCGGTGCGTCGTATGAGGCCCCGGACCGAAGTTCTTCAACGCATCGAGAAGGAGAGAAGCCGTGGCGGACATCTTCGACGTGGTGATCATCGGCGCGGGCCCCGGCGGGTACGTGGCGGCCATTCGCGCGGGGCAGCTGGGCCTCAAGACGGCGCTGATCGAAAAGGACCAGAAGCTCGGCGGCACCTGCCTGCACCGCGGCTGCATCCCCACCAAGTCGCTGCTGTGGACCGCCGAGCTGTACGCGCACATCACGCACGCGGCGACGTTCGGCATCCGCCTCGAGAACCCGTCCGTCGACTGGGCGCAGGCGCAGAAGCACAAGCAGAAGGTCGTCGACAAGGGCGCCGCCGGCATCGACTACCTGATGAAGAAGAACAAGGTCGCCGTCTTCAAGGGCCACGGGAAGATCGCCGGCAAGGGCAAGGTCGAGGTGACGCTCACCGACGGCGGCAAGAAGGAGCTGCTCGAGACGAAGAACGTCATCGTCGCGACGGGCTCGGTGCCGTCGACGCTGCCCAGCATCACCATCGATCACAAACGCGTGCTGAACTCCGACTCGATCCTCGAGCTCGCGGTGGTGCCGAAGAGCCTCATCGTGCTCGGCGCCGGCGCCGTGGGGACCGAGTTCGCGTCGATCTTCAACCAGGTCGGCAGCCAGGTGACGCTGATCGAGTACATGCCGAACGTGCTGCCGATCGAGGACGCGGACATCTCGAAGGAACTCGAGAAGCAGCTCAAGCGCCGGAAGATCGAGGTGATGACCTCGACGAAGTTCGAGAAGATCGAGACGACGGAAAGCGGCGTGAAGGTGACCGTGACGCTGCCGGACGGCAAGCAGCAGGTGCTCGAGGCCGAGTATTTCCTGTCGGCGGTGGGCCGCGCGCCGGTGACGAAGGACGTGGGGCTGGAGAAGACCAACATCCAGCTGATGCCGAAAGGGACGATCCAGATCGACGCGATGATGCGCACCAGCGAGCCGAACGTGTACGCGATCGGCGACGTGACGCCGCACCCGTGGCTGGCGCACTGCGCCTCGGCGCAGGGCCTGGTGGCGGTGGAGCACATCGCCGGGAAGAACCCGCGTCCGCTCAACTACGACCGCATCCCGAACGCGACCTACTGCTACCCCGAGGTGGCGTCGGTGGGCCTCACCGAGAAGCGGGCGAGGGAGAAGGGCTACGACGTGAAGGTCGGCACCTTCCCGTTCAGCGCCATCACCAAGGCGTCGATCTCCAACGAGGGGACCGGCCTCGTGAAGATCGTCTCGGACAGGAAGTACGACGAGGTGCTCGGCGTGCACCTGTGCGGCCCGAAAGCCACCGAGCTGCTCGCCGAGGCCTGCGTCGCGCTGCAGCTCGAGGCGACCACCGAGGAGATCGCCCGCACCGTGCACGCGCACCCGACGCTGTCGGAGATCATGCACGAGGCGGCCGAGGCCACGCTCGGGCACCCGATCCACATCTGAAAGCCGCGCTCAGGCGGCCAGCGGCGGCGTCGTCTCGGGGGTGTCGCCGAGGTCGAAGGGCAGGTTCCGCGCCTCCTCGCGCCGCACCAGGCGCAGGAGCGAGGCGCGGTTGTGCAGCACCCCGGTGATCCGGTCCTCGACCACGATGTCGGGGACCGCCTGCATCAGGTGCACGTAGAGGCCGTAGATCAGGTTCAGCTGCATCTCGCCCTCGACGAAGAGCGAGCCGTCGCTGGTGAGCCAGGCTTCCAGCTCGCCGCGCTTCGGAGCGGCCACCGTCCACGCCTTGCGCCCGTCCCGCGTCTTCCGCGCGAAGGGGAAGGTGCCGACCGCCCGGTACAGCCGGTCCGCGGTCGCCTGATCGAACGGCCCCGCCAGCGGCGACTCGTCCACCTCGTCGACCGTCAACGGGAACTCCCAACTCTGAAGGACCTGCCTCTTGACGCGGATGATGGCGAACTCTCGGACCATGACGACTGGAGAACCCGCGAACGGGCGCTCGTGTGCAGCTCGCAACATCCTGGACTTTCAGGGGGGATGCCGCATGCGCGGGGCCCCGACAGGGTGGGCGGATGAGCGCGGGTTGACCCGCCTGGCTCGCCTCAATACATGCAGCGCACGATGGCGACACCGAACCGAATGCCGACGCCTGTCGCGCCCAGCACCGGCAAGCCCGACTGGCTGAAGGTGCGCATGCCGCGCGGCGAGACGTACGAGCGGGTGAAGCACCTGGTGAAGGAGCTGAAGCTCGCGACGGTGTGCGAGGAGGCGCGCTGCCCGAACATCGCCGAGTGCTGGGGTGGGGGCACCGCGACGGTGATGCTGATGGGCGAGGTGTGCACCCGCGCGTGCCGCTTCTGTCACGTGAAGGTGGGCGCGCCGCCGCCGCTCGACCCGCGGGAGCCGGAGCACCTCGCCGCCGCGGTGCGCGAGCTGGGGCTCGAGTACATCGTCGTCACCTCGGTGAACCGGGACGATCGCCCCGACGGTGGCGCGTCGCACTTCGCCGCGGCGATTACCGCGCTGCGCCGCGAGTCGCCGAAGACGACCGTGGAGGTGCTGATCCCCGACTTCCAGGGCGTCGAGGCGTCGCTGGCGGCGGTGGCCGAGGCGCGGCCGCACGTCGTCGCCCACAACATCGAGACGGTGGAGCGCCTGACGCCCGAGGTGCGCGATCGCCGCGCGACCTACCGGCAGTCGCTGAAGGTGCTCGAGTACCTGAAGGCCCGGCCCGAGCGGCTGTACACGAAGAGCTCGGTGATGGTGGGCCTGGGCGAGACGGACGCGGAGCTCGAGCAGACCTTCCGCGACCTGCGCGCCGCCGGCGTCGACGTGCTGACGGTGGGCCAGTACCTCCAGCCGTCGCAGTACCACCTGCGCGTGCAGCGCTTCGTGTCGCCGGAGCAGTTCCAGGCGTACCAGCGGCTCGCCGAGTCGATGGGTTTCCTCTACGTCGCTTCGGGGCCCCTGGTGCGCTCGAGCTACCGCGCCGCCGAGTTCTTCATGAAGGGCCTCATGGAGCGCGAGCGGACCGCCCAGGGCTGACGGCGGGGCCGGAAAGGGCGCGACAGGCACCGCGCGCCTGCGGTACGAGGGCCCGGCATGGCGACCTTCGAGTTCAAGCTTCCGGATCTCGGTGAGGGCGTGGTCGAGGGCGAGATCGTCGCCTGGCTGGTGAAGCCGGGTGACGCCGTCCAGGAGGACCAGGGCCTCGTCGAGCTGATGACCGACAAGGCGACCGTCACGGTGCCCAGCCCCGTCGCGGGGAAGGTGCTGAAGACGCACGGCGCCGTCGGCGAGATGGCGAAGGTGCACGCGCCGCTGGTGGACTTCGAAGTCGCCGGCGCCGCGCCGAAGCAGGCCGCCGGCCACGGCCACGCCGAGCCGCCGAAGGCCGCGCCCGCCGCCACGCCGGCCACCGCCGCGAAGCCCGCCCGCGCCGCCGCGCCGGCCGAGAAGGTGCGCGCCACGCCCGTCACGCGGCGCATGGCGCGGGAGCACGGCCTCGACCTGGGGCAGATCGCGGGGACGGGCCCGCAGGGCCGGGTGCTGAAGAGCGACGTCGAGGCCTTCATGGCGTCGGGCAGCGCGCGCGGCAACGCGGCGGTGTCCACGGCGCGCCCCGGGCAGCGCTGGGTGCCGCTCGCGTCCACCGCCGTCGATCAGCGCGTCCCCCTTCGCGGGCTGCGCAAGAAGATCGCCGAGAAGATGGTGAAGTCGAAGTTCACCGCGCCGCACTACGCCTTCGTCGAAGAGGTGGACGTCTCCTCGCTGGTGCGGGTGCGCGAGGCGTTGAACGCGCAGCTCAAGCCGAGGGGCGTGAAGCTGTCGTTCCTCCCGTTCTTCGTGAAGGCCGTCACCACCGCGTTCCGCGCGTTCCCGCAGGTGAACGCGAACATGGACGAGGCCGCGCAGGAGCTGATCGTCCGCGGCGAGATGAACATCGGCATCGCGGCGATGACGGAGCAGGGGCTCACGGTGCCGGTGCTGAAGCAGGCCGACCAGCGCGGGCTCTTGAACCTGTCCGAAGAGATCAACCGGCTCGCCACCGCGGCGCGCGACCAGAAGCTGAAGCTGGACGAGCTGTCCGGCGGCACCTTCACCATCACCTCGCTCGGGCAGACCGGCGGCCTGTTCGCCACGCCGATCATCAACCACCCCGAGGTGGCGATCATGGGCGTGCACCGCATGCGCAAGCGCCCGCTGGTGATGGACAACGACCAGATCGCGATCCGCCCGGTGATGAACTTCTCGTTCTGCTTCGATCACCGGGTGATCGACGGCGCGACCGGCGCGGAGTTCGCGTACGAGGTGCTCAAGTACGTCGAGCACCCCGAGCTGTTCATGACGGAGCTGCTGTAGAGCGCTCGAACGTTAGACGCCGACGTTGCGCGCCGGCGCCTGCGTGAGCTTCTCGTGCAGCGTCGGCGTCAGCAGGAACCAGTACTGCACCTCGCCGAAGGACAGGATGTCCCCGTTCTTCAGGATCGTCTCCTTCTTCAGGCGAATGGAGGCGTTCAAGAAGGTGCCGTTGGTGCTGCCGAGGTCCCGCACGCTGCAGCGCTGGGCCTTCGCGTCCCACCGGAGCACCGCGTGCTTCTTCGAGACGGACGGATCGTCCAGCACGAGATCGTTGTCCGGCTGCCGGCCCACCGACAGCTCGTCGATGCCCTGGAGCGGCGGCACCGAGGCCACCACCAGGTCGTCGAAGCCGAACAGCAGGGCCAAGGCACCCGACGACATCGCCTCGGGCTTCGCGACCGTCGTGCGCGCGACGTTCATGGGCACGCCCATCTTGTCGGTGCCGGTGCTGCTGTCGCCGGGCGGCTTCTGCACCAGCACGAAGGGGCCCAGCTGCCTGCGGAACTCGTCGGCGGACAAGCGCGAGGCCAGCGTGCGGAGCTCCTTCACCGACAGCATGCGTGGACTACTGAGCGCGGAACCGCCCCGTCGTCAACCGCTGGTGCAGCGTGGCCGTGCGCAGCATCAAGTAGCGGGCGTCGCCGAAGGCGAGCTCGTCGCCGTCCTGGATCAGCCCCATGCCCTCCACCAGCCGGCCGTTGAGGCGGGTACCGTTGGCGCTGCCGAGGTCCTCCACCGCCCACAGCGCCTCGTTCCAGGAGAGGCGCGCGTGGTGCTTGGACACCGACGGGTCGTCCACCACCACGTCGCAGTCGGGCAGGCGGCCCACCGTGAGGCTCTCGGAGGCGACCGCCGGGGGCAGGGTGGCCACCAGGAGATCGTCGAACTCGAACAGCAGGCCCAGGTCGTCGCGCGGCGCGTCCTTCTTCACCGCGACGGTCCGGCGGGCGCCCAGGGCCAGCGCGCGCTTTTGGGTGAGCTCGTCCGGCGGCCGCTGGACCAGCACGAAGGGACCGAGCTGCCGCTCGAAGTCCTCGAGCCGCATGGTCGCGGCGATGCGCTGGAGCTCCATCACGGACAGCACCCGCAAAAGGTAGACCCGGGAGGGGCCCTTTCGCTACTGTGCCGCGCTTTCCGTACGAGGAGTCTTGACGATGAGCGACCGCTTCCCGATCACCGCCGCGGGCCTCAAGCGCCTGCAGGAAGAGCTCAAGCACCTTCAGAGCGTCGAGCGCCCGCGCATCGCCGCGGAGATCGAAGTCGCCCGCGCCCATGGTGACCTTCGCGAGAACGCCGAGTACCACGCCGCCAAGGAGAAGCAGGCGCACATCGAGGGGCGGATCATGGACCTCAACGGGTGGATCGCGAACGCCGAGGTCATCGACGTCTCCAAGTTCAAGGGCCAGGACACGGTCCTGTTCGGCGCCACCGTCGAGCTCATGGACGTGGAGAACGAGAAGAAGGTGTCGTACCGGATCGTCGGGGAGTTCGAGGCGGACCTGAAGAAGCGGTGGATCTCCGTCAACTCGCCGGTGGCGCGCGGTCTCATCGGCAAGAAGGTGGGCGACGTGGCCATGGTGACCAGCCCCGGCGGTCAGCGCGAATTCGAGATCCTCTCCGTCGACTTCGAGGACGTCGCCTAGACGATGTCGCCGGGCGGCCACCCCCTCGAGCCGCTCCTCGGGCCGCTGCGCTACGCCTGCGCGCGCGACTTCGCGAACCTGCGCGCGGTGAAGGATCTGCGCGCGCCCGTCGCCGCCGCCCTCGAGCGCGCGAAGGGCGCCGTGCCTGCCGAGCGCCTCGCCCGCCTCGAGCGGACCCTGCCGCGCCTCGACGCCGCTGACGAGGCGACGCGGAAGGCAGCCCTCTGTGAGGTGCTCACGGTGCTGCACGAGGAGGGCCTCGGTGAGGGGCTGCCGAGGCCTGCCCCGGCGGCGCCACTGGCCAGAGGCGCGACGAGCGGCGCCGGGCCACGGACGGCGTTGGCGCCGGCCACTGCCGCGCCGCCGCCGGCGTCGCCCGGTGCGGACGCGCCACCGGCCGCGAGAGGCCCGCGCACCACGAAGCCGCCGCGGGCCGAGAAGCCTGCGCCTCCGAGGACGGCGGCGGTCACGCGGAAGAAGACGAAGGCGTCGGCGGATCCATCCGAGGCCGACGCCCCGGCGAGGGTCCTCTCCATCGCCCCGGCCTTTGGCCCGCTCGCCACGCCGCTCAAGAGCGTCGGCTGGAGCCTCAACCCGCGCCTCGTCCGGCAGCTGAACAAAAAGGGCGTGCGCAAGGTGGGCGACGTGCTCTTCCTGCTGCCGCGCGTCTACGAAGATCGCCGGCGACTGAAGAAGATCGCCCAGCTGCGCGCGGGCGAACGCGGGACCATCATCGCCGAGGTTCGCCGGGCCGAGGAGACGACTGGCCGCGGCCGCCGGCAGTTCCGCGCGATCCTCGCCGACGCGTCGGGCAGCATCGCCGCCGTTCACTTCCAGACGGGTCCGTGGCTCAAGAGCAAGTACCCGATCGGCAAGCGCCTCGTCGTGTCCGGCGAGGTGCGCCAGTCCAACTTCGGCTGGGAGATGCCGCACCCCGAGGTCGAGCCCGCCGACGACGTGGAGACCTCCCCCATCCATTTCAACCGCATCGTCCCGGTGTACCCGGGCTTCGAGCGCCACGAGCAGCGGGCCCTGCGCGAGCTCGCGTACCGCGTCGCCGAGCGCTACGGCGGCGCCGTCGAGGAGCCGCTGCCGGACGCGCTGCGCGCGCGCCTGGGCCTGCCGGGGCTGGGCGAGGCGCTCAAGTACATCCACTTTCCGCCGGGCGACGCCAACCTCGCGCTCCTCGACGCGCACGCCTCGCGCGCCCACCAACGCCTGGCCTTCGACGAGCTCTTCTTCCTGCAGCTGGGCATGGCGCTGCGGCGCCAGGGCGTGAAGGTGCAGCCGGGCATCGCCTTCGACGCCTCGGCCGAGCGGATCGAGGCGGCGTTGAAGCTGCTGCCCTTCACCCTCACCGGCGCGCAGGCGCGGGTGGTGCAGCAGATCGCCGCGGACATGGCGCGCCCCGAGCCCATGAATCGGCTGGTGCAAGGCGACGTGGGCTCCGGGAAGACGGCGGTGGCGCTGGTGGCGGCCGCGCTCGCGGTGCAGGACGGCTACCAGGTGGCCGTCATGGCCCCGACGGAGATCCTCGCCGAGCAGCACTTCCGCACGTTCTCGAAGTGGCTCGCGCCGCTGGGCGCGCCCGTCGCGCTCGTCACCGGCAGCGGCGGGGCGCGCGAGAAGGCCGAGGCCCGCCGGCGCGTCGCCGGCGGCACGGTGCGCGTCGCGGTGGGCACGCACGCGCTGATCCAGGAGAGCGTCGGGTTTCAGCGCCTGGGGCTCGTCGTCATCGACGAGCAGCACCGCTTCGGTGTCATCCAGCGGCACGCGCTCATGGCCAAGGGCGTGCGCCCCGACGTGCTGGTGATGACGGCCACGCCCATTCCCCGGACCCTGGCGATGACCATGTACGGCGATCTCGACGTGTCGGTGATCGACGAGCTGCCGCCGGGCCGCACGCCGATCGAGACGCGCCTCTTCGTCGAGAAGGCCCGCCCGCGCGCGCTCGAGCTGATCGCCGGCGAGTTGGCGAAGGGCCACCAGGCCTATGTCATCTACCCGCTCGTCGAGGAGTCCGAGAAGGTCGACCTCGCCGACGCGACGCAGGGCGCCGAGCGCATGAAGGCCGAGTTCCCCGCCGCGCGCGTGGGCCTCTTGCACGGCCGCATGAGGCAGGACGAGAAGGACGCGGTGATGGGCGCCTTCCGCCGTCACGAGCTGGACGTGCTGGTGTCCACCACGGTGGTGGAGGTGGGCGTGGACGTGCCGAATGCGTCGGTGATGGTCATCGAGCACGCCGAGCGCTTCGGGCTCTCGCAGCTGCATCAGCTGCGCGGCCGGGTGGGGCGCGGCGCCGCCAAGTCGTACTGCGTGCTGCTGACGGGCTACGCCTTGTCCGACGAGGCGGTGGAGCGCCTGCAGGTGATGGAGCAGTCCACCGACGGCTTCGTCATCGCCGAGCGCGATCTCGAGATCCGCGGGCCCGGCGAGTTCCTCGGCACCCGCCAGAGCGGCCTGCCGGAGCTGGCGGTCGCCAACCTCGCGCGCGATCAGGCATTGCTGGCGAAGGCGCAGGTGGAAGCGCGGGGCATCGTCGAGCGCGATCCGCGCCTCACGGCCCCCGAGCACGAGCGCCTGGTGCGGGCGTTGGAGGAGCGCTGGGAAGGGCGCCTGAAGCTGGCGCACGTCGGCTGACGCCCGCTGCCTGCTACAGTCCTCGTCCATGAAATGCCCGGTGTGCGACCACGAGCAGGCCTATGGGCTGGAGTGCGACGTCTGTGGCAAGGAGCTGGGCGGCCTCTTCGCGCTCGGGCCGCCGCCGGTCCCCATCGGCCCCCTCGAGGGGCTGGAGCTGACGATCCCCGGTCGCGTGGGTGAGGTGCAGGTGGAGCGCCTGGGCGACCTCGAGTCGACGCGCATGGCCGACGTACAGGTCGCGGTGCAGGCGATACCCGACGTCGAGCAGAACCGCGCCGCGCCGGTGGGCGAGGTGCAAGTCGAGCGCGTCGAGGTCACCGTCGATCGCGTGCCCGACGACGGCGTGCGCACGGCCGCGCCGACCGGCGCCATCACCTGCCGGTACTGCCGCAACGTGCAGGCCACCGGCAGCATCTGCGATCGCTGCGGCATGAAGCTGCCCGTCGCGATCATCGTCCCGCAGGCCTCGCGATCGCCCTGGGCCGCCGAGCCCGTGAAGACGCGCTGCCGGGCCTGCGGCGCCCCAGCCACGGCCGGCCAGCGCTGCGGGGACTGCGGCCACGCAGTGGCCTTCCCCGACGCCTGACGGGCTGGAACTTCCCCTTCCTGTACCCGTGGCAGGCGGGTCTCCAGATGCTGCTGGTCGCCACCGTCTGCGCCGTCGTGGCCGGCCTGTACCCGGCGCGGCGGGCGGCGACGCCGGACGTGCTGGAAGTGCTTTCCTACGAGTGACGGCTCGTCACCGACCGCCCTGCGACTCCACCGGCGCGGTGCAGGGGAGCCGTCGTGGGCCTACAGGCAGTCGCACTGCCTCGGTGTCAGGGTCCCATCGCAGAAGGACCTGATGACGGGCGGGCCGGGGTCGCAGATCGTCAACGTGCAGTTCTGGCACGCGACACCACCCGAGCCACAGGCGGTTGCGGTGTTGCCCGCCACACAGCTATTCCCGCCGACGCAGCAGCCCGCGCACCCGCTCTGCGTGTCACAGATGCAGGCACCGCCCACGCAGCGAAGACCGGCTCCGCAGGCGGGGTTCGACCCGCACCGGCACTGGCCGGCGGTGCAATTGTCGGCCTTCATGGGGTTGCACGCATTCGTGCAGGAACCGCAACGGCCGAAGCTGGTGTTGAGGTCGACCTCGCAGCCATTCGTGTCGAGACCGTCGCAGTTGCCCCAGCCCGGGTCGCAGACCGGCTGGCACGCCCAGCCGCCCCCCGTCGCATTGCACTGCGGCGTCTGGACGTGCGCCGTGCCCGCCGGGGTGCATGCGCGGGTGCAGGAGCCGCAGTGTTGCGGGTCCACCGGCTGCTCGCAGCCATCTTCGGGGGCGTTGTTGCAATTGAGGGCGTTCGAGGCGCACGTCACCCAGCAGGCGCCCGCCGCGCAACCCGCGTCGACGACGGTCGACGGCGCGCTCACCGTGCACGCATGCCCGCAGTTCCCGCAGTTCGAGGGGTCCGAGGCGAGGTCGATGGGGCAGCCGTCCCTCGGAGTGGAGCCGGGCGCGCAATTCTTGAAGGTCCCCACGCACATGAAGACGCACTGCTGCGAGACGCAGGTGCCGGCGGCGTTCACTCCGGCCTGTGTGGTGCAATCGTTGGTGCAGCTTCCGCAGGTGGCGGGGTCATCGAGGCTCTTGCAGGTGCCGTTGCAGCAGGCTTGACCGGCCGCACAGGGCGCCTGGCTGCCACAGGCGCACGCGCCGTCGACGCAGCGGTCCGCGACGTCGCCGCACGCGGTGCAGTTGGCGCCGCAGCGGGCCGCGTCGGACGAGAGCGTCCCCTGGCACGTCCCCGCGAGCTCGCCGTTGACGCAGGCCTGCTGACCGACGGTGCACCGCGTTCCGTCGCTCGCGACGCAGGCGACCATCTCTCCGTTCGTGCAGGCGACGACCGTCAGCGCGAACTGCCGGGTCGCCGTCTTCGCCTGCTGGTCCGTCACGGCAACCGTCACCGACGCCCCCGCCGTGGCCGCTACGTCAGGCAACCCCGTCAGGACGCCAGACGTTGCGTCGATGCGCAGCCACGCGAGCGCCGGGTCGCGGCTCACGATGTTCCAGCCATACGGCGGCACGCCACCGGTGGCGGCGACCGGCTGGAGGTAGGTGGTCCCTACGCGCCCCGGCGACAGCGATTCGGTGGTGATGCTCAATGCCGAAGCATTCCCACCGCCGCCGCTGCCTCCGCCGGACGTGCCCCCTCCGACACCGCCGTCCATCCCCGCGGGCCGCTCGCCGCAAGCGAGCGGCAGTGCCCAGGCGCTCGCCAACACCGCCACGACGAAAACACGTTTCCTCAGCATGTGACCTTTCTTGCTTCTTGTTTGATACATACATCGAGTACCCTACGCGGCCGTCGCCTTCCCGTCCAGGGCGAAACCCAGGAGAGGAAAAAAGGAGATTCGCATGCGTCGCACGTTTAGCGCTTTCGTCTTGGCGGCGGCACTGTGGTGCTGTGGGCAGGCGGGCGGGCCCGCGGACGGAGGCAGCGGCGACGGCGGAGGGGATTGCCCGGCCGGGCGTGCGTGCAACCGGCCCTGTCGAACGACGGGCGAGTGTGGACTCGATGAGAGTTGTGTCAATGGGCTTTGCGGGCACGTCGCCCCGACCTCGTCTGCCTATACGGCCTGTTCGCTCGACGTCGATTGTCCCCGGGGCGACTTCTGCCGCCTCGGAGCCTGCAGCCACGATTGCCTCGCTGACCGCGATTGCTCGTCGGGTACCGTCTGCAGCGACCGCGGGCGCTGTGTCGCCGAGTCCGCCATCGGCCACCCAACGCCGATCCCCGCTCCGAGCAAGGGCGTGCCCGTCGTGGCGCCGACCGCGCTCGACTTCCCTCTGGGCACGGAGATGCAGTCGCTGGTGCTGAGCAACGCCGGAGGGGAACCCTTCGACTTCCGCGTGCTGTCCAGCCACCCCGCCCTCAGCGTCTCCCCGTTCGAGGGCCGCGTCTCCGGGCAGCCGGTGACGCTCTCGGTGACGGTCGACCGCGCGGCGTTGGGCGAGTCCGACGCGGCTTTCCTCGCCCTCAACACCACGGCCGGTTTCCTCCGGGTACCGGTCGGCATCGCGAGCAACCTCACCGCTGCCTGGACGGGCGCCTTCGATGTGGCGACTCCCGTGGCCCTGGGAGAGACGACCGCCGTCTTCAACCTGTCCGAGGATGGCGCCGGTAACCTCTCCGGTTTCGTCCACGGCGACCTGTCGGCGCTCTGGCCCATCAACGCACGTGTCACGGGCACCACCGGAGTGGATGGTGGCGTGCAGCACGTCCGCTTCGGCTTTCGTTTGCCGGCACCACAAGGCAGCGCAGCCAACCCCAGTGTTCCCCTCACGCTCGAGCGCCTCGTCGCGGTGGATGTCACTCGGACCGCGTCCAGTCGCATGGAAGGTACCTTCGTGGAGACCATCAAGGGGCTGGGCGCCGCGGACGTTTCGGTCACGGGCCGGGTGGTGCTGACGCGAACCGGACCGCTTCGCGACGGTTCGGCGGTCGCGGACACGCCGGTGACGGTGGGGCCGGTGGGCGATCCCTTCATCGACGGGAACGGGGTGACGCGAGCCGCCTACCAGGCCTGCCTGACCTGCCCCGGCGCTCCGTGTGGCGCGAGCGCCGTCGACAACGGAGACCGCTTCCTGAACTACCGGGCGTCCCCGTCGACGCCGGTGGCGGCGCTCAAGTTCTATGACGAGTTCTGGCAATTGGCGCAGAGCCCGGCGGCGGGCTCGCCGTTCACCGCGGTCGACGCGTGTGCGTGGGGAGGCTGCAACACCTCCCGCACGCTGTTCGACGCCTTCTACCTTCGCTGCGCCCAATACTGGTACGCGGCCGCTGCGCGCGCCGGAGACTCCGGCGGTGTGGCGCGGTTCCTCGACACGCTCCAGGTGCCGGCAGATGCGGCCATGTACGCTGGAAACGCCTCGGTGGCTTCCGCCTTCGACGCCTGGTTTCGACCGACCTCGACGCTCTACCAACAGGAGCAGATGCTCGCCGCGGCCGTCGGCGCGCTGTCGTCGGGCCTGTTCTCGAGCGCCACGACGCCGATCGCCATGGCCGATCCGGCCATCGCCGGCTTCGTCTCCGGCTTCAGCGTGTCCCAGGTGGCGGGCCAGCAGCCCACGGTGCTTCCCATCGCGTTCGACCGGGGCCCGGGCGAGCCCGTGCGGCGAGCCCTGATGACCGTCAACACCCTCCTGTTCGCCAGCGCCCAGCGCGCAGCCCTCCTGCGCAGACAGGGCGCCGACGACCAGGCGCGGCTGCGGTTGCGCGAAAGTCTGGTGACGGCCTACCTCGCCGAAGCGTCGCTGGGTCCGATCGTGCAAAAGAACCCCGCGACCTGGTCCGCTACACTCACCGAGACGAAGGCCCGCTGGCAGGAGGTCGGCAAGAGCCTCACCGAGTTGGTCGAAGGCCGGAACGTGCTCGGCTACTCGCCAGGGTACGTGCCCTTCTACTGGAACAAGGACTCACCCGGCACCAACTACCAGCAAGTCAAGGCGACGGCCGACATGAACCTGGGCGTCTGGGCGACGCTGTACCAGGACAGCAACAACGCCGCCCGTAGCTACGAAGCGTCGGCGTCGGCGCTGCAGAGCGAACTCAACCAGCAGACCAGCACCATCGACGCCCAGCTGCGGGAGACGTGTGGCGCTGCGGTAGCGAGCGTCGACCAGTGCGGCGCGGACTTCGGAGCTGCCAACGCCAGCCTCGTGGCGCAACAACTCCTTGAGGTACAGGCCTCGGCGCTCCGCGTGCAGCAGGTCGTGACGCAGATGCGCAACCTGTACGAAGAGATGCGCATCGAGGAGTCGCGCGCCGCGCAGGTCGCCCAGGTACACCAGAACAACGCCCTGCTCATTCGCCAGACGGGCCAGCGCGTCAACGCAGCGGACCGCGCGCTTCGGCAGATCAACGCGGCCCAGCAGATCGCCAACGACGTCTTCGGCGGCGTCACCGGCGCCTTCGCCGGGGGGAATCCGGTGCAGATCGTCGGAGCGCTCCTCGGGGGCATCATGCGTGCGGCGGTCGATGGCAGCACGGCGGTGGCCCGGGAGCGCTACGAGCAGGACAGGGCCGAGGCGCTGGTGGACCAGCAGTCGCAACTCGAGTTCAGCGTCGCAAAGGTCGAACTCATCAACTCGGCAGCCGCCATCAAGGTGCGGCTGTTGCAGATCAACTCACTCAAGCTGGAACTCGACCTGGCGATGCTCAACGTCGCGCAGACGAAGGGGCGGCTCCGCGCGCTCTACGAGCGCGCCGCGGGCCTGCTCGCAGACAGGGCCCGGGTGACGGCGCTCACCGGCGACAGCGCCCGCCGGGCCATTCACTATCGTGTGTATGCCAACTACACCGCGCGGCAGGCGATCGAAGCGCAGCGCACCGCGCTGCAGTGGGCTTTCCTCGCAGCGCGCGCCCTGGAGTACCAGCTCAATACGCCCGTCGACCTGACGGGGCTGTGGAGCGTCCGTTCCCCCAACGACCTGACCATCTTCTTGCAACAGCTCCAGAACCTGGCGGCGTCGACGGGCAGCGCGCAGTCGCGCACCGAAGTCATTTCCCTGCGCGATAAGGTGCTCGGCTTCAACACGCCGGTCGCCGCGGTCGATGGCACGGGCACGCTGGTGACGCCGCGCGAGCGCTTCCGCCAATTCGTGATGTCACCCGCCAACCGCGACGCGCAGGGGAATTTCCACATCCGCTTCACCACCGCGGACGAGGCGAACCCCCTCTTCTCGTCGCTGCTGGCGTCGGATCGGATCCGCAGCGTCAAGGTGAACCTCGTCGGTGACAGCCTCGGCGCTGGCGTCACGACGGCGTACGTGCAGTTGGTGCACGGTGGCACCAGCTACTTGCGGTCGCGTATGAAAGGCCCCGACGGTGTCGCGCCGCTCATCGCGTACGACGTGAGCGGCAAGACCAACCAACCGCGCCTGGCAATCGTCCAGGCGGGGGTGAACGCCCCGAACTCGAACCCGCAGGTGCCCGAAAACATCGAGTTGCAGGAGCGCGCGGTGCTCGCCGGGCCGTGGGAGCTGATCATCGATCAGTCGGCCAGCACGCCCGCGAACGCCAACCTCAACCTGACTGGTCTCGACGACATCGAGCTCATCGTCACCCACGACGCGTACACGATCCAGTAGGCGTCGGGGTCCCTCACCGCTTCGCCGAGGCGATTGGCACCTCGCGGGGCTCACCACGGGTGGTCGCATGCCTGAACACTGCTTCTCCTTCGGGGCGAGCCAGGTCTTCCGGCTGGTCGCCGCCTGTTGCCTGGTGACGGCCGGTGCCATGGCTGCCGACAAGTCCGGGATGCGGCCGACGGCCATCTCCGTTCCTCGCGGCCCCGGCAGCATCGAAGGCCTCGGCGAGGCGTTCCAGGTCAACCTCAACAGCGGCAGCGTCACCGAAAGCGTACCGCTGCAGTTGCCTCAGGGAACGGGAGGCCAACAACCCCAGGTCGCGCTCCGATACGACAGCGGGCAGGGCAACGGTCCTCTGGGCATCGGGTGGAGCCTCGGCCTCCCGACGATTCAGTTGCAGACCGAGAAGGGCCTGCCGCGGTACGACGGGAATGACAGCTTGCTCCTGCAAGGCGCAGAGCTGGTACCGGTCGCCGCCGACGAGTGGCGCCTCAAGAACGAGGGCGCTTTCGTTCGCGTCAGGCGATCGGGCGCAGGCTTCGAGGTTGCGCTGCCGAGCGGAACCATTCAGCGGTTCGGGACGACGCCGGACGCACGCGTCGAGTTCGGGGCGTTCGTCTACGCATGGGCGCTCGAAGACGAGATCGACGTCTTCGGCAACCGCATCAGCTACTTCTACGAGAAGGACGGCCATCTCCCGTGGCTCATGCGCATCGAGTACAACCGCCGGCCTGGCGCGGCGGCGAACGTCGTCTCGTTCACCTGGGAAACGCGACCGGACGTCCTCACCGACTACCGGCCGACGTTCCGCACGACGATGGCGCGTCGCCTCAAGTCCATTCGCGTCGAATCGGGTGGCACGCTCGTTCGCCGCTACGAGCTGAGCTACCAGATGGGCACCGGGTTGAGCCTGTTGTCGGCCGTCACGATGTACGGCGAAGACGATGCGACGGCGATGCCACCGCTCTCCTTCGAGTGGACGCCGTTTTCCTTCACCGGCGCGCGCGTGGCGTCGATGACGGGTGCCCCGGCGACGCTTCCGGGCGGCTCACCGGACGTCGAATTCACCGACGTCGATGGCGATTCGTTCCCCGATCTCCTCGAAGCCAGCGCCGGAGGACACCGCTATTGGCGCAACCGCGGCGGGACGGCGTTCGATTCCCCGCGGCAGGTGAGCAACGCGCCCAACGTCGCGCTGGGCACTGCGGGCGTCGAGCTGTCGGACGTCGATGGAGACGGCCGCGCCGACCTCGTCGCCCGCACGGGGACGACGCCATCGGCCTTCCGCTATTTCCCGTCGACGGGCGAGGGTGGTTGGGGGAACTCCGTCGTCTTTTCGAACAACCCGTCCTTCCCGGTCGAGGATGGCACCACGCGCTTCGTCGACCTCGACGGCGACCGGCGGCCCGACGCCTTCCGGCTGACGGCGAACTCGGTGGTCTGGTGGCGAAACGACGGCAGCGGCTCGTGGGCTTCACCGGAGGCGTTGCCGCCGCTCGACGGGCAGACGACGCTCGATTTCACCGATCCCCGCGTGAAGCTGGCTGACGTCAATGGGGACCGGGTGATCGACGTCGCCTTCGTCCGCTCGAACTCCTTCACCTGGTGGCCTTCAAAGGGCCGAGGCCGCTTTGACTCCCCGCAGACGGTCGCCGGCGCTCCGGTGCTCTCTGCCGCGAATGAGCTGGCCATTCAACTGGCCGACCTCAATGGCGACGGCCTGGCGGACCTGCTCCTGAACGACACGGACCACGTCGACGCCTGGTTCCAGGTGCCGTCGGGCGGATTCGCGATGTCTACGCGCATCGACGGAACGCCTTTCGCAAACGCGGCGCTGACCCATTTCCGGCTCGGAGACATCGACGCCAATGGCAGCACCGACCTCATCTGGTTGACGCCGTCGGCCGCAGGCGATCAGCGGGTGCAGTACCTCGACCTCCAGCCCGGCATGCGGCCCAACCTCCTGCGTGGGGTGAGAAACGGGCTGGGACTCGCCCGCGAATTCTCCTACAGCTCGAGCGCAGCGCAGTTCCAGGCGGCGCTCGACGCCGGCATGCCCTGGAAGACGCGAGTGCCCTTCCCGGTCCAGGTGATCGCGTCGAGCACCGTCTCCGATTCGCGCGGCCATTCCTTCTCCACCAGGTACGACTACCGCGATGGCCTCTACAGCGGTGCGACGCGCGAGTTTCGCGGCTTCGGGCAGGTCACCGTGACGGAAGAGGGAGACGACGACGAGCCGACGTCGGTGGTGGCGCACTGGTTCGACCTGGGGGAGCAGGTCGAGTGTCTCAAGGGCCGCGAGCGCGCCACCGAGACGCGTGGCGCCGACGGCACACTCTTCTGGCGCGTGGAGAACGAGCTGGTACCGCGCATCTACGCCCAGGGACTCAACGGCGTGCCCGTCGCCGGCGCCGACGTCACCGAGCGGCGAACGTTCACCTACGAAGGACAGGCCACGCCCACGCTGGTGGTCGAAGGGGCGCGCTACGACGACTATGGGAATCAGGTGCTTCAGCGAAGGGACGGCGTCGCGGACGCCGGTGGCGACGAGTCCCTCGTCGAGCGCACCTTCATCAACGACCCGCAGCGCTGGATTCTGGGGCGCCTGGCGGAGGAGAAGGTCAGCGAACTCGATGGAGGCGTCGTCCGCTGGAAGCGCGCCTACTACGACGGAGAGCCGTTCGTCGGACTGCCCCTGGGCCAGGTGACGCGCGGGGTGCCGACGCGTGAGGAGTCGTGGGTTTCCGGTACGCGCTGGGTGCAGACATCACGTGTCCAGCGGGACGAGTTCGGCAACGTCGTCGCGACGCTGACGCCCGGCGGTGCACGACGGGACATCGCGTGGGACGCGACGCACACCCGGCCGGTGAAGGAGACGCTGCACCTGACGGCGGACCGGAGCCTGGTCGTGTCGGCGTCGTACGGGCCGACGGGGCTGGTGTCGTCCTTCACCGACGTCAACGGGGCAGTCACCCGTTTCCGATACGACGCGCTCCGGCGGCTGACGGCCATTCTGAAGCCGGGCGATCCGGACGACGCGCCCACGTTGTCGTGGAACTACCTGCTTTCGACGCCATTGAGCAGCGTCGAGCACCTCACCAGGGACGACGATGCCACCACCCGCTCCATCGAGGTCTTCGACGGCCTCGGCCGCTCGCTGGCCTTTGTGCACCAGGCTGAAGGTGGGCGATGGGTCATCGAAGGGCGGCGCGAGTATTCCCGGCGTGGCTCCGTCGTCACCGAATACGACCCCTTCTTTTCGGACGTGCCGGACGTGATGGCGGAGCCTCCTTCCGCCGCGGTCCGGCACCGGTACGACGCCACGGGGAGGTTGCGGGAAACGCGCCATGTCGATGGCTCCCGGAGCGAGATTCGCTACCTGCCACTCGCGCGGGAGCTGTGGGACGGCGAGGATCTCGACCCGAGTTCCCCGCACGCGGGCACGCCGACGCTGGTTCGCCTGGATGGCCTTGGGCGCACCGCGTCGGTGACGGAACGGCTCGGCGAACGGCAGCTGGTGACCCGCTTTCTGTACGACGCCGCTGGCACACCGGTGGCGACCATCGATGCGAAGGGCCACGTGGCCGTGACCGTCGTGGACGGGCTGGGACGCGTGACGGACGTCATCCACCCGGACGCCGGACATCGTCGCTACATCGTCGATGATGACGGCAACGTCCAGCAGGCCATCGACGCGCGGGGCCACAGCGTCGGCTGGACCTGGGACGCCGCGCATCGGCCGCTCGTCGAACGGCAGTTGGACGCCACGGGCGCCGAAGTGGCCCGCGTGGAATACCACTACGACGAGCCGAGCCCTCGCTTCCCCCATGCGTCCAGCAGCGCGGGCAAGCTGAGCTGGGTGAAGGACGCGGCCGGCGAAGAGCACTTCGAGTACGATGAACGCGGGCGCACCATCAGCGAGCTGCGGATCGCCGACGGCATCGATTACCTGCTCCGCCAGGGCTTCGACCGCCTCGACCGGGTGAGGACGCTCACCTACCCGGACGGATCCGCGCTCACCTACGAGTACAACGAGCGCGGCCTCGTCTCGGCGATTCCGGGAATCCTCGTCAGCGCACAGTATGACGCCCGGGGCAAGGCGACGCGACGCGAGCTGGCCAACGGCGTCGTCACCACCATCAGCTACGACGACCAGGAGCGAGTCAGGAACGTCCGCGCGACGAACCGGAGCGGGACGGTGCTGCAAGACCTGGCGTTGACCTACGACCGTGCCGGGACGCTGCGCAGCGTCGTCGATGCGGTGCACCCGGCTGGCGCGAAGAGCAGCTCCTGGCGGTACACGTACGACGACCTCTATCGCCTCATCCGCGCGGAGGGCAGCAAGACGGTGAGCTACGACTACGACGACGTCGGCAACCTCACGCAGAAGTCCGACGTGGGTGCCTACGGGTACGACGACCCGTCGCACCCGGGTGCGGTGACGTCCGTTGGCGGCCGGCCCATCCTCTCGGACGCGAATGGCAACATGGTAGGAGGGCTTGGCCGCACCCTGACGTGGAATTCCGGTGGCCAACTCGTGAAGGTGACGACGGTGCAGGGGACGACGGAATACACCTACGACTACACCGGACGTCGCGCACTCAAGAAGGTGGGCGGCGCGACGACGGTGTACCTCGACAAGTACGCCGAACTTCGTGACGGGCGCCTCATCAAATACGTCCATGCGGGAGACCTTCGACTCGCGCGCATTGGAGGAAGCATGCCGAAGGTACTCGAGGCCAGCGCAGCCGCCCTGGGCCCGGTGCAGTTGGGCGCACTTCTGACGGCCGTCGCCCTCTTCGCGCTGCGTCGGCTGGGCGCGGCGAGGCGCCTCTTTGCGCTGTTTCTCGCCGTGCTGCTGGGCGGCTGCCAGTGCGGCCGGGGCGGCGTCTCTGACGCCCTGTACTACCTCGACAGCCCCGTGGGCACCTCGTCCGTCCTCGTCGATGGCGACGGGGAGGACGTCTTCGACGCCTGGGGCGCTCCGCTTTCGCTGACGGACGAGCCGTACGGCTTCGCGGGCGTGGAGTACGACGTCGAGGCCGGGCTTCACCACCTGGGCGCGCGGATGCTCGACCCGCACCTGGGCCGCTTCGTGTCGGTGGACACCAGCCTCCTCGCCAGGCCGGATGTCGGCGTCGAGGACCCGCAGTCCCTCAACCTCTATTCCTACGCCCGCAACACGCCCACGTCCCTGCAGGACAGAAGCGGGCAACTGCCGCACGTCATCGTCGGGGCGCTGGTGGGTGCGGCCGTCGGCAGCGTGGTGTACCTCGCCAAGGCCGCCTACAACGGGGAGCAACTCGATGGGCGGAAATTCGCCGCCGCCGCCGTCGGTGGGGCCGTCGCGGGTGCCGTGGGTGCGGCAACCTTCGGCGTCGGCCTCGTCGCCAGCGGGGCCATCTCCGGCGCCGTCGGGGGCATCGTCGAGAGAGGCATCATCACCGGAAGCGCCGCCGCGGCCTTCCAGCCGCAGGCCATCATCACCGACGCGGCCCTCGGGGCCGTCACCGGCGGCCTCCTCAAAGGCGGTGGCATCGCCGCCTCGAAAGTCGTCGGGGCCGTGCGGAATCGCCTCGGCGCCGCCGCGACGGCCGTCGCCGAGGACCTCTCCCACGTCTGCAATGGCGCCAGCTGCGGCGGGCCCGGCTGCTTCGTGGCGGGCACACCGGTGCTTCTGGCCTCGGGCCAGTCCGTGCCGATCGAGACGATTCGCGAAGGGGACGTCGTCCTGGCGGCCGACGAGTCCTCCGGCTGGCAACGGCAACCCCGCCGCGTCCTCGAGGCCTACCAGCGAGACGTCGACGTGCTGGTGGACATCCTCGTCGAGTCGGACGGCCGGCACGAATTCCTCACCACCACGGACGAACACCCCTTCCTCGTCGAGGAAAATGGGGCGCGACGCTGGCGCGCTGCCGGTGCACTCCGCGCCGGCGCGACGCTCGTCACGACTTCGGCCACGGCGACGGTGGAGAAAGTCGCATTCCGGCGCCAGAAGACGCGCGTCTTCAACCTGAACGTCGACTCCCTGCACACCTACGTCGTCGGCGCAACTCACCTCGTCGTCCACAACGCAGGCTGCAGTCCGGGGGCCGGGCGTCCAGTGGCTGCCGGGGGGGCGGCCGGCGGGGAACGGGCTGGCAAGGCGTTCACACGGGCCGGCAAAACCCAGGTCAAGGCCGAGAACGCTGCAGCCCACGGCGGCCAGACCACATGTACGAACTGCGGCCAGCGGACAGTACCTGGCCAGCAAAGCCGCGCTGGGGTCACACCGCCTGGAAACGAGACGCACGTCGATCACATCATCCCGAGGTCCAAGGGCGGGAATGGCTCTCCTGACAACGGCCAAGTGCTCTGTCGTGACTGCAACCTCCGAAAGGGCGCAGACTGATGGCGCGCGCGGCCAAGGTGCACTTTCAGCTCGTTCAGGATGAGGACGGCTACCCTCCCGTCTCCGTCGAATCTGTATGGGCTCAAGCGGGCACGGAGGAGGGGGAGTACCTACTCGACAACGTCCCCTTCTTTGCCCGGGAGGCCACGCTTGGCGACGTCGTCGAAGTTCGCGAAGAGGATGGGCACCTCTGGTTCAACAAGGTGGTGCACCGCTCACAGAACTCCCTCGTGAGGGTCGTCTTCTTCGATCACGGTGCCGTCGAGAGGGTCAACGAGCGGCTCATGACCTTTGGTTGCTCCACGGAGTACCTCAAGGCCCACCATCTGCTGGCGGTGAGCATCCCGCGTACGGTGAACCTTCGAGAGGTTCAGGCATACCTCCAAGCCGAGGCCGCCGCGGGGATACTCGACTACGAAGAGCCGATCCTGAGACAGTGAGACTCCTCGCTCGTTTCGAAGAACGAGCCTCACTGCTCGTCTATGCCCGTCTACGCCGCCGCCATTCCGCGCCCGCCGCGGACGCTGACCGAACTCGAGCAGGCTACGCTGCTGAAGGTGACCGGCGAGCACCGTGACGGATCCCGCGATCGGATGCGCAAGCGAATGGGCGGGCGCCGCGGCCCGGGGGGCATGGCGGAGGCCTTGACTCCGTCGCCTGTACCTCCCGGCGGAGGCGGGCGACGACGGCACGCAGGCGCGCGCCGGGGCCGAACACGCCGTGGAAGCGCGCGGCGGCGGCGCGGCGGCAGCACCGTGGCCGGGCGCCGCACCAACTGCCCGGCCGTCCGTACCAGTGCGGTGGCGCAGGAGTGCGTCAGCCAGCGCAGGCGGTAGATGGAGCGGCCCTCGTGGGTGCGCGAGAGTCTGTCCTCGGCCAGCGGCCTGCGGGCGCCCGAGCGGCAGAGTCTCGTGAGGCCGCTCGGAGGCCGCTCCCAATTCGCCGGGCGCGTGCTATGGCGCCGCCCATGATGGACGCCGCCGACCCCAACGCCCTGCGCGCCGAGCATGACCAGCTCATGGCCCGGCTCTCCACCCGCCAGAGCACGGAGCACTTCGCCCACGCCGCGGTCAGCACCTTCATCGGGCTGATCCTCGCGGGCGCCGCCGGGAAGCTGTTCTGGGATGTGCAGATGAGGTTCGTCGAGTGGGCCATCGCCGGCGCGGCCGTCGGGGTCGGCCTGCTGCTGTACGCGCTCGTGCGCTACCTGAAGGGGCACTCGGCGCTGGCCGCGGAGCACCGCGAGTTCGTGCGCCTGAGCGCGCTGCGCCGCGCGCTGGGTATCGACGATCCGTCGTCGCTCCTGCCGCGATGAGCCGCGGCCGCTTCATCGTCCTCGAAGGCCTCGACGGGGCCGGCACCACGACGCAGTGCGCGGCGATCGCCCGCGCCTTCCGCGCCGAGGCCGTCCCCGTGCACGTCACCATGGAGCCGTCTGCGGGGCCGATCGGCTCGTTGATCCGCCAGGCCCTCACGCACCGCGTCGGCCTGCCCGGCGGCGCGCCGCTGACGGCCGAGGCCCTCGCGCTGCTCTTCGCCGCCGATCGCGTCGATCACCTCGCCGCGGAGATCGAGCCGCACCTCGCGCAGGGCGGGCTGGTGCTGTCCGATCGCTACCTGCTGTCGTCGCTCGCCTACCAGGGGCCGCAGGTGGGCCTGGACTGGGTCGCGCAGGTGAACGCCCGCGCGCGTGCGCCCGATCTCACGCTCTTCCTCGAGGTGGATGCGAAGGTGGCCGCCTCGCGGCGGCACGGGCGGGGCGGGCGCGAAGAGCTCTACGAGAAGGACCACGTGCAGCGCCGCACCGCGATCTCGTACGGCAAGGCGATCGCTCTCCGGCGACGCGCGGGGGAGCGGATCGTCGTGGTGGACGGCAACGCCCCGGCGGACGAGGTGACGGCGGCGTGCGTGGCGGCGATTCGCGCGGTGCGGGGGCGGCGGCGGTGAACACGGCCGCCGCGCTCATCATCGGCAACGAGGTGCTCACCGCGAAGGTGACGGACGAGAACGGCCCGCACCTGATCGCCCGGCTCCGCGCGCACGGGGCGGCGCTGACGTCGCTGCAGGTGGTGCCGGACGACGTGGACGCGATCGTCGAGGCCCTCGTCCTCGCGCGCCGGCGGGCCCGCTTCGTCATCACCAGCGGCGGGGTGGGGCCCACGCACGACGACGTCACCGTCCGCGCGGTCGCGCTGGCGCTCGGGCGGCGCGTGGTGCGGCTCCCCGAGATGGTGCAGATCCTCGAGCGCGCCCACGGGGAAGGCCCGTTGCCCGACGCCGCGCTGCGCATGGCCGAGGCGCCCGAGGGCAGCGAGCTGCTCGCCACCGGCGACACGCGCTTCCCGGTCCTGGGCTGCGACGGCGTCTTCATGCTGCCCGGCGTGCCGCAGTACTTCCGCGCGCAGCTCGAGGTGGTGCTCACGCGGATCCCCGCGCGGCCCGTGTCGGTGAAGGCGCTGTACCTGTCGATGAGCGAGCCCGACCTCGCGAAGATCCTCGATCGCGTCGCGCTGGCGATGCCCCACGTCGCCTTCGGCAGCTACCCGAACTTCGATCGCGGCGCCGGCTACCGCGTGAAGCTGACCGTCGAGCACCCCGCGGCGAACGAGGTGCAGGCCGCGGTCGACACGCTCAAAGCGGCGCTGCCGCCGGCCGTGCTGGTCCGCGAGGATTGAGACCGGCCCCTCGGTTCAACCCAGCGCGATGCCGAGGCGCTGGCGCAGGCGGAAGAAGTCGTCGCTCACCGCGAAGGCGATGAGCTCCTTCAGATCGGCCCGCTGCTGGACGATGCCCGCGACGGCCTCGGCGCTGTCCGCCTTCGGATGGCCCTGCTGCGCCTCCTCCCGGACGATGAGGCCCAGGGCGGCGTTCAAATCCGCAGCGACCAGCAGGCCCGCGCGGTCCGCCGAGAACATGAGGCCCTGCACCACGGCCTCGAGCTGCGGCTTCGCGGCGCCGGCCACCGCGTGCGCGGGCTCCTCGAGCAGCTTGAGCGCCTTGCGGGAGTACGCCTTGCGCAGCTGCCTGGAGTGTTCGTCGTTGCGACGGCCGAGGCCTTCCCAGTCGGGCAGGTGGATCCTCACCGAGTTGCCCAGCACGTCGGCCAGCTCGGCCGGGGACAGGCGCCGCACGATCGCCGCCTTGTCGAACAGCCCGAGCGCCGCGCGGCCGTAGAGGAAGCGCTGCTCACGGATGTTGAAGCGCCGCACGACGTCGGGACCGACGCACACCGAGAGGGGCTCGGTGGTCTCCAGGTACACCAGCCCGCGCCTGGCCTGGTAGGCGTCGAACGCCTCGACGCCGAACAGCGTCGTCACCGCATGGATCGCCTTGTAGACGGCGTGGTCGCTCTTGAGCCGGTCGGCCTTCTTGTCGATGCCGTTGGCGTCGAACTGCGGCGGGTACAGCTTGACGAACTGGTCGCCGACCGCGCGTAGCACGTCCACCAGCGGGTGGCGGGCGGCGGGGTGGTGCAGCACCGCGAGATCCGCCGCGGCGAGCGTGCCGCGGAAGTCGTTGCCGAGGCGGTTGCGGCCCTCGGTATAGAAGGCCGTCTCGGTGTCGTTGGCGCTCTTCAGGAAAGTCAATAGCGCCGCCGCGCAGAACGCCTTGTCCAACTGCCGCAGCGACTCCCACATGCGGAAGAGCGCGTGCAGGCTCTCGGCGCGGGTGGGCTCGAGCCGCAGCAGGTTGCGGTGCGCCTCGATCGCCAGCGCCATCGACGCCGAGTCGCGGCTGTACAGATCCGCCAGCGCGACCAGCGCCTGGACATGAGCGGGATCGAGGTCCATCACCTGGCGGTAGGCGGCGATCGCCCGCGCCGGCTCACCCAGCGACCGCGCGTAGATCGAGCCGATCCGCATCTTCAGTGCTACGGCCTTCTTGAGGTCCGCGGCCTGCTGCGCCTGCGCCTCGAGCATCTGCACGAGCTCGGGCAGGGCGCCGGTGCGCTCGTAGAGGACGGCGAGGCGGTCGAGCGTCGCCGCGTCGCCGGGCACGAGGTCCAGCGCCTTGCGGTACAGGGTGATGGCCTGACCCACGTCGCTGAAGCCCTCGTCCATGATCTTCGCGAGCATCAGCGTGTTCTTCGCGCGGACCGTGGGTGCCGGGTCCACCTCCAGCAGGCGCTTCAGGCAGTCCACGGCGCCGGTCCAGTTCCGCGAGCCGACGTGGATGCGCGCGAGGCGATCGAGCGCCTCGACGCTCCCCGCCTCGGTGGCGAGCGCCGTCTGCAGGTGGGCCGCGGCGCGCGTCTGGTCGTTCAGCTGGTCGTGGTACAGCGCGCCCAGCTTGAGGTGGAGGCGCGCGAGGTGCCGGGGATCGCCGCCCTGCTGCACGCGCACCGCCCAGGCGGAGGCCGCCTCGACGAAGTTCTGCGACTCCAGCGCCAGCGTGCCCTTGAGCTCGAGCGCCTCGGGGTGCGTGGGCTGCGCCAGGAGCACCTTGTCGAGGAGCGCCGCGGCGCGCGCGCGGTCCTTCAGGCTGTCCACCGCGAAGCGCGCGGCGTCGAAGTACTCCTTCGCCGCGGCGACCGGGTCCTTCTGCGCCACCTTCGCGTCTCCGCGCTTCTCGTGCAGCGCCACCAGGTCCGCCGCGCCGCCCCGCTGCGCCAGCAGGTCCTCCAACATCGGCCCGGCCTCGGGGTGGAGCGGATCGCGCTCGAGGATCCGCTGCAAGAGGCCCGCGGCCAGATCGTCGTCGCGCTCCAGCTCGCGGGCGACGCGCGCCGCGTCCAGCAGCGCCTGGGTGGCCAGCGTGGCGTCGCGGGCGGTGCGGGCGATGCGCTCCAGCGCCTCCCGGACCTTCGCGTGGCGGCCCTGGCGGGAGTAGCAGCGCACCAGGCCCTGGAGCGCGGGGAAGAGCTCGGGCGCGGACTCCAGCGCGGCCGTGTAGGCAGCGACGGCGGCGTCGAGGTCGCCGCGGCGGGTCTCGTGGAGCTCGCCGATGCGCAGCAGCAGCTGCAGCAGGTCGGCCGCGTCCGTGGTGCTGGCGCGGCGGCGCTCGTAGAGATCGATGAGGCCCGGCGCGTCGCCGGCCTTCTGCAGCGCGCGCTCGAGCACCAGGCCCAGCGCCTCGTCCGTCGGATCCGCGAGGTACGCGGCCTTGAGCTGCGCGAGCACCTCGGCGGCGTTGGCCCCGCCAGCCTCGCCGTCCTCGAGGTTGGACAGCTTGATGGCGGCGGACAGCTTGGGGTCGCCGATCGCCTCCGCGACCCGGGCGCGCAGCTCGGCGCGCTTCACCTTGTCCGACGCGCGTACGCGCTCAAGCAGGCGGAGCGCCTGCAGGTTGTTGGGCTCGAGCGCCAGCGCGCTCTCGCAGCAGGTCGCGGCCCGCGCCGGCTCGTTCAGCCGGTCGAGGTACAGCCGCGCCAGGCGGATCCACGCGGCGACGCGCGCCGCCTCGGTGCCGACCTGCGCCTGCCGGTCGAGGAGGACGATGAGCTCCTTCACGTCGTCCCGCGCGGTGAGCAGCCGCTCGAGCTGCTGCAGCGCCGTGGTGTGGTTGGGCGCCAGCCGCAGCACCTCCTGGTAGCCCTCGATCGCCTTGTCCGGCTTCTTGAGCTGGTCCTCCCAGATCGCCGCGGCCTGGAACATCGCGTTGGCGCGCTCGGTGGGATCGGACCGGTTGGCCGCCTCCGCGCGGAGGATCTCGATCAGGTTCTCCCAGTCGCCCTGGGCCCGGTACATGCGCGCCAGCGCGCGCAGCGCGGGGAAGTAGCTGGGCGCCAGCGTCAGCACCTCGCGGTACGCGACGATGGCTTCGTTGGGATCCTTGAGCTTCTGCTCGAACAGCTCGCCGATCTTCTGCGTCAGCGCGGCGGCCTGGTCGGTGCTCGGCGCGATCTCCGCCTCCGAGCGGTACATGCGGATCAGCGCCTCCCAGCGGCCGTCCTGGCCGTACAGCCGGCCGAGCGCGCGCAGGGCGGGCAGGTAGGTGGGCGCGAGCTGCAGCACGCGCTCCCACGCGGCGATGGCAGCGGGCCGATCCTTGAGGTGCTCCTCGATGATCTCCGCGTTCCGGTGGGCGAGCGAGACGACCTGCTTGGTGTCGCTCGCCAGCCGCGTCTCGGCTTCGTTGAGGTCGAGCAGGTCCTGCCAGCGCCCGGCCTTCTCGTACAGACGCGCCAGGTTCCGCATGGTCGCGAGGTGATCGGGCGACAGCTCGAGCACGCGCTTGAGGCAGTCGATCGCCGAGCCGATGTCGTTCAGCCGATCCTCGTGCAGGGTGGCGATCTTGTTGAGCGTGGAGATCTGCTGCTCGAGATCGGTCGTCTGCAGCAGGTCCTGCTCGTACATCGCGACGAGCTCGGGCCAGCGGCCCAGCTTCTCGTAGAGGCGGGTCAGCGCCTTCTGCGCGGGCAAGAATCCGGGCGCGAGGCTCAGGCACTGGTTGTACCGGGTGATCGCCTCCTCGACGCGATCGAGGCGCTCCTCGAGCGTCTCGGCGGCCTTGTAGAGGCGCGAGGCCTTCTGCCGGGGATCGTCGGTGGCGGCGGCCTCGGCCTCGTACGTCTCGAACAGGCCCTGCCAGTTCTGCACGCGGTAGTAGAGGCGGCCCAGGCCCGCCAGCGCGCCCGAGTGGCCGCTCACGCGGTTGAGGATCGCGTGGTAGCGGCCCGCGGCGTCCACGTCGCGGTTGAGCTGCTCGTACAGCGCGGCGAGGCGGAGGTTGATCGCGACGAACTCGCTCTCCTCGGTGTTGACGTTCACCCAGGCGAGCAGCACGTCGGCCAGCTCCTCGAAGCGGCCGGCGGTCTCGTAGATCCGGGACAGCTCGGAGAGGACCAAGGGATCGTTCGGGCTGACGCGGCGGGCGGCGAGCAGCGCGGCCAGCGCGTCCTCCGGGCGGCCGAGGCGCTCGTAGGCCTTGCTGATCTGCAGGAAGGTGGGCGCGGCGGCGGGGCCCTGGCTCTCGGCCTGCGCGGCGAGCGCGGCCAGCTCTTCGTCGACGGTGCCCTCGCGCTGCGCGACGCGCTTGATGGCGGCGATCAGCTGCGGATCGCGCCGCTCGATGGCGAAGGCCGCGCGGAAGAGCGCGGTGGCTTCGTCGGGGCGCTTCAGGCGGTCCTCCAGCAGCAGGCCGGCCGACGTCAGGTACACGGCGCGCGCGTGGTCCTCGCTCACCGATCGGGCGAGCAGCTGGTACACCTTCACCAGCGCCTCGAAGTCGGCCTTCTCGCTGTACACCTGCTCGAGCTGCACCAGCAGCGTCACGTCCTCGGGCTCGAGCGAGACGCATTCCTTGAGCGCGACCAACGCGTCGGCCTCGCGGGACAGGCGCTGCTCCAGCACCTGGCCCTTCTCGAAGAGCAGGGCGGCGCGCGCGCGGCGGGCGTCGGTGGCCGCCAACTCGGCGTCGATGAGCTGCACCACCATCGCCCAGTTGCCCACCTCGGCGAACAGGCGGCGCGCCGCGCGGATGTTGGCGAGGAAGCGCGGCGCCAGCTTGAAGGCGCTCTGGTACGCGACGGCGGCGTTGCGCGGGTGCTTGAGCGGCGATTCCCACAACAGGCCCACCTCGTGGAAGAGGAGCGCGGCGGCGGGCACCGGCCCCAGCGCGCGCGCCTCCTTCTCCAGCGCGGCGATGCGCGCCCTCGCCTCCTCCTCCGATGCGGTGGCGGCCTGCGTCGAGGGCTCGGGGATCGGAATGGCGGGGATGGCGGTCGACAGCGTACGAGGGTAGTCGTGCGAATCGCTCACGAACGCGGTTCGTAGCACGCGCCCCCGAGCGTCGCGAGGGCGTTCCCCGCGGCGCGCCGCGCAGAGAGCTACGGGAAGCAGACCTTGCGGTTCGCCGGGCCGCCGCCGGTGGAGCGGCAGGTGAAGCTCTGTGCGGCGAACTTCGAGCAGTAGGCGCCCGAGTCGATGACGCCCAGGTTGGGCGCCGCGGCGATGTCCGCGTCCTCGCAGCTGAGGAAGCAGTAGCGCCGGCCCGTCGACTCGAACGGCGCGCACACCTGCTTGAAGCCCTGCGCGCACTCGCCGGCCACGGCGCAGCAGTCGGCGTCCGCGGCGCACTCGTGGGTGCAGTAGCCTGAAGGCGCCTTGTCCAGGCACACCGGAGGGCCGCTCAGCGCGCCGGCGTCGACGCCCGCGAAGCACTGGTCGGCGCTGGTGCACGTCGTGCCGACGGCGGAGCCGGAGCAGCCGGCGAAGGCGAGGGCGAGGCAGAGAGAGACGCAGCGCATGGTGGGATTCCCGGTGGAGCGGGTGGAGTTCGGTCAGTCAGAGGCAGGCGCGGCGCACCGCGGACAAGAGCTCGCCGGACTCGAGCAGCGCGTTGACGGTGGCGATGTCCTTGTGCAGCTCGCGGTCGGTGGCCATGTGGGGCACGCGGGAGCGGACCAGCTCGTAGGCGGCCTGCGCGCCGCGGCCGGCCTTCACCGGCTGGCGGAAGTCGAGCGCCTGGCAGGCGACGAGGATCTCGATCGCCGCGACGTGCCGCGCGTGCTGCACCACCTGCCGCGCCTTGAGCGCCGCGGTCATGCCCATGGACACGTGATCTTCCCGGCCCGCCGACGAGGGGATCGAGTCGACCGAGGCCGGGTGACAGAGGATCCGCGCCTCGGCCACCAGCGCCGCCGCCGTCACCTGGGCGATCATGAAGCCCGAGTTGAGGCCGGAGTTCTTCGCGAGGAAGGGCGGGAGGCCGGACAGTGAGGGGTTCACCATCTGCTCGACGCGGCGCTCGGAGATCGACGCCAGCTGGGTGAGCGCCATGGCCAGCACGTCGAGCGCGAGCGACACCGGCTGTCCGTGGAAGTTGCCCGCGCTGACGATCTCCTTCGCCCCGGCGAAGACGAGCGGGTTGTCGGTGCCGGCGTTCACCTCGATCTGCAGCACCGAGCGGGCGAAGGCGAGGCCGTCGCGCGCGGCGCCGTGCACCTGAGGCATGCAGCGCAGCGAGTACGGATCCTGCACCTTGCTGCAGTTGGCGTGCGTCTTCACCAGCTCGCTGTCCTTCAGGAGCGACCGCAGGTGCGCGCTGACCGCGCCGTGGCCCGGGTGCGGCCGCACCGCGTGCACGGGCTCGATGAAGGGGACGTGGCTGCCGAGCAGGCCTTCCACCGTCATCGCGCCGGCGACGTCGAACGACCGCGCGAGATCCTCCGCGGCGAGCAGCGCCGGCGCGCCGATCGCGCACATCGCCTGCGTGCCGTTGACCAGCGTGAGCCCTTCCTTGGCCTCCAGCACCACCGGCGCAAGGCCCGCGCGCGCGAGCGCTTCGCGACCCGGGAGCCGCTGCCCATCGAACCACGCCTCGCCCTCGCCGATGAAGACGAGCGCCAGGTGCGCCAGCGGCGCGAGGTCGCCCGACGCGCCCACGCTGCCGCGCTCGGGCACCACCGGCGTCACGCCGCGGTTCAGCATCGCCAGGCCGAGTTCGAGCGTCGACGAGCGTACGCCCGAGAAGCCCTTCGCCAGCACGTTGCAGCGGAGCAGCAAGAGCGCTCGTGCCTCGACGAGCGACAGCGGCGCGCCCACGCCGGCCGCGTGGCTGACGATCAGGTTCCGTTGGAGATCGCGCAGGTCCTTCTTGTCGATGCGCACCTCGGCCAGCGTGCCGAAGCCGGTGTTGATGCCGTAGGCCGGCGCGTCGCCGGCGGCCACCTCGTCGACCAGCGCCCGCGCCGCGTCCACCCGCGCACGGGCGTCCGGCGACAGCTCCACCGGCCGGTTCCGCTCCGCCACGTCACGAATCGCTTCCAGCGTCAGGGTGTTGCCGTCGAGCACCAGCGGGTTCATGGGCGCGCGGTATCCGCCAGCGCCTGCGGCATGGCAAGTCGCACGCGGGTGACGCGGTGCGACAAGATCGTCGACGGGGGGCGCGGGCTTCGCTATCAGCCGCCGCCGCCATGGCCTTGATCGTCCAGAAGTACGGCGGCACGTCGGTGGGAGACGTGGGCCGCATTCAAAACGTGGCGCGACGCGCGATCGCCGCGCAGCGCGAAGGGCACCGGGTGGTGGTGGTGGTGTCGGCGATGAGCGGCGAGACGAATCGCCTGCTCGCGCTGGTCAACGCGATCACCGAGCGACCCAACGAGCGCGAGCAGGACGTGGTGGTGGCGACCGGCGAGCAGGTGACGATCGGTCTCACGGCGATCGCCATCGGAGCGGCGGGCGGGCGCGCCCGCAGCTTCATGGGCCACCAGTGCCGCATCGTCACCGACTCGACGTTCTCGAAGGCGCGCATCAAGCGGATCGACGCCGAGGCGATCTACGCGGCGCTCGATCGCGGGGAGATCGCGGTGATCGCGGGGTTTCAGGGCGTGGACGAGGACGGCAACGTCACCACGCTGGGCCGCGGCGGCTCGGACACCACCGCGGTGGCGATCGCCGCCGCCATCAAGGCCGATGCCTGCGAGATCTACACCGACGTCGACGGCGTCTACACGACGGACCCGAACGTGTGCCGCGCGGCGAAGAAGCTCGAGCGGATCAGCTACGAGGAGATGCTGGAGCTCGCCTCGCTCGGCGCGAAGGTGTTGCAGATCCGCTCGGTCGAGATCGCGATGAAGTACAAGGTGCCCCTGTGGGTGAAGTCGTCCTTCACGGACGACCCGGGCACCCTGGTCTGCCAGGAGGACGACGCGATGGAAGACGTGTTGGTCAGCGGCGTGGCGTTGGATCGCAACGAGGCACGGGTGTCGATCAGCAGAGTGCCCGACGCGCCCGGCGTGGCCGCGCGCATCTTCGGCGCCCTCGACGAGAAGGCGATCAGCGTCGACCTGATCGTCCAGGCCACGCCGGTCGACGGGAAGACCGATCTCACGTTCACCATCGGCAAGGCCGACGTGGTGAAGACGAAGGACGTGATCGACCGGTTGATCCCCGAGATCCACGCGGGCACCGTGCAGATCGACGACGAGATCTGCAAGGTGTCGATCGTCGGCGTCGGCATGCGCACGCACTCCGGCGTCGCCGCGCGCATGTTCAAGACGCTGTTCAAGGAAGGCATCAACATCCTCGCGATCTCCACCTCGGAGATCCGCGTGTCGTGCCTCATCCCCTCGAAGTACGCCGAGCTGGCGGTGCGCGCGCTGCACACCGAGTTCGGCCTGGACCAGGTGGCCTGAGCCCATGCCCCAGCGGGCGCTGGCGGTGGTGCTCCTGGCCGCGCTCGCGCTGGCGATCGCCGCGTGGTGGCGCTGGCCGTCGAGCGCGCCCGCGCTCGACTGCCCGGAAGAAGAGGTGTCGCTCGACGCACACGGCGTCGCGCGCTGCGGTCCCGGCGCGCCGCTGCCGGCGGGGCAGAAGCTCACCGTCGGCCAGCCGCTCGATCTGAACGCCGCGTCGGCGGCCGATCTCGCGCTGCTGCCCGGCGTCGGGCCGGAGCTGGCGCGGGCGCTCGTCGAGGAACGCCAGCGGCTCGGCGGCTTTTCCACCTGGGAGCAGGTCGATGCCGTCCCCGGGGTGGGGCCCGCGCGCCTCGCGACGCTGCGAGGAGCCTGCGCTCTGGGGCCGCGCTGACAGACGGCTGTGCTAGAACCGGGCCCGTGCATATTTCCTGCGAGAAGTGCAGCACGACGTATCTCCTTGACGACGCGCTGATTCCTCCGCAGGGGGCCCCCGTCCAGTGCACGCGCTGTGGTCACGTCTTTACCGCGCGTCCCCCCACCAGGGACCTGGCCAGCACGCAACCCGGCCCACCATCGTGGGAAGGCCAGAAACCGGGCGGGTCGACGATCGCGTTCGGGCAGGCCGCGCCGCCGCCCGCGCCCTCCGTGACGAACCAGACGATGATGTTCGGCGCGCCGAGTGGAGGCGCTCCCGCGGCGGCGCCGCCCGCCGCCGGCAAGCAGACGATGGTGTTCGGGGTCGCCGGGGGCGGGGCTCCCGCCGCGCCACCGTCGGCCGCCAGCAAACAGACGATGGTGTTCGGCGCGCCCGCGGCCGGGAGCCAGCCCGCGCCCGCGGCGGCCGGCAAGCAGACCATGGTGTTCGGTGCGCCCGCGGCCGGAAGCCACCCCGCGCCCGCGGCGGCCGGCAAGCAGACCATGGTGTTCGGCGCGCCCGCGGCCGGCAGCCAGCCCGCGCCCGCGGCGGCCGGCCAACAGACGATGGTGTTCGGCGCGCCGGCGCCCGGGAGCCAGCCCGCGCCCGCGGCGGCCGGCAAGCAGACGATGGTGTTCGGCGCGCCCGCGGCCGGGAGCCAGTCCGCGCCACCGACGGCGCCGGGCAAGCAGACCATGGTGTTCGGCGCGCCGGCCGCGCCGCCCGCCGCGGGAGGCCCGGCGAACAAGCAGACGATGGTGTTCGGCGCCGTGGCGCCCGCCGTCGCCCCGGTCAGCCCGTCCAGCACCCCGTCGCGGAACCAGACGATGATGTTCGGTCGCGCGCCCGGCACCGCTCCCGCGCCGCGCGTGTCCGCGGCCGCGGCCGAGGCGGGCGCTCTCGGCGAGGAGGTGCGCGAACGCTCCGAGAGTACCGTGCGCGTCGACCTTGAAGCGATGATGCGCGGGCAGGGCGAGGACTTCGAAGGTGTGCAGGCCCGGCACGATCGCACACAGCGCTACGCGATGACGGACCAGGGCCAGACGACCTCGCCCGGCGCGGCGGTGCCGACAGCCGAGACGCCCGAAGAGGTCCAGGCGCGTCACAACCGCACGCAGACGTACGCGATGACGACGCAGCAGGAGACGACCAGGCCCGACGCCGCCGCGCCGTCGCCCGACGCGGCCGAGTGGGGCCACCGTTCGGGGGACAGCACGTTGCCTCCCAGCTTCGCCGAGATGCCGACGCTGGAGCCCGACGCGCCCCCGCCGCCGGCCGTCAACCAGACGCTGGTCTTCGGTGCCCAGGGCCCGCGCGCGAACGTGACGACCGACCCGGGGCTCGATCCGCCCGGCGTCCGCGTGCTGCTCGAGCCCGGCATGATGACGCCGCCCGACGGCGCCGCGGCAGCCCGCCGCGAGCCGCTCGCCACCACCATCCCCAACCTCTCCCCGCTGCAGCCGGCGGACTCGCTGCCGCCCTTGCGCGTGGAGCTCCCGCCGGAGCCCGCGTTCACCTCCACGGCGCAGACCGAGCGCTACGCGCCGGTGCCCAACCCCACGCAGGACGACGCCGCCATGGCGGAGCTGCGCCGCACGTCGAGCCGGCGCACCGCCGTCGCGGTCATCGCCTTCCTGGTGATCGCGCTCGGACTGGGTCTCGCCGTGCTGTGGCACCTGTTCGGCCGCTCGCTGCTGGGCGGCGGCGCCGACGCCGCGAGCCGCGCGAAGATCGAGGCCGCCGTGGCACAGCTGCGCATGGACGACGCCGAGTCCCGCGAGAACGCCATGGCCCAGCTCCGCGAAGTGCTCGCCGCGCACCCCGAGTCCATCCCCGCGCAGGCGTCGCTCGTGCTGGCACAGGCGCTCGCCTACGATGACGCGGCCGTCCTGCACGACGCACGCCACGCGCTCGCGAAGCAGGGCCTCAGCACCGAGGACGCGGTCAACGAGGCGCGCACGCGAAAGACCCGGGCCGAGCTCGCGCTGAAGAACGGTCTCGCCCGCCTCGAAGCGACGCAGCCCGCGCCCGCGCCGGGCTCGGCCGACGCGCTCATGGTGCTTCGCGCCTCTGCCGTCGCCCTGGGCGCGCTCGGCGACGCGCGCGCGCTGGAGCTCGCGGAGGCCTTTCGCCAGGCGAGCCCCGGGCCCGACGACTGGGCTGAACTGGCGATGCCCGAGTACGCGGCCACGGCGGGAACGACGGTGACGGAGGCGCTCGAACAGCTCGAGGCGATCGGCGCCCGCGGGTCCAACAGCACCTTCTTCCGCGTGTTGGTGCTCCGCGCGCGGCTGCTGATGAAGGAGAAGGAGCTGGCGAAGGCCGAGGAGCCGCTGAAGACGGTCACCACGCTCAACTCGAAGCACGAGGTGGCCGCGGTGCTGCTCCAGCAGCTCAACGCGTCGAAGCCGGGGACGCCGTCAGCGGCCCGCCAGGGGGGACTCGACGGGGAGTAGCGTCGCGTAGCCCGCGAAGAGCTCCGCGGTCAGCCGCGGCTTGCTGCCCGGACCCGCCGCGCGCAGCCAGTCGTTGATCCGCCGCCCCGATGGCGCGGTCGCGGACGACGGGAAGGCCAGGTTCATCCGGTAGCGCACCACGCCGCGGGCCACGCGGTGGATGACGATGACCGTCCCGTCCTCTTCGAGCTTCTCCACCAGGCCGACGTGGGTCAGCCCGTCATTGTCACGCCCGTCGCGGTTGAGATCGTACGTCTCCTTGAAGAAGACCAGGTCGCCCGCCACCGGGTGGCCGCCGGAGTAGATGCGGCCGTGACGGTTGGCGAAGCGCCAGATCGCCGTGACGCCGTTGTCCCCGGGCTCGGCGGCCTTCATCAGGTCGACGCCCGCCTGCGAGTACGCGGCGCGCACCAGGCCCGTGCAATCGTCGCCGAACTTCTGGCCGTTGACGACGACGTGCTTCTTGCCGACCAGCCGCTGCGCGGTGGTGAGCGCGTTCTCCCGGGCGCCCGGCGCGACGGAGAGACGCTCGCCGTCGGAGTCGCTGGTGGGCGGCACCTCGCGGGTCGCGGCCGGGCGGGTGAAGGGCTCGTAGCGGTCGACGAGGAAGGGCCGAGCGCCGACCGGCGCGCTGGTGGCGCAGGCCGACAACAGGCCCCCCACGGCCGGGGCGAGCCACCAGGGGGACGCAGAGCGGCGCCACATGCCTGCAGCGTCCCCGCATCCAGCGCTCCCGTCAAAAACGCGGCCGCGCTAAAGGAGAGTTCCGTGCGCCACCTCGTCCTCCTCGTCGCCGCGGGCCTGCTCGCCGCGGGCTGCCGCGACCCCGCGTACACCCTCGCGTCGAGGCGCGACACCGTCGAAGCGTGGCGCGAGTTCGTCACCCGGAATCCCGACGACGAGCACCTGCCCGACGCGCGCGAGCGCCTCGCGGAGCTCGAACTCGTCGAGGCGCAGAAGGTCCACTCGGTGGTGGCCTACAAGCGCTTCCTCGAGGAGTTCGGCGACACCGGCGCGGCGCCGGCGGCGAAGAAACTGCTCGAGGGCCTGCGCTTCAACGCGGCGATGGAGAAGGGCACCACGCAGGCGCTGCGGCAGTTCCTCCGCGATCACCCCGACGGCGTGCACCGCCCCGAGGTGGAGAAGAGGCTGAGCGCGCTCGAGATCCAGGAGGTGCTGGCGAGCGACGACGCGAACGCGCTCGCGTCGCTCACCGCGTCGAGGCCGGACGATCCGCGGGTCGAGGCGGCGCAGCTCAAGCTGGACGACGTGGCCTTCGCGGAGGCGCGCACCGCGGCGGCGTGGCTCGCGTACCTCGCCGACTACCCGGCGGGCCGCCACCGCGACGAGGCGCGCGTTCGTCTGCTGTCGCTCGAGCTGGACGGGCTGCTCGTCTCGCGCGACGTCGCGGCCGCGAGGGCGCTGGCCGACAAGGCGCCGCTGGCGAAGGCGCTGAAGGATCTGCCGGCGCGCTTCAAGCGGGCCGCGGCGATCGACGCGCTCGAGGCGTCGAAGGACGAACGGATCCGCCGCGCGCTGCCGTCGTACACCCTGCGCTCGCTGGACGACCTGGTGAAGTCGCTGCAGTCGCCCGATCCGATGGATCGCTGGCAGGCGGCGGAGGAGCTGGGCGCGGTGGTGTCGGTGCACGCGATCGACCCGCTGCTCGAGGCGTTTCGCACCGCGCGGCTGCCGCTCATCCGCCAGAGGGCCTTCGTCAGCCTGGGCCGGGTGCTGCGCGCGCTGCCGCGTCCGGTCGCCGAGTACGAGGTGGCGACGCGCGTGGAGCGCCTCAAGGCACAGGCGAGCGACGCGCAGCTGCAGCTCACGGTGGCGGAGCTGCTCGACCTCACCGGACAGCTCGACCGCGCCGCCTCGGAGTACCAGCGCGCGTGGGACGTGAACTCGCCCGATCCGGTGGTGCTGGAGCGCTGGGCCGACATTCGCCTCGAGCGCCGGCAGTTCTTCTCGGCGGCGGTGGCGGCGCGGCAGCTGGCGCTGTGGGCCGCGGGGGTGATGGACGCGCAGGGCCCGGTGGGCGCGACGAACGCGCTGTGGGCGTCGCGGGAGCTGTGCTCCGTGCTCTCGGCCGCGCGAAAGGCCGAGGCCGTCATCGAGGCGGCCGCGAAGGAGAAGACGGACTTCCCCGACGATCTCGCGCTCTTTCTGGTGAAGGCCCGCGACGCGCGGCGCCTCGCCGAGGCGAAGTTGCGCGACGCCGAGCTTGAACTGCTGGCGCAGGACGCGTCGGCCCGGCGGTGCGGCGATGAGCGCGTGACGGAGCGCCTCGCGGCCGGCCGGGACGGGCGCCTCGCCGCGCTCGAGGACCTCGCCGCGAAGCCGCCGAAGGACTTTTCGCTGCTACTCGAGGTGGTGATGGAGCGCGATCCCGAGCCCTCCGTGCGCGAAGCCGCCCGCGCGCTGCGGCGTTGACGCGCCTCAGGCGAGGTGGCCGAACATCACCTTGCAGGCGAGGAACGCGGCGATGGGGCCGACGAAGTCGGCCGCGACGCACGCGAGCAGCGTGTGCCGTAGCGCCTTCACCTGGACCGACCCGAAGTAGAGCGCCAGCACGTAGAAGGTCGTCTCGGTGCCGCCCATGATGGTCGACACGAGGTAGCCGACGAAGGAGTCGGGCCCGTGCGTCTTCATCACCTCGGTCATCACGCCCAGCGCGCCGTTGCCCGACAGCGGCCGCACCAGCGCCATCGGCAGCGCCTCGGGCGGGAAGCCGCCGGCCGCGCGGAGGACCGGCGCCAGCGCCCCGGTGAGCGCGTCCATCGCGCCCGACGCGCGGAACATGCCCACGCCCACGAGGATCGCCACGAGGAAGGGGATGATCACCACGCCGACCTGGAAGCCCTCCTTCGCCGCGCCGATGAAGGCCTCGTACACCTTCACGTCGCGGCCGAAGCCGACGAGGACGATGACCAGCATGAGCAGCGGCAAGAGCCAGTCGCCGAGAATGCCGCGCGTCGCTTCGAGCGCGCCCAGCTCCGGCGGCAGGTGCGCGACGTGCAGCCCCAGCGCCACCACCATCGCCGCGCCGACCGCCGCGGCGAAGAGCACCTTCCACAGCGGGCCGGCGGGGCGCAGCGCAGCGAGCGCCTCGGCCTGCCTGAGCGCCTCCGCGTCGGGCGCCTTCGCGGCGGCGGCCTCCACCGTCACGTCGGCGTAGCGCTCGGGCGCGAACATCGCGCGCTTCTCCAGCGCCTTGGCGATCAGCACCGCGGCGATCGTGCTGCAGGCGGTGGCGATCAACGTCGGGAGGATGATGCCGGCGGGATCCTTCGAGCCCAGCGTGGCGCGCACCGCGACGGCGCCGAGCGGCAGCACCGCGACGCCCGACGTGTTGATCGCCAGGAACAGCGCCATCGAGTTGGTGGCTACGCCGCGGCGGGTGTTGAGGGAGTCCAGCTCCTGCATCGCCTTGAGGCCGAACGGCGTCGCCGCGTTGCCCAGGCCCAGCACGTTGGCGGCGATGTTCATGATCATCGCACCCAGGGCGGGGTGATCGGGCGGGAGGTCGGGGAACAGGCGCCGCATCACCGGCGTCAGCACCCGCGCGATGCCCGAGACGAGCCCGGCCTGCCTCAGCACGCCGAAGAAGCCCAGCCACAGCGCCATCTGCCCGATGAGTCCGATGGAGAGATCGACGGCGGCCTTCGCAGAGTCGATGCCGGCCTTCGTGACGTCGCCCATGCGGCCGGTGAACGCGCCGGTGAGCACCGACACGATGATGAGCCCCGCGAAGATCCAGTTCATCGGTCCTTCGGACTTCACCCCGGGCGGGTGGCGTGCTCCAGTTTCTGTCCGCCGCGCAGGTCCGTGGTACGAAGTGGAGCGAGCCACATGGCCGCGGACAAGCGCATCGTGGGGATCGACCTGGGCACGACGAACACGCTCGTCGCGTCGGTGCGCAGTCGTGTGCCCCGCATCGTGCCCACTGATCGCGGCACGCTGATCCTCCCCTCGGTCGTGGCGCTGTCGCCGAAGGGCGATCTCGTCGTCGGCGGCGTGGCGAAGGACCAGATCCTCACCAACCCGAAGAACACCGTCTACGGCGCCAAGCGCCTCATCGGCCGCAAGTACGACTCGAAGGTGGTCCAGGAGCTCAAGTCGTACTTCACCTACGACATCGTCGAGGGCCCCGAGGGCGACGCGGCGGTCAGCCTCGGCGGGCGCGTGTACCGGCTGCCCGAGGTGTCGGCGATGGTGCTGGCGCAGGTGAAGACGATCGCCGAGCAGTTCCTCGGCGGGCCAATCTCCGAGGCGGTGATCACCGTGCCCGCCTACTACAACGACAGCCAGCGGCAGGCGGTGAAGGAAGCGGGACTCCTCGCGGGCCTGGCCGTGAAGCGCATCGTCAACGAGCCCACGGCGGCGGCGCTGGCGTACGGTTTCAACCGCGGGCTGGATCAGAAGATCCTCGTCTACGACCTCGGCGGCGGCACCTTCGACGTCTCGGTCCTGCAGCTCACCGGGAACGTCTTCGAGGTGCTCGCCACCGGCGGGGACACGTTCCTCGGCGGCATCGACTTCGACAACCGGATCGTCGACTTCGTGCTCGAGGCGTTCCGCACGGAGACGAAGATCGATCTCACCCAGAGCCCGATCGCCATGCAGCGGGTGAAGAACGCCGCCGAGGCGGCGAAGATCGATCTCTCGCTCATGCAGAACGTGGTGATCGAGCTGCCGTTCGTCGAGGAACGGAAGGGCAAGCCGGTCGACCTGAGGGTGCCGCTCACGCGCGAGCAGCTCAACGCGCTGACCCAGGATCTGGTCGATCGCACGTTCCAGATCTGCGACGAGGTGCTGACCGAGAAGGGTATCGCCCGGTCGTCGATCGACGAGATCATCCTGGTGGGCGGGCAGAGCCGCATGCCGCTCGTCCAGCAGCGGATCCAGCAGCACTTCGGCAAGCCGCCGCGCAAGGGCGTGCACCCGGACGAGTGCGTGGCGCTGGGCGCGGCGCTCCTCGCCGAGTCACTGGACTCGATCGACGCGGTGACGCTGCTCGACGCCCTGTCGATGCCGATCGGCTACGGGCTGCCCACCGGCCGCTTCCGGAAGATCGTCGACAAGAACCACCGCGTGCCGGCGACCAAGAGCTTCCGCGTCCCGCCGCCGGCGAAGCCGGGCGCGCCCTTCGTGGAGATCGACATCTACCAGGGCGACAGCGAGTTCATCGTCGACAACGAGTACCTGGGGACGGTGAAGCTGCCCTCCACGGCCACCGGCCGGCGCATCGACTTCAAGCTGGACGAGGAGTGCCTGCTGCACGTCTTCGTCGAGAGCCTGGGCGATCCGCGCGAAGTGAAGCTGGCGACGCGCGACACCCCCGAGGTGCTGAAGAAGATGATTTCCGAGCAGCTTGCCAGGCGCAGCGTCGAGGAGGAGCGGGCCGCGGCGGAGAAGGGCGGTCTGTTCTCGAGCATCAAGCGGCTCCTCGGGGGCGGGTAGTGGGCGAGGCCGACTTCCCGTCGGAGGCGTGGTGCCGCCGGGCGATCGCGCTCTTCAACGAGGATCCCGAGGCGGCCGACGCCGCGCGCGGCTGGGACGGCGACTTCGGTGTAGTCTTCGACGCGGCCGACGGCCCGGTCGCCGTCTACGTGGGGCCACCGCGCGAGGGTCGCCTGCCCGAGCCGGAGCTGCTTCCTCTGGGGGATCTCGAGGCCCGCGCGCCGCGCTACTTCGCCCGGGCGACGGTGGACGACTGGCGCGCCTTGATGACCGGGGGGCTGGACCCGGTCGCGGCCATCGTGCAGAAACGGCTGGTCGCGCGGGGCGATCTCACGCCCGTCATCGCGCGGCTGAGCTACCGGGGCCTCGCGCTGCGCTGGCTGGCCCGCATCGACGTGTCGACCTGAGGAGGCGCCGTGGGCATTCGCAGCAAGCTGAAGAAACAGGCGCTGGGCCTGTCCCAGAAGGCGATGGAGAAGCTGTTCGCCGACGAGAAGCGCGCGCAGAAGGTCGCCGAGGTGATCGGCACCGTGCAGCGCGGCAAGCAGGCCTTCGACAGCACGCAGCGGGTGGTGCTCCACCAGCTCAGCTTCGCCACGAAGGCGGACTTCAAGGATCTGGGCAAGCAGCTCGGCGGACTGCGGCGCCGCGTGAAGGCGCTGGACGAGAAGCTGTCCACGCTCTGACCGTCAGGCCCCGCGTCCCACGACGTCGTTGACAGGCCTGGAGGGGCGTGGCACATCCCGCCCCGCTTCAACAGGGTGCATAGCTCAGTGGTAGAGCACTCCCTTCACACGGGAGGGGTCCAAGGTTCGAATCCTTGTGCGCCCACAGTGGGACAGCCGGGGCTGCCTGGGGGGCCTCGGCTTTTCTCATGCTCTGGCGCTACAGTTCTCCCGTGGCCCGGCTCGCTCTCAGCCTCGCGGTGCTCCTCCCGGCGGTGGCCGCGGCGCAGCCCATCTACACGTGGACGGATCGCGAGGGCGTGCAGCACTACACCGACGATCCGCGCACCATCCCGAAGGACGCGAAGGCCACGGCGACCGAGGGCGCGCACGTGAACGTCGTCTCCTCGAGCGCCCAGCCCGAGGCGTCGGCGCCGGCCCCGGCTTCGGGGAGCCCCACCCGGGTCCAGGTCACCGCGGCGCAGGCCCAGGCGGCCGCCTCGCCGGCGCAGGCCGCCGCGACCGCGCAGGCGACGCTGGAGGACACCTGGCGCCAGCGGTTCCGCGACGCCCGCGACAAGGTGCGCACGCTGGAGGACGAGATCGAGGTCGATCGCCAGCGCGTCGAGGAGGTGAACGGCCTGCCGGTGGACTTCGGCTTCAGCTGTCCGCCCGGCTGGGGCGCGGCCTCTCCGCCCGTGGCGCCCTCCGCGGCGGGCTTGGGCGCCGTGGCCGTCGCCGGTCAGGTCGGCCCGGGCGTCACCGTCTCCGCCGGCGTGGGCACGCGGTGGTCGCAGGGCTGGTACTTCCCGTCGACGGTCGTCACGCCGTGCGTCTGGAGCTTCAACCCCGCGTACGAGCGCATCCGCGACCGGCTCGCGCGGAACCGGAAGGCGCTGGTGCGCGCGAAGGAGGAGCTCGGCGATCTCGAGCGGCGCGCGGCGCTCGAAGCTGTTCCGCTGGAGTGGCGTCGCTGATAAGCCCCACGACGCAGGCAACGGCCCCATAGCTCAGTTGGATAGAGCGGCAGTTTCCTAAACTGTAGGTCGCAGGTTCGATTCCTGCTGGGGTCACTTTTCAGGCACCGGCCATGACCACTCGCCTCATCGAGGCCGACATTCCCCCGGCGGTGCTCGAGGTCGTTCAGGCGTTGCAGCAGGCCGGCCATCGCGCGTTCCTGGTCGGCGGCTGCGTGCGCGATCTCCTCCGCAGCGAGAAGCCCAAGGACTTCGACGTCGCCACCAGCGCGAGGCCGCAGGCCGTCGGCCAGGTGTTCCGCCGCGTCATCCCCACCGGCGTCGAGCACGGCACCGTCACGGTGGTACACCGCGGCGTGCACGTCGAAGTCACCACCTTCCGCGCCGAGGCGGAATACGTCGACGGCCGCCGGCCGTCGCGGGTCGACTTCCACGAGGACATCGACGCCGATCTCGCACGCCGCGACTTCACGATGAACGCGATGGCGTGGGATCCGGTGTCGCACCTGCTGGTCGACCCCTTCGGCGGGCAGAAGGATCTCGAGGCGCGCGTGGTGCGCTGCGTGGGCGATGCGCTCGAGCGCTTCTCCGAGGACGGGCTGCGCCCGCTGCGGGCGGTGCGCCTGGCCACCGTGCTGGACTTCTCGATCGATCCGAAGACGGAGGCGGCGATTCCCCGGACGCTGCCGATTTTCCGCAAGGTGGCCGCCGAGCGCGTGCACCAGGAGTTCGTGAAGCTGCTCGTCGCGCCGCACGCCGCGAAGGGGCTTGAGCTGCTGCGGCGCACGGGCCTCATGGCCGAGTTCATCCCCGAGGCGCTCGAGGCGGACTTCGCCGCGGTCGGCCGCGCGCCGGGGGAGGCGTCCGTGCGGCTCGCGGTGCTGTTGGCCCACCGCGCGGACGTGCGCGACGTCGCGCTGCGCCTGCGCTTCCCCACGCGCGTCGTCGAGGAGGCGGCGCATCTCGTCAGGCACCAGGCGCTCCCCGAGGCCGGCACCGACGACGCGAGTCTCCGGCGCTGGCTGTCCCGCGTCGATCCGCGCTTCGCCCCCGCGCTGCTCGATGCCGCCCGTGCCCGCGGCCTCGAGCCGGTCGGCCTGCGCGCCCAGGTGGAGCGCGTGCTGGCCTCCCGGCCGCCGCTGACGACGAAGGCCCTCGCCCTCGACGGGCGGGCGATCATGCAGGCCCTCGGCGTCGGCCCCTCGGCGGTGGTGGGCCAGGCGTCCCGCTATCTCCTCGACCGCGTGCTGGACGATCCAGCCCAGAACACCCCGGAAGCCCTGACGGCGGCCCTCCGGGCGTGGCAACCGCCCCCGGCCTGACGCACGGCAGGTGCTCGGGGCGTTTTCCACAGGCTTTTCCACACCCGGTCCGCCGCGGTGTTGGCGGTGTCGGTGTGGAGCCGCGCCGGGGGGACGTCCTCAGAGGACCTTTGCGATAAAACACAGTTAAATCATGACGTTGTAGCGCGCCGTCGGGTGTGTCGCGGGATTGGACCGCCTCGAGCGGCGAGACGGAAGGAGCTGTTCCGGCTGTGGAAAAGGTGTGGAAGACCCGGACGCCTGGGCGGGGCTTTCAGGATCCGGGGTCCTGTGGCATCGAGGCGTTCGCGATGCGCGTGGTGGTGGCCATGTCGGGCGGCGTCGACTCGTCGGCGGCCGCGGCGCTTCTGAAGGAGCAGGGGCACGAGGTGCTGGGCATCACCCTGCGGGTGTGGAGCTACGAGAGCCACGCGCAGTGCGGGAGCTGCTGCAGCCCCGACGACATCGACGACGCGCGGCGCGTGGCGGAGCGGCTGGGCATTCCGTTCTACGTCGCGAACGTCGAGGAGCTCTTCAAGGAGCGGGTCGTGTCGCCCTTCGTGCAGTCGTACCTCGGGGGCAAGACGCCGATCCCCTGCGTGGCCTGCAACCAGGATGTGAAGTTCGGCTTCCTGCTCAAGCGCGCGCGGCAGCTCGGTGCGAAGCTGGCGACGGGGCACTACGCGCGCATCGAGGAGGACGCGGGGCGCTTCCTCCTGCGCCGGGCCGTCGACGCGGCGAAGGACCAGTCGTACTTCCTCTTCACCCTCGGGCAGGACGAGTTGAAGGACCTCGTGTTCCCGGTGGGCGGGCTGGCCAAGGCCGAGGTGCGGGCGATCGCCGAGCGGCATGGCCTCGTCACCTCGCAGAAGCCCGAGAGCATGGAGATCTGCTTCGTCCCCGACGGCGACTACGCGCGCTTCGTCGAGAAGGTCGCAGGCCCGCAGCCGCGAGGCGACATCGTCACCGCCGACGGCGAGGTGCTGGGCATGCACGACGGTATCCACAGGTACACGATCGGCCAGCGCCGCGGCCTCAACGTGGCCGCCGGGCAGCCGCTGTACGTGCAGAAGATCGACGCCGAGTCGCGGCGGGTGGTGGTGGGACCGGCGGCCGAGGCCGAGCGCGCCGCGTTCCACCTCCTTCGTCCGCATTGGGTCGACGGCGAGGCGCCCGTCGACCGCCCCGTGCAGGTGAAGATCCGCCATCGGCACCAGGGCGCCGCGGGGCGCGTGCGCCTCGACGCGAACGGCCACTTCCGCGTGCTGCTCGACGCGCCGGTGCGGGCGGTGACGCCGGGTCAGGCGGCGGTCGTGTACGACGACGATCGCGTGCTGGGCGGCGGGTGGATCGCGTGAGGCGCGCGGCGCTGCTGGCGCTCGTCTCCCTCGCCGCGTGCAAGGCCCCGGCGCCGGAGGCCGCCGTCTGCGGGCTGCACTCGGCGTCGGAGCCGGTGGTGCTCGAAGGCCGAAGCGATCAGCCGCTGTCCGTCGGCGCGCGGCTCAGGCCGGGCGATCGCATCAGCGCCGAAGGGTTCGCGCTGCTCGAATGCTTCAAGGGCGGCTTGAAGGCCCTCGACGACGAGACGGTGGCGGTGGGCGAACTGCTCGAGGCGAGGTTCGAGGCCACGACGATTCCCCGCTACGTGCTGAGGGACGGGAAGCTCGTGGCGGTGGACGTGCCGTCGCCCGCGGTGGTGGCGCGGTACAGCGACAACCGCTTGACACCGAAGTCCGCGCTGGCGGCGCAGGGCCCGACCGACGCCGACTACTTCAAGGCCTTCTTCACGCCGAACGGCATTGAGAACATGGGCTCCGATCCGCGACCCGAGGGGCCTACGAAGCTCGCGCCGCCGTCCGCGCGTCCGAAGGTGTCCCGGATCCACGCCGGCGACCTGGGGCAGGGCGGGCCGACGCTGGAGGTGGACGACGAGGTCGTCTTCGCCGAGACGGACGACCTGGCGACCGCGGCGCTCCTCGAGGGCAAGCGCTACGAGCTGGGCCGCACCGTGCGCCTGGTGCTGCCGGACGGGGCCGAGGCGGAGCTGGTGGTCGACGGACACACCATTGACCTCGCGGGCCCGATGGATCTTCGGCTGCGCTGACGCGGCGGCCGTTGGTCTAGGCTCAGCCTCCCCGCACGCGTACCGCCCGCTCCCTCGTCCTCGGCTTCACCGTTGGCCTCACCTTGTCCTTCGTCAGCTCGTGCGGCCCCGCGCCACAGCCGTGCGGCCCGTCGTCCTGCACGGGCTGCTGCGATGAGAACGGCGAGTGTCTCGCGGGGACGGGGCTGCTGGCGTGTGGGGTCGCGGGCGCTGCGTGCGTCGCGTGCGAGGCGAACCAGGCGTGCCTCGCGGGCGCGTGCGGGCTCATCGACGGCGGCGACTACGACGCCAACTTTCCCGACCGGCCCGACAGCTCGGTGAACTACGACGCAGGCACGTTCGACGGAGGGCCGCGGCCGGACGGGGGCAGCGACGCGGGCGGCGTGGACGCGGGCGGGATGGACGCGGGTCGCCCGGACGCGGGTGGCATGGACGCGGGCGGCGGTATGGACGCGGGCGGCGGCATGGACGCGGGCGGCGGCATGGACGCGGGCGGCGGCATGGACGCGGGCGGCGGCATGGACGCGGGCATTGATGCTGGCGCGCCGGTGAGCTTCATGACGGACGTCCGGCCGCTCTTGGACACGCGCTGCGGCTCCTGCCACTCGTGGACCCACAGCAGCACGGTGAACGTCAGCACCACCTGCGGCGGGGCCGGCAGCGTGTTCATCAAGCCGTTCAGTCTCGATGACAGCCGCCTGTACGGGAAGGTCGCGGGCGCGCCCGCCTGCGGCGCGCCGATGCCGCTCAACGGGATGCCGCTCGACGCAACAGAGCTCGACCTCCTCGCGCGGTGGATCCTCCAGGGCGCGCTCGACAACTGACGAGCTCCGCCGATCGACCAGCCTCGCAAAATTGACGGCGCGGCGCGTCGCGCTACCGTTCTGCATCGAGCGCCACAGCGGTGTAGGTGGGCGCGGGGAACACATGCGAGACACGCACAAGCTGAAAGAGAAGGTTGAGCTGTCGTTGGACAACCGGCAGATCGTCAGCATCACCGTCGCGTCCCTGGTCGTCCTCGGCGGGGTCTTCATGCTGGGCGTGGTGGTCGGCAAGAAGCTGGCGGGCGAGGTGGCCGAGGCCAGGCCAGCGGTGGACCTGCTCACGCAGCTCGACGAGAAGTCAAAGGCGCTCGAGCAGATGCAGGCCGACGCCTCGGACCTCACGTTCCAGGACGAGCTGACAAAGAAGTCGCCCACGCTGATCGCCGGCGCGCCGGTGGTGAAGCCCATCGAGGCGCCGAAACCCGCCGAGCCGGTGAAGCCGGCCGAGCCGCCGAAGCCCGCCGAGCCGACGGCCGTTCCACTCGCAGCGGCGCCGTTGCCCGAGTCGCCGCTGCCCGTCGCGCTGCCTGAGACGCCGAAGGCCGAGCCGGTGCCGACGCGCACGCACGACGGAGGAGCGCTCAGGGAGGCGTTCGGCAAGGCGCAGAAAGTGCCGGAGACGGCGGCCGACGGCGCCTGGTCGATCCAGCTGGCCGCGTACCAGGATCGCGCCGAGGCCGATCGCTTCGCGGCGGGCCTGCGCGACAAGGGCTACGCGCCGTACATCATCGAGGCGGCGATTCCCGGAAAGGGGACGTGGTTCCGCGTGCGGATGGGCCGCTTCGCCTCGAAGGACGCCGCGGGGCGCTACCTCGAGGACTTCCAGCGCGAGACGTCGATGAACGCGATCGTCACCGCCGCGAACTGATCAACTCTCGGAGTTGGGGTTCTTCGTCCACTTGTCCACGTTGCCGTCGCCGTCGAGATCCTCGCCGACGCGGTCGACCTGGTCGCCTTCCCAGTACTCCCAGTAGTCCACCTTTCCGTCGCCGTTGGTGTCCCGCTCCTTGCGGACCAGCTTGCCCTTCTCGTAGTACTTGAACTCCGAGGGACGGCCGGCCGAGGACAGATCGAGCTCCTTCCGGACGATCACGCCCTTCTCGTAATAGTTCACCTGGTCGACCTTGCCGTCGTAGTCGAGGTCCAGCGCCTCGCGGCTGATCTGCTCGCGCTCGTCGTAGTTGCGGCTGATGTCGACCTTGCCGTCCCAGTTGATGTCGAACTCCTTGCGGCTCAGGCGCTCGATGTCCTTCCCGTCTTCGCCCCTGGCGGTGACGGTGTAGGTCCAGACGTCGGCCTTCTTGTCGCCGTTGAGATCGAACTCGGTCAACGTCTCGTTGCCGGCCTGCTTCTGGCGGATGCCTTCGGCGAGGACCTGGCCGTCGCCGTTGGTCTCATCGCCTTTCTCAGCGGACTTCGAGGTGGAGCACCCCCAGGCCGCCACCACGACCGCCACCAACGTCACCTGCAGGTACGTCCTGGTCATTTGTTGGACCCTCCACCGAGGTCGACATAGCGTCACATACGTCAATGGCACGCAAGAAGATCAGCACCACGATCTACATCACGCCGGAGCAGAACGATCTGCTCAAGCTGCTGAACGCCAAGACCAAGGTGCCGGTGGCCGAGTACATCCGGCAGGGCATCGATCTCGTGCTGGAGAAGTACAAGGACGAGCTCCCGGGGCAGCAGACCTTCGACGGAATCTAGCCACAACTTCGGGTAAAGCGCCTCCATGGCGACTTTCTCGGGGCAGCGGGTGGTGGTCTTCGGCGGGGCCGGCTTCGTCGGGAGCCACCTCTGTGAGCGGCTGCTGGCCGACGGCGCTTCCCACGTCTTCGCGGTCGACAATCTCTGTACCGGCAGCGAGCGGAACGTGGCGCCGCTCGCGGGCCCGCGCTTCACGCTGGTGAGGCACGACGTGACGGCGCCGTGGACGGTGGAGGGACCAGTGGCGGCGGTCTTCAACCTCGCCTCGCCGGCCTCGCCGTTCGACTACGCGAAGCTGTGGCTCGAGACGATGCGGGTCGGCAGCCTGGGTACGCAGCACGCGCTGGAGCTGGCCCAGGCGAAGGGCGCGGTGATGCTGCAGGCGTCGACGAGCGAGATCTACGGCGATCCGCTGGTGCACCCGCAGGTCGAGTCGTACTTCGGGAACGTGGACGCGACGGGCCCGCGGGCCGTGTACGACGAGGCCAAGCGCTACGGCGAGGCGATCGTCATGGGCTTCCACCGCCACCGCGGCGTGAAGACGCGCATCGCGCGCATCTTCAACACGTACGGCCCGCGCATGCGGCTCAACGACGGGCGCGTGGTCCCCGCCTTCGTGGGCCAGGCGCTCAAGGGCGAGCCCTTGACCGTCTTCGGCGACGGCAGCCAGACGCGCAGCTTCTGCTACGTGGCGGACCTGGTGGACGGGCTGGTGCGGCTGGCGCTGTCCGACGTGGTGGAGCCGGTGAACCTCGGCAACCCTGACGAGCGGACGATCCGCGAGTTCGCCGAGGCGGTGAAGAAGGCCGTCGGCGGCGGCGGGGCGATCGTCGAGAAGCCGCTGCCGGCGGGCGATCCGAAGGTGCGCAAGCCGGACATCACGCGCGCGAAGACGCTGCTGGGCTGGACGCCGAAGGTGAGCCTCGACGAGGGCCTCAAGGCCACCATCGAGTACTTCCGCGGCGTGGTCTGAACACACCACGGGCCCGGCGCTCGAGGGGAGCACCGGGCCCGCGTCAGCGCTGCTTCGCCCGCTTCGAGCTACGCCCGGACTTCGGCGGCCGTGCCGTCACCCGGCGGCGGCACCGCGACGAACGGCGGCTTCTCCAGCGCGAGGTTCAGCACCTCGTCCATCCGGGTGACGAAGAAGAACTCGACCTCCTTCTTCACCTGCTCGGGCACGTCCACCATGTCCTTCTTGTTCTTCTCCGGCATGATGATCCGCTTGATGCCCGCGCGGTGAGCGGCCAGCACCTTTTCCTTGATGCCGCCGACCGGCAGCACCATGCCGCGCAGCGTGGCCTCGCCCGTCATCGCCGTGTCGTTCCGCACGCGGATGCCCGTCATCAGGGACGTGAGCGCGGTCAGCATCGTCACGCCGGCCGACGGTCCGTCCTTCGGCATCGCGCCGTCCGGCACGTGGATGTGGATGTCCGTCTTGTCGAGGAAGTTGGGCTGCACGCCCAGCCGCTCGGCGTTCGAGCGCAGGTAGCTCATCGCCGCGTGCGCCGACTCCTTCATCACGTCACCCAGCTTGCCAGTGAGCGTCATGCCGCCCTTGCCGACCATCTTGGTGGCCTCGATGAAGAGCAGGTCGCCGCCGTACGGCGTCCACGCCAGGCCCGCCGCGACGCCCGTCTGCGAGGTGCGCTCGGCCATCTCCGACTCCATGCGTTGGGGGCCGAGCAGCTCGTGCAGCTTCTCGACGGTGATCGTCTGCTTCTCCGTCGTCCCCGACGCGACCTGCACCGCCACCGAGCGGCACACGTCCGCGATCCGCCGCTCGAGGTTGCGCACGCCCGCCTCGCGTGTGTACGCGGTGATGATCTCGTTCAGCGTGTCGTCCGGGATCTCGATCAGCTCGGCGGTGATGCCGTGATCCTTCAGCTGCTTGGGGATCAGGTGCGCCCTGGCGATCGCGACCTTCTCGTCCAGCGTGTAGCCGGACAGCTCGATGATCTCCATGCGGTCACGCAGCGGCCCGGGGATCGGGTCCAGCTGGTTCGCCGTGGCGATGAACATCACCTTCGACAGATCGAACGGCACGTCGAGGTAGTGGTCGCTGAACGTGTGGTTCTGCTCGGGATCCAGCACCTCGAGCAGCGCCGCCGACGGGTCGCCCCGGAAGTCGGCGCCCAGCTTGTCGATTTCGTCCAGCAGCATGACCGGGTTCCGAGTACCGGCCTTCTTCATCTGCTGGATGAAGCGGCCGGGCAGGGCGCCCACGTACGTGCGGCGGTGGCCGCGGATCTCGGCCTCGTCGCGCACGCCACCGAGGGCGAGGCGCACGAACTTGCGGCCGACGGCCTTCGCCACCGACTGGCCCAGCGACGTCTTCCCGACGCCCGGAGGCCCGACCAGGCAGAGGATCGGGCCCTTCATGTCGTTCTTCAGCTTGCGCACCGCCAGGTACTCGAGGATGCGCTTCTTCACCTTCTTGATGCCGTGGTGATCGGCGTCGAGCTGCTTGCGGGCGTTCTCGATGTCCAGGTTGTCCTCGGACAGCTTGGCCCACGGCAGATCGGCGAGCCAGTCGAGGTACGTGCGCGCCACCGTGTACTCAGAGGACGCCGCCGGGATCGTCTTCAGGCGGTTGAGCTCCTTGTTGGCGACCTTCTCGACGTCCGGCGGCAGGTTGGCCTTCTTCAGGCGCTCCTGCAGATCGTCGAGCTCCTCCTCGTCCTCGCCCATCTCGCCGAGCTCTTCCTTGATCGCCTTCAGCTGCTGGCGCAGGTAGTACTCGCGCTGGGTCTTCGACATCTCGCCCTTCACGGCGGAGTCGATCTTGTTCGACAGCTTGAGGATCTCGCGCTTGCGGTTGAGCAGCTCGAGCACGAGCTTCATGCGCGCCTTGAGGTCGACGGTCTCGAGGACGGCCTGCTTCTCCTCGATGGGGACGTCGACGTTGGCGGCGATGAGGTCGGCCAGGTGGCCGGGGTGCGTGATGGACTCGACGAGCTCCGTCGCCGCGGCCGGCAGCTCGGGCATCATCTCGATGACCTCGCGCGCCAGCTTCTTCAGGTTGATGGTGAGCGCCTCGACTTCGACGTGATCGGCCGGTGTCTTGTCGTCGACCGGCTCGATGCGCGCCTTGAGGTACGGCGACTCCTGCACGAGCTCGAGCACGCGGAAGCGCGCGAGGCCCTGCACGACGAGCGAGTAGTTGTCCTCGCCCATCTTGAGCAGCTTCACGATGCGGGCGACGGTGCCCATGCCGTAGAGATCCGAGGCGCCCGGGTCCTCTTCCTCGGCCTTGCGCTGGGTGACCACGCCGATGACCTGGTCGTCGCGCACCGCGTCTTTGATGAGGGCGATCGTCTTCTGGCGGCCGACCGCCAGCGGCAGCACGCCGCCCGGGAAAAAGACCGAGTTGCGAAGCGGCAGGATCGGCAACACCTGCGGAATGTCGTCCTTGTTGATGGCGCCGGGCGGCGTCATCGTCGCAGGCAGAGCCTGGGCGCCAGCGGCCTTCTTCTTGTCGTCGGACATGTTTTGGAAAGTCCTTTCAGGGGGTTGGGAGGGGGCGCCCTCCCGCGGGTGCTACCGGTCACAGGGTAGCAGCGAAAATTCCGGCGGCAACCGGCAACGATTGGAATCATGCGATTTTCCACCCGCCGTTCTTCCGGTGCATGATGGGCGGGTGGTCGACAGCACCCTGAAGAGGACTCCAAGCCCCATGACCCGTCGACTCCAAGTGGCTGCCGCCGTCCTGGCGGCCATCTCCAGCTGCCAGGGCTGCTTCGGCTGCCGGACGCCGGTAGACGATCCCAACTCCACGTTGCCGACGACGTGCGAGACGGAGCAGCCATTGGTCGAGCCCCAGAAGCTCGACATCCTGTTCGTGATCGACAACTCCGGATCGATGAAGGAGGAGCAGGAGGGCGTCGCGCGGGAGCTCACCGCGTTCATCGATCAGATCAAACAGGCCGGAGGGGTGCGGCAGGACTTCCACGTCGGCGTGGTGACGACGTCGGTGTACCAGCACTCGAACCAGAACGGCCTCGTCTGGTGGCAGACGTACAAGACGGGCGGCCTGTTGCGGCCGGTGCCCAACTTCCTCGAGGACGGAGGCGTCGAGTACGAGACCGCGAACGAGCGCGTGCTGGTCGGTGAGGACCCGGAGCTGGTCGCCAAGTTCGCGAAGCTGGTGCAGCAGGGCGTCTATGGTTCGGGGCAGGAGACGCCGTTCGAGGCGATACGCCTCGCGCTGATGACGGAGCTGACCACCACACCGCAGGACGCCGGCGGCAACGACGGCTTCTTGCGCGACGGCGCGCGCCTCCTGATCGTCGTGATCTCCGACGAGGACGACTGCAGCGAGACGGCGCGTCCCTCGGTGGTGCAGGTGTCCGACACGCGTTCGGTGAACAACTGCACCCGGGACTCGAACCTGCTGACGCCGGTGAGTGAGTACCACCGCCTCTTCACCGAGGGCATCAAGAACCTCGACGGTTCGCCGAAGGAGATCATCTTCGCGGCGATCGCGCCGGTGGGCATCGACACCAAGGCGGCGATGGAGATCGTCGACAACGGCTCCGTGAAGAACGTCGACTGCCCGACCTCGAACCAGGGCGGCATGCGCCTGCGGCAGATCGCCGAAGCGTTCGATCCGACGCTGGCGAACCTCGACTCGATCTGCCGCGAGTCGTACCGCGAGACGCTCGTCCGCATCGCCGAGCTCGCGTCGGTGTCGCAGTTCCTCGAGGTCCGCAACGTGCCCGACGAGCGCATGCTGCAGCTCAACATCACGCGCAAGGACGGCACCGTGCAGCCGTGCACCATGGCGAACGGCGGCATCGTGTCCTTCGTGAAAGGCGTGGACGGCGCGCCGGCGAAGCTCAAGTTCGGCGGGGACTGCCGCCGCCGGGCCGACGACCAGAAGGTTCAGGTCGGCCTGCTCTGCGCCATCTGATCTTCGCGATCGGCTGGCGCGCTTCGTGCGCGCCAAACCCCGCGAATTCGACCGCGTTTGCCTCGCGCGGTGATCGCGGCCGATCACGGCGGTCCGGAAAGTTGCGCGGTCGATCCGTGAAGGCACCATGCCGCGCATGTCGAGCGCGAGCTTCACCTTTTTCTTCATGTCGGACAGGCAGGCGACGGACGTGAGCGTGCCGCGGGAATGGACGAAGCGGCGCCCGTCGAGCAGCCAGGCGGCGACCATCGTCTGGGCGCCCGCGCGCTGAGCTAGATGCAGATGCCGCCGAGGCACAGCGTGCACGACTGGCACGACGCGCCCAGCACGCCGCACGCCTGCCGCGCGTCACCCGGCTGACAGACGCCTGCGGTGTCGCAGCAGCCGGAGCAGTTGAGCGGGCTGCAGTTGCCGCTGCTGCCGCCGCCCCCCGAGCCGCCGGCCGTGCCGCCTCCGCCGCCGCCCGCGCCACCGCCGGTGGACGCACCACAGGTTCCGCCGACGCACTGTTGCGAGCCGCTGCAGCTGGTGCAGGCGTTGCCGCCGCTGCCGCAGCGCATCGCGGTGGGCGAAGTGACGCAGACGGTGCCGTCGCAGCAGCCGTTGCAGTTGGCGGGGCCGCAGGTGGTGGCGGTGACGCACGCGCCGGAGAGGCACGTCTGGTTGGTCGGGCACATCACGCACGCGCCGCCGTCGACGCCGCAGGCCTGGTTCTGCGTGCCCGAGACGCAGGCGCCGCTGCCATCGGTGCAGCCGGGGCAGTGGAAGGTCTGGCACGAGAAGTTGATGCACGTCTGGCCCGAGGGGCACGCCCGGCACGCGACGCCGCCGATGCCGCACGCGGTGTAGAGGTTGCCGCCGCGGCACAGGCCACTGGAGGCATCGCAGCAGCCGTTGCAGGTGGCCGGGCCGCAGCCGCCGTCCGAGGGCGTGCCGCCGCCGCCACCGCCACCGCCGCCGCCACCGGTCCCGCCGTCGTTGGAGGGCGGCACGCACACGCCGTCCTCGCAGGTGTCGATCATGCTGCAGCTGGTGCAGGCGTTGCCCTCTTTGCCGCAGGCGAAGCGTTGCGTGCCCACTTGGCAGTCGCCATTGACGTCGCAGCAGCCGTTGCAGTTCGACTTGAGGCAGGTCGGCGTGGTGGTGGTCGGTCCGCAGGCGGGCAGGGCGGCGGCGAGCGTGCCCAGGGCGAGGCCGAGCAGGAAGGCGCGGAGCATGAGGTGTGGGCCTAGCACGCGGCGGCGGGGCTCGCCCAGCCGGCGCGGGCACCGGGGCGACGCCCTTCGCCCTGACGGGTACGATCGCGGCGTGAAGATCCGCTGACCACCGACGCCGAGTATTTGGCGCTCGAGCGCAGGGCCGCCGATCAGCACGAGCACCGGCGCCTCGCCATGGCGATCGGCCGAGTGCTCGCGCAGGCGCTCACTGGAAAGCCATGCGTCGTCTTCACTCCGACGTTCGACTTCGGATCGCCGCGACGGACCGGAGCACCTACGCCGACGTTTTCGTCGTGTGCGCTCAGGAGACCCGCGCTGCCGACGACCCCGACGCGATCGCGAATCCCGTCCTGATCGGTGAGATCCTCTCCCCGATGACCGAGCGCAGCGATCGCGGCGAAAAGTTCGCGCACGACCAGGCGCCGCACGTTGAAGGTGCGCTTTCGTGGAGCAGGGTGGCCCGGGCCGAGACCGGGCCGTAAGGTGTCAGGCGTGGCGTTGGCCTTCTTCGATCTCGACCGCACGCTCCTCTCGGTCAACTCCGCGACGCTCTGGGTGCGCCGCGAGGTCGCCTTGGGCTTCGTGCGCAAGCGCGACGCCTTCCGCGCGGCGCTCTGGCTCGCCCGCTACCAGCTCGGCTTCGTCAACGCCGAAGGGCTGGTCGAGGAGGCGGTCGCGCAGCTCGCCGGCACCCGCGTGGCCGATCTCAAGGCTCGCACGCGGCGCTTCTACGAAGCCGAGGTGAAGCCCACCTACCGGCCCGGCGGCCTCGAGGCGCTCGCGTGGCACCGCGGTCGCGGTGACCGGCCGATTCTGCTCACCTCGTCGTCGCTCTACCTGTCCGAGCTCGTCGCCGCGGACCTCGGCATCGAGGAGATCCTCTGCACGCGCTTCGAGGCCGACGCTGAAGGCTTCCACACCGGCCGCGTGGTGGGCCGCGCCTGCTTCGGCGCCGGCAAGCTCGCATACGCGCAGGCCTCCGCCGCGCGCCACGGCGTCGCGCTCGAGGACTGCACCTTCTACACGGACTCCTTCAGCGACCTGCCGGTGCTGGAGCGGGTGGGGCGGCCCGTCGCGGTGAATCCCGACCCGCGCCTGCGCCGCCTCGCGACGAAGCGCGGCTGGCCCGTCACCGACTGGGGCACGCCCGAAGGCGACGTGCGGCGCGGCGAGGTGGCGTAAGGTACGCGCCTCATGACGCACGCCTTGCTGTTGTCGCTGACGCTGCTCGGCGCGAAGCCGCCGCCCGATCCCCGCCAGGATCTCCTCGACGCCATGGTGGCCGAAGTCGACCGCTCCATGGCCGAGCTCAAGCTCAAGGAGAACAAGCCGCCGTACTTCATCGCCTACCAGGTGAAGGACTTCGACTCGCGCGAGGTGGGCGCCCGCTACGGCGCGCTCTTCAGCGATTTCTCGCACCGCGACAGGAAGCTGTTCGTGGACGTGCGCGTCGGCGACTACGCCTTCGACAGCTCCGTGGGCGACGAGCTCGACTTCTCGTTCTCGATGAAGGGCACCAGTTACATCGCCCGAAAGCACGCGCCGCTCGACGACTCGCCGACCGCCCTGCGCACCGCGCTGTGGCTGGTCACCGACGAGAAGTACAAGCAGTCGCTCTTCAACTACCTCAAGAAGAAGGGCGAGGACGTCTACACCGTCGACGATCCGAAGCGCCCCCCGTCCTTCTCGAAGGAGGAGCGCGTCATGCAGCTCGGTGTGCGCGCCCCGTTCTCCTTCGACCGCGAGCGCTGGGTGAAGCTGGCGCGCGAGCTGTCGGCGAAGCTGTCGAAGGAGCCCGCCTTCTTCGACTCCGAGGTGCGCGTCACCGGCGACAAGGTGCTGCGGCTGCACGTCAACACCGAAGGGACGCGCCTCGTCACCGAGGAGACGCTCTATGGCGTGCACGTGCAGGCCTTCACCCGCGCCGACGACGGGCAGCTGCTCGAGAACTCGCGCGACTGGTATGCCCCCACCGAGGCCCAGCTGCCGGCCGACGACGCGATCCGCGCGGCGACCGAGGGCATGGCGAAGGATCTCCTCGCTCTGCGCGCCGCGCCCACCATCGATCCCTACACCGGCCCGGCGCTGCTCGAGCCCGACGCCGCCGGCGTGCTCTTCCACGAGGCCGTCGGCCACCGCCTCGAGGGCGACCGGCAGGACAACGACGCCGAAGGGAAGACGTTCCGCGGCCAGGTGGGCAAGCAGGTGCTGCCGACGTTCCTCTCCATCTCCGACGATCCGACGCAGCGCGAGCGCGCCGGCGTGCAGCTGAATGGCTACTACGAGTACGACGACGAGGCGGTGCCCGCGCAGCGCGCCGAGCTGGTGAAGGACGGTGTCCTCCGCACGTACATCCTCTCGCGCAAGCCGGTGGAGGGTTTCCTCAAGTCGAATGGCCACGGCCGCGCGCAGGCGAACCGCAAGCCCATCGCCCGAATGGCGAACCTGATCGTCGAGTCGAAGAAGCGCGTCAGCGACGCCGAGCTCAAGAGGCTGCTCCTCGAGGAGGCGCGGAAGCAGGGCAAGCCCTACGGCCTCATCATCCGCGACATCACCGGCGGCACCACCAACACCACGTCCTTCGGCTACCAGGCCTTCAAGGGCACGCCGCGCATGGTGTACCGGGTTGACGTGAAGACGGGAAAGGAGACGCTCGTGCGCGGCGTGGAGATCGTCGGCACGCCGCTCTCCTCCATCAACCGCGTGCTGGCGACCGGCCAGAAGGAAGGCGTCTTCAACGGCTTCTGCGGCGCCGAGAGCGGCATGGTGCCGGTGTCTACGGTGGCCCCCGCGATCCTCCTGCAAGAGATCGAATTGCAGCGCGCGCTCGAGGGGAAGGACCGCCCGCCGCTCCTGCCCAGCCCCGCGGCGCTGACGAAGGAGTTACGGCGCCGCGCGCTTGTCGAGGACGTCCTTCAGCCGCCGGGGCGCCCGCCCGACCGGCCGCGCCCAGTCGCGGAAGCCCTTGAGCCGCAAGTATGTCTCGAAGTCCTGCTGGAAGAGCCGGGGCTCGAGCCCGACGGCGGCGCGGAAGGCCTCGGGGAAGCGCTCGCCGCCCTTCATCGCCGCCATGAGCGCCTTCACCGACGTTGCGCCGTAGCGCTTCACGAGGAACGCGAAGGCGTGGTGCGCCAGCCCGTACACCGGGCTCGAGAAGTCCCGTGAGAGCGCGTCGCCGTCGCGGAACGGATCGAGGTCCGGGTGCTGCTTGAGCCACGCCGCCGTGTCCTCGAGCGTCGGGTACTTGCTGCCCTGCCGCGCGGTCCAGATCGCCATGCCTTCGCGGAACCACAGCGGAATGCGGCGGCCGCTCCACGACTCGCCGTCGGCGCTGTGCTGGAACAGGAGGCAGTGGGTCAGCTCGTGCGTCAGTAGCTCCACCAGCGGCTCCTGCGTGGCCGCCCAGGTCGATGGCGCCTGCAACATGACATCGTCGTAGCGGGCCCACGCGCGCAGCCAGTCGAAGCCCGGGCGGCGAACCGCCTGCTCCAGCGCCTCGTGATCGGGCAGCACGTGTACGGTGACGGGCGCGAGCAGCCCGCCCCAGATGTCCAGCTGCGGCGTGGCGGCGAGGAGCGCTTCGGCCGTGCGGTCGACGTCCTTGCCGGCGTCGTCGCGGGATCGCAGGAGGTACCGCCCGCGATCGACGGTGAGGACCCGCTCGGTGGTGAGAGACGCCAACGGGCTCGCGCAGCCCGCCGTGACCGCGAGCGCGCAGGACAGCACCGCGAGTGGAACGGCTCTCACCCGCACATGATCGCCGACGGGCGCGGCGTGTCCACCGTCACGAGCGGTCCACCGGCGTGTTCGCGTCGAGGAGCGACAGCACCAACCGGCCCACGTCGGCCACGGAGGCGGCCGCGGCCTTCGCCGGCCCGAAGGAAAGCAGGGCGACCGGGTTGCGCGTGTGGCTGCGCGTCGAGAGATCCTCGACGTTGCCGTGGTCGCTGACGATCAGCACCTGCGCATCGCCGGGCCGTGCGGCGATCACCGCCCGGGCGAACGCGTCGAACGTCTCCAGCGCGTGAAGCGCACCTTCCGCGTCCTGCGCGTGCCCCGCTTCGTCCGCGAGGTAGTGCTCGAACAGCGTGAAGTCCTCGGCCAGGCCCCAGAAGACGCGGGCAGCCTCCTCGGCCGTGCGCTCGGGCACGTCCAGGCCGCGGCGCCGCGCCAGCGTGCCGATGATGTCGTGGGTGAGCCCTTCGCCGCGCCGCGCGTCGTCGAACGTGCGCAGCGCCACCTGGCCCGCGGCCATCGCCAGCGTGCTGGCCGAGGCCTTGCCCTTCTTTCGGTGGCGCTCGGGGACCTCGATGTCGTGCGTGGACGATGGGCGCCGGGGCACGCCCAGCACGTCCAGCCACGCCGACGGGTACGCGTTCGCGAACGTCGCCGTGCGGCCACCCGCCACGAGGCGCTTCACGATCGACGCTTCGGCGAGCAGGGTCCGCAGCGCCGCGTTCGGGTAGCCCAGCACGTGACGGCCGAGCAGCCGCGGCGCGTCCCGGCCGGTGAGGATCGCCGTCTGGTTCGTGGCGGACTGCGGCCGGCCGTCCACGCCGAAGGTCGTGTCGAGATCGACGCGCACGCCGCCGGACGGGAGCGCGCTGCCGGAGCCATCGGCGAACTGGGACAGTAAAAACTCGCCGCGGGCGAGCGGGTTGACCGCCTCGTCGCGCGCCCCCACGCCGACCCCGTCGATGAAGAGCAGCGCGACGCGCATCGGGCTTTGACTGTAGCCTCCCTCCACCGGCATGGCTTTCCACGGCGACCTGTCCAGCTACCCGATCCCCGATCTCCTCCAGTGGCTCGATGCGTCGCGCAAGACGGGCGCGCTCACGCTGTCGTGGGACGCCGGGCAGCGGAAGATCTTCCTCCTCACCGGGCAGATCGTCGCCACCGCGGCGCCCGGCCTGTGGGAGCGCCTCGCGCGCGTGATGGAGCAGGGCGGCGAGGCGAAGGGCGAGCGCGTGCTGGCGCTGCTCAAGCGCGGCCAGGCCGCCGAGCCGGCCGTGACGAGCGCGGTGCGGCAGATCGCCGAGGAGGATCTCGTCGGCAGCTTCATCGATCTCACCGACGCGCACGGCGGCCGCTTCCACTGGACCGAGGACCCCGACCGCGGCGAGGACGAGTGGGTGTCGATGGAGCTGCCGCTGCGCCACGTCCTCTTCGAGGCCCTGCGCCGCGTCGACGAAGCGCACGAAGTGGAACGCGTCTTCCCGCACGATCACCTCGTCGTCCGGCCCGTCGCCGGTGCGATCCCGCCGTCCCACGCGCTCGGCCGGGCGGTGCTGCGGCTGACCGCGAAGGAGCCGGCGATGACGCTGTCTCGCGTGTGGCTTTCGCTCGGCGTGTCGCGCGGCGTCGTGACGCGGTCGGTGTACGACTTGTTGCGCACCGGGCGCGTGTCGGTGGACGGCGCGCGCAGCCCCGAGGCCGATCCGATCGCCGAGATGCTGGAGAAGGGCGCCGTGCTGCTGCGCGAGCGGCAGTTCGACGCCGCGGCGCTGGTGTTCGCCACGCTCATGCAACGCGATCCCGGCGATCGCCGCGTGCGCGATTTCGCCCGCATGGTCGAGCGCGAGCACGTGGCGTCGCTGTACCGGGAGCTCGCCCCCGTCACGGTGTTCGACGCCTCCACCGATCCGCAGGTGCTGGCGGCGCTGCGCCCCGACGAACGGAACCTCGTCGGGCAGCTGCAGTCCGGCTGGGACGTGTCGGCGGTGGTGCTCGCGAGCCCGCAACGGGAGCTGGACACGCTCAAGGCGATCCACAAGCTGGTGCGCCAGGGCGTGGTGACGCCGCGCGGCGCGCCCGACGCCACGGCCTGACGCGGCGGGAGGCTACTGCTGGGGCGCCGGCAGGCCCGCGTGCGTCAGCCGGACGAAGGTCTGCGCCAGCACGTACAGCGCGAACGCGGCGTCGTCGACCCGCGCCCCGCCGCGGGCCACGCGCGTCTGCAACTCGAGCACGTCGCGCCCATCCATTCCGAGCAGAAAGGACTGGCTGCCGATGTCCCCGTCGCCGGCGAAGCCCACTCCGCGCGTCACCGCCTCCACGCAGGCGCGCACGCAACCGTCCCAGTCGCCGGCGGCGAACGCGGCCTCGGCCACTCTGGCGGGATCGACGAGCGCGGTGGGCGCCAGCGCCGCCACCGGGCCCAGCACCGGCCTCGGCGCGCCGTCGGGCGCGGGGGCGGGCACCGGCGTGGTCGCGAGGTGCTCCTGAAGCTTCGCCTCGAGCGAGCCTCGCTCGTCCTTCGCCAGCGGCATCACGTCGGGAACCGGCGCCTTGCGCTGCTTCGGTGTCGGCACCACGCGCCGCGCGCGGAGGTCGAGGATGACGAGGCGGATCATCGCCTTCATCGCGTCCAGCACGCCTTCTCCCGCGGTCGCCGACGTCTCGAAGTCCGGCACGCCGCGCGGGTTGAGCGCCGCCCGCATCTGATCGACCGGCAGCGCGTTCGGCAGGTCCCGCTTGTTGTAGGCGATCACCAGCGGGAAGCTCTCCAGCCGTACGCCCTGCTCGGCGAGGTTCTCCTCGAGGTTCGCCATCGACTCGCGGTTGGCGTCGTCGGCGCTGGGGTTCGAGTCGGCGACGAAGATGACGCCGTCCGCGCCCTGCAGCACCAGCTTCCGGGTCGCGTTGTAGAAGACCTGCCCCGGCACCGTGTAGAGCGCGAGTCGCAGGGCGTACTCGCCGACGCGCTCCACGCGCACCGGCAGGAAGTCGAAGAAGAGCGTGCGATCGGCCTCGGTGGGCAGCGACATCAGCTCGCCGCGCAGACTGGGCTTGATCGACTCGTAGATGCACTTGAGCGACGTCGTCTTGCCCGAGAGGCCGGGGCCGTAGAACACGAGCTTCGCCGCGACCTCGCGGGCCATCAGGTTGACGGTACTCATGCGGGCTTCCTCGCCTTGAGCGGGTCGTTCTTCTTCAGCGTCGCCTCGATGTGCTTCACCGCGCGGCCGGCGGCCAGCGCCTCGCCTTCCACGCCCAGGCCCGGCAGCACCTGGCGGCTCGACAGCAGCAGGTGCTTCCACGGCGAGCTCGTCGCGAGCGCCGACACGCCCAGCCAACCGTCGGCCGGCACCTCGAACAGGGGCCAGGGCTCGCCGCGGCCACCCGTCACGCCCGGCGCGTCGAGCCACGGCGTCGACTCCAGCGCCACGTGCTTGCGGGTGAAGGGGAGCACGTCGTCGAGCGCGGCCCACAGCGTGTCGATGAACGCGCGGATCGCCGGCTCTCCGCCCGAGCGCAGCTGCAGCGGGGCGGGCACGCCCACCGTCAGCACGCGGTGCTCGGCGGAGTCCAGGTCCGACGCGGTGCGCGCCGGGCTGACCTGCAGGAGCGCCGCGCCGCCGTCGAAGGCCTCGGACGTCACGAGCGCCAGCTCGCCGAGGCCGCGCGGCAGCGCCTTCTCGGGCAGCACCGCGTTCAGCGTGAAGATCGCCTTCGTCGCCGTCGCGCGCGGCAGCACCCGGTCGGCCGCCTTCCGACGCGCCTCCGGTACCAGCCTCGCCAGCACGTCGAGATCGCAGGCTGCCACGAGGATCGGCGCGCGGTACACGGTGTCGGTGCGCGTCAGCCGTACGCCGGCGGCGGCGCCGCCGTCGAAGGACAACCGCTCGACCGCCTCGTCGGGCAGCAGCACGTCGGCGCCCAGCTCGCGCGCGCGCTCCTGGACGAGCGTCACGAGGCACTCGCGGCCGCCGGGCATCACCGTCGGGCCGGCCAGCACGTGGCCCAGGGCGCGGGCGCGGGTAAGCGGTGCGGGGTTGGTCACCGGGGCGGCCCACGGCAACAGCGCCCGCAACGGAGAGGTCGCGTCCAGCGTGGTGTCCCGGTCCAGCCCGTCCACCCTCGCCAGCAGGCGCTTGAAGCGCCACGACGCGAAGAAGCCCTCGGGCGGGAGATCCGGGTGCGTCGAGAAGAAGGCGTCGCTCGCCGTGGACGCCTCGACGGCCTTGTTCCACGCCGCCTCGTAGGCCTCGGCGCCGTCGCCCAGCGCGCGCGCGAACTCCTTCGCGCGGGCCGCCTCGTCGGGCGGGCGCTCGAAGCGCCGCCTGGGCTCGAGCACCTGCAGCGCCGGCGTCCTCAGCAGGCGGTGCACGTTGGTGGTGACGCCGAGCGCCAGCAGCTGCTCCTCGAGCAGCGGGATCTCCTTCAGCGGCGGCAGCACGAACGGCACGTGCGGCAGTTTCCAGTCGCCGTGCGTGTACGGCGCCGAAAGCCCGTCGTGGGGGACGAGCAGCACGTGCAGCCCGTGGCGCGCGAGCAGCGCCGTCGCCAGCGCGCCCGACAGCTGACCGCCGAAGACGATCGCGTCGTACACGTGCCGCCCGGGCGTGGGGCTGCGCTTCGCCGGGGCCGTCATCCGATCCGCTCCGACACGAGCACCTGTCGTCCCTGGAGCCGCACGCGACCCTCGGCGATCGCCTTCACGACGGTGGGGAAGAGCCGGTGCTCCTGCTCGTGGATCCTCGCGCCCAGCGACGCCTCGTCGTCGTTCGGCAATACCGGCACCGCCGCCTGCGCGATGATCGGCCCGGTGTCGGTGCCCTCGTCGACGAAGTGCACGGTACAGCCCGTCACCTTGACGCCGGCGGCGAGCGCCTGCCGCACGGCGTTGAGGCCCGGAAAGGACGGCAGCAGGGCGGGGTGCAGGTTGATCACCTTCCCCGGGAAGCGCTTCAGGAAGGTCGGGCTGACGAGGCGCATGTAGCCGGCGAGGCAGATGAGATCGACGCCGTGCCGCGCGAGCTCGTCGGCCACCGCCGCGTCGTACGCCTCGCGGTTGGGCCAGCGACGGTGAACCATGAGCACGGCGGCGACGCCCGCGGCGCGCGCGCGGTCCAGCACCCGGGCCCCGGCGACGTTGCAGACGAGCACCGCCACCTCGGCGGGCGAGCCGGGGACGTTCAGCGCGTCCACCAGGGCCTGGAAGTTCGAGCCGCTTCCCGACGCGAGCACGCCCACGCGCATCATGGTTCGACGATGGCCTCCGCCTCCGCGCCGGGCGTGCCCGCCTCGATGCGTCCCACGTCCCACGCCTCGACGCCGCGCTCCCTGAAGTGGGCGACCGCGGCCGCGGCGTGCTCCGGCGCCACCACCACCGTGAGGCCCAGGCCCATGTTGAAGGTGCTGTACATCTCCGCGGTGGCGACCTGGCCGAGCCGCTGCAACAGGTCGAAGATGGGCGGCCGCGTCCACGCCTTCGCGGAGAGCACCGCGCGCGTCCCGTCGGGGAGGCTGCGCGGTACGTTGCCGGGCAGGCCGCTGCCGGTGATGTGCGCGACGCCCTTCACCGGCACCACCTCCATCAGCGCCAGCACGTCCTTCACGTAGATGCGCGTCGGCTGCATCAGCGCGTCGGCGAGATCCACGCCGTCCACCTTCGCGCTGGGATCCAGCTCGTTGTCCGCGAGGATCTTCCGCGCGAGCGAGTAGCCGTTCGAGTGGAGGCCCGACGAAGCGACCCCGACGACGCGATCGCCGGGGCGAATCGACCTGCCGTCGATGATCTTCGAGCGCTCGACGACGCCGACCGCGAAGCCCGCCAGCTCGTACTCACCGGGCGTGTAGAAGCCGGGCAGCTCCGCCGTCTCGCCGCCCAGCAGGGTGCAGCCGGCCAGCTCGCAGCCCTTCGCGACGCCGGCGATCACCTGCTCCGCCTGGTCGATCGAGAGCTTCGAGGTGGCGAAGTAGTCGAGGAAGAAGAGCGGCTCGGCGCCGCTGGTGAGCACGTCGTTGACGCTCATCGCGACGAGGTCGATGCCGACGGTGTCGTGGCGGCCCAGCGCGAAGGCCAGCTTCAGCTTGGTGCCGACGCCGTCGGTGCCGCTCACCAGCACCGGCTCCTTGTACTTGCCCGGGGGGATCGCGAAGAGGCCGCCGAAGCCGCCGACGCCGGAGACGACCTCCGGGCGGCGCGTCTTCGCCGCGTGCGGCTTGATGCGCTCGACCAGCGCGTCCCCCGCCTCGATGTCGACGCCCGCGTCTTTATAGGTGGTGGCCACGATGGGCCGGGGCTTGTACCGCGAGCGGGTGTCCGGGGCCATCGATTGCGACGGTGCCAGGGAGCGCCCGCGGGGTAGGCTTTCACCCCGTTCTCCCGCGATGCGCTCCGCCCTGTTCCGCCGCCGCTTCGAGCTGTTCGGACTCCTGGTGGCCTTGGCCTTCGGCGCGTTGCACGGGTGCACCTCGAGGCCCCTCGTCGGGCTGTCGAAGGAGGGCGGCCCGCTGCACCGGGGCGTGCAGGCCTTCGAGGCGCGCGTGACGAACGTGCAGTTCCGGCTCCGGGGAGAGCGCCCCGCCAGCCGCGATCTGGTGGTGGTGGAGCTCGACGAGGCCGGCGCCCAGCGCTACGGCCTGTGGCCCTGGCCGCGCGCCGTGGTGGCGAAGCTGATCCGCGGGTTGCTCGAGGGCGGCGCGAAGGTGGTGGGGCTCGACATCGCCTTCACCGACGAGGCGCCGGGGGACGCCGCCGCGAAGGCCGTGCTGGCGAAGTTGCAGGCCGCGGGCCCGCTGACGCCGGAGTTGGAGGCGCTGAAGGCCGAGCTCGCGCAGGCCGAGGCGCGCTCTCCGGACGCGGAGCTCGAGGCGGCGCTCAAGGCCGGCGGACCGCGCGTGGTGCAGGGCGTGCTGCCGCTGGCCGACGGCGACACGCGGGCGATCCCCGCGGCGGTGCTGGCCCGCTACCGCGAGGGCGAGGCGGCGGCGCTGATCCGGGAGATCCCCGGCGAGGTGAAGGGCTCCGTCGTGCCGCTCACGCCCGCGCAGGTGGAGGGTTGGCGGATCGCCGGCGTGCAGACGCCGCTGCCGCGCTTCGCGTCCCTGGGCAACCGGCTCGGCCACTTCGGCACCGTCACCGACGTGGACGGCACCATCCGCCGCGCGGCGCTGCTCGCCACGCTGGGCGATCGCGGCTTCTTCCCGTCGCTCGGCCTGCAGGTGGCCGCCGCGGCGCTCGACGCGACCATCGAGCCCATGGTGGACATCGACACGCGCCAGCTGACCGGCGTGCGGCTCCGGCGCGCGACCGGCGAGAAGGTGGTGGTGCCGGTGCAGGGCGATCTGCCCTTCACGCCGATCAACTACCCGGGCCCCGAGGCGAGCTTCGAGCGGCTGAGCGCGGTCGACGTGCTGGACGGCGAGGTGGACCCGGCGCGGCTCGCCGGCAAGGCGGTGCTGGTCGGCGTCACCATCATGGGCAGCTCGGGCGATCAGCGCGTCACGCCGTTCAACGAGTTCAGCCCGGGCATCTACACGCACGCGTCCTTCCTCTCGAACGTGCTGCTGGGCGACTTCCTGCGGCGTCCGGCTGTCATGACGGAGCTCGAGGTGCTGCTGTTCGGGCTGCTCGCGCTGCTGCTGTCGGCGCTGGTGCCGCGACTGGGGGCGTTCACCGCCAAGGCCGGGCTGATCGCCGCCGTCGTCCTGTCGTGGAGCGCCTTCACCGTCATCGCGTTCGGCCAGGGGCTGCAGGTGTCCTGGGTGGTGCCCACCGCCGCGCTGCTGGTCGCCGCGTTCGGCACCGTCTTCCTCGGCTACCTGTCGGTGGATCGCGAGAAGCTGAAGCTGCGCAGCACCTTCAGCCGCTACCTCGGCGAGGACGTGATCGCCCTGGCGCTGGAGAACCCGGAGCGGCTCAACCAGGGCGAGAAGCGCGAGATGACGGTGCTGTTCTCGGACATCCGCGGCTTCACGTCGCTGTCCGAGCGCCTGTCGCCCGAGGTGCTCGCCGCGTTCATCAACGAGTACCTCTCGCCGATGACGCGCATCGTCTTCGAGGAGAAGGGCACCCTGGACAAGTACATCGGCGACGCGGTGATGGCGTTCTGGAACGCGCCGCTCGATCAACCCGATCACGCGCTTCGGGCGTGCCGGGCGGCGCTGGCGATGCTGGCGCGCCTCGACGAGTTGAAGGCCGGCTGGAAGGCGAAGGGCTACCCCGAGCTGGAGATCGGCATCGGCGTCAACTCCGGCCCCATGGTGGTGGGCAACATGGGCTCGGACGTGCGCGTCGACTACACGGTGCTGGGCGACGCGGTGAACCTGGGTAGCCGCCTGGAAGGCACCACCAAGGAGTACGACGTCCGCGTCATCATCAGCGAGTCCACCTGGGCGCAGGCGAAGGACCAGGTGGTGGCGCGGCGGCTCGGCGCGGTGCGGGTGAAGGGCAAGCGCCAGCCGGTGCGCATCTTCGAGCTGCGCGGGCTGGGCGCGGCGAAGGGCGCCGAGGCGGAGGCGATCGCCGCCTTCGAGGGCGCCGTGGACGCCTGGAACGAGCGACGCTTCGACGATGCCGCCGCGGGCTTCCGCCGGGTGCTCGAGGCGTGGCCGGGCGATCCGCCGTCGCGGCGCTACCTCGCGGCGATCGACGCCCTGGCCGGTCAGCCCGCGGACCCGGACTGGGACGGGGTGGTCAGCCTGAAGACCAAGTAGCCACACCCCGAGAAGTTCAATTGACGCCCCCGCGGGGCCGGGTGAGATTCGACGCCTCCCATGAGCGCTGAAGAGGCCCTGTTCCAGCGGTTCGGCAAGGAGTTCAAGCGGGGGACGGCCCTGTTCCGGGAAGGCGAGCCGGGCAAGGAGATGTACGTCCTCCAGTCGGGCCGGGTGGCGATCAGCAAGAAGGTCCGCGACGTCGAGAAGGTGCTCGCGGTGCTGGGGCCGGGCGAGTTCTTCGGCGAGATGGCGATCATCTCCAACAAGCCCCGCAACGCGTCCGCCACGGTGGAGGAGGACGCGCGGCTGCTGGTGATCGATCCCAAGACGTTCGAGGCGATGATCCGCGGCAACAGCGAGATCGCCGTCCGCATGATCAAGAAGCTGGCCGAGCGCCTGTCGGACGCCGACGCGCAGATCGAGAGCCTGCTGCTCGCGGATCCGAACAGCCGCATCGTCCACCACATGCTGCACCTGTGTCAGACGCGCGGGAAGGCGGGCGAGGAGGGGATCGAGATCGACTTCCCGGTGAAGGACCTGCCGCGCGAGCTGGCGGTCGGCGAGCCGGCGGTGCGCTTCATGATCTCCCGGCTGGAGCGCGCGGGCCTCATCGACGTCTCGGGCGACCGCGTGACGGTGCGGGACACCGCGCGGCTGTTCGACTTCCTGCGCTTCCTCGAGATGAAGTGGAAGTTCGGAGACCTCTAGCCTGTGAAGCTGCGAGTCCTGGGGCCCCACGGCGGTGAGCTGCCCGGGTGCAAGAGCACCTGCTTCCTGGTCGACGGACGCCTGTCGCTCGACGCCGGCTCGCTGACCAGCACGCTGCCGCTCGAGGAGTTGGTGAAGGTCGACGACATCCTCCTCACGCACAGCCACTTCGATCACGTGAAGGATCTGCCCATGCTGGCTGACGTGCTGGTCGGCCGGCGGGACAAGCCGGTGACGGTGCACAGCAACACCGAATGCATCGAGACCCTGCGGGAGAACTTGTTCAACAACGTGCTGTGGCCGGACTTCACGACGATCCCCACGAAGCGGGAGCCCGTCTTCAAGCTCAAGGCCTTCAGGGCCGGCGCGAAGGTGAAGGTGGGCCCGTACGAGGTGAAGTCGATCCCCGTGACGCACCCGGTGGAGTCGTGCGGCTTCGTGCTGAGCCACGGCGGCTCCACCATGGCGATCAGCGGCGACACCGGCCCCACGGAGCAGTTCTGGAAGGTCCTCAACAAGACAAGGGACCTCCGGGTGCTGCTGGTGGAGTGCAGCTTCCCCAACGAGCTCCAGCCGCTGGCGGACATCAGCGGGCATTTCACGCCCCAGACGCTCGAGAAGGAGCTGGAAAAGTTCGACCGCCGGAGCTGCGAGGTGCTGCTGTACCACCTGAAGCCGGCTTTCGTGGACCAGCTCAAGCGCGAGGTGCGGCACCTGCCGGTCCACGTCCTGGAGCTGGGCGAAGAGTACGACTTCTAGACCGACGCGGGTCCGTGGTAGGGGCCGTGGCCGATGTCAGCACCGCTCGTCGTCGGAATCGCAGGTGGCACGGCCTCGGGGAAGACCACCGTGGCGCGGAAGATCCACGAGGCGCTGTCGCCCTCGCGGGTCGCCTTCATCGACCAGGACTCGTACTACCGCGACCTGTCGGGCATGCCGCTCACCGAGCGCCGGGAGGTCAACTTCGACCACCCGGACGCCTTCGATCAGGAGCTGCTCGTCTCGCAGCTCAAGGCGCTGAAGGCCGGACAGGCGGTGGAGAAGCCCGTCTACGACTTCGTGGACTCGACGCGGACCGGGCGGACGGTGACCGTCAACCCGGCGCAGATCATCCTCATCGAAGGCATCCTGGTGCTGCACATGGATGCCGTGCGCGCCGAGCTGGACGTGCGGATCTTCGTGGAGACCGAGGACGACGTGCGGATCATTCGCCGCCTCACCCGCGACATCAAGGAGCGCGGCCGCGACTTCGACCACGTGATCCACCAGTACTTCCGCCACGTGCGGCCGATGCACATGGCCTTCGTCGAGCCGTCGAAGCGCTGGGCGGACATCGTGGTGCCGCACGGCGGAAACAACGACACGGCCATCGACATGCTGGTGGGCGCGCTGCGCGGCCGGCTGGCGAAGCTGAAGTAGCGGCTACCAGCGCTCGAGGCGCAGCCCGGGCACGCGGGAGAACTCGCGGTCGTTGCGCGTCACCAGCACCAGGTCGTGCGCCAGCGCCGACGAGGCGATCATCAGATCGTTGGGTCCGATCGGTGTCCAGCGCCTCGCGCTCTTCGGGCTCGAGCTCCGGTGGCTCCTCGAGGTCGCCGTCCCAGCCGCCGAAGGTGGCCCTGAAGGTCCTCGGCCAGCCGCCTTCTTCTTCCGGCTCGCCAGCTCGGCCAGGTAGGCCGGGAAGCTCTTGCCCGCCTTCTTCGCGGCGGCGCGCAGCTCGCGCTCGTCGGGGAGGTTGATCGTCACCTGGGACAGAGGTGGGTAGTAATTGCCCCTGCGTGCGGACCTGCTAGGCGCCGCCGTCGGCGCCGGCGTCCGGCGCGGCCTTCGGCAGCTCGAGCACGTCTCCGACGATGGCGGGGAACTCCTTGAAGCGTGAGCCGTCGACCTCGACCACCACGGGCCTGGTGCCGCGCACGTAGAACGTGTCGGCTTTGCCGGGCACCGGGTTGCCGATGGTGAGGCGGGCCAGTTCCCCGTCGGGCCCTGACAGGATGATGGCGCGGGCCTGCTCGCCGAGTCCGTACTTCTTCCAGTCCTTCGGGTTCTCCTCGACGTTGGACAGCGCCTTGTAGGCGCCCAGCGTCCACAGCACCGAGGTGATCTTGAAGACCTGCGCCTTGCCTTCGCGCGGGGCGACGACGCGCCAGGCCTCGGCGGAGGCGTCGGGCGAGTCCTTGCTCACCACCACCTCGGTCCCGTCGGCGTTGTGGAAGACGATCTTCGTCACCAGGTCCTTGTTGAAGCGCAGCAGCGTGCGGTCCTTCAGATCGAGCGGGTTGCGATCGAGGTCCGCCAGCGCGGCCTCGGGCACCTCGGCGAGGACCGCGCCGTCGTCGGATTCGCGCAGCGCGTAGACGGCCTCGGGCGTGCCGCCCTTCGCGACGCGGAGGCGGATCGTCTTCCCGTCGTCGGTGGTCAGCGTGGCGTCGACCAGCGGCTTCTCCAGGCCGAACGTGGCGCGGTTCTCCGGCGTGTCGTCGGGGAACTTCTGCGCCTTCTCGTTGCCGAGCGCGCTCAGCATGCCGGCGACCTGGTTGCCGTCGGCGAGATCGCCGCCCGGGCCGGTGAGCGTCCACTTCTTCTCCGCGTTGCGCTCGAGCGTGTACGAGTTGGCGCGCGCCTTCACGGCGATCTTCACCAGCTTCGGCTCGTCGACGGCGAGCAGCTGCTTGTCGCGCAGGTCGAACGTCGTTTTGGCCAGCGCGTAGCGGACGCCGCCGGGCGCGGAGTACACCGCGGGCTCGTCGTTCCTCCGCATGAAGACCGAGCCGTCGAAGGTGTTCTCGATGCCGCCCTCGAGCCGCACCGCGCGCGCCGGCTCGCCTCCGCCGGATCGCGTGTACGCCTCCAGGGTGAACTGCGGCGGGTCGAGGCCGTACCTCTTCAGCGTGGCGGCGTCCGGCTGCTCGTCCAGTGTGTCCTTGAAGCGGGCCGAGTGGAGCTGGCTGATGGCCGCGTCCACGACGAGCTTGTCGGCAGGGCCCTTCACCGGTGCGGTGACGCGCCAGGGCTTGCCGGGCTCGCGCTCGACCACCGTGGTCTCGCCCTGGAAGGTGAGGACGAGCTTCACGAAGTCCGGCTCGGCGGCGCCCGCGTCGCGGGACGGGTCGCCCGGCGTGGTGTACAGCCGCGCGTCGTGGTCCTTCTTCACGGTGGCCTTCGCGTCCTTCTCGTAGACGCCGAAGTACGCGTAGAGGCCCACGCCGCCGGCCAACACCAGCAGCACGGCCATCATCACCAGGGTCTTCGCGCTCTGGCTCATGGCGTCACCGGGCCCGTCGGGTCAGCCAGATGGTGAGCCCCATGCCGATGAGCAGCATGGGGAACAGGTCCATCGACAGCAGGCGGATCGTGGAGAACAGCTCGGGCGTGAGATCGATGGTGCTGATGTCGCGGTCCGGCGGGCGGATGGTGATCTTCTGCGTCTGCATCGTGGCCCAGGCGAGCGCGTTCATCACCAGGTTGCGGTCGGGGTCGTAGCCGAACGCGCCGACCATGACCTCCGAGTCGCCGAAGACGACCAGCCGGGCCTCGTCGGAGCGCTTGTTCTCCGCTGAGCGGGTGGGGCGCGTCACCACGACCGCGAGGGGCAGCGAGCCCGACTTCTCGCCCGAGTCGAGCGCCGGGTCCTCGGAGATCTGCGACTCCAGCCACGCGTACTGCGTGGAGAGCACGACCGGCGTGGCGGCGACGCCGTCCAGCGTGCCCTCCTTCAGCACGGTGAGCGCGCGCGTCGTGGGCAGCACGACGTTCGCCTGGCTCTTCATGAGCGGCGTGGTGATCTCGTGCTCGCCGAAGAAGGGCGTGATGACGACGAACGGGTTCTCCGGATTCACCCTGGCGTCGGCGACGAGGCCCGGGTCGATCTGCACGCCGTACTTCGCGAGCAGCGCGTCGAGGCCGGGGTCGGCGCCTACCTCGGCGAGGTAGAGGAGCCGGCCGCCCTGGTCGAGGAAGTCGGACAGCAGCTTCACCTCGGGCTCGGTGAACTTCGAGCGCGCGCCGCAGATGACGAGCGCCGAGGCGTCCTTCGGGACCTCGCCGCGCTGCACCAGGTTGAGCGGCTCCGGGGCGTAGCCCTCGTCCTGCAGGACGCGCTTGATGGAGACGAGCGAGGCCATCGCCGCCTCCTCGGTCTGCGCCGTCGGCTCGAGCGGCCACTCGCCGTGGCCCTGCGTGAAGTACAGCTTCTGCGTGCCGACGGTGTTCAGCTTGATGAGGCCGTTGGTGAGCTCCTGCTCGCCGAGCTGCGGGTTGGAGAGCCGGGTGAGGTTGAGGATCGTGTGGCTCTCGGCGGGCGTGCCTTCCCCCTTGATGAGGACGCCGGCGGCCTGGCCCGCGCGGATCTCGTACTTGAGCGTGAGATCCGGCGCCTTGCGCGGATCCTTCACCTCGCAGCTGAACTTGTCGCTCAGGGCCCGGTAGCGGTCGCAGAGATCCTCGACGGTGAACGGCGTCGCGCCCGCGACGAAGGACACGAGCTTCACGGGCTCCTGCAGGCCCTTGAGCGTCGACTCGGTCTGCGCCGACAGCGAGTAGATCTTCTTGCGCGTGAGATCCCACGTCGGCGCGCGCTTCGCAGCGATGAAGTTCGCCGCGACCAGGAGCCCGATGAAGACGACGCCGAGCACGGCCGAGGACGAATAGAAGAACGCGGAGCGCGTGAAGGTCGCGAGCGAGCCGGAGTGGGTGGCCGCCCACAGGCCCAGCATCGCGAGGCCGGCGAACAGCTTCACGAGGAAGACGGTGGTGGAGCCGCTGGTGATGAACAGCGTGAGCGGCGAGGTGAGGGCCAGCAACAGCCCGAGGCCGCCGGCGATCTTTCCGAGGGTCTTCATGGCCGGTGTCTCCTTACGTCCAGCGCCGGGCCTCGATGGACCGGTGGGTGAGGAGGAGGAAGAAGGCGATCACGCTGCTGAAGAAGATGATCGGCCGCAGGTCCAGCACGCCCTTGAGCAGGTTCTGCAGCTGCATGTCGAACGAGAGGTACGAGAGGATCGAGCGCACCGGCTCCTCCGCGTTGGGCGCGATCGCGCGGATCAGCATCCAGAGGATGGAGACGGCGAAGGTGATCACGGCCGCCACCATCTGCGACTCGGTCAGCGACGAGACGAACAGGCCGATCGCCATGCAGGTCGAGCCCCACAGGACCAGCGCGAAGTAGCCCAGCCACACGGTGCTCCACTCGAGCGCGGTGCCCGACTCCGAGCTGCCGAGGATCGACAGGATGAGCGGGAAGACCAACGTGACGGACAGCGTGGCCACCACGATGCCGACGGCGCCGAGGTACTTGCCGAGCACGATGTCGATGGTGCGCGTCGGCGTGGTCATGAGGAGCTCGAAGGTCTTCTGCCGGCGCTCCTCGGCGAGCAGGCGCATCGAGAGGAAGGGCGCGGCGAAGAGGACGATCACCAGGATGACGCCGAACAGGTTCAGCACCACGCCGTCGGTGAGGTTCCGGAACAGCTGGTAGTCGGGCGGCACCTGCGCCCAGCCGCCGGGGATCTGCCGCACCTGATCCTGCACCTGCTTGAAGGTGAGCAGCGAGGCGATGAAGAAGAACGAGCTGATGAACGCCATCCCGGTGAACACCACCCAGGCCCACGGCGTGGTCAGGTAGACCGACAGCTCCTTGCGGGCGATCGCGAGCAGGCTTCTCATGGTCACTCCGAGGTCAGCTGAATGAAGGTGTCTTCGAGGCCCGTCTCCTTGCCCTTCGTGAGGGCCTCCATGGAGTCGTTGGCCACGATCTTCCCGCGGTGGACGATCAGCACCTTGCGACAGATCGCCTTCACCTCCGCGAGGATGTGCGTCGACAGCACCACGGTGTGCGTGCCCGCGAGCGACTTCACCAGGTCCAGCACTTCCCTCCGCTGGCGCGGGTCGAGGCCTTCGGTCGGCTCGTCGAGGATGAGCAGCGCCGGCTCGCCCAGCAGCGCCTGCGCGATGCCGACGCGCTGCCGGTAGCCCTTCGACAGCGTGCCGGTGAGGCGGTCGAGCTCGCTGGTGACGCCGGTGACCGCGGCCACGCGCTCGATCTCGCTCTTCACCTGCTTGCGCGGCACGCCCTTCAGCTCCGCCACGAACTTCAGGTACCCGCGCACCGTCAGCTCCGGGTACAGCGGCGGCGTCTCCGGCAGGTAACCAATCTTCCGCTTCGCCTCGAGCGGCTTCTCGAAGATGTCGAAGCCCGCGACGCGCGCCTTGCCCGCCGTCGCCGGCATGAAACCGGTGAGGATCTTCATCGTCGTCGACTTGCCCGCGCCGTTGGGCCCGAGGAAGCCGACGATCTCGCCCTCGTCGATGGTGAAGCTCAGCGCGTCGATCGCGACACGGTCCCGATACTTCTTCGTGAGGTTCTCGACCTCGATCATCGCCATGCGCATGCACTCCTGCGGCGTCGGAGAAAGCGCGCGGATAATAGGGGTGAAGCCCTCGAAGTCAACGCGGATTCCCAAGGAAATTCCAAGGCTTCTGCGTTGGCTCGGGCCCAGAAGAGCGAGGAAACCGCGCGCCGCCGCCGGCCATTCCCTTCGCGCGTTGGCCGCCGTCATGCAGTGGGCTAGATGCGGCGCGGCAGGGAGGACACATGTCCCGCATCGTGGTGCAGAAGTTCGGTGGCTCGTCGGTGGCGGACGTCGAGAAGATCCGCAAGGTGGCGGCGCGGGTGAAGGCGCGGCGCGACGACGGGTGGCAGGTCGTCGTGGTGGTGTCGGCCATGGGCGACACGACGGACGAGTTGCTCGCGCTGGCGAAGAAGGTGAGCCCGAACCCGCCGCGGCGTGAGCTGGACATGCTGCTGACCTGCGGCGAGCGGATCTCCATGGCGCTCACTTCGATGGCGCTGCAGGAGATCGGCGTCGAGGCGATCAGCTTCACCGGCAGCCAGAGCGGGATCATCACCGACACGGCGCACTCGCAGGCGCGGATCATCGAGGTGAAGCCCGCGCGCATCGAGGAGGAGCTGGCGAAGGGGAAGGTCGTCATCGTCGCCGGCTACCAGGGCGTGTCGAAGGCCCGCGAGGTGACGACGCTGGGGCGCGGCGGCTCGGACACGTCGGCGGTCGCGCTGGCGGCGGCGCTGGGCGCGGACTGCGAGATCTACAGCGACGTGGACGGGGTTTTCTCGGCGGACCCGCGCGTGGTCCCGAGCGCGCAGAAGCTCGAGTCGCTCACCCACGAGGAGATGCAGGAGCTCGCGGCCGCGGGCGCCAGGGTGCTCAACGCGCAGGCGGTCGAGTTCGCGCGCGAGAAGGGCATCGTCATCCACGCGCGGTCGACGCATGCGGCGGGTACGGGCACCGCGATCCAGTCGCAGTCTGCCGGTGGACGCGTGAAGGGCGTCACCTGCGAAACGGACGTGTGGGTGCTGGCCACGGCGGGCGCGCCGGAGGCGCTGCTGGAGCTCCTCGACGCGCAGGCGGTGAAGGGCCGCAACCTGCTGTTCGACGAGGAGGGCCGCACCCTCGTCGTGGTGCCGACCCAGGACATCCACGGGCCGGAGGCGCTTCGCGCGAAGCTACCCGCCGAGGTGGCGGTGCTGGACGACTGCGCGACGGTGACGTGCGTGGGCACGGGGCTCAACGCCGACTGGTCCGTGGCCCGCAAGGCGCACGCGACGGCGCGGGGCATCGGCGCGCAGGTGATGGCGGCGTACGCCTCGGCGCTGCAGCTCACGCTCGTCGTCAAGCGCGATCAGGTGAAGCCGCTGACGAAGGCGCTCCACGACGCGCTGATCGGCTGACCCGGCGTTCTCAGCGCCGGGCCGTGCTCGTGCTCTCCACGACGGGCATGCTCCGCGGCCTCCCACTCGTCTTGCTCCTCTCCACCGGCTGCGGCGGCCTGGCGGTGGGGACGGCAGCGTGGGCGCCAATCGCGCGCGCGCGCCAACGTCGGGGGGTCGTTCGTCGCGACGCCGCCGCGCGAAGGAGCGGCTCCCGACGGCGGCGCGCGCCAACGCCGGCCGGGTCAGACGTCGCCCATCGCTGCGCGCATCGCCTTCAGGCCCGGCACCGTCGGCGCCCCGCGCGCCAGCACCGCCAGCTTGTCGAGCGCGGTGAGCTGTCCCTTGTAGAAGCGTCCGATGAGCCCTTCGCCGTGCCGGTAGAAGGATTCGAAGATCCGCACGCGCTGCTCGGGCGCCGCGCCGCGAAACAGCATGCGGTTCAACATGCGGAAGAAGCCCTGGCTCGCCCAGTGGGCCCGCGCGCGCGCCTTGAGCCAAGCGGTGAGCGCCGGCGCGGAGAAGTCCTCGAGTGCGGCGAGGTCGTCCGCGAGCGACACCGCCATCGGCACCGAGTAGCCGGTGGTGCCGTGGAAGAGGCCCGCCGCGACGCCGATCGTCGGGCGATCGATCGCCGGCGCCTCGCCGCCGAGCGGAATGGGCAGCGCCGCCGACTCCTCGCGCAGCACCTGCGTCGCCCGCCAGCCGCGCGCGGCCAGGTACGCGTGGATCCGCTCGCGCAGCACCGGCAGGTCCAGCGAAGCATCGTCCGCGTAGTACGTGTCCTCCACGAGCACGCGGCGCTCGTCCCAGGGAAGCAGGTAGACGAAGCGGAAGGCCCCGTGCTGGTCCACGCGTCCATCCATCAGCAGGGGCACCTCGAGCCCGTGCGGGCGATCGAGCTCCACGTCGAGGCCCAGGAACTTCTGGTACCCGCACGGCCACGTCGGCGCGGACGAGAAGCCACGCCCGTCGATGATCGCTTTGGCCTCGAGGCGCTCACCGGTGGCGAGGAGGACGTGCGTCGCGCCCACCTCGGTCACCTTCGTCTTGACGCGCAGGCGCTCCTTGAGGCGCTCCGAGAGCTTCCAGTGGAAGTCCTCGCTCTTGATCGAGTGGTACCCGCCGCCAATCCGCCGCGGCTCGGCGCCCAGCAGCACGTCATGCGAAGGCCACGACTTCGACGCAAGGACCCAGAGCCACTCGAGTTGGGCCTTCGTGACGTCGGTGCCGTGGAAGCTCCAGGTGTGGTTGCCGCCGACCCTGCCCCCCGCCTCGATCAAGGCGAAGGTGACGTCGGGGCGCGTCATCAGGAGGCGCCAGGCCAACAAACCGTTGGCAAGTCCGCCGCCTACGAGAACCAGGTCGAGCACCCGCCGTCTCTTAGCCGTTCTCGACGGAAACAACCTGCCTGTTCGGGACATCTATGAGGACGAAGGCGGCCGGGATGGCTCCGGTTGCGCCGTGGGTTTCGCGACTTATTGAAAGGGTGTCATGAAAGGTCTTCCTCCACAGACGTTGCCGCTGCGGGTCGTCGTCCTGGGCGACGAAGCGCTGATCGAAGCGATCTCCGCGAACTCCGACCGGTTGATCCTCAGCCCTGTCGAGACCAGCCTCGAGATCTCGGCTCGCGTGACGCAGGCGGACGTGATCGTGGTCGACGTCGCGGCGAACCCGAACGTGGGCCTCGCGGCCATTCGGGATCTCACGTTCGATCGGCCGGTCCTCGCGCTGGTGCACGCCGGCGGCGCAGCCGAGGCGATGGCCGCAGGCGCCAGCGGGGCGATCCGCCGCGACTCGCGCGCCTCGGCGATCGTCGCCGCGATCCACGCGGTGCAGCAGGGCCTCACGGTGTATGACGGCGATCACGTCGGGAAGGCCGGGGCGCCCTCCGCTGCGCCGGCCGCGGTCATCTCGCACGAGCGCGCCCAGGGCGTGCTGACGCCGCGCGAGAACGAGGTGCTGGCGCTGCTGGCCGAAGGCCTCTCCAACAAGCAGATCGCCGCGAGGCTCGAGATCAGCGAGCACACCGCCAAATTCCACGTGAACTCGATCCTCCAGAAGATGAACGCCCAGAAGCGCGTCGAGGCCGTCGTGCGCGCCGCGAAGAGGGGGCTCATCGACCTCTGATCTGACTGACGCCGGTCCACTCCGGACGCGCCTCCCCGACGCGTCCGCCGAAGGCCGTCTCCAGCGATGGAGGCGGCCTTCTCTTTGTCCCGGCGTCCCCGCCAGAAGATGGCGCTCGGCGGGACTTCGCGAATACCGCTGACGCGGAGGCGAAGCTGTTCGACTCCATCGAGCATGGGGTCGCATTCGGCTGCCCATCGCAACCAACATCACGTCTCCGTGTTCATTCGTGTCTCATGACGTCTCATCGCCATGTCGCCCTCGCCCTCCTTGTCGCCTCCGCCTGTTCAACCGCGCCGTCGGGCTCCGACGCGAGCCTGGACGCTGGGTCATCGACGACGGACACGGACGCCGGCGACCCGATGGACGCGGCTGTCGCTGACGCCGGCCTCCCTGCTGACGGGGGCCTCCCTGCTGACGGCGGCCTCATCGAGGCGCTGAGTGCCGTCCCGAATCTCGTCATTTGTCGGCCGGGCCCGCAGCCCTTCATCGAGCATTCTGAGCAGGAGCCTGACGTCACGACGTACGCCTCGTGCGCCGCAGCCTGCGAGCGTTGGCAAGACTGCGCGACGGAAACGCAGGCGCGCGGAGTCGCCCAGCTCGAACTCCTCTTTGTCGTGGACGAGGACGGCCAGGGCAACGGCTTCGGTGGAACCTTGCGCTTCACGAAGGTGGGCTCCCGGCGCGACGTGGTGATGTTCCACAGGGGCGGCGCTGGGACCGAGTGGGTCGACGACTTTCTGCCCGCCAAAGTCGAACAGGCGGGTGGCACCGTCGTACAACCCAGGTGGAACTCGGGCGGGCCGGGCTGGTTCTCGCGCCCCGCACTCACATCGCGGCTCGAGCGCAGCCTGGCCGGCGTCAGCGCGCGGCCGGCGGCGGTGATGAAGTGGGTGGCCCTGAATCTGGCCCAGGGCCCCTTCTCGACGGTGGGCTGCAGCGGCGGCAGCATCGCCACGTACTACCCACGGCACTGGTATGGCCTCGACGTGGCGCTCAAGTATCAACTCCTCATGGGCGGGCCGGTGATGGCGCGCATCGAGGCGGGGTGTCGCGGCGGGGCCAGCTTCCGCGGCCGCTGTGTCGCCTCGCCCGAGGTCGAGTGCAACACCGACGGCGATTGCGCGGCGAGCAGGTGCTCTCCGTACGAGTGGAGCGGCGGCGTCGTGATGACGGCGGTGCGCGACACCATCGACCACCTCCACGCACGGGAGACGAACGGGGCCAGGGACTGCGTGCTGAGGCGACCGCAGCCGGCCTTCGCGGTGAGCGACTTCGATAGCCCGCGCCGCCCTTTCGACCTGATGAACGAGCACCGCATCGACTTCGTGATGAACGCTGGCGGCGTGACGACGTCCGATGACGGGCTCGACGTCCTCGCGAGCGGCGCCGCCGTCTACGCAAGCCTCCGAGGCCCCAGGACGTGGACCGCGCTGCCCACCGGCGAACACTGCGAGGCGTTGCAGGCCGAAGCGACCTGGAGCGTCATCCGCGCGGGGGCGGGGCTGCAGCCGTAGAGGTCGGCAGGCTCTCTCGCTCTGGGCGCTTCGCGCTGCGGAAGGAGCGGTGCCGCGACGGGGCTCACGCCGTTTCGCCGGGGCTCCTGGAGACGTGCGCGAGGCAGTCGCCCGCGGCGACGTGTCGGCCGAGTCGGTCGCGGAGGCGATGGGGGCGCTGGGCGCCGGGCGGACCGGGCGTTGGCGGAAGGGATCGCGGAGCTCCTGGCGTAGGTGCGATCCCCGACGTGCGAGGAGCACACGGCGGTGGACGCGGAAGTGGCAGCGGTCGAAGCGGCGCGTCGCGTCGTGCGCCGGCTCCTGCAAGCGAAGATGCAGGCGCGCCTGGACATGCTCGATGCCCCCAAACACCGGACAGACGCGATGCCCGGAGCGCGGGCGCTGCGCCGAGGCGCAGTGTCGTGTGCCGCGTCGATCGACCGCGTGCCCACCACGCTCTTTCGTGACGTGTTCCGCCGTGGCCACCTTCGCCCGCGCCGGCGCCTGCTTGCCCTGCCCGCCGGTGCCTGCTATGCGCGCGCATCCCTCCGGCTTCGCGGAGGCCAATAGCCGCTGGCGGACGGTCCTCCGCCCCGCACCTCTGGCCTGACCCGCCACGTGCGAGAGAAGGAAAGCGAGACGAACATGAAGGGCCTCATCGGCAAGAAGGTGGGCATGACCCAGGTCTTCACCGCGGAAGGCAACGCGGTGCCCGTGACCGTGATCGACGTCACCTCGTGCGAGGTGGTCGGCAAGCGGACCATGGAGAAGGACAAGTACACTGCGGTCGTGCTGGGCCTGGTGGACGCCAAGGAGAAGCACCTCACCAAGGCGCAGTTGGGCTCCTTCAAGAAAGCCGGCGCCAAGGCCAAGCGGATCGTCAAGGAGTTCCGCGTCTCGGCGGACGAGCTCGCGACGTTCAACGTCGGCGATCCGGTGAAGGTGGAGATGTTCGAGAAGGGCCAGCTGGTCGACGTCTCGGGCGTCACCAAGGGCCGCGGCTTCCAGGGCGTCATGAAGCGGTGGAACTTCCGCGGCTTCGGCGACACCCACGGTACGCACGAGTACCGCCGTCACCCCGGCGCCATCGGCCAGCGCAAGACGCCCGGCCGCGTGTACCCGAACAAGAAGCTGCCGGGTCACTACGGCGTCGAGAGCGTCACCACCCAGAACCTCGAGGTGGTGGACGTGATCCCCGAGCGCAACCTGATCCTCGTGAAAGGCGGCGTGGCCGGCCACAACGACGGCGTGGTCGTCGTGAAGCCGTCGGTGAAGGCCGCGCTGCGCGCGCAGCACAAGGCCGGCAAGGCGAAGAAGTAGGCCCAGGCGTCAAGCGGAGGGTGTCGATGCGGGGCCACCGGGCGTTCCTCGTCGCTGTCGCCATCGCGGCTCTGGCGGGGTGCGGCCCGACGGGCCCGCAGCCGCTCCCGTTCGGCTCCTTCTGCACGCCCGGCGACACGGCCACGCCGTGCGCGTCGGGCTTGTGCGTGGCGCTCGACGACGCGTCGGGGTTCTGCACCGACGCCTGCACCACCACCGACGAGTGCCCCGACGACTACGCCTGCGCGGGCGCGGGCCGGTACGGCCGCATCTGCCAGCCGCTCACCGGCTGCAAGACGGAGCAGGACTGCCCGGCCGGCCACACCTGCAACGCCGAATCGGGAAACTGCTACATTCAGGTGAGCCGCACGCTGTGCTCGCCCTGCCAGGACTCGGCGCAGTGCCCCGCGGGCGGCGCGTGCTTCGAGGCGATCGGCTCGGGTGAGAAGTTCTGCACCTCCGCCTGTGGTGCCGGCGACGCCTGTCCGCCGGGCTACGACTGCCGGGAGATCCCCGCGGGCGCCATGGGCGCGCTCGTCAAGCAGTGCGTGCCGTCGAACGACACCTGCAGCAACGGCCGGTCGATCTGCACGCCGTGCCGCGGCGACGCCGAGTGCGGCGGCCCGTTCGATCTCTGCGTGCGCAACGTGGTGTCCGGCGAGCAGTTCTGCGGGCGCGACTGCAACCCGCAGAAGAACCTCTGCCCGACGCCCGGGTGCGACCCGGTCGCGCTCGACTCCGCGGAGAACCCGGACTGCCCGACGGGCTTCTCCTGCACCAACATCGGCAAGAGCGACGACCCCGACGTCTTCGGGCCGTACCAGTGCGTGCCCAACTCCAACACCTGCGTCGGCTACTGCGACGCGGCGGACGCCGTAGGCCAGGTGTCGCAGTGCGGCCTCGGCAAGGTGTGCGTCAACAACGCCTGTGTACCTGCGGTGGACGGGCGCATGTGCTCGCCGTGCACCGATAACGACGACTGCCGCCGCGGCGGGTTCACGGAGAATCGCTGCATCGTCAACAACTGCGCCAACTGCCCGTTCCAGGGCGAGGCGTTCTGCTCGACGCCGTGCGCCGACGACGCCGCGTGCGTGCGCAGCTTCGGCGCGGGCTTCGTCTGCAAGCCGGTCGATGATCCGTCGGGCGTCATGCGCAGTTACTGCATGCCCCAGCGCGGCACCTGCAAGTCGGGCCTCGGCCGCCTCGGCGAGGACTGCACCGTGGACGGCGCGCAGGCCTGCGTCACCGGCATGTGCCTCGTGGCGGGCGTCACCAGCTTCTGCAGTTCGCCGTGCACCACCGACACGCAGTGCGGCGACACGCGCTTCCGCTGCTGCGAGACGACGGCGGGCGGCGGCTACGACTGCAGCGACGAGCACCGCAACCCCGACGGCCCGAAGAACGGCATGGGCGTGTGCGCTCCGCTGGGCGGGCTCTTCGGCGACGACTGCACCCCCGGCCGGGCGCCGTGCCAGAGCGGCACCTGCCTCGATCTCGGCACCGCGAGGGTCTGCTCGGTGACGTGCGCCGGCGGCGCGGCGTGCCCCCAGGGCTTCACCTGCCGCAAGGCGCAGGCGCCCGGCACCACCGCCGAGCTCGACGTGTGCTTCCCCAACGGCGGCGGCACCGCCGGCGCGGACTGCTCGTTCGGCCCCGCCGCCTGCGAGAGCGGCCTCTGCATTCGCAAGGACTCGGGGCCGATCTGCACGAAGGCCTGCATGGCCGACACGGACTGTCCGGAGACGTGGCGCTGCAACCTGCTGCAGACGGTGAATGAGCAGTCGGTGCAGGCGTGCCTGCCGCCGGCGCTGCAGGACGGGTAGGGCGCGCTCCGGGGGGGCGTGCGCAGAGGCGGCAGGGGCGGCGGGCGCCACCCCGGTCAAGGCGGGCGATCGCCCGTGAAAAAGCCTGTTCAGACCGGTGGTTGAACGTGCTATCTCGCCGCACCCTGCGTGATTCGATGATGCGTGTCCTGCGAGCCACCTTCGTGCTGTGTGTCGCCGCGCTCGCGGCGTCGGCCTGCCAGGACCGCACGCGGACGCGCCGCGTGCTCGAGCCCTTCACCATCGTCCCCGGGACGCCCACCGTCGACGCGAAGGCGCCCGAGGTGCAGGTCGACGGCACGCAGGAGACGAGCGACTTCGGCGTCAACGTGCCCCGGCAGTGCGACGTCTACCGGCAGCTGCCGGTGCGGCAGGTGGACATTCTCTGGGTGGTGGACTCGTCAGGCAGCATGGCGCCCAAGCAGGCGCGGCTCGCGGCGAACTTCCAGGGCTTCATCAACCAACTCGTCAGCGCCGATCCGCCGATCGACTTCCACATCGCTGTCACCAGCACCGACACCGACGCCGCGGCGAACCGCGGGAAGCTGCGCCCGTGGACCATCAGCGGCTTCACCGAGGACTTCATCGCCTGCGCGCCCACCGCGCAGGGCGGCGTCAGCTGCAACACCGGCCCCGACGTGATGTCGGCCGTCGCGGCCTTCGGGCAGATGTCGCAGGTCGGCATCACCGGCTCGGCGCAGGAGCGGGGCCTGTACGCGGCGTACCTGGCGCTCACCAACCCGCTCAACCACTCGACGCCCGCGGTGACGCGCTTCGTGCGTCCCGAGGCGGCGCTGTACGTCGTCGTGGTGTCCGACGAGGACGACGCGTCCTGCAACCCGCTCACGCGGCAGGCGACCTGCACCGCGGACCCGGGCTGCCGCTGCGCGCCGGACAACGCGCTGGTGGGCGCGGGCGCGTGGGGATCGACGGAGTATTTCGTCCGCTTCCTCGAGACCTTCAAGGGCTACGGCAACGAGGAGTCGGTGGCGCTGGCGGCGATCGTCGCGGACTCCGACGACGCGGGCGTGCCGTCGCAGTTCGGCGATCCAAGCCCGCACGTGGGCTGCTGCCGCTCGCTCACCGGCCAGCCGTGCCCCACCGGGGGCGCCAACGACGGCGGCTACGAGATCGCCTACTACGGCGGGCGCTACGTCCAGGTCGCGGCGGCGACCGGCGGTGTCACCGTGTCGATCTGCCAGGACGACTTCTCGCAGGCGCTGGCGGCGCTCGGCTACGCGGCGTCGGGCCTGCGGCAGGATTTCCGCCTGAGCCGCGGCCCGGATCTCAAAGTCGACGGCGGCGTCGCTGAGGGCATCGCGGCGTACGTGTCGGGCCCGACGGCGGCGAACTGCATGGTCGACGGGAACTGCCCCATGGGCGAGTTCTGCCGCGGCCAGCGCTGCGCGCAGCGCCTGCCAGTCAGCATGACGCCGGTGGCCACCGGCGCGGAATACGTGCGCTGCGACACCGCGGGCCTGCGCAACATGGTCCGCTTCGGGGGCTCGGCGATCCCCGAGCCGTTGAGCACGGTCGAGCTCTGCTACGACGTCCTCGCGACTTTCAACAACAGCTGTCCGTAACAGTGGTCCGTACGACGAGGTGAACGAGCTGCCATGAACCGGAAACCCCTGAACATCGTCGCCTGCCTCGCGGTGCTGCTGACCGCGAACGGCGCGTTCGCCGCGGAAGGCGACGAGCTGGTCGAGAAGGTCGCCGTCCGCAACCGGCTGTACACGGTCGCGGGCCGCTGGGAGATCGGCGGAAACGTCGGCATCTCGATCCTGAGTCGGCTCACCGACCACTACAACCTGAACCTGTCGGGTGCGTACAACTTCACCGACTGGCTCGGCATCGAGCTGCGCGGTGGCTACGCGATCTCGATGCACACGTCGCTGGCGAAGCAGATCCAGGACGACTTCTACACGAACACGTCGATCAGCAAGGCGAACGACCTGTCGGACCTGTGGGAGATGAAGGCCAACGGCATCGTCGGCCTCCGGTTCCAGCCGATCTACGGGAAGATCAACCTGATGGCCGAGCTGCCGGTGCACTTCCAGCTCTACGGCTGGGCGGGGGGCGGCGCGGGCCTGTTCGGCCGCGAGTCGCTCGTCATCTGCCCGGTGAAGGTCAACGCGAACGAGTGCGGCGAGTACTTCACGGAGAGCAAGGTGAGTCCGATCGTCTCGCTGGCGCTCGGCTTCCGCTTCTTCATCCCCGGCGTGACGTCGGCTGGCAACGTGGTGGGCCAGAAGCACGGCATCAAGCTCGAGGTGCGCGACTGGTCGTTCCTCGACTCGTACTACGTGGGCGTCGATCGCGCGTCGTCGAACGCGGGCAACCCGACGGCGGGTGGCGCCCTGTCGCCGAACGCGGGCATCACCAACCTGGTGATGATCGACCTCGGCTACTCCTTCATCTTCTAGAGGCCACGGAAGACCCATGCGAACCACGATGCTCGTTGCTGCAGTCCTCTGGGTCGGCCTCGCGCAGGCGGCGGTGCCCCAGGCGCCGGCGCTGGCGCTGAGCCAGGCCCCCGCGCCGACCACGCCGGCGCCGGCGCCAGCGGCCGCCGATGACGAAGACGACGACGAGGGCCCGGCGAAGCCGCCGCCTCCCGTCGAGGCCCCGAAGGCCGAGGAGACGCAGGGTGCCGTCACGCCGGTCGCGCCGACCAGGCCGGGCGAGGAGCAGCGCCTGGTGTCCGGCGCACCGCTCTACAACCCGAACGTCGCCGTCCACATCGTCGAGCAGAAGGCCTATTCGGACTCGGGCAAGCGCGAGCTGGTGCTCTTCCCGGTGGCGCTGCAGGCGAACGGCAAGTTCACCCAGCACTTCGGCACCTTCGGCAGCTTCGTGTGGCACCTGCAGGAGAACTTCGGCCTGCAGATCACCGGCGGCTACAACTGGTACAACGCCGAGTCGGGTTTCAACGCCGAGCTGGTCGAGAAGGTGCGCGCGGAGGCGCAGGCCGCCACCTCGCTGCTCTGGACGTGGGGCGTCATGGGCGGCGTCGAGGTGACCCCGCTGTACGCCAAGTTCGCGTGGTTCGAAGGCACGCTGGCGCACTTCAGCATCGTGCTGAACGGCGGCGCGGGCCTCGGCGGCACGCGGCACCAGCTGAAGCCCGAGAGCGTGAAGGCGGACGGCTCGGTCAGCCCGGCCACCTTCGGCGACACCGGCGCACGCTTCATGGGCTCGTTGGGCGCGGGCTTCCGGTTGCAGCTCGGCAAGCACTTCGCCTTCCGCCTGGAGGTGCGCGACGTGGTGTACACGGCGAAGGTTGATAGCGTGAACGGCTGCAACGTCGACGACCTGAGGGCGATGGACGCGAAGCTGCGCATGGGCCAGCCGGTGGAGTCGGCGGTGGTGGGCGGCGGCTGCAACGTCACCAGCTTTACGGGCACCGTCGAGGGCACGGACTACAAGCGGTCGAACGACGTCCCGCTGGCGCTCAACCTGGTGCGCCTGCCGTCGTCGGACGTCCTCAACAACGTCGGCCTCTACATCGGGGCCTCGTTCCTCTTCTAAGTGAGTGAGCCGACCATGATCCGCTCCATCGTCCTCAGCCTCGCCCTCGTCGCGGGCAACGCCTTCGCGCAGGACCTGGCGAACTACAACAAGGGCCTGTCGGCCTATAACTCGAACGACTTCGGCGAGGCCGCGCGCCTCTTCTACGAGGTCACCAACACCACGACGGACAACGATCTCCGCCTCAAGGCCGAGTACTACCTGGCGTCGAGTTTCCAGCGGGCGAACCTGCCGTTCACCGCGTTCATCTATTTCACGCCGATCGTGAAGGCGGGCCCCACCCACCCGTACCACGCCAAGTCGGTCGAGGCCTTCATCGCGCTGCAGGAGACGTTGAACGACGACTACCTGATCCCCTCGATCCTCAACAACCTGTACGACAAGTACGCGGACAGCTGGGCGACACTGCCGCTCGAGGTGCTGGCGCGCATCAACTACCTCATCGGCCGCATCTCGCACCGCAAGGCGCTGCTCGAGGACGCCAAGCAGTTCCTCGAGGCGGTTCCCGACACCAGCCAGTTCTACGCGCGCGCGCAGTACCTGCTCGGCATCACCCTGGCGGACCCGCGCTACCCGGCGGCCTCGGACGAGGCGCGCAAGGCAAACCTCGACGCGGCGCGGGTGATCTTCGAGAACGTGCTGAAGATCAAGACCAGGCAGCTCGACTTCGTCGACACCCAGCACCTCGCGATGCTGGCGCTCGGCCGAACGAACTACAATGCGGGCGAGTACCAGAAGGCGGTCGACTGGTACGAGAAGATCCCCCGCTTCTCGAAGTACTGGGACCAGGCGCTGTTCGAGAACGGCTTCGCGCGCTTCCAGAACGACGACCTCGGCGGCGGTCTCGGATCGCTCCAGGGCCTCTACGCGCCGCAATTCGCGGGCGCCTTCCAGCCCGAGTCGTGGATCCTCACCAGCACCATCTATTACTTCTCGTGCCTGTACGAGGAGTCGAAGGCGGCGCTCGTCGAGTACGAGAAGATCTACCTGCCGATGGCCGAGCAGCTGAAGCCGCTCGTCGAGGGCGAGGCGAAGGATCCCGTCACGTACTTCCAGCTGGTCGAGAACACCGAGAACCCGCAGCTGCCGCGCGCGGTCCTCAACTGGGTGCGCTCCAACGAGCGCATGCTGGGCCTGTTCGGCATGCTCCACCAGATCGAGGCCGAGAAGCAGCTCATCGAACAGAACCAGGGCTGGAAGGCCGCGAAGCTGGCGAACGAGCTCGTCACCTACCTCGATCAGAACAAGGGCACGCTCGAGCAGGTCGCCGGCACGGTGTCGAAGTCCCGCATCGTCGAGGCGTACCGCAGCATCAAGGGCTTCGCCGACCAGGCCGAGATCATCCGCTTCGAGGTCGCCAAGGCCGAGAAGGAGCTCGCCGAGCAGAACGTCGACGTGACGGGCCTCTTGAAGAAGCAGACGCTGTACCGCCCGAAGATGCCCGCGGAGAACTGGAACTACTGGAAGTTCCAGGGCGAGTTCTGGCGCGACGAGATCGGCTACTACCAGTACACGCTCAAGCGCGGCTGCCCGTCGTCGTCGAACTGACGCGCGTCCGCGGCCGTCGGAGGAGCCGAAGGCCGGTGGGCGCCCCACCGGCCTTTCGTATGTGGAATGCCACCCGGGTGCGCAGCCTCCGCCGGGCACGTTTGAACCGCCGGAGCGTTGAAACCACTGGAAAAAGTCGGGCCCGCCTGCGATCAGGGGGACCCTTCCTTCACGTGGACCCCTGTTGTAGGGTCCGCGCGTTTTTTGTCCGACAGGAGCGATGATGACGCAGGTCCGAGTCTTGTCCGTGCTGCCGCTGATCCTCTCGCTGGCGGCGTTCGACGCGTCGGCCCAGAAGAAGGGCGCGAAGGCCGCGAAGAGTGATCCCAGGGCGGCGGCGAAGGCCGACGCGAAGGCCCCGCCCAGGGCCGAGGAGCGCAAGGGACCGGCGAAGCTGGACGCCCGCAGCCAGGCACCCGACGAGGCCGACGTCGAGCGCGAGGCGATCGCCGACAAGAAGCGCGACGATCAGATCGAGGCCGCGAAGAAGATCATCCCGAAGATCGAGGACGGCAACCCGCAGAAGGCCGACCTGCTGTTCCAGCTGTCGGAGCTGTACTGGGAGAAGTCGCGCTACCTGTACCGCAAGGAGATGCTCGCGTTCTTCAAAGCGCAGAAGGACGCCGACGAGAAGCGGAACCGCGGCGAGAAGGTCGCCGAGCCCAGGGAAGAGCACCGCGAGTCGGAGCTCTACCGCTCGGAGACGATGCGTCTGTACGAGACGATCCTGCGCGAGTACCCCGCGTACGATCGGAAGGACGAGGTGCTCTTCAACCTCGCGTACAACCTCTACGAGACGGGCAAGAAGGACGCGGCGGTGAAGCGGTACGAGGAGCTCCTCAAGGGCTACCCGGGCTCGAAGTTCGTGCCTGACACCTACGTCCAGCTCGGCAACCACTACTTCGAGGTCGCCAACATCCTCGACAAGGCGCGCACCTACTACGAGAAGGCGTACGCGTCGTCGAACCAGAAGATCAAGTCGTACGCGCTCTACAAGCTGGCGTGGTGCGACTACAACGCCGGCGAGATCGAGAAGGGCCTCGCGAAGCTGCAGCAGACGGTCGACCTGTCCGAGAAGCAGGGCAAGGAAGGCAACCTGCTGAAGAACGAGGCGCTCAACGACTCGATCCGCATGTTCACCGAGCTGAACCGCGCCGATGACGCGATCGCGTACTACACGGCGCACGCCGGCAAGAAGAAGAAGATCAGCCTCATCAGCAAGCTGGCGTACTCGCTCCAGGCCGCCGGTCACCACGACAACGCGATCAAGTCCTTCCGCTACCTGCTCAACGAGAACCCGCTCGCCGAGGCGGCGCCGGACTTTCAGCAGGCGATCATCAAGAGCTACGAAGGACTGCGTCAGCGCGACAACGTTCGCACCGAGGTCAAGAAGCTGGCGACGCTCTATCGCCCGGGCAGCACGTGGTGGAAGGCGAACGAGTCGAAGAAGGAAGTGCTGCGCAACGGCTTCAACGTCGCCGAGGAGGCGATGCGTACGACGGTGACGGAGTACCACCAGGAGGCGCAGAAGACCAAGCAGGTCGAGACCTACCGGCTCGCGCGCGACATCTACAAGGAGTACGTGGACAACTTCGCGTCGGGTGAGGACGAGGCGTTCGTCGCCGATCAGGCCTTCAACCTGAAGTTCTACTACGCCGAGATCCTCTGGGCGCTCGAGGAGTGGGAGGCGGCGGCGAAGCAGTACGACGGCGTCGTCAGCTTCAAGATCCCGAACCGGCCCGAGGCGCGGGAGGCGTCGAACGAGAAGTACCGCCAGACGGCGGCGTACAACGCGATCCTCGCCTACGACAAGCTGGTGAAGATCGAGCGCGGACTCCTCCAGAAGTCGGAGCTCAAGGAAGGCCAGAAGGTCGACGAGCAGAAGAAGAAGGGGACCGTCGAGAAGTCGCAGAAGGTGGCCAAGCGCTCGGCCAAGGAGCTCGAAGAGAAGCCGCTCACCGAGTACGAGAAGCTCCTGGTCGCGGCCTGCGACAAGTACAACCAGATGTTCCCGAAGAACCCGGACGAGGTCGACGTCGCGTACCAGGCCGCGGTCATCTTCTACGACAAGAACCACTTCGTCGACGCCGCCCGGCGCTTCGGCGACATCGTGAACAAGTACCCCGAGGAGAAGCGGTCGCAGGAGGCCGCCGACCTCTCGATGGCCGTCCTCGAGGAGAAGGAGGAGTGGCTGGAGCTGAACATCCTCGCGCGGCAGTTCAAGGCCAACACCAGGCTGACCAAGCCGGGCACCGAGTTCGCCAAGCGCGTCACCGGCATCGTCGAGGGCTCGCAGTACAAGTACATCGACGAGGTCGTGTACAAGAAGGAGAAGGACCCGAAGAAGGCGTCGCGCCTCTTCCTGGCCTTCGTCGAGGAGTTCCCGAAGTCGGAGAACGCGGACCGCGCGCTCACCTACGCGATGATCATCGCCCGCGAGGCCTACGAGCTCGACAAGGCGGCGGAGATCGGCGAGCGGGTGCTGAAGGAGTACCCGCAGTCGGTGTTCGACCTGAAGGTGAAGAACGCGCTCGCCTACCTCTACGAGAAGATGGCCAACTTCGAGAAGTCGGCCGCCATGTACGAGGAGTTCGTCGCCACCTACGACCTCGCCGCCGGTGACAAGGCGGTCGGCTACGCGAACATCAAGGACCTGCTCAAGAAGGAAGCCGAGCAGCGCGCCAGGGACGCGAAGGCGAACAAGGGCAAGGGCCCGGCCGCCCCGGTGATCACCACCGTGGAGATGAAGAAGCTGTCGGCCGACAAGCAGAAGGAGCGTGAAGCGCTGATCAAGGAGGCCGGCGAGCAGGTGGCCGACGCGCAGTACAACGTCGGCTTCTGGTACGAGGGGGTCGGTCAGTTCGACAAGGCGATCGCCGCGTACGAGCGCTACGTCGCGCGCTTCAAGGACAGGAAGGACGTCCCCGACATCGCCTTCAACATCGGGCTGGTGCTCGAGAAGCAGGGCAAGAACGCCGAGGCGATCAAGTACTACGACCAGTACCTGGCGCAGTACGCGAAGGATCCGCGCGTCTCCGACACCCGGCGGCTCGACATCAAGTACCGCCAGTTCCTGCTGAACGGGAAGCTGAAGAACGCCGCCGAGCAGGATCGGCTCGCGAAGGAGATCGCGGCGGCGTACCCGAAGCTCAAGGACGAAGAGAGAAAGAACGACCGGGCGAAGCTCGCGTTCGCGCACGTGAAGTTCTACGCGCTCGAGCCGCAGTGGGCCGCGTACCTGGCGCAGAAGTTCGACTACAAGAGTTTCAACCGCGCGGCGATCGTCGCGTTCTCGAAGACGGACCGGCCGAAGAAGGAGAAGGCGCTCGCCGAGTTGGAGAAGGCGTACACCGACGTGCTGGCGGTCGGAAACGCGGAGTACGGCATCGCGGCGCTGGCGCGCATTGGCATGGCGTATGCGGACTTCGCGTCGAACATCGCGAGCATCCCCGACCCGGTCGGCTTCGACGAGGACCAGGCCGCCATGTTCCGTGGCGAGCTCGAGAACCGCTACGTCTTCCCCGTCGAGGAGAAGGCCGTCGAGGCGCTCGAGAAGGCTCTGGCCAAGTCCTACGAGCTGTCGATCTACAACGAGTGGACGCTGCAGGCGCAGGACAAGTTGAACAAGTACAAGCCCGGTTTCTACGGCAAGCCGCGCGACGTGGCCTACCGCGGCGCCGAGTTCTTCGCGACCGCGGGCTTCGACAAGGGCGTTCAGCTCCCGTCGGAGGTAGCGGCCGAGAAGGAGCCGCCTGCTTCGCCGCCGCCGGGCGAGGGTGGGGCGACCAAGCCGCCGTCGAGCGCCGCCGCGCCGACCCCTGGCGCGGGTGCGCGGTAGAGGACTTCGCCGATGAACACCAAAGGAACGCTGCCCATGAAGTCGCTGCGCATCACCGCCCTCGCGGCCGCCGTCGGCCTGTCCGCCTGCACCACGGTGCAGGAGGAAGTGAAGAAGGAGCCCGTCATCACCGCCCCGGTGAAGGCGAAAGAGAAGACCCCGCAGGAGATCTTCCAGGAGGGCGTGGCTGCGTTCGACGCGGGCAAGTACGACGTCGCGAAGACTGCCTTCGCGTCGATCGCGAAGAAGGCGCCCACCAGCGTCGGCCTGCAGTTCAACCTGGGCCTCGTCGCCGAGCGGCAGGGCCTGTTGACCGAGGCGATCTCGTACTACGAGGCCGCCCACAAGCTGGATCCGAAGCACAAGCCCACGCTGCTCAACCTCGGCCGCGCGTACCGCCTGCAGGATCGCTTCGACGACGCGATCGCGCTGTACGAGGAGGCGCTGAAGGATCCGAACAACGAGTACGACGTCGAGCTCAACAACAACCTCGCGGTCGCCTACCGGCTCGCGAAGAAGTACGACAAAGCCGAGGCCGCAGCCCGCAAGGTGCTGGCGCGCACCAGGGACAACCCGGACGCGTACAAGAACCTGGCGCTCATCTACTTCGACCAGGGGAACTACCGGCTGGCGGAGTTCATCAGCGCCAACGCCAGGAAGCTCGATGACAAGGATCCCGGCGTCTACAACAACCTCGGGCTCATCTACCTGAAGATCGACGAGCGGCGCCTGGCGCTGGGCCAGTTCCAGAAGGCCGTCGAGCTGAACAAGGACTTCGCGCCGGGCCTCTTCAACATCGGCGCGATGGCACTGAGCTACCGCGACTACGAGGGCGCCGAGAAGGTGCTGGAGCGCGCGACGGCGCTCGATCCCACCAGCTACGAGGGCTTCCTCGCGTATGCGTGGGCGCTCGACGGCCAGAAGGGCCGCGACCCGAAGAAGGGGCTCAAGGCCGGCGAGATGTTCGAGCGCGTGCTGGCGATCAAACCGGAACAGTCCGACGCGATCTGCGGCGCCGCCTGGGCCTACGCGGCCGACAAGGCCGGCTGGGACAAGGCGCTCCAGTTCTTCGAGGCTTGCAAGGCGCAGAAGGCCACCACCGACCAGGACAAGCAACTCATCGACAACAAGGTGAAGGGCATCCTCGCGATGCAGAAGCAGCCGGCCGCGGCCCCCGCGCCGAAGCCGGAGGACAAGCCCAGGCCGGCCGCGCCGACGAGCGGGCCGTCGCTCCTCGACAAGGTGACCGATGAGGCCCCGAGGGAGGAGGCCGCTCCGCCCGCCCCGGCCCCGGCCCCGTGACGGGATTGTTGCGCTGCGTCATGCGGCTCGACGTCGCCTGGGGTACGCGTGACAACGAGCAGCGGAACCCCTAGTATCCGCCGACTTTTTCGGAACCCCGCCGGGCGGCACGGTGTCGGACCGGCGCATGGAGGACAGGACATGAAGCGCGCGCTCGCACTGCTGGCCCTCTCGGCCGTCTTCGCCACGTCGGCCCTCGCCGAGGACAAGGTCATCCGCGAAGCGGACAAGACGGTCTTCCGCAAGAAGACGGTCATCGACTTCACCGACGTCGCCGTCGAAGGCGAGCTCACCAAGCCCGAGGGCAGCTACTCGGTGTCGAAGAAGAAGACGACGTTCAAGACGCTCATCAAGGTGCGCGACAACTTCAACCCTGAGCTCCAGAAGTCCGTCGACAACCTGTAGGCGACCCGCTTCCCGTCGTTCGCAACACGCCGCATCGGCCCCTGGAGGACCGCTCCATGAAGAAGACGTCGATCACCCTGCAGATCACCGGCCCGGACGGCGCGGTGTCGGAGTCCACCTCGGAGCTCGAGAGCATCATCGTCGGCTCGGGCGCGGGCGCGGCGATCAAGGTCGCCGATCCCAAGGTGTCCAACCTCCACTGCATGCTGAAGGTCGAGAAGGACGGCAGCGTGACCGTCATCGATCTGGGCTCCGAGAGCGGCACGAGGGTGAAGGACGCGGCGGTGAAGGACCCGACGGTCGTCGCCTCGGGCGACGTGATCACGATCGGTGAGTCGAAGGTGAAGGTCGTCTTCGGCAACGGGGCCGGGGCCGGGCCAGAGGCAAAGGTGGAGACCAACGAGGCGTCGAAGACGGAGGCGAGGGGCCAGGCGGCGCACGAGAAGAAGGGCAAGAAGGAGAAGGCCCCGGCGCCTCCGAAGGGCCTCGCCGGCACCGGCAAGAACGCGGCGGTGCTCTTCAATGAGCCGCTGCCCGCCGAGGCAGTCCCCACCGACTCCGAGAAGGTGCTGCAGGTCGCGCTCCTCTGGGGCGACACCCTGATCAACGTGCAGCACTTCGCCGATGGCGTCCCCGTGACGATCGGCGATGACGAGGGCGCGCGCTTCAACGTCTTCTCGCCGGGCGTCGGCGGCACCTTCACGCTGGCGCAGTCGAAGGGCTCGACGGCGATCGTCAACGTGCCCAGCGAGGCCGGGCTGGTGGTGACCACCAGGTCCGACAGCCACAAGTCGAAGGAGCAGCTCAAGAGCGAAGGGAAGCTGCGCGCCGCCGAGGGCGGGGTGCGCGCCGACGCGATCGAGCTCGGGCTGCACGACCGCGCCCAGATCAGCCTCGACAACGTCGCCTTCATCGTCCGCTACGTGCGGCCGAGCGCGGCGATCACGCTGAACACGCTGCAGGAGCACGACTTCACGTTCTTCAAGATCACGTCGATCTGCCTCATGGCGTTCTTCGCCCTGGTGGCGGCGATGATCATCACCCCGCTCACCGGCGGCGGTGAGGGCGACGACATCTTCGCGAACCCGTCCAAGTACGTGAAGATGGTCGTGAAGCCCGAGAAGAAGCAGGAGATCAAGAAGTTCAAGGACCTCTCCGGCGTGGCCGAAGGCGCCAAGGCAAAGGAGAAGGAAGGCAAGTTCGGCAAGCAGGACAAGGACAAGAAACAGGCCGATCCTTCCAAGAAGGGCGCGCCGGTCGTCGACGCGAACAAGCGCGAAGAGGACCGCAAGAAGGTGTCCAGCCTCATGGCCGGTATGTTCGGCGGCGGCGCGGCGTCCAACGTCTTCGGTCCCGGCGGCCTCGGCACCGGCATCAACAACGCGCTCGGCGGCCTCCAGGGCGGCGCGGGCGTCGGTGACGCCCAGGGCGTTGGCGGCCTCGGCTCGCGCGGCTCGGGCGCGGGTGGCGGCGGCACGGGCCTCGGTCTCGGCGGCCTCGGAACCAAGGGCGGCGGGCGCGGCGCCGGCGGCTACGGCTCGATCGACCTCGGCGGCCGCGGCAAGGACTCGACCCGCGTCATCCCCGGCAAGACGACCGTCATCGGCGGCCTCGACAAGGACGTCATCATGAAGGTCATCAAGCGCCACCAGAACGAGATCAAGTTCTGCTACGAGCAGGAGCTGCAGAAGAACCCGGCGCTCGGTGGCAAGGTCGCGGTCGCCTGGACGATCGATCCCTCCGGCGGTGTGTCCGAGGCCAACGTCAGCGAGTCGTCGATCGGCAACGCCAACGTCGAGTCCTGCATCGTCCAGCGCATCCGCCGCTGGAAGTTCCCGGAGCCCGCGGGCGGCGGCATCGTGAACGTCACCTTCCCGTGGATCTTCAAGGCGGCGGGTGACGACAGCGCCGACGAGTAACGGCGTGGGCCCCTCGGCCTGACGACGGCGGCGCGGCGGCCTCGAGCCCCCGCGCCGTTCGCGTTTCGGGGCGCCCGGGGGGATTCGAGAAAGTGCGTCGGGGGTGTTTTTGAGTGTTGCGTGAGCGAGCCGGAGGGGTATGGTGCCGCGCCCGATTTCTGGAGGATTCGTGCGGAAATTCGCCACGTTGCTGATCGCCCTGACGCTCCCCACCGCCGCCTTCGCCGCGACTCCGTCGGAGGGGGTGCCGCTGAAGGTTCGGCGCGGCTTCTTCACTGAGACGGACATCGGCGGCATCGTGACGCTGGGTGGTGACGACGGGTATTCGAATCTGCAGGTGTACCTGCAGCTCGGCCTCGGCTACCAGCTGACGATCAACGACGCGAAGGGACTCATCCCCATCGGGTTCCACGTGGGCATCGGCGCCAACGCGGCCAACTGCTGGGCCGGCCTCACCAAGGCCCGGGAGCAGGGCGGCACCTGCGTCGCGTCGGACAACTTCACCATGACCTTCCTCTCGGTCACGGGCGGCTACCTGCACCGGTTGGTGGAGCGCCTCTACCTCGGCGGCAAGGCGATCGTCGGCTACACGCTGCTCGAGCCCGAGCCGGTGGGCGGCGTGCGCGGCGGCCTCAACGTCGGCGTCGCGGCCAGCCTCGAGTACGCGACGAACATGGACCACTTCTCGGTCGGCGTCGACGTGAGCTACCGCATCATCATCGGTCCGAACATCAACGTCTTCGCGTTCTTCCCGCGCGTCCAGTACACCTTCTGACCTCTCCGGCGCGGCGAACGAGCCTCGACGCGTCGCGGCGAGCCCCGGCCCTCTCGGGAGGCGCCGGGGCTCTTGTTCATCACGAGGAGCGTCACATGGCGGTCGACCGGTATGGGCTTTCGCGCGTGGTGGGCGAGAGAGGCGTGTTGCCGCAGCGGGCGAGGCAACTCGATCCGCGTCTGCCGCTGCGTGAGGGCGAGCTGCTCATCGATGTCGAGAGCCTCAACATCGACGCGGCGTCCTTCAAGCAGCTCAAGGACGCGGCGGGCGGCGATCCGGCGAAGATCGTCGCGGCCATCCGCGAGATCGTCGCTGCGCGCGGGAAGATGCAGAACCCCGTCACCGGCTCGGGCGGCATGCTGATCGGCCGCGTGCGGGAGATCTCCCCGGCGCACCCGGCGCACGGCACGCTGAAGCCCGGCGATCGCCTCGCGACGCTGGTGAGCCTCACGCTGACGCCGCTGGTGATCGACGAGGTGGTAGCGGTGAAGCCGGACATCGATCGCCTCGACGTGAAGGGCCACGCGATCCTCTTTCCGTCGGGGATCTACGCGAAGCTGCCGGACGATCTCCCCGATCGCCTCGCGCTGGCGGCGCTGGACGTCGCGGGCGCGCCGGCGCTGGTTGCGCGGCACGTGAAGCCCGGGCAGACGGTGCTGATGTTGGGTGCCGGGAAGAGCGGGGCGTTGTGCCTCGCGCAGGCCCGCGAGTCGATGCAGGGCCGTGGCCGGCTGATCGCCTTCGACATCTCGCAGCCGGCGCTGGACATGCTGAAGCGGCTCGGACTCTGCGACGACGTGGTGCAGGGGGACGCGACGCAGGGCGTGGCGGTGCTGGAGGCCGTCACGGCGCTGACCGGCGGCGCGCTGCCGGACCTGGTCGTCAACTGCGCGTCGGTGCCGAACACGGAGATGGCGGCGATCCTCTCGGTGCGCGACGGCGGCACGGTGATCTTCTTCTCCATGGCCACCAGCTTCCCGGCGGCGGCGTTGGGCGCGGAGGGCGTGGGGAAGGACGTCACGATGTTGATCGGCAACGGCTACGTGCCCGGTCACGCGGACCTGACGCTCGGGCTCCTTCGCCGGCACGCGGGGCTGCGGCAGGCCTTCGCCGAGCGGTACGCGTGAGGTGACCGGGTCGCGCGCCGCCAGGTGGCTGGCCGAGGCCGAGGCGCTCAAGCGCGACGGCTACACGGCCGCCGTCGTGGCGCGGAAGCTGATCGAGGTGCACGGCGCGCCCCGCGCAGAGGCGGAGGCGATCGCGAGCCGCTTGTACGGGCGGACGGTCAACGCCTACGCGGGCGAGCGCTTCGCGGCGATGGCGCCGTGGGTGGCGAGCGCGCTGCTGGCCGCCACCGGGGCGCTGGCTTTCCGCGTCACGGTCGGGCCGCGCTTTTCGCCGCGCGTCGGCTTCGTCTACGCGGCGCTGGGGCTGGTGACGCTGATCGGTGCGGTGCGCGCGGCCGTGGCGAGCCGACGGCGGACGCCGCCCCCCTCCGCTTCGAGCGATGCGTGAGCCCCCGGGTGTCGGCGGCGTCGGCTGGCCCCGGTTTCCTGGCCCGGCGGACGCCCCTGCGGAGGCGGTCCGTGCGAGCCGCCCGGGCGGCGCCACGCACGAGCCGCGTCCTGTCGCGAGCCAAAGCCCTCGTCACGGCGGAGACCGCCCGGGACAGGCGCAGCGGCGGGCGCGCCTCGGGGGTTGTCGATGCGTCGCCGGCGCGGCGCGCGCGGCCAGCCTCCGGGGCTCCCTCGGTCAGCAGCCGCCGCTTCGTGGTTTCGAGCTCGAGGGACGTGGCTCCCCGTCGAGCCCACCGTGCGTCGGACCTCGCTCGTCCCCGGGGCGATCACGCTGGCCGAGCTGCGGCACCGCGCGGCTTGAGGCCGCGTCTGGTTGGGAGAATTCGCCTGGCCTCACAGGTAGAAACGATCCACGACCCCCTGCGTACGTTGAAGGATGGCCGTCCATCCCACCAGCGCGTCGACGCGGGGCTCCACGTCTGGCGGCGTCAGACCGATCGCGGCCATCGAGCCCGAGCAGGCGAACACCTTGCCCAGGCCCGAGTCGCGCACCACGTCGAGCAGCTGCCGCGCCGTCGGCACGCCCCGCAGCTCCATCGTCGCGTTGACGTCGTCGCGCTCGAGATCGGGCTCGTCCAGGCCGCCGCGCACCAACCGCTCGAGCGCCCACCAGAAGAAATACACCTCGGCCCGGCGGCCCATCGCCACCGCCGCCGCGGCGATCGCCAGACCCTGGTGCACCACGTCGTACTCTCCGCGGTGCAGGAAAATCACCACCGGCGCGCCGTCCGCCATGCCGACCTTCTACGGCGGATTCCGACGGCTTGCGTTACCCATTCGGCTGCTGGGTGACATTTGTAAGTGAATTCATGTGCTTACAGGTGGAATTGCCGAAGGCTTTTCCTGTAGTGAGGCGCCGCCGATGCCGGACGAGACCACAGCCAGGCGGAAAGACGCGCACCTGGACCTCTGCGCCACCGGGGATGTGGCGCCGAGGGACAACTCGACGCTCCTCGAGTGCGTGCGGCTCGTCCACTCGGCGATGCCGGAGCTCTCGACGGACGACGTGGACCTCTCCACGCCTCTGTTCGGCAAGACGCTGAAGGCGCCGCTGCTGGTGACGGGCATGACGGGCGGGACGCCGCGGGCCGGCGAGGTGAATCGGCAGATCGCCCAGGTCGCCGAGGAGTTTGGCCTGGCCTTCGGCGTCGGCAGCCAGCGGGCCATGGCGGAGCGGCCGGAGCTGGTGGACACCTTCGCGGTGCGCCAGGTGGCGCCCAACCTGGTCCTTATCGGCAACATCGGGGTGGTGCAGGCCGCGGCGATGGGCGTCGACCAGGTGCGCCGGCTGTTCGACGCCATCGGCGCCGACGCGATGGCGCTCCACCTGAACCCGGGCCAGGAGCTCGCGCAGCCCGAGGGCGATCGCGACTTCCGGAAGGGCTACGAGACGGTCGCAGGCCTGGTGAAGGCCTTCGGCGATCGGCTGCTGGTGAAGGAGACGGGCTGCGGCATCTCCCCCGACGTGGCCCGCCGGTTGGTCGAGTGCGGCGTGAAGCACATTGACGTGTCCGGCCTCGGTGGCACCTCGTGGGTGCGCGTCGAACAGCTGCGCTCGACGGGCGTCGCGCAGCAGGTGGGCGCGCAGTTCTCCGGCTGGGGCATTCCGACGGCCGCCGCGGTCGCGTCGGTGCGCCGCGCAGTGGGGCCACAGGTGAAGCTGGTGGCCTCGGGCGGCATGCGGACCGGCCTCGACGTGGCCCGGGCGCTCGCGCTGGGCGCCGACATCGGCGGCATGGCGCTGCCCCTGTTCCGGGCGCAGCAGCAGGGTGGCGTGCCGGCGGTGCGCGAGGCCGTGCAGGTGATCCTCACGGCGCTGCGCCACGCGCTGGTGCTGACGGGGACGAGGCGGCCCGCGGAGCTGCGCAGCCGGCCGCGGGTGATCACGGGGGAACTCAAGGACTGGTTGGCGGCGCTGTAGCCGACCGGAAGGGTGAGGAACGAGTCGTCATGGGTGAGAACTACACGTCGCGGTTGTCGGGCTTCCACAAGCTGCCCCTGGCCGATCGCCTCGGCACCGTGTCCCGGATGATGCGGCTGTCCGCCGAGGAGATGGGCGCGCTGCAGGGCGGGACGCTGTCGCTGGAGACGGCGAACCAGATGATCGAGAACGCGATCGGCGTCTTCGGCATGCCGCTCGGCCTTGGCCTCAACCTGCAGGTCAACGGCCGCGACTACATCGTGCCGATGGCGGTGGAGGAACCGTCGGTGATCGCCGCGGTCAGCTTCGCCGCGAAGATCGCCCGCGAGGGCGGCGGCTTCACCGCGGAGGCCGACGATCCGGTGATGATCGGCCAGGTCCAGGTGACGGGCTTCGGCGATCCGACCGTGGCCACCCAGGCGCTCCTGTCCCACAAGGAGCAGCTGCTCGCGCTGGCCAACAGCTTCCACCCGGCGATGGTGGCGCGCGGTGGCGGGGCCCGGGACATCGAGGTGCGCGTGCTGCCGCCGCCCGAGGGGCCGCGAGGTGAACCGATCCTCGTGCTGCACCTTTTGGTGGACACCCAGGAGGCGATGGGCGCGAACCTGATCAACACCATGGCCGAAGGCGTGGCCCCGCTGGTGGAGCAGATCACCGGCGGCAAGGTCTTCCTGCGGATCCTCTCCAACCTCGCGGACCGCCGGCTCGCGCGCTCGACGTGCCGGATCCCGGTGACGGCGCTGGCCGACTTCGATCTCTCCGGCGAGGCGATCGCCGAGGGCATCGTGCAGGCGAGCCGCTTCGCGCAGGCGGACCCGTACCGCGCGGCCACGCACAACAAGGGCGTGATGAACGGCATCGACGCCGTGGCGATCGCCACCGGCCAGGACTGGCGCGCGATCGAGGCGGGGGCGCACGCCTTCGCGTGCCGCGACGGCCAGTACCGTCCGTTGTCCACCTGGACGCTGGAAGAGGGCCACCTGGTGGGCCGCATCGAGCTGCCGCTGGCGCTCGGAACCGTGGGCGGGCCGATCAAGATCCACTCGCAGGTGCAGGCGGCGCTGAAGCTGTTGCGCGTGCAGTCGGCGCGCGAGCTGTCGATGGTGATGGCGTCGGTCGGCCTCGCGCAGAACTTCGCCGCGGTGCGCGCGCTGGGCTCCATCGGCATCCAGAAGGGGCACATGGCGCTCCACGCGCGCTGCGTGGCGGTCACCGCCGGCGCCCGCGGCCACTGGGTCGAGATGGTGGCGAACGCGCTGGTGAAGGCCGGCCACGTGAAGGTCGAGAAGGCCCGGGAGATCCTCGCGGTGCTGATGAACGAGCAGCCGTCCGTCGCCGCGCAGGGCACGACCTGAAGGCACCCGCAGTCTTCCGACTCGCACATCGCCGGCGAAGTGCTAGACGCGGGCGCGTGAGCGATCGAGGTCACGCGCCGTGAGCATCCGCGTCACCGCCTTCGGGCCGGGGAAGATCATCCTCCTGGGAGAGCACGGGGTCGTCTACGGACACCCGGCGCTCGCAGCGCCCATCTCCCGCGGCGTCCGCGCCTGGGCCGAGCCGTCCGACACGCCCGAGCTCGAGCTGCCCGGCGGGCTGTCGGCCGTGCACCGCGACGCGCTGGAGCGCGCCTTCGCCCGCGCCGTGCGGAAGGCCGGGCACCCGAAGGTGTCGGTGCACCTCGAGTCCGACCTCCCGCTCTCCATGGGGCTCGGCAGCTCCGGCGCGCTCGCGGTCGCCGTCTCGCGGGTGCTGCTCGAGGCGAAGCACGCGCGCCCGGCCGAGGCGCGCAGGGTGGAGGCGCTGGCGCTGGAGATGGAGAAGGAGTTCCACGGCACGCCGTCGGGCGTCGACCACACCACCAGCGCGCGCGGCGAGCTGCTCGTCTACCGCAGGGGCCAGGTGCGGGTGGTGAAGGCGAAGAGGCCGGTGAAGGTGCTGGTGGCGCTCGTCGGGCCGCGCGCCGGCACGAAGGTGACGGTCGGGGCGCTGCGGGAGCGGCAGGCCCGCTGGCCGACGCGGTACCGCCGCCTGTTCCGGGAGATCGGCGCGCTGGTGGGCGAGGGCGCGAAGGCGGCCGCGGCGGGCGATCTCCCCGCGCTGGGCGACGTGATGAACGTGAACCAGGGCCTTCTCAACGCGCTCGGCCTGTCCAGCGACCGCCTGGAGGCGATGGTGCAGCGGCTGCGCCGCCTCGGCGCGCTGGGGGCGAAGCTGACCGGCGCCGGCGGCGACGGCGGCGCGGTGATCGGCCTGTTCCCCGAGCCGGAGCGCGCGGTGATGAAGCTGCGCCAGGAAGGCATTGACTGCTTCGCGAGCCAGCTCGCGGGTCCGAGGACGCTGTGAAGAAGGACGTGAAGAGCCCGCCCATGAAGGCCACCGCCGTCGCGCACCCGAACATCGCGCTCGTGAAGTATTGGGGGAAGCGCGACGAGAAGCTGATCCTCCCGCACCAGTCGAGCCTCTCGGTGACGCTGGGCCCGCTGTCCGTCACCACCACGGTCGAGTTCTCCCGCGCGCGCGGTGAGGACGCCGTGGAGCTGAACGGGAAGGTGGCGCAGGGCACCGAGCGGCAGCGCGTGGTGGAGGTGCTCAAGCTGGTGAGGGCGGACGCGAAGCAGCGGCTCGGCCTGTCGCTGGGCGCGGCGCGCATGGTGTCGCGGGGGGACTTCCCGGCGTCGGCGGGCCTCGCGTCGAGCGCGGCGGCCTTCGCGGCGCTGGCGGTCGCGGCGCGCGCGGCGGCGGGCTTCGGGCGCGACACCCGGGCCGAGTCGATCCTCGCGCGGCGCGGCAGCGGCTCGGCGAGCCGCAGCATCGAAGGCGGCTTCGTGCGGTGGAACCGCGGCCGGCGCGCCGACGGTATGGACAGCTTCGCCGAGCAGCTCTTCGACGAGGCGCACTGGCCCGAGCTGCGGCTGCTGGTGGGCATGGTGAGCCGCGAGGAGAAGGAAGTGAAGTCGCGCGACGGCATGCGGTCCACCGTCGACACCTCGCCGTACTACCCGGCCTGGGCGAAGGACGCGGAGATCGAGGTGAAGGCGATCGTCCGCCACATCAAACGGCGCGATCTCGAGGCGGTCGGCGACACCGCCGAGCGCAACGCGTGGCGCATGCACGCCACGGCGCTGGGGGCCAACCCGCCGCTCTGCTACCTGAAGCCGGAGACGCTGGGCGTCATCCACGCGTGCCGCGAGGTGCGGAAACAGGGCATTGGCGTGTGGTTCACGCTGGACGCGGGGCCGAACCCGGTGCTGCTCACGAGCGCGAAGGACGAGGCGCGCGCGGCGGAGATCGTCCGCGCGCACGGCGCGTCGGAGATCGTCCGCTGCCACCCCGGCGGCGACGCGCGGCTGGTCGACGCGCACCTCGTCTAGCTGGATTCTGGAGAGCGACGATCCGGTCGACTCGGAGCCCAGCCTCGTCACCCGGGCGCCGTTCTCCACTGGCGGGAGACGTCAGAAGTCGACGCCCGTGCTCTTCGGCGTGGGGAGCGTCAGCGCCAACCTCGCCTCGGGGGCGCCGTACATGTCACGGTACAGGTAGTAGTCGGCCACCACCTGCTTCACGTAGCCGCGCGTCTCCTTCCAGGGGATTTCCTCCACCCAGCGATCGAGCGGCAGCTCCCCGCGCTCGTTCATCCACTTCGCGACCGCGGACGGGCCGCCGTTGTAGGAGCCGGCGACGAGGGTGGGGTGGCCCATGCGCTGGAAGAGCGCCGAGAGGTACCAGGTGCCGAGGCGGATGCTGGTGTCCGGCGCGTACAGCTCGCCGGGGTGCACGCGCGGCTCCTTGCGCTCGGCGGTGATGCCGTCGGCGGTGGGCGGGATGAGCTGCATCAGCCCGCGGGCGTCCGCGATGCTGGTCACCTCCGGGCGGAAGGCGCTCTCCCGGCGCATGATCGCCCACGCGAAGAAGGGGTCGAGGCCATGGCGCTCGCTCCACGTCTCGACGGACGTGCGAAAGGCGCGCGGGTAGAGGAGGGCGACGGCCTCGGGCTTGCGCTGCGTGTACACGGCGCCCCAGAGGTGGCGCGCGGCCAGCGTGTAGGCCGGGCCGAACTCGCCGAGCGCCTGCAGCGCGTGGCCCCACGTCAGCGCGTCCTCGGCGCCGGAGACGCGGCCCACCACGTTGTCCACCTCCTCGGCGGCGTCGCGCAACAGGCCCGCGCGGCTCAGGCGGACGGCCAGGGCCAGCGCGGGCGGCGTCTTCGGGGTGAGGCCGCGCGGCGTCTCGGTGAAGAGCGGCGGCGGCGTGACGCCCGCCTCGCGGAGGCGCTCGACGGCGAGCCGCGCGTAGAACGAGCCGGGGAAGGCGGTGGCCAGCTCGGAGTACTCGCGCACCACGTCGACGGCCTCGCCCGCGTCGGCGGCGCCCTGCAGCTGCGCCGCGCGCGTGGCCCAGTACTTCGCCTGCGGCACCAGCGAGGAGCGCGGGAAGTCCGCGGCGAGCGAGGTGAGCAGCGCGCGCGCCTCGGCGAGGCGGCCCAGCCGCACCAGCGCGTACGAGCGGAACCAGCGCGCCTCGTCCACCTTCTTCGAGCGCGGGTGGCGCTCCTCGTAGGCGGCGAAGTCGGTGACGGCGGTGGCGTCGTCGCCCGCGTGCATCGCGAGCCACGCGGCGAGGTAGCCCGCCTCGTCGGCCAGCGCGCTGTCGGGGTAGCGCGTGTCCAGCGCGTGGAAGGCCGCGCGCGCACCGGCGTTGTCGTTGAGGCGCATGAGGCGGCGGCCCCGCGTCATCAAGGCCTCCGCCGCGACCGAAGCGCCGCCCTTCTCGGCGAGGGCGAGCTGCGCGAGGCCCTCTTCGTCGCGCTCCTTCCCGCGCGCGAGCAGCGCCTGGCCGCGCACCAGCGCCACCCGCGCGGGGTCGAGCCCCCTCACGTCGCCCAGCGCGTCCAGCTCGGCGAGGCAGCGGGCGGACTCGCCCGAGGCCAGCAGCGCCTGGGCGCGGGTGAGGTGCTCGGCCGGCGTGAAGGGCTTTCCACCCAGCGCGTCGCGGCGGGCCAGCGCGAGCGCCGCGTGCGGGTGGGCGGGGTAGCGCAGCGCGACGAGGGTGAAGTCGGCGATCGCCTTCGCGCGATCCCTCGTGCCTTCGCGGGCGAGGCCGCGCGCGTAGAGCAGCTCCGGCGTCGGATCGACGGCGGCGGCCGTCTCCAGCGCGGGCCGGGCCTTCGCGGGCTGGCCGAGCGCCAGGTACTCCTCGGCGAGACGCACCTCGGCCTTGCGGGACAGCCACGGCGGCGCGCCCTTCTTCACCTGCGCGAGGCGCTTCACCGCGCCCGCGTGGTCGCCGCTCCACGCCAGCGCCTCGCCGAGGTACCACGCATGAAAGGCCTCGAGGCCTTTCGGCGGCTTCGAGCCCGCCAGGACCGCCGCCGCGCCGGCCGCGTCGCCGTCGGCCAGCGTGAGGTAGCCCCAAAGCAGGGCGAGGCGCTCGCCGTCCTTGCACGCGGTGTCCGCGCGGCACGCCGTCAGCTCCTCGCGCGCCCGGGCGGCCACGCCCGGCTGGTGCACGCGGATCCGCTCGATCAAGTCCTCACTCTGCGCCCTCGCCGGGGCCGCGCCGAGCGCCGCGAGGAGCGCCACCGCGCCCGCGAAGCGAAATCCGAATGCGTCACGCCGCTGCTGCGAGGGGGGTACTCGGTTTGACATGTGTCGACCGTTCGCCCTAAACGGCGTCCGTGCTTTTTCTCACATCGGGAGAGGCATTCGGAAAACAGAGTGAATCCGATAAGGATTCCGGCGCGAAAGCGGGTCGGCCCATTGCGTCACGGGTTGGAAACCGGCTACGAGCCCGCCGCCGCTCGAGTTGTCGAGGACCAAGCGTCGTTCTGCAGTCGGGGGGATTTTTCCGGGAGGCTGAAAACACACCATGAAGCCGTGTCCGACCGAGTTGCCGCAGAGCATCAATCCGGAGGCTGGCCCGAAGCGCCTGGGCGTCGAGCACCACCGGAATCTGGACTGTGCCCACTATGACAACTGCCTCGACGAGGCGGTCCGTCGCGGGTGGCAGTCCTTCACGTGCCTCAAGTGTCCGCTGTGCGCCCTGCCGTCGGCGCCGCAGGCTGGCATTGAGTCCTTCGCGACGCAGCGCCGGGCCGTCTGACGATTCGAGCCGTGTCGCCGTCGTACCGCCTCACCATGCGTGGCGGTCAGCGCCTGCAGCGTTCCGCAGGTCGCTGATCGCCACGTCGGAGGAGGGGAACCCGCCTCCAGTCCTCGCGCAGCGGGCGCTCTCCGGCGCGGGGCGGCGGTGCGACGCGATCAGGTGCGCCGCAGCGTCAGCACCCCGCGGCGGATCAGATCCTTCATCGTCTCCTCGACGTCGAGCGGCGACATGTCGATGCGGGCGATCACGTCGCGGGGCGGCAGCTTCTCCTCGCAGATGAGGCGTGCCGCTTCGAGCCACGCCTTGGGGCCGACCTGCCGGTACACGGCGTACAGCTCGGCGTTCACTTCGATCTGGGTGGCGGTCAGCATCAACCCTTCGCGCATGCGCCGTTCGTTCTCGTTCAGCGTCGAGGCGGCGCGCTCCAGCATCACCTCGGTGCCGAGGAAGAGGTTGCGCACCACCTGGGGGATCGCCCCGGGCAAGAAGTCGCCTTCGGCCGCCTTGCTGGCGACGAACGCGTTGAACGCGCGCTCGCCCGCGGCGGTGAACTTGCCCGCGGTGGCGGAGGCGTGGACACAGGCGCCGTCGGCGCCGAAGTACAGCTGGTAGCTGGCCCAGCCGTCGCGGGCGACCAGCGTCCCGCCGATGCGCCGCTGCGCGAGTTGCCTGAGGAACCACTGGGGACCCACGGCGTGGACCGGCACCGGGAAGGGCTGGCCGATCTCCAGCTGCGCCTCCACCAGCGCGCGCGGCTCGAGCAGCTTGCGCGTCTGGGAGACGATCGCGTCCAGCTTCACGCCCTTGGACAGGTACGCCTGCGCGCCCGCGTCGAGCGCCCGCAAGGACTCGCGGTAGTCGTCGTGCGCCGAGATGAAGGCGACCGGCAGCTCCCGCGTGCGGAAGTCGTCGCGCATCGCGCGCAGCATGCCCCAGCCGTCGAGGTGCGGCATGTTGAGGTCCGCCAGCACGACGTCGAACTCGCGGGCGAGGGCCGCCTCCATGCCCTGCTGGCCGTCCCTCGCGGTGGTGACCTCGAAGCCGTGCTTGGTGAACAGGCGGCTGAACATCTGGAGGATCGCGTCGTCGTCGTCGACCAGGAGGAGCCGCGGCGTGCGGGCGGCCTTCGGCGGCGGCGGGGCGGCGGCCGCACGCTGAATCGGCACCTCGAAGGTGAGCGGCTCGTCCTGCGGCTCCTCGACCGGGTGGCCGACGACGACCTCGGCCAGCTCCGTCTCTCCGGTGACGACGTCGCCCACCTCGATCACCACGCCCGCGCCGTCGCCGTGGGCGCCCGCCATCTCCGAGAAGGCCCACTTCACCTTCCCCTGGCTCAGCATCGCCTTGAGCGCGTCCTGCGCGCCGGCGCCGAGGAAGCGCGCCCGCTCGAGTTTGCCGAGCGCGAAGGTTGCGCGGCCCTCGTTGGGGGTGCGCGGATCCGTGACGAGGACGCCGGTGCGCCGCGTGCGGCGGATGTGATCGACCAGCCGCCCGAGCGTCTTCGGATCGCCCACGCCGGTGACGGTGCCCGAGCGCGAGGGCAGCTCGTCCCACAGGCCCTTCACCACCGCCACGTGCTGCGCCTCCAACGGCGCGGCGAGCAACGTCACCACGCCGGTGCGCAAGCCCGCGACGAACGGAGCGTCGGAGGTGTCCTTCGCGACGACGCCGACCGGCAGGGCCGCCCAGGTGACGTCCTGCGAAAGCGTGTCCAGCACGTGGATGACGAAGTCCGAGCTGAGCTCGCCGAAGACGAGCAGCAGGTCGGGCTTGAGCTGCTTGAGGCCGCCCGCCAGCTTCTTCCGGTCGGTGATGAAGCGGTAGAACACGCCTTCGTCGTTGAAGGCCTTCGCGAGCGGGATCTGTGCGGCGCGATCCTCGTCGACCCCGAGCACCACCGGCTTGGTTGGCTGCGTCGTCATCTCGTCTCTCCGCGTCGTGGTGGCCGGCGTCTCAATCGGTGGAAGCGTAGATCACGACGATCCAGTAGCGGCCGTCACCGTATTTCTGAGAGTCCCCGCGCGCGAGGCCGACGCCCACCCGGGTGTTGCCGGGGGCGGCCAGGTTCTTCGACTCGGCACCCAGCTCCGGCGTTTGGGAGACGTAGAGGTCGACGGAGACGGCGCGGGCGTCGTCCAGCAGCGCGAACGCGCGCTGGTGGAGGCTCGGCTGGCCGGGGAGCTGGGCCTTCGGCAACTCGGCAGCGAGGGCGGCCCGCGCGTGTCCCTGGGCGAGGCCCTCGAGCGCGGCGCTCACCTCGAGCGGCTTGAGGCCCCTGCGGCGGCGCTGGGCGGCGATCTCCGCGTACAGCGCTTTGAGCGGATCGGCCTCCACCTCGTCGGCGACGAGCGGGCTCGCCAGCACCTCGACCAGCACCGTCAGCCCATCGCCGCGTCGCGCGAGGCCTACGCCGAGGCGCCGGTGGCCCGCCTCGATGAGGTTCTTCCGGTGCCCGGGGCTGTGCTCGATGCCGAAGTGCGCGGCCAGGGGGCCCGACGACGCGCCGAGGTTCTCGCCGGCCGACGCGTAGCGGTAGCCGCTCGCCGCGAGGCGGGCCTTGAGATCCGAGCCGTCGGGCGCGACGTGCGAGAAGAAGTTCTCCGTCGCGAGCCGCTCGGCCCACGCCTGCGCGACCCCGTCGAGCGCCGGGTCCGCCGCCACCGGCGCCAGCCCGAGCTGCAGGCGCAGCGCGTTGATCCGCACCAGCAGCCGCGCGCGGGCCTCGGCGTCGTCCTTCGGCTCGGGCGCCCACTCGTCGCCGGCCTCGCCCACCGCGCCGACGTCGACGAAGAGGAGCGCGGCGACCTCCGGACCGCGCGGGCCGCGGGCGAGCACTTCGACCGCGTGGCGCCCGGCGGTGGGGAAGGTGAGCGCGGCGCACAGCCCCTTCGGGCCGGGCTCCATCTTCACCGTCTCCACTCCGCCGGAGGGCCGGGTGATGAAGACGTCGGCGCTCGACAGGGGCGGGACGAGGCGGCCGCACAGCCGCTGGGGCGTCTTCGGCGGCGCCTGGTGGCTGCGGGCGAAGGGTTCGAGCTCGATGCGCCGCCGCACCAGCAGCACCACCGCGGCGCCGCGCTCGGCGCTGCCCATGACGACGGCGGCCCCCAGGCCCGTCACCGGCTCGTCCGGCTGGAGCTGCCGCCGCACCTCGGGCAGGAGATCGTCGGCCGACGCGCGCACCAGCACCGCCACCGGGTTTGGGTCCCACCCGCCGGCGCGGCTGATCGCCGACGTCACGCGCAACAGCCCGCCCGCGTCGGTGAGGCCGCGATCGAGCGCGCGGCGGGCGATCTCCCGCGCGGCGCTATCGAGGGCCGCGTCGGCCGGTGGCACCTGCCGGCCGGTCGCCTCGAAGCGCCCGCGCACCGCGTCCCGCAGTTGGGCGTCGGTCGGGGGGGCGGCCAGCAGGCCCGCGAGGAGGAGCGCCGGTGTCATTCGACTTCGAAGACGAGGCGCGACACCGGGGCTTCGCCCAGCGCCGCGCGCAGCTTCCCGAGCACCGCCGCCTGCTCCTGCGCCAGCACGTCGCGCCAGGCGGGACCGTCACAGGACACCACCAGCGTGCCGCCCTCGAGGCGGGCGGGCCGCGTGTGGCGCGCGGCGAGCTCACCCACGGCCTGCTTCCACACGGGCTCCAACGCCCGCAGCGAGCCCGTCTCGCTCGACACGCGCCCCAGCACCGGCCCCAGCAGTTCGCTCAGCGGCTTCATCGGCCTGATCTCCGCGTCCGCACGACGGCCCCCGGGGCTGACACCGATGTCATTGTTGACGCAGCGCAACATGCGGAAACCATTGTGAAAAGAATGTGGCACATCCCTCGCTATTCCGCACGCCGCGGTTGACACCTGTGGGCAGGTCTGGCGAGAGTGCGCCGCTTTCAGGCGGCCTTTCAAGCGGCAATTTCTCCACAAAGGAGCAACGGATGACGGCAGTGACTCGGAACGGGCTCTGGGCGGCGGTGTTTGCGCTCGCGAGCCTCGGCCTCTTTGCGTGCGGCGGCGGCAACTCCACGACGGACGGTGGCACCGGCGGTGGCGGCGGCACTTCGGGCGACTGCATCGAGGACATCGACTGCCCGGATCCGCAGCTCTTCTTCTGCAACACCACGACCTCGACGTGTGAGCCGTCGTGCCGCGTGAAGGAGGACTGTTCGGCGGCGCGGCGTGGCCAGTACGCGCTGGACTTCTGCAATGGGGCGCTCGGCTGCGAGTGCGACGAGGGCAAGTGCGTGGGCTCGCTGTGCTCGTCCGACGCGGACTGCGGCTCGCAGGTCTGCCGCAACGGCGCGTGCGTGGCGCCGCCGGCCGCTTCGACGGTCGCGAAGTGCTCGGTGTCCCCCGACTTCGTCGTCGCGAAGGAAGGCGCGAAGGTGAAGTTCTGGGTCTCGGCCTGGGACGCGTCGAACAAGCCGGTCGTCGTGAAGGAGGGTGCCAACTGGGCCCCGGTGGCCGGTGGACCCTTCACGAACTCGGGGGCGGGCACCTCGTTCGAGTTCCTGGCCTCGACCGCCACCACTGGAACGGCGGCGGTTGACGCGGCCGAGGCCTCGTTCGGCTCGGTGAAGTGCACCGCCAAGGCCATTGTCCTGCCGGCGGCCGTCGCGGCGGGGGAGGTGGCGGTCGCGGTGGTCGACGAGCTGTCGGGCCGTCCGGTCGCCAACGCCGACGTGGTGCTGGCGAACACCGACGGCTCCATCGTGCAGCAGGCGGGCGCCGACTCGGTGAAGACCGATGCGCGCGGCTACGTGAAGTTGACCGGCGCGCCGTCGGCCTTCAGCGTGACGGCCTTCCACTCCGAGTACTCGTACCTGACGATCGCGAACTACTCGGGCACCTCGCGCTTCCTGTCGATGGTGATCCGCCGCAACCAGACGGACAAGTACGGCGGCTACAAGGGCGGCTTCGGCAGCACCGTGCCGGCCACCTCGAACGTGCACGCGGCCATCGCGGGCATGTCGATCGCGGGCTCCATCACCAACCTGTCGATCGCGCAGCTGCTCGGCCCGTCGGTGCCGACGGACATCAAGATCGGCTCGGCGATCAACCAGACGGGCGTGCCGATCCCCGCGGGCGTCTTCCTCGGCTTCGGCGACCAGCAGATCAAGAACACCTTCGCGGGCCAGGGGCTCGCGGGCACCTGCGCCGACGAGACCAGGGTGCTGGCCGGTGAGTGCGGCACCCGCACGGCGTGGGCGCTCGCCGGCGACGTGCCGCTGGGCGACCTGCCCATCGACGCGGTCGCGGGCGGCCTCGACAACATCAACATCGGCGCGCTGCTCTCGCGCATCCTGCCCATCTTCAAGAAGTTCAACTCGTCCATCGTGCGCGACGTCACCTTCACCCTGAAGGCCACGCCGTTCGGGAGCGGCAAGCCGGACTTCTCGGACCAGGCGCACTTCGTGACGCAGGATCACAACTTCACGCAGATCCCGCTGGCGTTCAGCTACGTCGCCAAGCTGCCCGAGCTGCCGAAGTTCAAGAACGCCTACGTCGACGGCGTGGCGATCATCGGCGGCGCCTCGGTGCCCGGCCAGGGCGTGGTGCCGCTGGGCATCGGCGTCGGCGTGAACACCAACCCGGTAGACGGGCAGACGGACAAGCAGGCGGACCTGCCGGCGCAGGGTCTGGTGCAGATCCGCATGGCGCCGACGCACGACGGCATCGAGGGCGGCGAGTACGGCCTGGTGATCGCGGGCATCAGCGCGAAGGGCCTCACGGACTCGTCGGCGGGCCTCGGCGCCTCGGCGATCTTCGCTCGGCTGCCGAACAACGCGCTCGTCTTCGATCCGAAGGGCGCGACGCCGGTGGACGTGTCCGGGCAGTCGTTCCCCGTCTTCCCCGAGGGCGCGAAGTTCAACTTCACGGACACCGCGCAGGGCGCGATCCCCGGCCGCAGCTTCCGCTTCGGCACCGCGCCGAATCTGTCGGAGATCAACGTGCTGCGCGTCTCCTTCGCGGACGACAAGGAGCACCGCTGGGACGTGCTGATGAACCCGACGGCCGCCGCGGCGGGCTTCACGCTGCCGGCGACCCCCAACGGCACCACCCACGCCGATCGTCTCTTCGCGAACGGCATGGCGTCGGGTGAACGCTCGACGATGGTCGTCCAGGCGCTGCGTCTGAACACCAAGCCGTCCGGCGGCGGCACGGCGATCTCGTTCAACGACTTCGTCGAGCTGAACGACACCAACGCGGACCGCACCACGGACCTGCTGACGGCGTTCGGCTTCCTCGATTACGGCCGCCCGACGGTCGCCTTCACCACGCCGAAGGACAACAACTCGACCATCGCGAAGGGCTCCAAGATCGTGGTGGAGGTGAAGAACTTCAAGATCGGCACCACCGCGGGCGACGACGGCGTCGTGAAGCTGTCGTTCTCCATGGGCGGCAACCCCGTCACCGGCTGCGATCCGGCGGTCCTGAAGACCGAGACCATGGCCGGCAACGGCGAGCTCGAGTACACGCTGCCCATGTCGTGCGCGGGCACGGGCCTGTCGATGAAGGCCGAGCTCCTGATGATCGACGAGGCGACGGCGGTGGCCCCGGCGGTCTCGTCGACGCTGACGGTCACGATCCAGTAGTCCGGCAGGCGCCCCGGCGGGCGCAGGCGACGTGAGCGGGGTCCCTTCGATCAAGGGGGGGCCCCGTTTCATTGCGGGCGGGCGCGGCCGCCTGGGCTAGCCTTGGGAGAAAGCCGTGGCGCGCCAGAAGAAACACACGACGGCAATCACCGTCATTTCGAAGATCCGCGACCAGGCGGTGAGCCAGTCGGCCGCGTTGGTGGTGATCCACGGCGAGGATCTCGGCCGGAAATACGACCTCGAGGACGAGCTGGTGATCGGCCGGTCCACGAGGTGCGACGTCGAGGTGGACCAGGACTCGGTGAGCCGCAACCACGCCTGCGTGCGCTACGACGGCTCGCGCGTGGTGGTGAAGGACCTGGGCTCGACCAACGGCACCTTCGTCAACGACGAGCAGATCGACGACGAGCACCGGCTGCGCAACGGCGACCTGATCAAGATCGGGCGCACGGTGTTCAAGTTCATCGCCTCCAACAACATCGAGGCGTCGTACCACGACGAGATCTACCGGCTCACCACCGTGGACGGGCTGACGCAGGTGTCGAACCGGCGCTACTTCGAGGACACGCTCGACCGCGAGCTGTCGCGCTGCCGCCGCTACCACCGTAGCCTGTCGTTGGTGCTGGTCGACGTCGATCACTTCAAGAAGATCAACGACACCTGGGGCCACCTCGCCGGCGACGCCGTATTGAAGGAGGTGGCGACGACGATCCGCAGCCGGATCCGCCGGGAAGACGTGATCGCCCGTTACGGCGGCGAGGAGTTCGCGCTCTTGCTGCCGGAGATCGATCTCAAGGGCGCCACCGCGATGGCCGAGAAGGTGCGCAAGCTGGTCGAGAAGCACCGCTTCGCCTTCGACGGAGAGCAGATCCCGGTGACCGTCTCCTGCGGCGTGGCCGCGCTCGCGAAGAGGACGGAGACGGGCGCCACGCTGATCAAGCGGGCGGACGAGAAGCTGTACGAGGCGAAGGACGGCGGCCGCAACCGCGTCTGCGCCTGATCAGAAGACCTTCGGCCGCGCGGCGAGCAATTCGCCCAGCATGCGCTCGATCTGGTCACGCACGGCGACGTTGGTGCGCTCGATCCACGCGAGATCGTCCTCGGGCGTCGCGGGTGCGCCAGCGAAGTCGATGGGCGGCGCGAAGCGGATGAGCCACCGCGCGGGCAGCGGCGGCAGCGTCAGCGGAAGGTACTCGACGCCCAAAAAGCCGCCGGGCACCTTGCCGAGCAAGGGCATGGACTCCTCGCCGCCGACGATCGCCACCGGCACCACCGGCACGCCGGCGCGGATCGCGATCTTCAGGTACCCGCCGCGCCCGAAGCGGCGGAGCTGGTAGCGCTCGCCGAAGCGCTTCGACAGGCCGTGAAAGCCCTCGGGGAAGACGATGACGGGGCGCCCCTCGGAGAGCAGCCGCAGCGCGTTCTCCGGGCTCGCGCGCACCGCCCCCAGGCGGTTGGCCAGCAGGCCGACGAAGGGGGCGTGGAAGACCTGGTCCTCCAGCAGCCAGCGGGCGTCGGCCAGCTCCGGGCGCTCGCGCTCGAGCGCCAGGTGCAGCACCGGGCCGTCGAGGGGCAGGGCGCCGGCGTGGTTCGCGACGAGGATGCAGCCGCCGCGCGGCACGTGCTCGATGCCATCGGTCTGCACGCGCCAGTACTTCTCGTAGAGCAGCTCGGCCAGCGGCCGCAGCTGTCGGGTCAGCTCGGCGTCCTTGCCCCAGGCGTCCACCTCGGTGGAGCGCGACGCGAGACCGCTCGCCGCGCGCACTGCGCGCCACACGCCTTTCAGCGCGTCCGAAAGCGACGCCGGCGGCCGGGCCAGCGCGCCGGCCGGGTGGTGTGTCGGCTGCTCGGCGCACCCGGCCGTCTCGTCCGGAGGACCGGCCGGGGCCGCGCCATCCGCCGCGGCGTGGGCAGCCCCGCCTGCGGGCAGCTCGCTGGCACCGGGCGGGTTGCCGTGCGTCGCCACCTCGTGCGCGCGCGGCGCGACGGACGGCGTGCCGGCGTGGGGCGTGGGCTCGAAGGGGACCGACGGCGAGCCCGGGTGCGGCCGGGGCGCGCTGCCCAGCGGCACCGCGGTGGGCGCGCTCGCGTGAGGCGTCGCATCGAAGGTCACGCCCGGGGCGCCGGCGTGAGGGCGCGGCGCGACGGACGGCGTACCGGTGTGCGGCGTCGGCTCGAAGGGCACCGACGGCGAGCCCGGGTGCGGCCGGGGCGCGCTGCCCAGCGGCATCGCGGAGGGGGCGGCGGTGTGCGGCGTCGGCTCGAATGGTACCGACGGCGAGCCGGGGTGCGGCCGGGGCGCGCTGCTCAGCGGCATCGCCGAGGGCGCCGTGCCGTGGGCGGCTGCCTCGAAGGGCACCGACGGCGATCCGCCGCGGGCCTTCGGCGGGGCGCCGCGCGGCGGCGCGGGCTGCGGCGCCGGCAGCCCCTTCGGATCGGTCGGCTCACCCTTCACCTTCGGCGAGCCCGGGTGGGCGACGGGCTCGTGGCGGGCCAGCGGGCCCCTGGGGGCGGCTGCGCGGGCCGAGGCGCCGGGCGGATCAGGGGTGCTGGGCGGCGCGGCGGCGGCGCGCCTGCCGCGGGGCACCTGCAGCTCGGGCGTGTCGGGCCGGCTGGCGGTGGCGGCGGGCTTCGCTGGCGCCGGGGGCGGCCTCGGCGCGGGCGCGTCCTCGCGCTCGGCGGCGCCGCGCCGGAAAGGATCATTGCCGAGGACTTTGCGCGCCATGTCGTACCCCCAGAAATCGCCGCGTGCGCTCACGCGTCAGCGGAGGCTGCCCACCGCCGCCGCCGGAGGGATCCGCGCCGTGAAGCGCAGCTCCCGCGCCGCCCGCGCCCCATCCGCCACCCAGCTGTACCGCAGGTAGTCGAGGAGCGGCACCGGCACCGACGCCACCCCCGTCGTCTCGAGCAGGCGGATCGTCGAGCGCAGGAGCGGGCCCGGCATCGGCAACGCCCTGCCGCCGGACAGCCGCACCAGCACCGAGAAGGGCAAGGTGCCCTCTCCGACGATGTTGAAGGCGCCCGTGCAGCCGCAGGTGAGCGCGAGGTGCAGCGCCCGCGCGGCGTCGCGCTCGTCGATCACCTGCCACAGGGGATCGTAGCCCAGCACGGTGGGGACGAAGCGCGTCTTGAGCAGCCGGGTCACCGGGTTGTCCGCGGTGGGGCCGACGATGGGCGCGAAGCGCAGCACCACGACGTGCGTCTGTGGATTCCGCGCGGCGAAGGCCTCGACCTGGTGCTCGACCTCCACGCGGTCGGTGACGAAGCGCACGCCCGTGCCCAGCAGCGGCTGGTCCTCGGTGTAGCTGGCGGGCCCGTTGCGCCGCGCCCCGTAGAGCGCCGTCCAGGAAGGGATGATCAGCCGCTTCAGCGAGGCCGCCTGCGCAGCCGCGAGCACGTGCATCGAGCCGATCACCTCAAGCTCGTGGGCGAAGGCCGCGCCGTGCACCCGGGAGTTCACGAAGGCCAGGTGGAAAAGCGCGTCGAGGTGTGCGGCCCGCGCGGCGACGGTCAGCTCCTCGTCGGAGCCGGGGCGCGTGAGATCGACGCGCACCACCTCGAGCTTCCGGAAGCCCTCGGGCGCGTCGGCGATGTCGAAGGCCACCACCCGCTCGACGCGCGGATCCGCCTCCAGCAGCGGCAATAGGCCGCGCCCCAGGTCCGACGTGATCCCGGTGACCCCCACGCGCATCGCGACAGGCGCTTACTCCACTCACCCGGCGCTTGAAAGCGCGCGCCGTTCACGTTTGGTTGCGCCGATGCGTCGCGTCGCCGCCATCGCGCTGGTGCTGCACGCGGCCGCTGTGGCCGCCCACGACGCCGACGTGATCTACGTGTCCGCGCGCAGCGGCGACCGCCCGGGCGAGGTGGTGGAGGTCGTCACGCTGACCGGCGCGGCGCTCGGCCAGCTGGCGCCCATCGACGCCGATGGCGACGGGCTGGTGTCCCAGGCGGATCTGTCGGCGAAGGCCGCGGCGATCGCCGTGGGGGTGTGGGACGACATGCCGCTCACCGCCGGCGGCGCGGCCTGCGCGCGCATGGCGAGCACCGCGACGCTGCAAGAGGGCTACGTCGAGCTGTCGGCGCGCTTCGCGTGCGGCGAGGGCGAACTGCGGCAGGACTTCCGGATCCTCCGGGTGCTGCCGGCCAACTTCCGCGTGGTGCTGGGCAGCCAGGTGGAGGGGGAGACGGGCAAGGCCTTCGCCCAGGGCAGCCTCACCACGCTGACGGTGCCGCGGCCCCCGCCGCCCGGCGCCTTCAGCCGCGCGCGTTTCGAGAACGGGCTTTCCGACGGGCTGGCCGCGGTGCTGTGGCTGGGGGCGCTCGGGGCGCTCTTCCTGGTGCTCGGCGCCGCGGCGAGCTGGCGGCAGGGCCTTGTGACGTGCGGCCTCGTCGTCCTGGGGCTCGGGCCCGGGTGCCTCGTTGGCAGCCCGGCGGTGTCGGGCGCCCTGCTGGCGGCGCTCTCACTGGCAGTCGCGGTGTCGGGGAAGACGCGCTGGATCTTCGGGCCGCTCCTGGGGTTCGGCCTCACCGCGCGGGTGGGCGGCGGGCCGTGGTCGGGCCAGCTGGGCGTGGCCGTGGGGGCGCTGGGCGCGGTGGCGGTGCTGGGGCCGGCGGCGGTCGCGCTCGGCCGGCTCGGCCAGCGGCGTCCAAAGGCGTGGCGGGTCGCGCGCTGGGTGGTGGCGGCGGCCGGGTGCTTCGCCGTCGGTTTCCGCGTGGCGGCGTAGGCGCCCGCCGGTAGATTACACCCCGCGATGGCTCGGGAGTCCTACAACGATCTCATCTTCCAACTGGGCGACCTCGCGCGCGAGCACCTGGCGGACGCGAAGAATCCTCCGAAGACGATGGAGGCGGTGTTCGCCGCCGAGGACGAGGTCCTGGCGATCCGCGAGGAGATCGAGAGCATCGAGGCCGAGATGAACGAGGCCGATGCCGAGTACCAGGACTTCCTCGCGCAGCAGGACGCGGAGAGAGAAGAGCAGATGGCGATCATCAAGAAGTGGCGCGCCGCCGTGGCCGGCGTCGAGGTGCGCAGCCGCGACTTGAAGAAGAAGCTCAGCTCCCTGAAGGCCGCGTTCCGCTACCAGAAGGTCTCGCTCAAGCGGCAGGAGGAGAAGCACAAGGATCTCGAGCTGCGCGAAGGCCACGACGCGAAGAAGATCGCGCTGTCGCGGGAGAACCTGAAGAAGGCGCGCCTCCACATCATGCGCGAGCAGCGGCACGTGGAAGAGCTCGAGTGGGAGTTCAACCAGGTGCTGACGCCGCGCCCGGGCCAGCCCGGCGCCCAGGGCATCCTCGCGCACAAGCGGATCCTCGAGATGGAGGACGAGGCCGAGGAGAAGAAGTTCGAGCACGAAGAGCGGATGAAGGAGTTCGACGGCGTGCTGGCGCAGAAGGACGAGGAGCTGAAGGCCGCCGAGGAGGCGCTCGACGGGTGCCTCTTCGACCTCGGCGAGGAGTGCTACGCCGAGCGCATTCCGCACCCCGCGCTGAACCCGCTGTACCCGCGCCTCGACAAGGCCAGGTAGGGCCGCCCCGGGCAAAAGGGGCCGGACGCCCTTGCATCCCCGATCGGACTGACCTAAGGCCGGCGGCCTCACCAGTCATGGTGGCCGGTGTGCCCTTTCGCGCGACTTGCCCCGCGCGCGAGCGGGAGTCGTCTTGAATCGGGGAGCAGTACCCGTTTGGAAGTCTTTTAGGAAACCTCAACCCTATGCAGCAGAACGTGAACCAGCAGGTCGGCCTGGAGGCCGAAGAGGACTTTGCGGCGCTGTTCGAGGCGTCCCTCAAGGAGGGCGGCCGCACCGGTCTCGTCAAGGAAGGCGAGGTCATCAAGGGCACGGTGGTCCGGGTCACCCCCGAGTTCGCCATCGTCGACATCGGCTACAAGTCCGAAGGCCAGGTTTCGATCTCGGAGTTCACCAACGCCCGCGGCGAAATCACCGTCAAGCCGGGGGACGTCGTTGACGTGTACCTCGAGAGTCGTGAGAACGACACCGGCATGGTCGTCCTCTCCAAGGAGAAGGCCGACAAGATGCGGATCTGGGACGAGATCTCGGCCGCGGTGAAGGACGACCAGATCATCAAGGGCACGATCATCGGTCGCGTGAAGGGCGGCCTGCAGGTCGACATCGGCGTGAAGGCGTTTTTGCCCGGCTCGCAGGTCGACATTCGCCCCGTGCGGAACCTGGACCAGTTCCTCGCGAAGGAGTTCGAGTTCAAGGTCATCAAGTTCAACCAGAAGCGCGGCAACATCGTGCTGTCCCGCCGCGTGCTGCTCGAGAAGCAGCGCGAGGAGCAGAAGAAGGAGACGCTCAAGAATCTGCGCGAGGGCGCGATCATGAAGGGTCAGGTGAAGAACCTGACCGACTACGGCGCCTTCATCGACCTCGGCGGCATCGACGGTCTGCTCCACATCACCGACATGTCGTGGGGCCGCGTCGGCCACCCGTCGGAGATGTTCAGCGTGGGTGACGAGGTCCGCGTCGTCGTCCTCAAGTTCGACCCCGCGCAGGAGCGCGTCAGCCTGGGCCTCAAGCAGATCCAGGAGGACCCGTGGCACCGCGCCGACGAGAAGTACCCGGTCGGCACGCGCGTCAGGGGCAAGGTCGTCAGCCTCACCGACTACGGCGCCTTCATCGAGCTCGAGCAGGGCGTCGAGGGCCTGGTGCACGTCAGCGAGATGACGTGGAACAAGCGCGTGAAGCACCCCTCGAAGCTCCTCGAGGTCGGCCAGGAGGTCGAGGCCGTCGTCCTGGACATCGATCCGAAGGCCAAGCGCATCGCGCTGGGCATGAAGCAGATCGAGCAGAACCCCTGGACGGTGCTCGAGGACAAGTACCCGATCGGCTCGGTCATCAAGGGCCTCGTCCGCAACGTCACCGACTTCGGCATCTTCGTCGGCGTCGAGGAAGGAGTGGACGGTCTGGTGCACGTGTCCGACATCTCGTGGACCCAGCGCATCAAGCACCCGGGCGAGCTGTACAAGAAGGGTGACGTCGTCGAGGCGGTGGTTCTCAACATCGACGTCGAGAACGAGCGTTTCAGCCTGGGCATCAAGCAGCTGCAGCAGGATCCGTGGGACACGCTGTCCGAGCGTCACCCGGTGGGCAGCCGCATCAAGGGCAAGGTCACCAAGGTCACCGACTTCGGCGCGTTCGTCGAGATCGAGCCGGGCATCGAGGGCCTCGTTCACGTCTCCGAGATCAAGGAAGAGCGCGTCGAGAACCCGCGCGATGTCCTGGCCGAGGGCCAGGAGGTCGACGTGAAGATCATCGACATCAACACCTCGGATCGGAAGATCGCGCTGTCGATCAAGGCCACCCTGCACGAGGGTGAGGACGACTACCGCGAGTACCTGCGCAAGCAGGCCGACGGCGCCAAGGCCCGCCTGGGTGACGTCATGGCCGGTAAGCTGAAGAAGTAGGCCAGCCAGCCATTCGCGGGATCGGGAAGGCCGGGTGCTCCCCTCGAAGGAGCCCCGGCCTTTCTCCTTTCTCGAGGTATGGTTGCGCTTCCTGCAACCGGCCGTGGGGGCCGGGTGTCAACACCACTCATGCGAACCGAGCAAGGAGCGTGCATGAAGCGCGTGTCGATTGTCGCGGCGGCGATCGTCGCCTTCTCGCCGCTGGCCGCTCAGGCCTTCTGCGGCTTCTACGTCGCCGGCGGCGGTGCCGAGCTGTTCAACAACGCGACCCAGGTGGTGCTGATGCGTCAGGGGACGCGCACCGTCCTGTCGATGCAGAACAACTACCAGGGCCCGCCCGCGGAGTTCGCGATGGTGATCCCCGTGCCGGTGGTGCTGCAGAAGGAGAACGTGAAGACGCTGAACAAGGCGGTCTTCGACAAAGTGGACAAGCTCGGCTCGCCCCGGCTCGTCGAGTATTGGGAGCAGGACCCCTGTCCCAAGCCGGGCAACGACGGCTATCGCCGCGGCGTGGGTCTGGGCGCGCTGGCGCCGTCCGCCATGCCGATGAGGAAGGTCGAAACCGCCGAGCGGCGCGACTACGGCGTCACCATCGAGGCGAAGTTCGAGGTGGGCGAGTACGAGATCGTCATCCTGTCCGCGAAGGACGCGCTGGGCCTCGAGGATTGGCTCAAGGACAACAAGTACCGGATCCCCTCGGGCGCGGAGGCACTGTTCCGCCCGTACATTCAGCAGGGCCTCAAGTTCTTCGTCGCGAAGGTGGACCCGAGGAAGGTCCAGTTCAACGCCGACGGCATGGCGACGCTGTCCCCGCTGCGCTTCCACTACGACAGCGAGAAGTTCTTCCTGCCGGTGCGCCTGGGGCTCATCAACGCGAAGGACAAGCAGGACCTGATCGTTTCGATCCTGGCGCGCAACCAGCGCTACGAGGTCGCCAACTTCCCGAACGTCACCATCCCCACCAACATCGACCTGGTGCCGTCGGCCAGGAGCGAGTTCGGCCCGTTCTACGCGTCGCTCTTCGACAAGACGCTCAAGAAGAATCCGGGCGCGGTGGTGACGGAGTACGCGTGGGACTCGGGTACGTGCGACCCCTGCCCGACGCCGGCGCTCAACCAGAACGACCTGATGATCCTCGGCCTCGACGTGCTCGATGGCGACGTGGTGATGCCCGAGATCACCGTCTCCAACCTCGACAAGCTGCCGCCCGAAGACCAGCAGTACGTCACCCAGTCGATCGAGAACCTCAAGCGGCAGCTCCAGTACCGCCGGATGCGGGGCGGGGCGCGCTTCGTGCTGACCCGCCTGCACGCGCGCTACGACAAGACGTCGCTCGGGGAGGATCTCGTCTTCTCGGCGGCGGAGCCGATCGCCGGCGGTCGGGAGTTCCTGAAGAATGGCAGCGAGCTCGAGAAGGGCGCCGTGACTTCGTCCACGAACAACTTCCAGGCGCGCTACGCGATCCGCTACCCGTGGACGGGGCCGATCACCTGCGCCAACCCCCGGCGCGGCGTCTGGGGCGGGCCTCCGCACGGCGGGTACAACAAGCCGACCGCGGCCACCGGCACGGCGTTCGTGAAGCGCGACGAGGCGCTCGCGGCGAAGCTGGTCGAGAGCCCCGTGGAGGAGCTGGGCATCAAGGGCAAGAAGGCGCGCGCAGGCATTCCGCTGGGAGGGAAGTGACGTGACGGCACGACGACTGGTGAAGGCGGCGGTGCTGGTGGCGGGCTCGCTGCTGGCGATGGAGGCGAAGGCCTTCTGCGGCTTCTACGTCGCCGGCGGCGGCGCGGAGCTGTTCAACAACGCGACCCAGGTGGCGCTCATGCGCGACGGCACGCGCACCGTGCTGTCGATGCAGAACAACTACCAGGGGCCGCCGGAGGACTTCGCGCTCGTCGTCCCGGTGCCGGTGGTGCTGCAGAAGGACAACGTGAAGACGCTGCCCCGCGAGGTCTTCGATCGTCTGGACAAGCTCGCCGCGCCGCGGCTGGTCGAGTACTGGGAGCAGGACCCCTGTGCCGTGCGGGAGCGCAGACGGCGCGAGCATGAAGACAAGAAGAGGATGGTGTCGTTCGGCGCTCCGGGGGCGAAGGGCGGCGGTGGGTTCGGCGTGGAGATCCTCGCCGAGTTCGCCGTCGGCGAATACGAGATCGTCATTCTCTCGGCGAAGGACGCGCTCGGCCTCGACGGGTGGCTGAAGGCGAACAAGTACAAGATCCCCGACGGCGCCGAGCCCCTGTTCCGCCCGTACATCCAGCAGGGGATGAAGTTCTTCGTCGCGAAGGTGGACGTGAAGAAGGTCACCTTCAAGGACGGGCAGGCCATGCTGTCGCCGCTGCGCTTCCACTACGACGCGGAGAAGTTCGAGCTGCCGATCCGCCTGGGGCTCATCAACGCGAAGGAGAAGCAGGACCTGATCGTCCACATCCTCGCGCGCAACCAGCGGTACGAGGTGGCCAACTACCCGAACGTCACCATCCCGACGAACATCGACCTCGTGCCGAGCGCGAAGAGCGAGTTCCCGTTCTTCTACGTGAGCCTCTTCGACAACACGCTCAAGAAGAACCCGGGCGCGGTGATCACCGAGTACGCGTGGCAGGCGACTTCGTGCGATCCGTGCCCGACTTCGCCGCTCCAGCCGGCCGACATGACGCTGCTGGGCGGCGACGTGTTGCCGCCGCTCAAGAACGCCGGGGACGTCCAGTGGGACCCGCAGTTCCAGTTCGTGCTGACGCGGTTGCACGCGCGCTACGACAAGGCCGGCGCGTCGGAGGACCTGGTGTTCCGCGCGGCGAGGCCCATCGAGGGTGGCCGCGAGTTTGACCGCGACGGCGAGGGCCTTCGGCAGACGGCGCAGGAGGCGAGCTACAACAACTTCCAGGCGCGCTACGCGATCCGCTACCCGTGGAGGGGCGAGGTGACGTGCAGCGACCCGCTGTGGGGCGTGTGGGGCGGCCCGCCGGCGGGCCAGGCGTCTGGAGGGACGCAGGCCGCGCAGAACACCGCGTTCGTGAAGCGCGACGAGACGCTGGTCGCGAAGCTGGCGGAGGCCGCGGTGCCGGCTTTCGACATCAAGGGCCACAAGCCGAAGTCGGGCGTGGCGCTGCGCGGTGAGCCGAAGGCCGGGGCGCCGAAGCCGGAGGCCCCGAAGACGGAGCCGGCGCCCGCGCCCGCGAAGCGCTGGTGGGAGTTCTGGAAGTAGCACCTGCTGCCCCCTCTCGCCCATCGGAGGCGAGGGGTGGGGTGAGGGGAAGAACCGAATGCTGCTGACATGGATCCTCGCAGCCGCGCCCGCCCTGCTCCCCGCCGACGCCCCGCAGGCGCCGGGACAGCTGCGCGTCGAAGGGCCGCGGACCATCCCTTCAGCGAACCTGGACGACGCGAAGAACTGCGGCACCTGCCACATGGACATCGCCGCGCAGTGGCGCACCAGCGCGCACGCGTGGGCCAGCTTCAACAACCCCGTGTACCGGGTGACGGTGGAGAAGCTGCGCGCCGATCGCGGCGAGAAGGCCAGCCGCATGTGCGCCGCGTGCCACGATCCGGCGTTGCTCACCTCCGGCGCGATGGACCAGAAGGCGATCGCCGCCGACGACGCGCGCGCGCACGCGGGCATCACCTGCACGAGCTGCCACTCGGCGGTGCACGCCGCGCGCGACGGCAACGGCAGCCTCACCCTGCGCAGCGACACGGTCTTCCCCACGCGTGGCGAGGACTCGTCGCTCGAGGCACACCGCGCCCGCGTCGGCAACGAGGCGCTGCGCACCGCGGATCTCTGCGGCACCTGCCACCGCGCCTTCCTCGACTCCAGCACCGGCAACGAGGCGGCCTTCTTCGGGATGGACGACTTCGGGGCCTGGGAGAAGTCGGCCTTCGCGGGCAGCACGGCGGAGCGGCCGGACCGCGTGAAGCAGCAGGACTGCAAGGCCTGCCACATGGCGCGGGAGCCGGCGGTGCTGGGCGACGTCGCGGCGAAGGACGGCACCGTGCCGTCGCACCGCTTCCTCGGCGGGCACACGTACCTCGCGGCCATGCGGAGCGACGCCGACGCGCTCGCGCGGACGCAGAGGTTCCTCGAGGGCTCGGTGACGGTGGACGTGGGCGAGGCGAGGCTCAACGGCGGCGCCTGGTCGGTGCCCGCGGAGCGCGTCACGCCGAAGCCCGGCGACCGGCTCGAGCTGGACGTCGTCGTCTTCAACGAGCGGACGGGCCACCGCTTCCCGGGTGGCGTGCTGGACAACCAGGGGGCGATCGTCGACCTCGAGGTGGTGACGGCGTCGGGCCGGGCCGTGGCGCGCTCCCGCGACCACCAGCTGCGCGCGCAGGTCGTCGACCACGAAGGCCGCCCGAGGCAGCGGCGCGAGACGCACGAGTTCCTCGCGGCGGTGTGGAACCACACGGTGCCGGCGCGCGACGCCCGCGTGGCGCGCTTCACGGTGACGGTGCCGGCGACGCTGAGCGCGAAGGACTTCCCGCTGACCGTGCGGGCGCGGGTGGCGCACGTGGCGCGGCTTCCGGAGCTGGCGGAGTTCGCCTGCGCGGACGCGAAGACACCGCGCGGGCAGGCCTTCGCCGCCGTGACCCGGCGGCTCCACGGCACCGCGCCGGATCCCTGCGTCGCGCAGCCGGTGACGGTGGTCGCGCAGACCGAGCGCCGGTTGGACGGGAAGGGCGCCGACGGCTTCTTGCGCGCCTACCGGCTCGGGCTGGGGCTGTCCGTGGGCCTGCAGGAGTACCTCGACGACGCGGAGGGCGCGCTGCGCCACGCCCTGGCCCTCGCCACCACCACCGAGGAGCGCGCCACCGCCGCGTGGGCGCTTGGATCCCTGGCCGGACACCGCGGGCAGACGGACGCGGCGCTCGCGTGGCTGGACCGGGCCGAGGTGGACACCGGCGCCACCGCCGCGACGTGGAAGGCCCGCGGCGACACGTACGCGCAGGTCTGGCGCTGGGAGCGGGCCGCCGACGCCTACCGCCGCGCCACCGAGCTCGCGCCGAAGGATCTCGCGCTCTGGCAGTCCCTCGCCATGGCCGAGGCCAGCGCGGGCCGCTACGAGCAGGCCCTGGCGGCCGCCCAGGTGGGGCTCGGGCTGCACCCGCGCGATGGCGATTGCCTCCGCGTGCAGGCGTTGTCCCTCGAGCGGCTGGGGGCGGATCCGAAGACCGTCTCCATGGCGCTCGACCGCGCGCTCGATTACCGCGCGCCGGACGACGGTCCGCGGGCGAAGGCGCTGTGCGGGAAGAACGTGCCAGGCTGCGCCGACCGCCGGAACCCCGTCCCCGTGTACGTCGTGCCGGGCGCGACGCCCTGATTGCTGTCGTGCAGCACGCGGCGCGTGAGACCCTCGCTATTCCAGAGGCTTATTGGTTGTGCAACCGCGAGAGCTGGCCGTGGCACAGGGCGCCGCGGAGCGCCTTGATCCGGCTTCGGTCAAGGGTCATAAGCCGTCCGACGGGATTCACCCCCACCTCGAAGGAGAGACTCCATGGCTCGAGACGTCGTGATCGTTGGCGCTGCGCGGACCCCCATCGGTGCGTTCCAGGGCGCGCTGTCCTCGATGTCGGCGCCGCAGCTGGGCGCGGTGGCCATCAAGGCGGCGCTCGAGCGCGCGGGCGTGAAGCCCGATCTGGTCGAGCAGGTGTTCATGGGCCACGTGCTGCAGGCGGGCGTGGGTCAGGCGCCGGCGCGGCAGGCGGCGCGCTTCGCGGGGCTGCCCGACGGCACCCCGTGCGTCACGATTCACAAGGTGTGCGGCTCGGGCCTGCAGTCGGTCGTCAACGGGTACCAGGTGATCGCGCTCGGTGAGGCGGACGTCGTCGTGGCCGGGGGCATGGAGTCGATGTCGAACGCGCCGTACCTCTCGCACCAGCTGCGCGGCGGTGCGCGCATGGGCCACGTCGAGTTCAAGGACTCGATGGTGTCCGACGGCCTCACCGACGCGTACGACAACATCCACATGGGCCTGTGCGCCGAGGCGTGCGCGGCGGACATGAAGATCAGCCGCGCCGCGCAGGACGAGTTCGCGATCGAGTCGACGAACCGCGCGATCCGCGCGCAGAAGGAAGGCCTGTTCAAGAACGAGATCGTCCCGGTGTCGGTGCCACAGAAGAAGGGCGACCCGGTGGTGGTGAGCGAGGACGAAGGCCCGAAGAACGCGAAGCCGGACAAGATCCCGTCGCTCAAGCCGGTGTTCAAGAAGGACGGCACGGTGACGGCGGCCAACGCCTCGTCGATCAACGACGGCGCGGCGGCGGTGGTGCTGATGAGCGCCGACAAGGCGAAGGCGCTGGGGCTTTTGCCGCTGGCGAAGATCGCCGGTCACGCGGCCGCCGCGCGCAAGCCGGTGGAGTTCACGATCGCCCCGACGGACGCCATCAACAAGCTGCTGACGAAGACGGGCAAGGCGGTCGGCGACGTGGACACCTGGGAGATCAACGAGGCGTTCGCGGTCGTGTCGCTGGCGAACAACCAGCTGCTCAAGCTGGACCCGTCCAGGGTGAACGTGCGCGGTGGCGCGGTCGTGCTCGGCCACCCGATCGGCGCCTCGGGCACGCGCATCCTCGTGACGCTGCTGCACACCATGAAGGACCAGAACTTCAAGCGCGGCGTCGCGTCGCTCTGCATCGGCGGCGGCGAAGGCATCGCGATGATGGTCGAGCGCTGAATCGCTGAGGACTGATGCCTCTCCCGCTGGGGAGAGGGTGGCCGAAGGCCGGGAGAGGGGTGACGAGCCGGTCCCGGCCTTTGGTGCTTGAGTCGGCCGCGATGAGCCAGGTCGAGGACCAGGTTCGGCAGGCGCTGGTGATCGAGCTCGAGGCGGTGCTGCGCCCCGGCTGGACGGTTCGGCTGCTCAGCGCGTCGGGCTCGGTGGACGAGACGCGCGTCGTAGTGAAAAGCCTGCCGTCGGCGAGGCAGGAGTAGCGCCACTACCGCTTGTTTTTGCTCTTCGGCAGCCCACGGAGCAACTCGAGGTCGAGCAGGTCCTTCGGCCTCCCCGCGGCGCGCTTGTTCGCCACGAGATCCTCCCGGCTCAACACGCCGACGCGTTCGCCCCCCAGCGTGGCCCGCAACCTTCGCTTCCAGGCGGCTTCGAACGCGCACCCCGAAATCGACGTCAGCAGGTCGATTCGGAGGGGCGGTCGTCCCAGCATCACGACCATCTCGGGGTTCTCGAAGTCCTCGACGCCCAGCCCAGTGAGGCCCGAGAACCCGAAGTCGTCCAGGGCCGCCAGCACGCGCCGCGCATTCGCCGGATCATTTGCGACCCACACGTCGAGATCGGCCGTGTACCGAGGCACTCCGTGCGCTGCGAGCGCGTGTGCGCCGACGACGAGGTACTTCACCTTCCTCGCGTTCAGTGACGACAAGAACTCTTGCCAGTCTCGCGGAAGTTCCATGTCTGAACGCCCTCAACGTCTCAACCGCCGCGATGCGCTCCGCCACCGGAACGCTCAACCAGTACGCCGCGTCGGCCTCGTCGGCGGCGGCCTTGCTCTGGAAGACGCGAATCGTGCGCTTCATGCGACGAGAATCCCTTGCGGAGCGGCCCGGCGCAACACGACGGAACGACCGCTTTTCGTTGTCATGCCCCCGCCGGCGCGGGAAAACCGCCTGCGGAGGGCTCGCCCGTGAACAAGGTCGTCGCCTCGGCTGACGAGGCCGTCAAGGACATCCCCGATGGCTGCACGCTCATGGCCGGAGGCTTCGGCCTCTGCGGCAACCCGGAGAACCTGATCAGCGCCATTCACAAGAAGGGCGTGAAGAATCTCACGATCATCTCCAACAACTGCGGCACCACCGATCTCGGCCTCGGCATCCTGCTGAAGAACAAGCAGGTGAAGAAGATGGTGTCGAGCTACGTGGGCGAGAACAAGGAGTTCGAGCGGCAGTTTCTGTCGGGCGAGCTCGAGGTCGAACTGAACCCGCAGGGCACGCTGGCCGAGCGCATCCGCGCTGGGGGCGCCGGCATCGGCGGCTTCTATGTGCGCACCGGCGTCGGCACCGAGGTCGCCAGGGGCAAGGAGACGAGGATGATTGACGGGCACGAGTACGTGCTCGAGTCGCCGCTCAAGGCCGACTTCGCGATCGTCCGCGCCTTTAAGGCCGACACCTGGGGCAACCTGGTGTTCCGCAAGACGGCGCGCAACTTCAGCCCGATGATGTGCATGGCCGCGAAGGTGACGATCGTCGAGGCCGAGCACATCGTGCCCGTCGGCGACCTCGACCCCGACCTCATCCACGTGCCCAGCATCTATGTGAAGCGGATCATCCAGGCGAAGGGGCTGCAGCGCTGGATCGAGCGCCGCACCGTCCGCCCCAGGAAGGCCTGAGGAGACACGACCATGCCGCTGACGCGTGAACAGATCGCCGCCCGGGTCGCCAAGGAGCTGAAAGACGGGTTCTACGTGAACCTGGGCATCGGGCTTCCGACCCTCATCCCCAACTACGTGCCCGCCGGCGTCGAGGTGGTGCTCCAGTCCGAGAACGGCATGCTGGGCACCGGCCCCTATCCGTTCGAGGGCGAGGAGGACCCCGACCTCATCAACGCCGGCAAGGAGACGGTGAGCGAGATCAAGGGCACCGCCTACTTCGACTCGGCCGCCAGCTTCGCGATGATCCGCGGCGGGCACATCGACCTCGCCGTGCTCGGCGCCATGGAGGTCAGCGAGTTCGGCGATCTCGCCAATTGGATGATCCCCGGCAAGATGGTGAAGGGCATGGGCGGCGCGATGGACCTCGCCGTGGGCGCCAAGCGCGTCATCGTCGCCATGGAGCACGCGACGAAGGAAGGCGGGCACAAGATCGTGAAAGAGTGCCGGCTCCCGCTCACCGGCAAGCGATGCGTGCACGCGATCTGCACCGACCTCGCGTGGATCGACATCACCCCCGAAGGGTTGTTGCTGACCGAGCTGGCGCCGGGCGAGACGGTCGAGTCCGTTCAGAAGCTGACCGGCCCGACGCTCAAGGTGTCGCCCACCTTGAAGACGATGGCGATTTGACGCCCCCTCGCTTCGTGTAGAGTCCCGCCCATCATGGCGGACAAGGCAAAGTCCACGCGGAAGTCAGAGCGCCTGCAGCACGAGCTGCTGGTCGCGTACCGAACCGTCGATGGCTTCATCACCGACTGGGCGGTCAACATCAGCCGCGGCGGCATGTTCATCAACACCCGCAACCCGCTCGCCATCGGCAGCGTGGTGCGGCTGATCGTCAGCCTCCCGGACGCCGCGTTCCCGTTCGATCTCACCGGCCGGGTGATCCGCGTGCACCCGAACGATCCCGACTCGGACCAGGTGCCGGGCATGGGCATCGAGTTCATCGACGTCGACGAGGACAAGCGCACGCGCCTCGAGCGCTTCGTCGATCGCCTCCGCAAGGAGCTGCCGGACATGACGGCCGCTCCGTCGAAGAAGTAGCAGCGTTCGCTTGCGGCGCCTCGAGCTCGTCATCGAGCGGTTGTCGAAGTCGGGCGAAGGCGTCGCCGAACTGTCAGGCCGCGCGGTCTTCGTCCCCGGGGCGCTGCCCGGTGAGACGGTGCTGGCCGAGGTGTCCGACACGGGCCGGGCGTTGCGGGCCGAGCTGCTGGCGATCCTCAAGGCGAGCCTCGCGCGCCGCGCGCCCATGTGCGGCAAGGCCACCGAGTGCGGCGGCTGCGACTGGATGCACGTCGCCGAGGATGAGCAGGTGGCGTGGAAGGAGTCGATCGTGGTATCCGCGCTCGAGCACCTCGGCGGCGTCGCGCCCGGCAGCTACGAGCGCCTCGCGACGATTCGGTCGCCGCGGGTGCTGGGCTACCGCCGACGCGCGACGCTGCACCCCACGAGGGGCCGCCTGGGCTTCTTCGGCAAGCGCTCGCACACGCGCGTGGAGATCGACGAGTGCCCGGCGCTCTCGGACTCGCTGGCCGCCATGCCGCGCCTGCTGGCCGACGCGCTGGGGCCCGCGTCCCGGGAGCTCGACGAGGTGCGGCTGCTCGAGTGCGAGGGGCGGGTGGCCGTCAGCCTGCACGCGAAGGCGCAGCTCAAGCCGAAGCACCGCCAGGCGCTCGAGGCGCTGGTCCGCGACGGCGTCATCGACGGCGGGGTGCTGGTGCCGGGCGAGGGGAGGGGCGCGCTGGAGACCGTGGGCGAGCCGGTGCTCGAGGAGGACGGCGTGCTGCACCGGCCCGACGGCTTCGCGCAGGCCAACGCCGAGGTGAACCGCGCGCTGGTCCGCCACACCGTCGAGCTCCTGGACCTGACCGGCGGCGAGGCGGTGCTCGAGCTGTACTCGGGCAACGGCAACTTCACCTTCCCGATCGCCGAGCGCGCCGGCTCGGTGCTGGCCGTGGAGTCCGCCGGCGTCTCGGTGATGCTGGCGCAGGCCGCGGCGCGGAAGCGGGGCGCCGCCAACGTGCGCTTCGTGCAGGGCGCGTGCGAGAAGATCGCCGAAGGCCTGGTGAAGGAAGCCAAGCGCTTCGACCGGCTGCTGCTCGATCCACCGCGGGCCGGCGCGCCCGGCGTGGGGCTTTGGGCGTCACGGCTGCTCGTGTCGCGCGTGGTGTACGTGGCGTGCGATCCCGCCTCACTGGCCCGCGACGCCGCCGAGCTGGTGGCCAACGGCTTCCGCCTGCTCGCGCTGCAGGTGTTCGACCTGTTCCCGCAGACGCGGCACGTCGAGGCCGTCGTGGCTTTTGCTCGTGGCTGACCCGGATGTGGCATGCGGGGTAGGCTGGCGACGAAGTGAGTACGGAGATCATCCTTGGCGTCGACTTCGGGACGACTTTCTCGACGGCGGCCGCGGTCATCGGAGGAAAGTTCCACTACGCGCTGGACGACCGGGGCGAGTCCTGCGTGCCGTCGGTGGTGCACTTCCCGAAGGCTGGCCCGCCGGTCGTGGGCGCCGAAGCCGAGAGGCTGCGTGCGCGAGACCCGGAGAACACCGTTTTCGGCATCAAGCGGGTGATCGGCCGGCCGATCGACTCGCCGCAGGCGCGCGTGCTGAATGCGTCCGCGCTGTTTCATCTCGACGGACGGGGTGGCGGCGAAGTCAAGGTCAAGACCCGAGCCGGCGCGATGCAGGCCTCGGAGGTCGCGGCGATCATCATCCGGTACCTGAAGGAACGGGCGCAGCAGCGCTTCGGGAAGACGATCCACAAGGCGGTCGTCACCGTGCCGGTGGCCGCAACGCCCGACGTTCGCGAGGCGATGGCGCGGGTCGGGCGAATGGCTGGGCTCGAGGTGGTTCGGGTGATCGCCGAGCCGGTCGCGGGCGCGTTGGCCCGCGGGATCGCTGGAGCGAACGACCAGGGGCAGCCGCGACTGGTGTTCGACTTCGGCGGCGGCACGCTCGACGTCACCGTCGTGCAGCGCGTGGGAAAGACGGTGCGGGTGCTCTCGGCGACGGGCGACGACTGCCTGGGTGGTGATGACTTCGACGTCGCGTTCGCGCGGTGGGTCGCCCGCCGCGTCTGGGCGAGTCATGCCGTCGACATCACCCGCGACGCGATCCTCGTAGACGCGGTCCAGCGGCAGTGCGAAGCCGTGAAGCGCGCGCTGTCCGCCGCGAACAGCGCGCGCTACTTCATTCCCGACGCGCTCGGTGGCGCCGGGCGCACCAGTCCGATCGACATCCAGGTCTCGCGCCTCGATCTGCGACCCGAGTGGGCCGATCTCGTCTCGCGTGCCGTCGAGGTGACCCGTGCGGCGGTCACCCAGGCGCGGCTGTCGAACGCCGATCTGCACCTGGTGTCGATGATCGGCGGGACGGCGTACGTGCCGCAGGTACGCGAGGCGATCGGCCACCACCTCGGTAGACCTCTGGACGTCGAGATCGATCCGCAGACGGCGGTCGCGCGCGGCGCCGCGCTGCTGGCGGCGATGCCCGGCCTGCTCACCTGAGCGCCGCGTTGCACCACGCGCAGGCCCGCGACTACCCTCGCGTCCCGTGGAGCAGCGCGTCGTCGAGTTCGTCGAGGTCCTTCGCCAAAACGGCCTCAAAATCAGCGTCAGCGAGACGAAGGACGCGGTGCGCGCGCTGGCCGAGGTGGGCGTCTTCGATCGCGACGCCACGCGCGCGGTGCTGGCCTCCACGCTCTGCAAGCGCGCCGGCGACGTGCCCACCTTCGACAAGGCCTTCGACTTCTTCTTTTCGGGCGCGTCGAAGACGCTGGAGAACCTCGAGAAATCTCTGCTCGATCGCATCCAGGAAGAGGGGCTCCTCGAGGGCGACGAGCTCAAGATGGTCGTCTTCATGCTCGACCGGCTCGCCGGGCAGCTGTCGCCGCTCACCGAGGCCGCGCTGTCGGGCGATCGCGGGCGGCTCGCCCAGCTGTTCCGGCAGGCGTCGCTGCAGCTCGACTTCTCCCGGATCCAAAACGCGCTGCAGACGGGCTTCTACAGCCGGCGGCTCGCCGCCGCAGCCGGTAGCGAGCGAATGCGCTCCGACCTCGCCTCCATCGAGGCGGAGCTGAAGGCCCGCGGGCTGTCGAGCCAGGGCCTCGAGGTCACCTCGCGGCACCTCGCCGACGCGCTGCGGAAGGTGGAGGACGCGGCGCGCGCCGAGGTGCAGCGGCAGGTGAACGCGCGGCTCAAGCAGCCCAGCACCGGCGTCAGCGATCGGCCGCTCAGCCAGCTGACGCGGCAGGAGATCGACCTCGCCCAGCGCGCGGTGCGGGCGCTCGCCGAGAAGATCAAGACGCGGCTCGTTCGCCGGCAGCGCTCGCGGCGCAAAGGGCAGCTCAACCCGCGGCGCACGCTGCGGAGGAATCTCACCGCGGGCGGCGTGCCGATGGTGCCGTGTTTCCGCGCGCGCCGGCCGATGCGGCCCGACGTGGTGGTGCTGTGCGACGTGTCCGACTCGGTGCGAAACACCTCGCGGATGATGCTGCTGTTCACCTCGACGCTGCAGACGCTGTTCTCGCGGGTGCGCAGCTTCATCTTCGTGTCGGAGCTGGGCGAGGTGACGCGCCACTTCAAGGACAGCAAGCCCGAGGAGGCGATCGACGCGGCGACCAACTCCGGCGTCATCTCGCTCGCGTCCAACTCCAACTACGGGCACGCGCTGGCCAGCTTCGTGCGCGGGCACCTCGGCAGCGTCACGCGGCGCACCACCGTCTTCGTCATCGGCGACGGGCGCAACAACTTCAACGCCGCCAATACCTGGGCGCTCGAGGAACTGAAGCGCAAGGCGAGGCGGGTGGTGTGGATCAGCACCGAGCCCAAGGCCAACTGGGGCTTCGGCGACAGCGAGATGACGAGCTACGCGCGCGCGGTGAGCCAGGTCGTCACGGTGCAGACGCTCAGCGATCTCGAGCGCGTCGCGACGCAGCTCGTCCCGAGCTGAACGTCAGGGCGAAGGGAAGAAGCCGAAAGCCTTCCGCACCACCGTCCCCATCGGGGTCTTCCCGTTCTTCCGCACCCGCTCCCGCACGGCCGCTTCCAGCAGCCCCAGCACCACTCGTCCCACAGCACCACGTCTTCCCGTGTGCCGAAGTTCCGGCACACCGAGGCGGGGCCTACCTGCGCGGCGGTGGCGATGTCCTCCACCGCCACACCGGCGAGAGCGCGGGCCTCGAACAGCTCCAGCACCGCCGCCTGCACGCGCCGCATCGCGTCGAGTCTCCGCGCCACCCGGGCACCGAGCGCGAACTCGAGGGCGACTTCCGCAACGCGACGGTGGGCACGGCGCTGGGGCCTTCCTCATCCCCGCGGCCGTGACGGTGGACGGCTTGATCGCCGATGTGAAGACGAGGCTGCTCGCGGAGTGCGACGACGCGCTGGAGGCGCGGCGGCAGGTCCGCTTCGGCGCGCTCCTGGCAGGCGACCCGGTGCTGCGCGTGCCGGCGGTCCACGAGGCGTACTCGAGCGACGCGGTGCTGACGACGAGCTGGCTCACCGGCCGCCGCTTCGAGGGGCTCCGCGCCGACGTCTCGCAGGGCTGATCAGCGCTTCGGGTGCTTGGTGAGGAGCGCCTGCGCCTCGAGCTGCAGCGGGCTGCCGTGCGGCGTGGCGGCCACCGCGTCCTCGAGCAGCGCCGTCGCGCGCGCGGTCCCCCCCTTCGTCCTGAGCAGCACCCGCGCCAGCGCCACGGCCGTTTCGGCGCGCTGCTCGTTCTGCGCGGTGCGCAGCGCCAGCGCTTCCTCCAGCGCCGCCTTCGCGTCCGCGGCGTGGCCGAGCTCCAGCTCCGCCTGGCCCAACCCGGTGAGGTTGTACGCGAGGTCCGGGTGGCTGTTGCCCTGCCGGGCGCGGCGGATCTGCAGCGCCCGGCGATCGAGCTGCGTGGACGCGCTCCAGTCGCCCAGCCGCCGCTGCGCCTGCGCGAGGTTGGTGAGGGTGATCGCCACCGTCAGCGCGTCGCGCCCGGCCAGGCGCTCCTTGAGCTCGAGCGAGCGCCGCAGCGCCGCCACGGCGCCCGTGACGTCGCCCTGGTCGAGCAGCACCGCCGCGAGGTTGGTGAGGCTCAGCGCCACCGCGAGGCTGTCCGCGCCGAACGCCGCCTCCTTGATCTTCAGCGCGCGCTCGTGGGCCTCCTTCGCGGCCGCCAGCTCCCCGCGCTGCTGGAGCACGTTGGCGAGGTTGTTCAGCGTCTCGGCGACGGCGGGGTGGGTCGGATCGAGCACCTCCTCTTCGATCGCCAGCGCGCGGCGGTACTCGCCGGCGGCCTCGTCGAGGTGCCCCTGGGCGCGCAAGGCGGTGCCGAGGTTCGAGTGGGTGCGGGCCACCAGCGGATGCCGCTCGCCCAGCAGCGCCGCGCGCAGCTTGAGCGCCTGCTCGTGGGCCGCCACCGCCTCGTCGAAGCGCCCCTGCAGGTACGCCAGCACGCCCACGTTGTTCGCGAGACTGGCCTCGAGATCGCGCGGCGAGCCGGTCCGGCTGACGGCGGCGCGGGCGAAGCGCACCCAGCGATCGGCGTCGGGGCTGCCGGCCACCGCGGCGATGCCGACGCGCTCCACCCAGGCGCGCGCCTCCAACTCGTCGTCCAGCGCGTTCTCGGCGAGGAGGATCGCCTCCTCGACGGCGAGATCGGCGGCGCGCGTGTCGCCGAGCCGCGCCTTCGACGAGGCGGCCAGGAGCCGGGCCTCCGCCAGCGTGGCGAGATCTCCGGTGCTGGACGAACGCGTGGCCAACGTCTCCGCGTCGGCCAACGCCTCGGCGTAGCGCGCGGCGTCGAAGCTAGCCTTGATGGCGGCGAGCTGCGCCAGCGCCTCCTCGTGCTCGGGGCCGCGCGCGCGCGGGCGCGGTGAGACGGCGGTGCAGGCGGCGAGCGGGGGCAGGGCGCTGGCAGTGGCGACCGCGCGCTCGGCCATCTCCGGCTCGGGCCGGGACAACAGCCGCGACACTGCCTGGAGATCGGCGAGGCAGCGGGACAGGCACACGAGGTGTTGACCGAGGGCCTCGTCGTTCTCCCCGGCGCGCGTCTCGCAGGCTTGCCGGCGGAGGGCGACCCACTGCCGCGAGTACGCGTCGAGGCGGCTCTCCACGTCGCGCCACGCGGTCGAGGCCCACGGCTTGCCGCTGGCCAGCAGCGCGTCGCGGATCGCCTGCTTCGAGCGCGCGTCCCAGACCCCGGCCAGCCGCTGCTCGACGTCGGCGCAGCGGGTGCGTTCCCGGTGTGTGACGAGGCCTACCACGCCGGCGGCGAGCGCCACCGTGGCCACCGCCAGCGCGGTGAGGGCGCGGCGGCGGAGCATCGACTTGCGGCGCCCGAGCTGGATCAGCAGCGCCCGCATCGTCTGGAAGCGCCGGGCCGGATCGATCTCCAGCCCGCGAACGATCAGCTGGTGCACGCGCCGCGGCACGGGCGTGTTGCGGGGTGCGGGCTGCAGCCGTCCGGCCTCCATCTCGGCGGCGATCGCGGCCGGCGTTTCCCCCGAGAAGGGCCGAAGGCCGTACAGCGCCTCGAAGAGCGCGGCGCAGAAGCTGTACTCATCACTGCGGAAGTCCGTCGGCCTCCCGTACAACGCCTCCGGCGACATGTACGCGGGCGTGCCGAGCATCGCGCCAGGCTGGGTGATCGCGCGCTTGATGGCGCTGGGGCTGTCGGATTCGCCGAGTGGCACCTCGCGCCTCGCCGTCTCCTGGTGCGCGTGCGCCAGGCCGAAGTCCATCACCCGGACGCGCCCGTCGGCGCCGACCACGACGTTGTCCGGCTTGAAGTCGCGGTGGGTGATGCCGACGGCGTGCGCCGCGGCCAGGCCCTCTCCCGCCGCGAGGAAGATCTCGAGGATGCTCCGCCACGAGCGCGGCCGCTCGGTCAGCCAGGCCTTGAGCGTCTTCCCTGCGACGAACTCCATCGCGAGGAAGATGTGCGGCCCCGCCACGCCCACGTCGTGGATCGCCACGACGTTCGGGTGGCTCAGGCGGGCCAGGGCCTGCGCCTCGCGGATCATCCGCGTCTTGAGCTGATCGGTCAGGTCGGGGTCGTCCTGCAGGAGCTCCGGCCGGAGGATCTTCACCGCCACCTTGCGGTCGAGCGCCGGATCCCACGCGGCGTACACCTCGCCCATGCCGCCGGCGCCCAGCCGCTCGAGGATCACGTACCGGTCGAGCGACTGGCCCTTGTTCAGCGACGGCGCGCTCAACGGGTTGAGGCGCTCGTCCGACACGTGGGTGTCCTCGAGCCCCATCGGGTCCGCGACCTGGGTGCCCGGATCGGTGACGGCTTCCGGCCCCGGCGGCAGCGGCAGGTCGTGGCTGTCGCGCCGCGCCTTCGCCCGCGGTGAGTCGAAGGCCGTCTGCCGCGTGGCCGAGGCCTGCAGCGCGATCGGCAGGAACGCCGCCTGGCACCTGGCGCAGCCACTCACGTGCAGGGCCGTCGCCGCGCGTGCGTCGGCGTCGAGGCCACCGCTCGCGAAGGCCTGGAGAGTCGAGTCCGACGGGCACGAGTCCGTCACCCGGACAGTGTATCGTTCGCGGCGCCATGGACCTGAAGACTTTGCGACTGGCCTCGATCTCCCTGACGGGTGAGCTGCTCGAGCGGTTCGTCACCTACCAGCGCACGCTGCTCGCGGAGCTGGCGAAGTCCACGGAGGCCGAGTGGAGCGGCCGGTTCGCCTTTGCCCACGGATACGCGCTGAAGGCCGCGCAGCTGGACGTGGTCGAGTTGGGCAAGGTGAAGGCGCTCGTCGGGGAATTCTGCGGGCGCCGCTCGGCGCTGCGCGAGGTGAACGAGCGCCTCGGCCAGTGGAAGGCGTCCGACGACACGGGGCGCCAGGTGCTGGAGCGCGCCGAGAAGGAGCTCCCGCGCCTGGAGGATCTGTCCGACCTCGAGGCCCGTTACGGGAAGGACGCGGTGGCGCTGTTGTCGGCCCGGGAGGAGGAGCTGATCGGGCTACACCGCCAGCTGGTCCGGGCCGAGGGCGGCGGCCAAGGCCACCTGCACGCCCCGGGTTGACGAAGGGGGCATGGAGGCCGCAGAAGGGACCGCCTATGCAGAAGCGGTACTTCATTCACACGTTCGGCTGTCAGATGAACGTCAACGACACGAACCGCATGGGCGAGGCCCTCGCGAGCGTGGCGTACAAGCCGACGCCCGTCCCCGACAACGCGGACCTGATCATCCTCAACACCTGCTCCATCCGCGAGAAGGCCGAGGACAAGATGTTGTCGGCGCTCGGCCGGTACCGGCAGGTGAAGCTGCAGCGTGGCGCGCTGATCGGCGTCGGCGGCTGCGTCGCCCAGCAGGAGAAGCAGAAGATCCTCGAGAAGGTCCCGTACGTCGACTTCGTGTTCGGCCCCGACAACATCGGGCAGCTGCCGGAGATCATCGGCCGCGTGCAAAGCGACCGCGTGCGCGTGGTGGAGACGGCGTGGGTCGACAGCGAGGCCTACGTCTTCCCGCGGGCCGATCCCGAGACGTCCCGCGGCCGCACCACCGAGTTCGTCACGGTGATGAAAGGCTGCGACAACGTCTGCGCCTTCTGCGTGGTGCCGCACACCCGCGGCCGCGAGGTGAGCCGCGCCTTCCCCGAGGTGCTCGAGGAGGTGGCGCGCCTGACGACGGTGGGCGTGCGCGAGGTGACGCTGGTCGGGCAGAACGTGAACAGCTACCGCGGCGGCGTGTCCTTCGCGCAGCTGCTGCTCCGCACCGCGCAGGTGCCGGGGATCGAGCGCGTCCGCTTCACCACCAGCCACCCGCACGATCTCTCGGACGAGTTGGTCGAGGCGTTCCGCGTCGAGCCGAAGCTGATGCCGCACTTCCACCTGCCGGTGCAGAGCGGCAGCGACGAGGTGCTGGCGCGGATGAAGCGCGACTACACGGTGGCCGAGTACCTGGAGCGCCTCGCGAAGCTGCGCGCGGCCCGGCCCGACATCGCGGTCACCACGGACATCATCGTCGGGTACCCCGGCGAGACCGAGGCGGACTTCGAGAAGACGTACGCCCTGTGCGAGCAGGTCCGCTACGACGGACAGTTCTCCTTCGTCTACTCGCCCCGCCCGAAGACGATCGCCGCGCTGAAGGAGGACGAGTGGGGCCCGGTGCCGCACGAGGTGAAGGTGCGGCGGCTCGAGCGGCTCAACGCGCTGCAGAAGCAGATCAGCCTCGAGGTCATGTCGAAGCACGTCGGCAACGCCGTCGAGGTCCTGGTGGAGGGGCGCTCGAAGACGAACCCGCTGCGCCGCTTCGGCCGCACGCCGCACAACCGGGTGGTGAACTTCGACGGCGACGCGCCGGTGGGCGCCTTGTGTACGGTGCAGGTGGACGCGGCGACGCAGAGCGCGCTGCTCGGCCGGCAGGCGGCGATCCTGTCGCTGGCGAACGTGCCGATCCCCGAGGGTGCCGTCGAGGCCGAGAGCTGCGTGGTGGCCTAGCGCCTTCGAAAGTTGCACTCGTGCCACCAGTTCGGGGTCAAACTGATCCCGAACCCTCGAGGAGGTTGTCCCACATGAAGAAGCTGGCGGCGGTGGTGTGCGCGGTGGCGGTGGCGGCGGTGGCGGGCTGGTCGATGTCGGCGACGGCGGGTGGCCGCATCGACAAGGCGAGCTGTACGTTCAACGGGAAGAAGCTGTACGGGAAGATCCAGATCGTCACATCGTTTCCCGACGTGAAGGTGCAGGAGGTCTCGTCCTTCCCCGACCTCAAGGTGCAGAAGGTGTCGTCCTTTCCGGACAAGTGCGGCAAGTGGCAGATCGTCACGTCCTTCCCGGACACCAAGGTGCAATTCGTGACGAGCTTCCCGGACGTGAAGATCCAGTACGTCTCCTCGTTCCCCGGCATGTGAGGTGATCGTTGCGCGCGTGGCGGCTCGTCCTGGTGACCCTGGCAGGCTGCGCGACGACATCGGCGACGCCGGCGGCTCCTCCGTCGGCGCCTGGAGATGACGCCCGCGCGCTCGCGGTCGTCCTGGCGGGCACGCGGGCGGTCGCGCCGGAGTCCGCGCTGCTGGCGACGCCGCGCGCGCCTGTCTTCGGCGCGGCCAAGGGCGACATCCGCGACGTGTACCGGAAGGTGGCCCCGGCGACGGTGCTGATCCGCGCCGGGGGCGGCTTCGGTACGGGCATCGTCGTCAACGCGAAGGGCTTCATCCTCACCAACCACCACGTCATCGCGCACGCGGACACGGCGGACTTTCGCCGGCGGGTGACGGTGGAACGCGGGCGGCTGGGGGCCGGCGGCGTGATGGAGCTGGATCCCACGCCGCTCACCGCCTGGGTGCTGAAGAGCGATCCGCTCGTCGATCTCGCCATCCTCAAGCTGGACGAACCGCCGAAGGATCTCCACGCCGTGAAGGTCGCGGCGCGGGACCCGGTGCCGGGCGAGCCGGTGTCGGCGCTGGGGAACGGCGGCATCGGGCTGCTCTGGGCGATCAAGGACGGCGAGGTGTCGTCGATCGGCAAGCTGGCCACGCACCTCGCGCAGCTGGTCGCCGCGCAGTGCCAGACGTCGATGCCGGACGACGCCACGGCCGCGGAGGCGTGCCGTACCGCGAACGCGTCCGCGGAGCTCCAGAAGGAGCTGATCGAGAAGCAGGCGCCGGGGCTGGTGATCCAGACGAGCTGCACCATCTCGCCCGGCGACTCCGGCGGCCCGCTGGTCAACCGCGCGGGCGAGCTCGTCGGGGTGAACGCCTTCCTGCGTTCCGACACGCGCGCGCCGGTGACGAGCAACTTCCACGTGCACGTCGCGGAGGTGCGGAAGTTCCTGAAGGCGGTGCCCACCGAGGCGCCGGCGATCGTCCCCGACCCGCTGCAGCTGGTGCGCTTCGGGCGCTGGGTGGACTCCGACGGCGACGGGCGCAGCGATCTCTACGTCGCCGGGCGGCCGGGCAAGGCGGACGTCATGGTGCGCCTGCAGGGCCTCGGCGGCGGGCTGGATCCCGATCTCGCCGTCGCCACCGTCGAGGGCCGCCGCATCGCCTGGTACGACGTCGACGACGACGGCCGCTTCGACCGCGTCGTGCTGGGCGCGAAGGACGACGCGCCGGCGCGCGCCTGGAGCTTGAAGCCGGGCCTCGAGCTGGGGGCCTTCCTCGGCGCGGCGAAGGTGCTGGACGCCGCCGCCTTTCCGGGCGAGCGCGGCGAGAAGATGGCGGAGCTCCAGCCGGTGTTGGCGCGGCTGCTGGGGCTCGCGCCGGCGCCCGATCCGTTCGCACTCCCGCCGCCGAGCGAGCTCGCGCTGGGCGCGCCGGTGCTCCGCGACACCGATCGAAACGGCAGGTCCGACGCCGCGGTCGTGTCGACGCTGTTCGGCGTCCGTGTGGTGCTCGATCCCGCCGAGCAGGTGCTGCCGGCGGCGACGCCCGCGAGCGTGGCGAAGGCGCTCCAGCAGGGCGAGGCGCTGACGTCGGCGCAGATCGTCACGTCGTCCGCCCGCGCCTGGGGCCTCGTCGGATCTGCGGATCACCGCCTCGCGCTGTCGTGCGGGCTCGAGCCCGAGATCGTCGAGGATGCGTTCTTCGTCGCGCCGGAGGGGCGGGGCGCGGCGAAGCCGGAGCTCATCGGCGCGCCGCTCGGCAAGGCCATGGCGCTCCACTACCGGGGCGACGAGCGCGCCCGGCTGGCCGGCGCGGTGGCCGTGACGGAGGGCCGCGCGGCGCCGCGGCAGATCCACGGCCTCTTCCCGGACCCGCTGCGCGAGATCGGCATCGACGTGCTGGCCGAGGACAGCGGCGTGGCGGGGCTGGAGTGGGCCGTCGTCTCCGTCGTCGGGGACCGCGCCTCCGCGAGCGCGCTCGTCTTCGAGCTGGACGCCGACGCGCTCAAGGGGCTGTCGCCCGAGCAGCGCGAAGCCGCCGTGAAGGCCGCGGCCCCGGGGACGGATTTCGCGTGGGTCGGTTGGGGCCCATGGCAGTGGTTCTCGTACGACACCGACGGCGACGGCGCCTTTGACGTGGTGCTGATCAGCCGCGGAGGGAAGGTGGAGGCGCGGCGGGTAGCGAAGGACGGCACCGTCACCGTCGACGCGGCGCTCGCGGCGGGCAGGCCGGTGCGGCCGTCGCTGCTCGCGGGTGCGCGCGCCGAGGCGCTCAGGAAGCTGGCGCCGGTCTTCTTCCAGCCGGCGGACGTGGAGCCATGACGTCGCTCGAGTGGTGGAAGACGCGGCCGGCTGCCCAGTCCGCCGAGCTGCCCGACTTCCCCACGCTGGACGACGCGTGGCTGTGGTTTCTCGTGGGCCGCGAGCGCGCCGGCGCGCCGCTGCCGGAGACGCTGTCCGCGATGTGCGTCTACGCCGAGGACGTTCGGCAGGGCCGCTGGCCCGATCGCGTGCCGCCGGAGTTCGCGCTCCAGTCGGTGTACCTCGCGCTGGCGCAGGAGCACCTCGTGGGCGGCAGCCGCGAGAAGTTCCAGGAGGAGGCCCGCGCGCTCTTCGAACTCGTCGTGGCGCACCTCGAAAAGGGCGGTTCGCTGATCGATGACGCCTTCCTCAAGGCCGCGCCGGCGATGCAGCGGTACATCTCCGCGCTCCGGGAGGATCACCGCCTCTTCGCCGAGGACCTGAAGCGCGCGCGCAAGCTCGAGGTGACGCTGCCGCCCGAGGCCTCGCCGTCGGGAAACTGGCGCTCGATGCGCCTGCTGGTGCTCGATCGTCCGTCCGCCACGCAGTTCAAGCTGTGGGCCCGGCGCGACTCCGACTGCGCGCTGCTCCTCGTTCGCCAGAAGGACGGGCTGATCGTCCTCTCGGCGGATCCGACGCGCAAAGTGAAGCTGGGCTGGCTCGCCGGCGCCTTGAGCGCGAAGGAAGGCAAGCCCTGGTACGACGGCGCGCGCCACGAAGGCACGCTGGTCGCCTCGCCGAAGGAAGGCTCGTCGCTGGAGCTCGAGGGCGTCCTCGAAGTACTTGCGACCAGGGCGCGCGTGGTGCGGCGGCGGCCTGCGGCGGCCCTCGCGGCGCTCGGCGGCAGCATCGGGATCATCCTGATCTACCTGTTCAGCGCCACGCACGACGTCGAACCGTCGATGCCGTCGCCCGCGCCAGCCGGAGCGGTCGCGGCGCAGTCGTCGGGCGCCAAGGGCGAGCCGATTCCGCCTGCGAAGGTCGTCGATCTCCTCGCCGCCGACGACGGCCCGCGCTCCTACGAGGGCTACGCGCTGGTGGCCGGCGTGTGCGGCTACCAGGGCGAGCACCAGCTGGACGCCCCGTGCCGCGACGCGCGCGCCGTTCGGGAGCTGCTCGTGAAACGGCTCGGCTACAAGCCCGAGAACGTCCTCTTCTTCGTCGACGTGCCCGCGCCCGGTGAGGCGACCGACGGCGTGCCCACCGCCGCGAACTTGAAGCTGGCCGTCGAGAAGTTCCGCGACCGCACCAACGCCGACGAGACGAGCAGCTTCTTCTTCTACTACTCGGGCCACGGCGGGTACGAGAAGGGCGCCCGCAAGGACTACGGCGTGCTGCAGCCGTCCGGCTACTTCGAGCACCCGGACCAGCCGATGAGCGTGCGCGGGTGGGACATGCAGGAGCTCCTCGACGACCTGCGCAAGGGCGTTCCGTCGAAGCACGTGATGGTGGTGCTGGACACCTGCTACTCGGGCTGGGCCGTCGGCGCGAAGGGCGACGAGCGGCTGTCCGACGAGCTGAAGAGCCTGTGGGCCGAGCGCGCCGAGGTGGTGCTGACCGCCGGGACGAAGGGCCAGCGCGCGTGGGAGGACGAGCCCGAGCCCGGCGCCTGGCAGTGGGGCGGCCACTCCGCGCTGACCGCGTTCCTCCTCGAGGGGCTGGGCGCCTCGGGCGCGCCGCAGGCCGACGCCAACCGCGACGCGGTCGTCACCGATGAGGAGCTCGCCCGCTTCGTGAAGGCGCGTGTCCCGACCGCCGTGCGCGAGCTCAAGCGCGCCGAGCAGCACCCGCAGTTCTTCCGCTTCGACGAGCACCTCCCCAGGAGCGGCCAGTTCCTGTTCTTGCCCGGGGCCACGCCATGACCTCGATCCTCCTCGCGGCCGTGCTCGGCGCGACCGCCTCCGACGCGAAGCCCGTCGTCGCGGTGCTGTATTTCGACAACAACACGAACCAGGCCGAGTTCGACGTGCTGCGCAAGGGCCTCGCCGAGATGATGGTGACGGACCTGGTCGCCTGGGACGGCGTCACCGTGGTCGAGCGCGACCGCATCGAGGCCGTGCTCGGTGAACTCAAGCTGCAGTCCTCGAAGGCCTTCGACAAGTCGACGACGGTGAAGGTCGGCAAGCTGGTCGGCGCGACGCACCTCATCGGCGGCGCCTTCATCCTCCAGGGAGACAAGCTGCGCGTCACCGCACGGATCATCAACCAGAGGACCGGCGAGGTCGTCGGCAAGGGCTCGGTCGAGGTGACCGACGACAAGGACAGGATTTTCGACATCGAGCAGCAGTTGGTCGACAAACTCACGGTCGCGATCGACCTGCGGCTGAAGGACCCCACCCAGCGCAAGCGCGCGAAGGCGCCCAACCTCGACGCGCTGCTGCAGTACTCGCGGGCGATCGATCTCTCTGATCGCGGGCGCATCGACGAAGCGCAGAAGGCGATGGCCGCCGTCGTCTCGAAGTCGCCCACCTTCGGCATGGCCCGCGAGCGCAAGGAGTACCTGCTCAAGAAGCTCAAGGAGGCCGAGGAGCGCCGAAAGGACGCGGTGACCGACGCGGTCGCCGCGCTCGGCAAGCGGGCGGACGACGAGCTGGCGAAGGTGAAGGACTTCTCGAAGCTGCCGCGGCCCGAGCAGGAGCGGATGCTGCTCATGCGCGGGCTCAAGGCCCAGTTCCTCGCCAGGCTCCTCAAGCAGGCGCTGTCGTGGCGGCTCGACCACCCCCGCGTCGTCAAGGTCGGCAAGGAGGCCGACGCGCTCAAGATCATGCAGGCGTGGGTGGCGAACGAGCGCGCGCTGCGCGACGAGGCCACCGCGTGGACGCCCGAGCACGGCGTTCGCGGCTCGTTGGAGTTCCGGGATGAGCTGCTCGAGCAGGTGAAGGCCGCCGGCTTCAAGGAGCGCGTCACCGTGTCGCCGATCGAGCTCACCAGCGACCTCGCGGAGTTCATCGTGCTGGGCGAGCTGAATGACGGTCAGAACTTCGACGTCGCGCCCCCGCTGGGCGCGCTGGTGCCGGCGGAGTTCGACGTGGCGATGGCGGAGCTCGACGAGGCGATCGACCAGGCCGAGGCCGCGTGGAAGAAGGCGCCGCCGGGGAACCGCCGCTACGAGGAGAACCTCTTCGCGCGAACGATCCAGACGAAGGCCGAGCTGCTCCAGGAGCTTCGCCGCGACGACGACGCCGCGTCCGCGTGGCAGCGGTTGATGGACGCACTGCCGACCTCCGACTCCGCGACGCGCGCCGAGAAGGCGATCAAGGCGATCATCGAGGGGTCGGGGAACGAGCGGCGCGATCACGCGGAGTTCGAAAGAGACCTCGCCAACTGTGAAGACTTCCACGCGCCCGGGGAGATCCGCTTCCACCTCCGGCGCGCGGGCCTCAAGGGCCTCGACGAGATCGCCCGCATCCTCGAGGAGAAGTGCCTGGGCGTGCCCGGCCTCACGTCCGCCTGGGAGCGCTTCTACTCGTCGCTCGCCAGCACGGCGGCGCGCGCCGAGGACTGCGACCGCGCGAAGAAGTGGCACCTCATGAAGTACACGTTCGGCCAGGTGGGCCCGCGCGGCTTCGGTACGTACCTCGAGCGCGACGAGGGCTGGTGCACCTACGGCTTCTCCGAGGACACGCTGCCCGCGCTGGTGCGCGTCTCGGTGACGAACAACGGCTACAAGGACGAGCGCGACCCGCTGGTCCGCAAGGGACTCCAGGATCTGCTCGAGGAGGAGATCGGCGCGCGGGGCTTTGCGATCGAGTCCGGCGGCGCGTACCACGGCGGGAACCACTTGTTCTGGTTCGACGCCGAGGTGAGGGGGGACGACTGGGTCGTCACCGTGCGCTCGAGCGGGAACGACGAGCGCCGGCCGGTGGCGTCGAAGGGGGGAGTGCTCGATCTCGAGGCGGTGTTGGGCCCCGCGCTCGGCGGGCTGCGCGACGGGGCCCCGCCCGGTCCACGCAAGCCGGTGAAGAAGATCAGCCTTCAGCTGGCGGTGGAGTACGGCCGGGCGATGGACCTCTTCGAGGACCGCAAGTGGTCCGAGGCGCGCGCCGCCTTCGAGGCGCTGGCGACGAAGTACCCCGACGTGCGGCCCGCGCGCATGCGCGCCCAGCTGGCCGCCGCGAAGGAGCGCAAGGAGCAGTCGCGATGACGTCGATGATCCTGCTCGCGACGCTGGCCGTCGCCGAGAAGCCGAGCATCTCGGTGATGTACTTCGACAACAACACCAACGCCCCGGAGCTGAACGTCCTGCGGAAGGGGCTCGCCGAGATGATGGTGACGGACCTGATCGCCTGGGACGGCGTCACCGTGGTCGAGCGCGACCGGCTCGAGACCGTGCTGGGCGAGCTCAAGCTCCAGTCCACGAAGGCCTTTGACCAGTCCACCACCGTGAAGGTCGGCAAGCTGGTCGGCGCGAAGTACGCGGTCGCCGGGGGCTTCAGCCTGTCGGGCAACAAGCTCCGGGTCACCGCGCGGATCATCGACGTCGAACGGAACCAGGGCGTGGGGCAGGCTGGCATCGTCGTCACCGACGACAAAGACAAGATCTTCGACATCGAGCAGCAGCTGGTGGACAAGCTGATCGCGGTGATCGACGCGAAGCTCGTGCCCGACGAGTCGAAGCGGCGGCGCGCGAAGGTGCCGAGTCTCGACGCGTTGGTCGCGTACTCGGCGGCCATCGATCTCTCGGACCAGGGGAAGCTGAAGGAAGCGCAGGCGGCGATGCAGGCGCTCGTCTCGAGGTCGCCCACCTTTCTCCTCGCGCGCGAGCGGCGAGACGAGCTGCTCGCCCGCTTCCAGGAGTACGAGCTCAAGAAGAAGGATCTCATCAGCGGCGCGGCGCTCGAGCTGGGCAGGGTGATCGACGACGGCCTGAGGGCGGAAGGCAAGCTCGACTCGATGAGTCAGGCCGACGCCCAGCGCCACCTCGCCCTGCGCATGCTCAAAGGCCGGTACCTCCTCCGCGTCCTCAAGCAGCACCTGTCGACGCACGGCGGGCACGTGCGCGTGGTGCGGCGGGGCCACGAAGGGGAGGCGCTGCTCGGCATGCGCGCCTGGCTGGAGAACCAGCGGCGCCTCGACGACGAGCTGGCGCGCATACAGAAACGCTTCCCGTGGGCCTCGGCGCAGCTGCCGCCCAGCGAGGCGAAGCTGGCGCAGGAGGCGAAGTTCGGCGACGTCAGCCTGCAAGAGTTCCTGCCCAGTGCGCAGTTCGTGCTGTTCGGCATGGCGAACGACGGCGATCCCTTCGCGGTCGCCCCGGCCCTGGGCTTCGTCGATCCGAAGGAGCGCCAGCGCGTCCTCGACGAGGCGGAGGCGCGCATCGCCAGGGCGATGGAGAAGGCGAAGAAGGAGCCGCGCGCCGAGTACGAGGTCAGCACGCTCATCGAGCTCAAGGCGAACGCCGCCCTCGGCGTCGGGAACGTGGATGGCTCGGTGACCGAGCTGCAGCGCTTCCTCGACGCCTTCCCCACGTCCTCGAGCGCGAGCCGCTTCGAGTCGCGGATCAAGGACGCGCTGTCCGGGCGGCTCCCAGAGCTGCAGGACGACGAGCGCTGGGTGAAGGCGCTCAAGGGCTGCGACGGCATGGATCTCATCGTCGGGGCCAGGCACCGCTCGGACTACCTGGAGCAGTTCGGCCTGCCGGGCCTCGAGAAGATGGCGAAGGAGATGGATGAGGCCTGCGGGAAGAACGAGAAGGTCGCCCGATCCATCGGCCAGGTGTACTCGGAGCTCGCGCGCGAGGCCGCCCAGCACGACGACTGTGCGCTGTACCAGGCCTTCACCCGGAAGAGCGTCGCCGCGGGCTACTCCGTGCGCGACACGTTGCTCTCCTCGCGACGCCTCGAGTGGTGCGAGGTGGGCCCGGCGCTCGGAGAGACTGCCTGGTTTTTCTCGCGCCTCGACCGCCACTGGGAAGTCGAGTTCGTGGACGGGCTCGCGTCCTCGCTGAGCGGCGGCACGCTGACGCTCGAGGGCGTCAACCGCCTCGCCACGCCCGCGGGGGTGAGGCTCCAGCCGATCCAGCTCCGCTTCGTGCGCGAGGGCGACCGGTGGCGCTGCGAGTCGGCCGAGTACACGCACTACGATCTGGGGAAGCTTCTTGGAGAGTGCAGCGGCACCGTGAAGAAGCTCGCGGAGGGGCGGGGCGGCTTCGACGAAGGCACCTTCAGCGCCACCTTCCCCACGTCCGACCCGCTGCGCCCCCGGATCGAGCTCACCGACGGCGAGTTCAAATTGAAGCGGCAGTAGCTACCGCTTCCGCCAGCTGACGAGTCGCGACGCCAGCACCGCGCCGTACACCAGCGCCGAGAAGAAGGCGGTGTAGATGAGGAAGATCTTCCAACCGCCCGTCACCCACGGCAGGCCGAGCCGCAGCTCCATCTCGTTGAACTGCGCGCCCGAGAAGAAGCCCGACACGATGGTGATCGGCAGGAAGAGGAACAGCAGTACGCCCACCATGTTCTCGAAACCCTCGCGCCGGTACTGGTCGAGCTCCGTGGTCTGGCTGCGCAGCGCGTCCACCGTCTCTTCCATGCCGTGCAGCTCGCGCCAGGCGTCGTAGCGCGCGTCGAGATCCGGATCGTCGCTGACCCGCGCGTACCAGAGAGAGTTGATGAAGAGCATGACGTCGCCGCGCAGGGTTCGGGTGGGCGCCAGTGACTGCCAGCGGTTGGTGCGGCTCTTCCGCTCGACCTCGCCCATGCGGCGGGTGATCTCGAAGGCCGCGTAGCGCTGGCCCGTCGTCAGGAGAAAGAGAGCGAAGTCGCGGTCGAACTCGGGCGGCGTCGCCCGATCCTCCAGGTTGAGCTCGAGCCGTGCGCCGCCGCTCGAGGTGAACCAGTGCTCCTCGTCCCGGCTGACGTGGACGCGGCGCGCTTCGATCGCCGACTCCGACGGCAGGTTCTGCAGCGTCGGCGCCTCGCCGCTCGCCAGCGCGTGAAAGAGCCCCTGCACGCTGCGCGAGGTGTCCAGCATCGTCGAGCGCGCGCGGTTCACGCGGTACGCCCCGTACACGAACCACTTCTGCTGCGTGATGGGCTCGAGCACCTTGTCGAGCTCGGCCAGCTCGGGGAGTCGCGCGAACGACGTCCCCTCGGCCAGCGCCGCCTGCCGGGCAGAGAGCTCGAGCAGCGTGGAGCGCCCTTGCGTCTCCTCGATCCACACGAGCGCGAGGTTGCTCGCGTACAGCGACAGGTGCACCCGCGCCGACTGCGACGCCCGCTCCAGGTGCACCACGTCCGCGCCGGCCTCGTTGGAAAGGAAAGACGCCTCCACCGACGGCAGGAAGCCCGTCATCGACTCCTGCCAGGCCGAGCGCCGCCAGCCCTTCGCTTCGAGATCGGCGGGAGCCAGCTCGCGGGTGATGCGGTACGGGCGCAGGTACACCGTGCGAGACGAGGTGACCTGCACGTGGCGGCCGACGTTGAAGCGCTGCCAGACCGCCTCCCACAGCTCCTCGCGGGAAAGCCGCGTGCCCGCGAAGGGCGGGGCGACGATCGTGCTGCGGCCCTTCGCCCAGGCGTAGCCGTCGGAGTACCAGGGGTCCGACAGGCCCTCGAGCTCCGGCGGCTGGTTGGGGAAGCGCGGCTTGCCTTTCTGGCGCGGCTGGCCGTCGGGCGTCGTCTCGCCCTCGAGCAGGTCGAGCGTGAAGGCGAGATCGGCCAGCGTGCCCGGGCTCTCGGGCGCGATGGAGATGGTGTGCTTGCCCCACGCGTTCTGCTCGTTGGGGGCGTGGATCGCGAGCAGCTCGAAGCCGCGGCGGTAGCTCGAGTTCTCCTGGTCCGGCCGCGCGAGCAGCTTCAACACCGTCACGTCCTGCGGCGACGAGAGAAACAGCGCGTCGATTCGCCGGTAGGCGCTGCCCGGCTGGTTGTCGATGGGCAGGTCGAGCTGCACCTTCCAGCCGCGGGACAGCTCCGCGCGGTACAGGTCCGCGTCGGCCTTCAGGCGCCGAGCGATGCGCTTGAGGATCAGCTCCTCCGGCAGCCGCGCGAGGCCTTCCTGATCGAGCCCGCGGTCCAGCGCCTTGACGATCAGCTCAAGCAGCGGCCTCGACGGGCCCGGTGCGCTGGTGCGGAACACCTGCATCGACGCGTAGAAGACCGAGGCGAGCGCGCGCTCGTAATACCCCGCGCTCTCGGTGCGGCCCTGTTCCCACTCGCTGACGTACTCGACGAGGCCGTCCAGTCCCTCCGGCCAGCGGTGGTGCAGCACGCGGTAGGTCGCCAGCACCGCCGCCGTGGTGCAGTCCAGCGTCGGCTCGTGAAGCCGGAAGCGGAGCGGTCCCGAGTGCGCATCGAGCGCCTCGGCCGAGCGCAGCACCGCCTCGGTGGTCGATCGCAGGTTGGCGGCGCGCCACTGCGGCAGCTTCCACGACAACATGCGCGGGTGGGGCGGCAGCGCCGGATCGCGGGTGCCCACGCCGAGGAAGAGTTCCCCATCGGCGGGCTCCTGTCCGGGCTGGGAGCGCTCGTGGCTCCAGGAGGTACGGGCGGGATCGAGGAGGGCCGACAGCGTCTGTTCCAGCGCGGGATCCATGGGCGGCGGCCCCGCAGCATAGGGCCGCCCCGGCGCGCCGCGTCAGTGAAAGAAAGTCTGCACCTTGCGGCCTGTCGGCGGGTCCTCCCCCGGGAGGCGTGTCCCGTTGGTCGCGGTGCGCGCGCACGCTATGACACTTCGCATGGTCCGAGCAGCCTCGCTCTTCGCGCTCCTCGCCTCGGCGCTCGTCTTCGCGGCCGAGCCGGTGCGCGTGTCGGTGCTCTACTTCGACGTGCAATCCAACCAGAAGGAGCTCGGCGTGCTGGCCAAGGGCCTGTCCGAGCTCATGATCACCGACCTCGTGCAGAGCACGGATCTCACGGTCGTCGAGCGCTCGCGCATCGAGGACGTGCTGGCCGAATTGAAGCTGGGCGAGACGCGCTTCTCGGATCCGAAGACGGCCGCGAGGATCGGCAAGCTCATCGGCGCGCAGTTCATCGTCATCGGCACCATCGTCGAGGCGCCGAAGCCGGGCGGCGGCATCGGCCCGCACCGGCTGCTGGTGCGGATCGTCGACGTCGAGAAGAGCGCGGCGATGGCGAAGGCGTCGATCAAGGCCGAGCTCGATCTCGAGGACGTGTTCGCGACCGAGGAGCGCGTCGTGGCGGAAGTTTCGAAGCTGCTGGTGGCGTCCGGCGCGGCGAAGGTGGCCAACGAGCCGCCGAAGAAGGCGCACAAGCTGCCGGTCGGCACCGCGGTGAAGTACTCGCGCGCGCTCGACGCCAGGGACAAGAAGGACAAGACGCAGGCGGTGAAGCTGCTCAACGAGGTGGTGAAGGAGCAGCCGGACTTCAAGCTCGCGCAGCTCGACCTCCTCAACCTGACGAAGTGAGCCCATGGCCGTCGAGATCGAACCGCTCCTCGTCAAGCTGACCTCCCTCGCGCCGCTGTTCGGCCGGGCGCGCGACGACATCGACGCGATGGTCAGCCGCGGCCGCACCGGCGACTTCAAGGGCGTCATGCAGAACGCCCGCCTCGTGCTCGAGGCGGTGCTCCGCTCGCTCGTCACCGAGGAGCTCAAGCAGACGCCCGGCAAGGCGATGCTGGACGAGCTGGTGACGAAGTTCCGCCAGCAGGCCAACGCCGGCATCGTGCCCACCAACATCCTCGCGCACATGGGCACCGTGCAGGCCTGGGGCAACCTGTCCTCGCACGATCACGCGGGCAGCCTCGCCGACGCGCCGGTGCAGGTCGGCCTCGAGGAGGCCGTCGCCAGCCTCAACTCGATGGTGGCGATCCTGTCCTGGTACGTGAACAAGCGGGGCCTGACCGCCACGCCGGGCGCGGGCAGCGCCGCGCTCGCGACGCCCCACGCCGGCGCCCGGGCCGTGGACCGCTCGCCGGAGCGCGCCGCGGCGGCGCCGAGGTCGAAGCTGCCGCTCGTCGCCGGTGGCGTGGGCCTCGCGGCCGTCCTCGGGCTCGTCGCGGTGTTCGCGCTCAAGCCCGCTTCGGGCGCGACCGGCGCGGGCCCCGACCCGGCCCCGCCGTCGAACGGGAAGCCCTTCGCCGCGCTCGACGCGATCTACGGCTCGTGGAAGGAGCCGCTGCCGCCGCCGTCCTGCCGGCGCGCCGACGAGGCCGAGCGCCTCGCGAAGGCGGTGCGCGACGTGAACGCGCTGCGGCTCATCGAGTCGCCGTCGCCGGAGGCGGCGTACCTCCTGGCGCGCGCGTCGTTCGAGGATCTCAAGCAGCGGAGCCCGGCGCTCGACGCGGCGCTCGCGTGCCCCGGCTTCGCCAACGCCCAGTTCCTCGCGGGGAAGATCGCGATCGCCGAGGAGCGCTTCGACGACGCCCGGGCGGCCTTCACTGCCGCGACGACGCAGTCGCCGAAGTTCCTCAACGCGCGCGCGCAGCTCGCCGGCGTGCTGCTGCAGCAAAAGGAGATCGACGCCGCGCTCGCCGAGGCGGAGAAGCTGATCACCGCGGATCCCGATTACGCCGCGGGCTATCTCCTGCGCTTTGCGGGCCGCGTGCTCAAGGGCGAGCGCGAGGCGGGCCTCGCGGATCTCTGCACGGCGGTGAAGCTCGGCTCGGACGAGGCGCGCAAGAAGCTCGAGGCCGTCGGCGGCTCGTGCGAGGGCGTCGCGCCGTGAGCCGTACGCTCTTCGCCGTCGCGGCGCTGCTCTCGGCCGCCGCCTGGGGAGCGCCGCTCACGCTGGCGATCGTCTACGGCCACAACGGCGGCTCGGCCGCGCGCGCGCCGCTCAAATACGCCGAGGCCGACGCAGCCCGCGTGGCGGCGACGTTCACCGAGGTGGGCGGGGTCGCCAAGGGCGATCTCAAGCTGCTCACCGGGCGGCCGTTGGCGGAGCTCGAGGCGGCGCTCGCCTGGGCGAAGGGCCGGGCCGCGGCCAACCCGCAGACGTCGCTCGTGGTGTACCTGTCGAGCCACGCCGACGCGGCGAAGGGCCTGCTGCCGGGGAGTGAGGCGCTCGCCTGGCCGAAGCTGAAGGCGCTCGTCGCCGCCACCGGAGCGAAGGCGCGCGTAACGATCGTCGACGGGTGCCAGGCGTCGGGGCTGCTGGAGGCGGGCGCACGCGAAGCACCCACCTTCACCATCGAGGCGGAGGACGAATTGACGGTGAAGGGCGATGCCTTCATCACCTCCAGCGCGTCGGATGAGCCGTCGCTGGAGGCGGGGCAGTTCCAGGGCAGCGTCTTCACCCAGCACCTGCTGGCGGCGCTGCGCGGCGCGGGCGATCGCTCGGGCGACGGCCGGGTGTCGCTCGAGGAGGCGTACCGCTTCGCCTTCGAGCGCACCACCGAAGGCCAGAGCGGCCAGCACCCGGGCTTCGCTACGAGGCTGTCCGGCTACGGCGAGCTGATCCTCTCGTCGCCGGGGAAGGGCGCGGGGCTGTTGCTGCCCGACGGCGTCGTGAGCGTCGCGGTGAAGGACGCGGACAGCGGCAAGCCGCTGGTGTCTGTGCGGCGGCCCGAGGCGCGGCGGCTGGCCGTGCCGCCGGGGGCCTGGCTGGTGCAGCTGGAGCAGTCCTCGGGCCTGCGCGAGGGTCGCGTCAGCGTCGCGGCGGGGAGTTTCACCTCGGTCGAGGCGGACCGGCTGGGCGCGGTGTCGCGAGCGGTCAGTCTGGTGCGCCTGTCGGACGACGCCCCGTGCTTCGAGGTCCGCGCAGGCCGACCGGATCCACGCGTCGCTTCGGTGGTCGCCCGCCTCTCCGGCTCGATCCCCCGGTGCGCGAGCGGCCAGGAGGCGTTCGCGACCCTCGTCGTCGAGCCGGGGGCGAAGGGGCAGGTCCGCGTGCGCAGCGAGCGGGCGCTGGACGACGCCGGCTTCGATGCCTCGGCGCCTGCCTCGGGCGAGTCGCTGCTCCTCGACGCCGTGCGCGCGTGGGCGGCCGAGAAGGGCGCCGCGGGCCCGTCGACAAACAGGATCCCCTGACGGGTCCATGCTAGATCTGCCGGCGTGATGCAAGCCGTCGACGCGCTCCGTGCCTGCAACTTGCTTCAGGGGTTCACGGACACGGGCCTGGGCATCCTCGCGGGCATCTGCACGTCGCGGAGTTACCCGCAGGGCACGCCGCTGTTCGCGGAGAACATGGTGTCCGACTCGCTCCTGGTGATCGCCGAGGGCACCGTGGCGCTCAGCACGAAGTCCGAGCGCGGCGAACTCTCGCTGGGCGAATTGGGGCCGGGCGACTGGCTGGGCGAGCTGTCCCTCATCCAGACGGGGCAGCGAGCCTGCACCGCCACCGCCACGACCGCGGTGTCCGCCTTCGAGATCCGCCAGTCCGACTTCCAAAAGCTGATGGCGTCGAAGCCGCAGGCCTGCATGAAGCTGTTGATGGCGATCTGCACGCACTTCGGCCAGAAGGTCATGGCCAACAAGGACGCGCTGAAGTCTCTGGTCAAGGTGTAGGCCCTCCGGGCCGGGCAGGGGTCGCCGGGAAGGCCCTTGAAGGCCACCGTCCGCTGGGTTACCCACCGTCCACATGACGCGCCTTGCTCTGTGGGCCCTCTCGTCGTCTCTGCTCGTGTCGTCGGTGCTGGCGCCGTCCGAGGCCCGCGCCGCGAGCCAGGGCGACTGGTTCGCCAGCCTGTACACCGGGGAAGGCGTCGAACTCCGCAACGACGAGCGCGTCTTCGCGCTGTTCGCGATCTTCAACGCGCTGGGCTTCGACGAGGGCCCGGTGACGCGCACCCAGCCGGTCCCCAAGGTGAACTACTCGCCCGTGCGCCAGCTCGTGCGGGCGAAGGTGATCGGCGGCGATCCTGAGGTTCGCAAGGCCGCCGACGCGTACTTCGACGCCCACCCGGCCTCGCTCGGCCACTACCTGTCCTGGGCGATCCAGGCGGATGCGCCGCCGTTCGCCGCGGGCCCGAAGGCGAAGGAGCTGGCGGATCTCAAGGGCTTCGAGCAGGTGATGTCGAAGGCCTGGGCCGGCTGGAAGCTGGATGAGGTGATGGGCCAGGTCCAGGCGGAGTATCGCAAGTCGCTCAAGACGTACCTGACGGGCGTGGACGGACCGCTGCAGAAGGCGCGCGGGCTGCTCCGGGTGCCTGAGAGCGCCGAGGTGCTGCTCCTGGTGAATCTCCTCGACGCGCAGGACCAGGTCCGCGCGGTGTGGGGCGAGAAGGGTGAGGCGTTCCTCATCGCCGGCCCCAGCGACCAACCGAACGTCGCGGGGCTGCTCAAGGCCTTCGCGGCCCTCACCGTCGGGCCCGCGGTGGAGAAGCAGGCGGCCAAGTGGGGCGGCGGCGCGGCGGTGCTGCGCGAGGCCCAGCTGGCCGGCTCCAACGCGCGGACGGTCGGCGAATACGCCACCGAGGTGCTGAGCCTCGCCTGCGCGCTCAAAGCCCTGGACGCGCCGGACGCCGCGTACGAGGCCGCCGCCGCGAAGGGCGCCTTCGGAATCAAGGACGTCGCGAAGCTGTTCGAGGACGGGAAGCCGGTCGAGACCTGGGCCCTCGACGCCATGCAGAAGATCGAGACGCGCCGCCCGGCGAAGAAGTAGCCGCAACGTGGAACAGCTCCTCACCAGCCTGTTCGAGAGCGCCGGGGGAGCCTTCTCGTACCTGCTCGTCTTCGGGATCCTGCTCCTGTGCGGAATCGGGCTGCCGGTGCCCGAGGACGTCTCGCTGATCCTCGGCGGCTCGCTCGTCTTCCAGGGCAAGGCGGACCTGTTCCTGATGATGGTGACGGGCTACGTCGGCATCATCCTCGGTGATTCGTTGATGTTCATGCTGGGCCGGCGCTTCGGCTCGCAGGTGGGCATCAAGAAGACGGGGCTGCTCAGCCGCGTCATCACCCCGGCGAAGCGCGCGCGGGTGGAGGAGCTGTTCAAAAAGCACGGCGAGAAGGTGGTGATGATCGCCCGCTTCCTCCCGGGCGTGCGCGCGCCGACGTACTTCACCGCCGGCTCGGTCGGCATGCGGTACTCGCACTTTCTCTTCTTCGACTCGGTGGCCGCGCTCGCGTCGGCGCCCGTCTTCGTCTACCTGGGCTTCCGCTTCGGCGGCGAGCTGGAGTACCTGATCGAGCAGATCCGCAAGGGGCAGCGGGGCGTGTTGATCGCCCTCGCGGTGATCGTCGTGGTGGCGTTCTTCGTGTCTCGGTGGCGCTCGAAGCGCGAGGCGCGGCTCGGGGCCGAGGCGTTGGCGAAGCAGCAGCAGTTGCAGGCGCCCGTCTCCCCGCCCGGCGAATCGCGCGCCGGGGCGGCGCACGTCAGCTCGCCGTCTCGAGGTACTTGAGGATCGCCTCCATCAGGGGCGACGGCTCGACCTCGACGGGCTTGTCAGGCGGCGGCGGCACCAGGCGCAGGCGCGCGCCGGTGGAGTCGTACAGCGGGATCTCATCGAGGCGACGCTGCGCGCGACGAAGGCCCGGAGGCATCAGGGAACCTCCGGAAGCTTGTGGTACTTGTTGAGCAGGTCGTCGACCGCCTCGCGCAGGTACTCGCTCTGTGCGATGCGCGTCCGCCTGGAGAGCTCGCGCAACTGTTCGACCTTCTCCTGCTCGACCAGCACGTGCGTGCTGACCACTTCCTTCTCGGCCTCGGTGTGCGTGGTGGTGTGGCGGTGCGTGTCCGTCGAGTCCACCAGCCTCGGCTCAATCGTCGTGTCGTGCATCGTGTCTGCTCCCGTGTGAGCTACAGGCCGCTACCAACCTGTGCACGGGGGATGAGACAGCCGGATCCATCGAGCGTCAAAAAAACGGCCCCGGCGCAAGCACTTGCCCGGGGCCGCCCTCGCGTCGGGAGGGGATGCATCGACAGTGGCCAGGGTCGGACTCGAACCGACTACCTGCGGATTATGAGACCGCCGCTCTAACCAGCTGAGCTACCTGGCCGATGTGCGCGGGGCGTGTACACGCATTCGCCGGGGCCCCGCAAGGGGTGAGTTTGACCCGTGGACGGTGCGGCCGGTACACTCCTGACCAGCAACCGTCTCCTGCTCAAGGCACAACCGGGGAAACCCGGCGTCGCAAAGCCTACGGGACCTCACGCCTCCACGCAGTGGAGAGGCACGGTCGGCCGGGCCGCCAGGACGAGCTGGGCGTCGCAGCTTCGGACGCCTGCCAGGGAGACCCAGCTGCACCGGGACGTCGCACGGTGCATCAGGAGGGTAGATGGTCTCCACGGCAGTGACGGCGCTCCTCGCGCTCTCGCTCTCGACGGCTCCCGTGAGCGGCGGGTTGTTGAGCCACACCACGGTCCCTCTCAACACTTCGGCGGGTGACCAGTATGACCCGCACGTGGACGGCGATCTCGCCGCGTACTCGAGCGACCTCACCACCTCGCAGGAGATCCGGTACTACCGGTACTCGAGCGGCGTCGACAGCGCGATCGACAACGCGCTGCCCGGCGGCGGCTTCGCGCAGGACCTCCTGTCCGACGTGAACCAGGGACGCATCGTCTTCACCCGCGTCATCCCCAACGATCGCACCGCCATCTTCCTCTTCGACGCGAACGCGGCCTCGCCTGCGCCCGTTGAGATTGATCCCCAGCCCGCGAGCAACCGGATCGGCGTGGCGCTCGGCGCGAACAGCCTGCTGTTCGCCGACTTCGGCATCTCGCCCACCGGCGACATGGTGCACGTCGACCTCGGGACGAACGCGGTGACGCGGCTGACGAACGACCTGGTGACGGATCAGAACCCCGCGGTGTCGCCAGACGGCGCCGTGCTCGTCTGGGAGAAGTGCCCGTCGGGCGTCTTCAACTGCGAGGTGATGCTGGCCGTGAAGTCGTCGGGCGCGTGGGTCAGCTCGAGCTTCGCGCCGCTGCCGTCCTCGAACCCGGACACCAACGGCACGCTGGTCGTCTACGAGGGCACCCGCGCCGGCAGCACGACGGGCACCGACATCTTCGTGCGGCCCGTGACTGGTGGCGCCGAGACGCCGCTGGAGATCCCCGGCCGCCAGGCCAACCCGAGCATCCGCGGCAACGTGATCGCGTTCGAGTCCCGCGCGGACGGCGCCTTCGCCTCGGACATCTTCTTCTACGATCTCGTGAGCAACACGCTGTACCAGCTGACGGACACGTCGCTGGTCAACGAGACGCTCAATGACGTCACCGTGCTGCCAAACGGCGACGTCCGCATCGTCTGGAACGCGAACGACGACCCCGACGGCGTAAGCCGCAACATCTACAGCGCGACGTTCGCGTTGCCGGGCGGCGGTGGCGGCGGTGGCGGCGGCGGGACCTGTGGGAACCGCACCAGCACGCTCCAGGCGCAGAAGCTGTACAGCCCCTCGCGCTGGACGGACGGCACCGCGACCTTCGCGACGCCGTTCACCTTCGCGCTCCCAGCGGAGCTTCCGGTCACCGCGGGCAACGCAGGCAACCACTGGGCGCGGCTGACGCTGCGTCTCTCCGGTGGCTGCGAGACCACCTGCAAGTACCGCGGCGGCGCCAGCCAGGCGCACCCGAACTCGCCGGGCCAGGTCGCGGCCGGCCAGAAGTACCAGTTCCAGTTCTGCACGGGCCGCGGCATGCCCCTTCACCCGGGCTCGTTGGTCCAGGTCGATTCCGTCGAGCTCCACATCGACAACGGCGACAGCTGGCTGCCGTCGACCGCCGTGGCGGTGACGCTGACGGAGGTGTGTGGGGCCACAGCCGTGCCGGTGTGCGGGCAGGGTGGCGGGGGCTGTGACGATGACGACGACGATGACGACGACGATGACGACCACCGTCACCATCACCACCATCGTCACCATCACCACCGCCACGGAGATGATGGAGGTCGCCATGGCCGCTCCCACGAAGGCGACGGAAAGAAGGACGGGAAGCGTCACCACGAGAAGACCGCCATTTCGCGTCACGGCCTCGACGCGGAGCCCACGCCTGCCATGGGCTGCACCTCGACCGGGGGTGGCCTCGCGTGGCCCGCCCTGCTGGCGATGCTGGGGCTCGTGTTGCTGCGTCGCCGTGCGGTGCCGATCCGCGTCGCGCGAGCTCAGGAGCGACGTAGACTCCGGCGCTGATGCGCCTCGGCCACTGGGGAGCCGTCGCTGGTGCGATCGCCTGCCTGGCGTGGACTGCCGCCGCGCGCGCAGATCTCCTCACGCCGCTCGAACCGGTCTCGCCTGACGGCTTCGAGGTCCACGCGACGCAGCCGCTGACCGCGCAGGGCGCCTCCGTGAAGGCGCTGGCCGCGGGCCGGTACTTCGTCGTGCCAGAAGCGTCGACCCGGCAGGTGACGCTCACCTCCGGCAGCGACTCGCGGCGGCTGGCGGTCGGCCCGCCCGCCACGTCGGTGAGCGCGACGGTGACGCCGGCCTCGCCGGTGAAGGGACGCGACACCGAGGCGACGCTGGAGATCGTCGGCGGCGATGGCAGCGGGGCGGCCGCGCCGGTGCTCCGCGCCAACGTGGGGGAGATCGGCGCCGTCGAGCGCGTGGGGCCGGGGCGCTACCGCGCGCGCTACCGGCTGCCGACGACGCGCTTCCCGGAGGTCGCGGTCATTGTCGCCTTCCTGGCGTGGCCGCACCCGCAGTCGGTACACGGCGCGATCGGCGTCCTGCGCGTCCCACTGGCGAGCGCGGTCGAGGTCCCCGGCCGCACCGAGCCGGGCGCCGAGATGCGCATGACGATCGCGGGCAACACGTTCGGCCCGGTGAAGGCCGCCCCGGACGGCAGCTTCCGCCTCCCGGTCGTGGTGCCTCCGGGCTACGGCACCGCGGCCGGGGAGACGATCGACCGCGTGGGCAACCGGCGGCGATCGACCATCGATCTCAAGCTACCGCCCACCGATCAGCTCGCGTGCGTCGCGACCCCGACGCGCGTGCCGGCCGACGGCGACGCCCGCGCGCGGGTGCTGTGCGCGACGTCGGATCGCTTCGGCGCGGCGGCGAAGGGTGCGCGCGTGCAGCTCAGCACCTCGAGCGGGACGCTCGGGCCGTCGCGCGAGGTTGGACCGGGGCTGTTCGAGTGGACGTGGCTGGCGCCGCGGCAGCGCGGCGACGGCGTGGCGCGGATCGACGCGCGCTGGCGGCAGGGCGGCAACGACTCGGGAGAGCACCTGGAGATCGTCCTCGGGCAGGGGCCGGTCGCGTCGTTGCGTCCCGGCGCGGAGGAGGCCGTGGCCTACGCCGGCGGGCGTTTCCGGGGCCGGCTCGAGGCGCGCGACGCGCTCGATCGCCCGGTGGCGGGCGTGGCGGCGGTGGCGGCGGCGCCCACCGGCGAGGCGAAGGTGGCCCCCTCGGACGAGACGGGCGGGCTGCGGCTCGAGTGGGCGGTGCCGGAGACGGCGACGCCGGGCGCCGCGTCGGTCGAACTGCGCGCCTTCGGGCCAACCAGCACCGAGCCCGCACGGCTCCTCGCGTGGGGCGAGGCCGAGCGCAGCTTCGCGGCGGTAACCGATCTCGCGGGGCTGCCGGTGGCGGCGCAGACGCTCCTTTTGGACGAGCGCGCGCTCACCACGCGGGACGACGGCACCGTCGAGCTGCCGCGCCTGTCCGACGGCGAACACGTGCTGCGCCACGCGGAGTGGCCCGGCCTGCAGCACCGCCTCGTCGTGCGAAAGGGCCGGCTGGTGTACCCGGCGTCGGAGCGGCCGCCGCGCGTGGCGACCTCGCTGCCGGTGCGCATCGCTCCGCCGGTGCCGGTGAATGTGCGTCTCGAGCGGGAGCCGGGCGGGGTGCGCTGGTGGCTCGAGACGGCCTCGGGCGAGCCGGTCGCGGGCCGGCCGGTCGTCGTCACCGTCAATGGGAAACCGTCGCCCGCGACGAGCGGCGCGCCCGCACACCTCGACGTGACGTCGGGCAGCGTGGCGGTGCAGGACGTGGCGAGCCGTGTGGCTGCGCTCGTCGAGGTGCGCCCGTGAGCGGCCCGCCGACGCAGCCGGGGTCGTGGGCGGCCGAGGGCGGGCTTCCTGCGTCCCGTCGCTGCCTCGCAAGCGCCCCGGCTCTCGAGGGGGGAACATCTGCGAAGTGGCGTGACGCGCCCGTGCTGGTGCCGATCAGCCCCTCGGCTCGGCGCATGGTTCGACAGGGGCTGCTGGAAGCGATTGGGGACGTCCCCACGGCCCAAACCTCTTCCACCTGGCGCAGGCGCGCGTTCGTCGCCTCGCGCCGAGAGGCTGGTCGGATCGGCCACGGTGATCGTCACGCCGCCATCCCGGTCTCCTCGATGCTGCATCCCGCGGGAGCCCGCGCGTGACGCAGGCCCTCCTCCTCGCCGCGTGGATCACCGGGCAGGCGCCCGTGCAGTCGTCGCTCGATGACGGCGCCGTGCTGGGCCGCGTCTGCGTCGATCGCGACGGCGACGGCCGCTGCGGCGCCGATGAGCCCGGCCTCGAGGCGGCGCGCGTGGTGCTGGACACGGGCCTCAAGAGCAGTCGAGAAATCGGCCCGGAGCGCCGGCGCGGATCAGACTGGGAAACGGTGGCTCCGAGGCGTGACGCTGGCCGCGCACGTAGCCGCGATGCGCGGTGCGCTATTTCGGGACCTGGTG